>NZ_JAAN01000013.1 GCF_000559025.1 Luteimonas huabeiensis HB2 | reverse complement strand
GCGTGCCCCCATCCGCCTTCGGCGCCTTCCCCCGCTTGCGGGGGAAGGGAAAAACAGCGTGCCCCCCGCTTGCGGGGGAAGGGATCGTCCTCGCGCTGCGCGTGGACATCACGCCGGCTCGCGCCACAATGGCGGGCACGCCCTGCCCGCCGGTCCGCATGACGTCCCCAGCCCTTCGCGCCGTTCACGCCCCATTCCCGGCCCCGCGCCGGGCGCCCACCGCCCCGGCCTGGGCGCTGCTGCTCTGCCTGTTGCTGCCGCTGGCTTGGCCCGCCTGGGCGCAGGCGCCCGACGCCGCGCAGGAAGTCCCCGCCACGCCGGCCGATGCCGCGATCGCCGCCCTGTCCGCCGCCTCGGGCGAACTGCAGACGCTGCGCGACCGGCTGCCGCAGGCCCAGGAGACCGCCGAGTTCGTCCAGCTGCGCGATGCCGCGGTGGCGCTGGAGGTGCGCGTGCAGGAGGCGGTGCGCACGCTGGAAACCGAATCGAAGGCGGCCCAGGCGCGGGCGGAGGAACTGGGGCCGGCGCCCGCGGACGCGTCGGCGGAGGACGCCGACGTTCGCCGCCGCCGGCAGGAGCTGGCCGACCGCGTCTCCTCGCTCGACAGCGCGGTCGCGCGCGGCCGGCTGCTGGCGCTCGACGTGCGCGATCTGCGCGATGCGGCGGCCTCCGCCCAGAACCGCCGCCTCGGCGCCACGCTGTCCGAGCGCTTCGGCTCGCCGCTGGGGCCGCGGCTGTGGCGCTCGGTGGCCGAGGATCTTCCGGCCGACCGCCAGCGAGTCCAGGCCTTCCTCAACACCCTCGAGCGCACGGTCGGCGATGCCATCGCCCGCTTCGGCGCCGCCGCGGCCATCGGCACCGCGCTGCTGGCGCTGGCGCTGGCCTGGCCGGTCCGGCGCCTGCTGCGGCGGCTGGGCCGCAACTACGCGATCCGTCACACCCCGGGCGGTCGGCTGCGCCGCTCCGCGCTCGCCCTGTGGGTGGTCGCCTCGGGCACGGCCTGCATCGGCGTGGCCGCCTACCTGCTCTCGCAGTTCCTGCGCTGGGGCCAGCCGGCCTCGGAGGTCATGGAGCGCCTGGCCGATGCCGGCGTCGCCGCGGCGGTGCTGGGCGCGCTGGCGGCCACGCTGGGCAACGGCCTGCTGCTGCCCAACAACGCGAGCTGGCGGCTGCCGCCGCTGCCCGACGACATCGTCGGGCGGCTGCGGCGCTACCCGTGGCTGGCCGGCGGCCTGATCTTCCTCGACCGGCTGGTGGAGGCGATCGCCGAAGCGATCCGGCCCAACGACGCGCTCGGCGCGGTGGTCACCGGCGCGGTGGCGCTCAGCTACGGCCTGCTGGCGATCGGCGTGCGGCGCGAGCGCCTCCACACCGGCGGCCGCGATGGCGGCGCCGTGCACCTGGCGGCCGCGCTGCGGGTGCTGCTGGCGGCGATGCGCCTGGCGGTGCTGTTGCTGCTGGCCGCGCTGTGCCTGGGCTACTTCCAGTTCGCGTTGCTGGTGGGGCGCGAAGTGGTCTGGGTCACGATCGTGGCCGCGCTGCTCTACCTGCTGTGGGTCGGGGTGGACGACCTGTGCGGGATGCTGTTCGGCTGCGACAGCCGCATGGCCGCGGCCACCGCGAGCGCCGCCGGTATCCCGCGGCGGCGCATGCAGCAGGCCGGGCTGATCGTCGCGGCGGTGACCAAGGTGGCCCTGGTGCTGATGGCCGCCGGCCTGGTCCTGGCGCCGCTGGGCACCAGCTTCTCCGGTTGGCGCGAACTGCTGTCGATGGCCGCCGGCGGGCTGCGCATCGGCGAGGTGACGATCGCACCCGCCGGCGTGGCCAAGGCGCTCGTCATCCTCGGCGGCGGCTGGGCGGCCGTCCAGGCCGCGCACGCCTGGCTGGTCGAGCGCTACCTGCCGGCCACCGACCTGGACAGCGCCTCGCGCAACTCCGTGGCCACCGTGGCCCGCTACTTCGGGGTCACCCTGGTGGCGGCGATGGGCCTCGCGGCGCTGGGCATCAGCATCCAGCAGATCGGGCTGGTGGTGGGCGCGCTGTCGGTGGGCATCGGCTTCGGCCTGCAGGCGATCACGCAGAACTTCATTTCCGGGCTGATCCTGCTGGCGGAGCGCCCGGTGAAGATCGGCGACTGGGTCAGCGTGGGCGAGTTCGAGGGCGACGTGAAGAAGATCAACGTGCGCGCCACCGAGATCCTGGTCGCCGACCGCTCGACGGTCATCGTGCCCAATTCCGATTTCATCACCAAGCCGGTACGCAACGTAACCCTGGCCGATCCGCTGGGCCGGGTGCTGGTGCAGTTCTCGGTCCCGCTCGACACCGACGTGGACGCCGTGCGCGCGACCCTGCTGGAGGTCTTCGCCCAGAACCCGGCCGTGCTCGACGAGCCGGCGCCATCGGTGACGCTGGACGGCATCGCCAACGCCTCGATCGCGATCACCGCCGTCGGCTTCACCCGCTCCCCGCGCATCGTCGGCGGGACCCGCAGCGAGGTGCTGTTCGAACTGCTGCGGCGCCTGCGCGCGCAGGGCATCACGCTGGCGCCCACCGCGCAGAACATCCGCCTGGTCCAGGATCCGGACGCGGCGGCGGCGCGCGACGCCGGCCCGGGGGCGCCGGCATGAGCGGCTACGTCATCGGCCTGACCGGCGGCATCGCCTCGGGCAAGAGCGAGGTGGAGAAGCGCTTCGCCGCGCTGGGCGTGGCGGTCGCCGATGCCGACGCCGCCGCGCGCGAGGCGGTGGCGGCGGGCAGCGCCGGCCTGGCCGCGGTGGTCGAGGCGTTCGGGCCCGAAATCCTGCAACCGGACGGCAGCCTCGATCGCGCGCGGATGCGCCGGCTCGTGTTCGCCGACGCGGCGGCGCGCAAGCGGCTGGAAGCCATCGTGCACCCGCAGGTCCGCGCGCGCCTGCGGGCGGCGTGCGAAGCCGCGCCGGGCCCCTACGCGATCGCGGCGATCCCGCTGCTGGCCGAGAGCGGGCTCGGCCCCTACCCCTGGATCGACCGCGTGCTGGTCGTGGACGTGCCGGCCGAGGTGCAGCTCGCCCGCCTGCAGCGGCGCGACGGCATCGACGCCGCGCTCGCCGAGCGCATGCTCGCCGCCCAGGCCACCCGCGAGGCGCGGCTGGCGATCGCCGACGACGTGATCTACAACGACGCCCCGCTCGAAGCGCTCGATGCCCACGTCGCCGCGCTCGACGCGCACTATCGACGGCTGGCGGAACGCAGCGGGGACACCACGCGCCGATCTCCTGCGGCCTGAGGGGGCGGGGCGTTTTCATCGCGGCTCTCGCTCAAAAAACGTATCTCATGATTTACAATTTGACCGATTTGCATATTATGAGAAACACTTTCCGCAAGGAACCGCTATGCCTGCTCGCCCGGCCGCTGAACTTCCCTTCGAACGGCACGCGGCCGCGGCCCTGGGCCAGGCATTACGCGAGCGTCGCAAGGCGCTGGGCATCAGCGTCACTGCGGCGGCCGAAGCCGCGCATGTGTCCCGGGTGACATGGCACCGGCTCGAGAAGGGCGAATCGACGGTTGCGCTCGGCTCGTGGCTCGCCGCCGCGCACGTGCTGGGACTGGACCTGAGGCTCCTGGCCCCCGGCGGCGAAGCGACCGAGCGCGGAACATCGCCGGACGCCGCCTTGCCGCTACGCATCCGGCTGGCCGACTATCCCCAGTTGCGGCACCTGGCATGGCAGGTCGGCGACGACGCTCAGACGCTGTCGCCTTCGGAGGCGCTCGGACTGTACGAGCGCAACTGGCGGCATCTCCAGCCCGATCTGCTCGAGCCCGCCGAAACGGCGTTGATCCAGATGCTGCGGCGAGTCTACGGGGAAGACAGACTGCGTGTTTGAACGACCGCATCACCGCCGGATCGCATCCGTGCTCGAATCGCTCGATGGCCGGCGCCTGCGAGCGCTGGCTTGCCTGTTCGGTGGCGGTACCGCCATCGCGCTGCGGTACGGCGAGTACCGGGAATCGGTCGATATCGACTTTCTGGTGTCCGAACCCGACGGCTACCGGCGACTGCGGCAGTCGCTGACCGGGCCCGCCGGTCTCGGCGCACTGCAACGCGATGATGCATCGCCACTGCGTTTGGCACGCGATATCCGCGCCGACCAGTACGGGATCCGCACGGCACTGCTGGTCGAGGGCCAGCGCATCAAGTTCGAGATCGTCCGCGAAGCGCGTATCGCACTGGACGCCCCCGGCCGCAGCGACGTCGTCTGCGGCGTTCCCACGCTCTCGCCGACCGACATGGCGGCCAGCAAACTGCTCGCCAATTCAGACCGCTGGCGCGACGACAGCGCGTTTTCCCGCGATGCGATCGACCTGGCGATGATGGATCTGCCGCCGCGCAGGCTTCGTCCCGCGATCGACAAGGCCAGCACCGCCTACGGGGATGGCGTCGTCCTGGACATGCAACGAGCGCTGGATCGCCTGCGCACGCACCCCGACCACCTGCAGCGGTGCATGCGAGCCATGGCGATGACCCTGCCTCCCGCAGCGCTGCAGCAGAGATTGCGGTCGCTGCGCAGGCGTCTGGATCGTGCGACGGGGCGCGACTGATCCAGCGGGCGGGCCGCGTGCGGCGGTCTTGACGCCAGGTCGAAGGCGCGGCGCACTTCGCCTAGCCGACGACGTCCCGGCCCGGCGACCAGAATGCGCGGATGCCGGCGACGCCCTGGGCGCCGTGGTCGCGCGCGCTGGCGATGGCCTCGGGGCCCAGGCCGCCGATGGCGTAGATCGGCAGCGAGACCGTCTCGCGCAGCGCCGCGAAGCCGGCCCAGCCGAGTCCCGCGGCGTCGGGATGGCTGGCGGTGGGCGCCACCGGGCCGAGCACCGCGAAGTCGCAGCCGATGGCTTCGGCCTGCCGCAGCTCCTCCGCGTTGTGGCAGGACGCGCCGAGGGGGACGTCGGCCGCGACCGGTCGCCGCGCCAGCGCCATCAGTCGCGCGGCGGGCAGGTGCAGGCCGAGTCCGAGGGACGTGGCGAGCGCGGGGTCGCCGTTGATCAGCACCTCCGCGCCGACGGCGCGCGCGAGCACGGCGGCGGCGGCCGCCAGGCGCCCGCGTCGGTCGTCGTCCACGCCGGGCAGGCGCACCTGCAGCCGACGCGCGCCCGAGGCCAGCACCCGTTCCACGCCGGCGAGCCAGGCTTCGTCCGCCTCGTCGGCCGCCGGTGCGGGGGTCACCGCGTAGCGATCCGGCTGGTGCAGCGCGGCCACCACGGGACGGTCGGCAGGCGGCATGGCGTAGCGGGCGAGCTTGTCCTGCGGCACCCAGGCCATCGCCTGGCCTTCGCGGCCCTTCGGCACGCCCCGCCAGCCGTCGATGCGGCGTACGTCCAGGCGCAGGCGCTTGTGCGGATAGGCTTGCGGCACCGCGATCAGCGGCGCGCCGACGCGGGCGTGGATGCCCAGCTCTTCGTGGAGCTCGCGCACCAGCGCGGCCTCGGGCGTCTCCCCCGGCTCGCGCTTGCCGCCGGGGAATTCCCACAGCCCGGCCAGGTCGCGGCCCTCGGTCCTGCGGGTCAGCAGCACGCGGCCGCGCGCGTCCGTGATCACGCCCGCCACCACCTCCACGGGCACGGCACCGTCCTGCTCGCTCATGGCGACATCATCGGCAACAACCGCGCTGCGGGCAATCGCAGCCCGATTTCCGGACCTCGTCAACTCGCCGACGCATGTGCGCGAAACGAAGTCGCATCCGGAGGCCGGATTGGCACGAACCTTCTGCGGATTCGATTTGGCCCCCTCTCCCGCATGCGGGAACCCTCATCCGCCCTGCGGGCACCTTCTCCCGCACGCGGGAGAAGGGACGGCTAAAAGGATGTCCGTGCGCAGCACGGACGTAACGAGCTGGATGGGCAGCCCGCATACGGGCCGACCCGGCCTCAGCTGAGTTGCCCGTGGCAGTGCTTGTACTTCTTGCCGCTGCCGCAGGGGCAGGGATCGTTGCGGCCCACCTTCGGCGCCTCGCGGGTGACCGGCGCGCCCGGCATCGGCTGCGCGCGCTGCCGCAGCGCCTGCTCGGCCTCCTCGTCGGCGCCGTAGCCGCCGGCGTCGGCATGCTGGAACTGCGCCCGGTTGAGCTGCTCCTCGATCTGGCGGCGCTCCTGCGCCTCCATCGCCGCGATTTCCTCCTCGCTGCGCACGCGCACCCGCGCCAGCAGCGTCACCACCTCGCGCTTGACCTTGTCGAGCATCTCCGAGAACAGCACGAACGCCTCGCGCTTGTACTCCTGCTTCGGCTGCTTCTGCGCGTAGCCGCGCAGGTAGATGCCCTGGCGCAGGTAGTCCATCCGCGCCAGGTGCTCCTTCCAGCTCTGGTCGAGCACGTTGAGCATGAGGTGCTTCTCCAGCATCCGCATGGTCTCCGAGCCGATCTGGCGCTCCTTGGCCTCGAACAGCGCGTCGACCTCGGCCTGCACGTGCGCGGCGATGCCTTCGGCATCGAGCTGCTCCTGGTCGCGCAGCAGCGCCTGCAGGTCGGTGCGCAGGCCGAATTCCTGTTCCAGGGCGGATTCCAGCCCCGGCAGGTCCCACTGCGAATCGATCGATTCCGGCGGCACGAAGCGCGCCACCAGGTCCGCGACCACGTCGCCGCGGATGCCGTCGATGTTGTCCTTGACGCTCTCGGCGTCGAGCAGCTCGTCGCGCTGGCCGTAGATGACCTTGCGCTGGTCGTTGTTGACGTCGTCGAAGTCGAGCAGGTTCTTGCGGATGTCGAAGTTGTGCGCCTCGACCTTGCGCTGCGCGTTGGCGATCTGCTTGGTCACCAGCGGCGACTCGATGATGTCGTCTTCCTGCAGGCCCATGCGCGCCATGACCCGCTGCACCCAGTCGGCGGCAAAGATGCGCATCAGGTTGTCTTCCAGCGACAGGTAGAAGCGGCTGGAGCCGGGATCGCCCTGGCGGCCGGAACGGCCGCGCAGCTGGTTGTCGATGCGCCGCGACTCGTGGCGCTCGGTACCGATGATGTGCAGGCCGCCGGCGGCCACCACCTGGTCGTGGCGAGCCTGCCAGGCGGCGCGCACGGCGGCCTTCTGCTCGTCGGTGGCGTCCTCGCCGAGTTCGTGCAGCTCGGCTTCCAGCGAGCCGCCGAGCACGATGTCGGTGCCGCGGCCGGCCATGTTGGTGGCGATGGTCACCGCGCCCGGGCGGCCGGCGTGGGCGATGATCTGCGCCTCGCGCTCGTGCTGCTTGGCGTTGAGCACCTCGTGGGGAATGCCCTCGGCCTTGAGCTGGTCCGACAGCAGTTCCGAGACCTCGATCGAGGTGGTGCCCACCAGCACCGGCTGGCCGCGCTCGTGGCATTCCTTGATCTCGCGCGCGACCGCGCGGTACTTGCCGGCGCGGTTGAGGAACACGGCGTCGGGGTGGTCCTTGCGGATCATCGGGCGATGGGTCGGGATCACCACCACTTCCAGCCCGTAGATGCTCTGGAACTCGTAGGCCTCGGTATCCGCGGTACCGGTCATGCCGGCGAGCTTGCCGTACATGCGGAACAGGTTTTGGAAGGTGATGCTGGCCAGCGTCTGGTTCTCGCGCTGGACAGGCACCCCCTCCTTCGCCTCGACCGCCTGGTGCAGGCCGTCGGACCAGCGGCGCCCGGTCAGGGTGCGGCCGGTGAACTCGTCGACGATCACCACCTCGCCGTCGCGCACGATGTAGTCCACGTCGCGCTGGTAGATCGCATGCGCGCGCATGGCGGCGTTGAGGTGGTGGACGACGTGGATGTTCTGGGGGTCGTACAGCCCCTCGTCCTCGCCGAGGATGCCGGCGCGGCGCAGCAGTTCCTCGGCGTGCTCCTGGCCGGCCTCGGACAGGTGCACCTGCTTCTGCTTCTCGTCGACCCAGAAGTCGCCCTCGCCGTCCTCGGTGGCCTGGCGCACCAGCGAGGGCACCACGCGGTTGACCTTGATGTACAGCTCCGGGCTCTCGTCGGCCGGGCCGGAGATGATCAGCGGGGTGCGCGCCTCGTCGATCAGGATCGAATCGACCTCGTCGACGATGGCGTAGTGCAGGCCGCGCTGGTAGCGGTCGGCCTTGGACAGCGCCATGTTGTCGCGCAGGTAGTCGAAGCCGAACTCGTTGTTGGTGCCGTAGGTGATGTCGGCGCCGTAGGCGGCGTGCTTGTCGCCGTGCGGCATGCCGGGGTAGACCACGCCCACGCTGAGGCCGAGCCAGTTGTAGAGCTTGCCCATCTGCGCGGCGTCGCGCCGGGCCAGGTAGTCGTTGACCGTCACCACGTGCACGCCCTTGCCTTCCAGGGCGTTGAGGTAGACCGGCAGCGTGGCCACCAGGGTCTTGCCCTCGCCGGTGCGCATCTCGGCGATCTTGCCCATGTGCAGGACCATGCCGCCGATCAGCTGGACGTCGTAGTGGCGCATGCCGAGCACGCGCTGGCTGGCCTCGCGGCAGACCGCGAACACTTCCGGCAGCAGCTGGTCGAGCGTTTCGCCCTTGGCCAGCCGCTGCTTGAATTCCGGCGTCTTGGCCTGGAGGTCGGCATCGGAGAGCGCCTGCATCTGCGGCTCCAGGGCGTTGACCTTCTGGGCCACCTTCTCGAGTTGTTTGACGAGGCGATCGTTGCGGCTGCCGAAGACGCTGGTGAGCAGGCGATTGAGCATGGAGGTACCGGTTGGGAATCGTGGCACGGGCCGCCGGTCCCCCGGGGCCCGCAACGAAAAAAGGGCGCGGGGCGCCCTTTTTCATGGCGGAGCGGATTGTACCGTGGGGACGGGGCGGCTGCCTTTCAAGCTGACGGGAGGGGTTCCCTTCTCCTGCCTGCGGGAGAAGGTGCCCCGGAGGGGCGGATGAGGGCCCATACGAAACTGCCGCCCCCCCCGCCCTCACCCCCCCCTCTCCCGCAGGCGGGAGAGGGGCGATGGTGTCGGGCGGGAGTCGCTTCGGAAGCCTCCGGAGACCGCCGCGTTTTCAAACTTCGGATGGAGCGGTCTTACTGGCGGCGTACGCCCATGTCGTCCAGGAACTCGCGCGGGTTGCGCACCCGGCCGTTCTCCCAGACCTCGAAGTGGACGTGCACGCCGGTGGAGCGGCCGGTCGAGCCGGCCTTGGCCACTTCGTGACCGGCGCGGACCAGATCGCCCACCTTGACCGTGTTGCGGGAATTGTGCGCGTAGCGGGTCACGTAGCCGTTGCCGTGGTCCACCTCGACCACGTTGCCGTAGCCGGCGCGGCGGCCGGAGAAGCTGACCACGCCGTCGGCCACGGCCATCACCGGATCGCCGCGGCGGGCGTGGAAGTCGATGCCCTTGTGGTAGGCGCGCCCGCCGCCGAAGGGATCGGCGCGATGGCCGTAGCCGGAGGTCACGTAGCTGCTGGCCACCGGCGAGCGCGAGGGCAGCGCCGCGCGGTCCATCTGCTGGCCCAGCAGCAGCGCCTCCAGGACCGAGAGCTGGGAGCCGGAGGCGCGGAACTGCGCGTCCACCTGCTCCAGGCCTTCCTGCAGGCCGCGCGCGGGCATGTCCTGCACCGGGCCCGGGCCGCCGACGCCGACGGCGGCGTTGAAGTCGAATTCGCCGTCGCCGAGCTTGCCGATCCGGGTCAGGCGTTCGCCGAGGGCGTTGAGGCGATTGGCCTGGGCCTGCAGCTCGCCCAGCCGCGCGGCGAGCGCGTTGACTTCGCGCTGCGCTTCCTGGCGGGTGGCTTCGATGAGCGCGTGCTGGCGCGCGTTCTCGGCGTGCAGGCGGGCGATCTCGGCGGCGCCGAGCCCGCCGCCGAGGACGAAGCCGCCGCAGGCGAGCACCGCCGCCGCGGCGCCGGGGCGGCGGGCGACCAGCGCGCGTCCGCCCTGCAGCCAGTGCATGATGCGCGCCTGCGCCTGCCGGGTGATGTCGTGTAAGGTCATGCGTTCGATGTCTGGTTCTCGTTCCAAGCCGCCGGGTTCCCGCCCGCGCCCCGCCCAGCCCGCGCTCGATGCGCTGCTCGACGGCGCCGCCGGGGACCCGATCCGCCGGGCGCTGTGGCTCGACGGGCTGGATCGGCAATTGCGCCCCCTGTTGCCTCCGGCGTTGGCCGCGCATGCGCGGCTGGGCAACGTCGACGGCCGCAGGCTCGTCTTGCTCGTGGAAGCTCCGGTCTGGCATGCCCGGGTCAGGCTGGCCGGGCCGGAGATCCTCGAGGCGGCCCGATCCATCGGGCTGGATGTCGCTGAACTGACGGTCAGGACCGCCACGCGGGCGGCGACGCCGCCTCCCCGCGCGACACCGGCTCCACGTCGTCTGACGCCCCGCGCCGAGCAGGCCCTGCGCGAAGCCGCCGCGCTGCTGTCGCCGGATCGGGCCGACGACGACAGCGCCCCCTGAGCTTCGGCTTCACACCGCGTCCACGCAGGGGGAGCGGGCATCCTAGCGGCACGGCCTTCGCGAGGGGTTAACGCCTCGATAAGAAATCGCTAGGCGGATGTTAGATTTTCGTTATGGCTTCACTGTGCGCTCATCCGCGAAACGCACGCGCGCGGACGGTCCGACGGACGGTCTCCGGGATCGGAAGCGCAGGAAACAGGCCGCAACCGCGGCCGGGGCTCAGGCCGCGACGGGCACGCCGTAGGCGAGCGGCGAAGGCGCGTCCACCGCGAAGGTGACCTCCTCCCACGCCGAGCGCTCGGCCAGCAGCGCACGCACCAGCTTGTTGTTGAGCGCGTGGCCGGACTTGTGGCCCTCGAAGGCGCCCAGCACCGGATGGCCGACGAGATAGAGGTCGCCGATGGCGTCGAGGATCTTGTGCCGCACGAACTCGTTGGCGTAGCGCAGGCCGTCGTCGTTGAGCACGCGGAACTCGTCGAGCACGATGGCGTTGTCCATCGAGCCGCCCAGGCCCAGGTTGCGCTCGCGCATGAACTCCAGGTCGCGCATGAAACCGAAGGTGCGGGCGCGGCTGACCTCGCGGATGTAGTTCTCGGTGGAGAACTCCACGGTGGCGCGCGATTGCTGGGTCGGGATGGCGGGGTGGTCGAACTCGATGGTGAAGTCGAGGCGGAAGCCGTCGTAGGGGCTGAAGCGGGCGAGCTTGTCGCCGTCGCGCACCTCGATCGGGCGCAGGATGCGGATGAAGCGCTTGGGCGCGTCCTGGGTCACGATGCCGGCCGACTGCAGCAGGAACACGAACGGGCCGGAGGAGCCGTCCATGATCGGCACCTCGGCGGCGGACAGCTCGACGTAGACGTTGTCCACGCCCAGGCCGGCGAGCGCCGACATCAGGTGCTCGACCGTCATCACCTTGCCCTCGCCGCGCGTGAGCCCGGTGCACAGCATGGTCTCGGTCACCAGTTCGCCCGAGGCGGGGATCTCCACCACCGGGTCCAGGTCCACGCGGCGGAACACGATGCCGGTGTCGACCGGCGCCGGGCGCAGGGTCAGGTAGACCTTCTCGCCGCTGTGCAGACCCACCCCGGTGGCGCGGATCGTGTTCTTGAGAGTGCGTTGCTTGGGCATCGGGTGGGGAATCTGGGGGACGTGAAGAACGCGCGAAGCCGACGCAGAACGGCGGAAGATTAGCACGCGGCCCGCTGAACCGGACGGAAGCGGCGGCGGCCGGCGGCCCGGGATACGGGCGAGCGTGGGGACGCGGCGACTGCGCGGCAAGCGCCGGTGCAGAACCGCTGCGTTGCGCGGAAAAACCCACCGGGCCCGGCGCGGGCCCGGTGGCAAGAGGACCGGCACCGGCGAACCGGTACCGCGAACGCGACGCACCGCTGCGCGCCAGGGCCGGATGGCCGTGGCGCAGGCGCGGATGCCGCCGGACGGACTCAGTCCGCCTGGCGGCGCAGGAACGCCGGAATGTCCAGGTAGCTGCTGTCGTTGCCGAAGTCGGCCACCGCCGGCTTGGAAGCCGCGCTGTCCTCGCCGCCGCTGCGGCCGCGCAGGGCCGAGGCGATGCTCGGCGCCTGGCCGGCGCCGCCGGAGACCACCTCGTCGATCGGCAGCCCGGTGGTGCCGTCGCGGCGCACCTGGGTGTGGATGAGCTGCACCTGCGGACGCGCGGCGCGCTCGCTGCCGTACTCGCCGCCGCGCACGCCCGGACGGGCCGCGGCGCGGTTGAGGCCGGTGGCGACCACGGTGACGCGGACCTCGTCCTGCATGTCCGGATCGAGCACGGTACCGATGACGACGGTCGCGTCCTCGCTGGAGAAGTTCTCGATCGTGCGGCCGACCTCGTCGAACTCCGCCATGGTGAAGTCGGGACCGGCGGTGATGTTGACCAGGATGCCGTTGGCGCCGGCCAGGTTGACGTCGTCGAGCAGCGGGTTCTGGATCGCGGCCTCGGCAGCGGCCTGCGCGCGGTCGTCGCCGCGGGCGTGGCCGGTGCCCATCATCGCCAGGCCCATCTCGGACATGACGGTGCGCACGTCGGCGAAGTCGACGTTGATCAGGCCCGGGCGCACGATCAGGTCGGCGATGCCCTGCACCGCCCCCAGCAGCACGTCGTTGGCGGCGCGGAAGGCCTGGATCATGGTCGCGTTGCGGCCGAGCACGGTGATCAGCTTCTCGTTGGGGATGGTGATCAGCGAGTCGCAATGCTGCGACAGGTCCTCGATGCCCTTGAGCGCCACCTGCATGCGGCGGCGGCCCTCGAACGGGAACGGCTTGGTGACCACCGCCACCGTCAGGATGCCCATCTCCTTGGCCAGCTGCGCCACCACCGGCGCCGCGCCGGTGCCGGTGCCGCCGCCCATGCCGGCGGTGATGAACACCATGTCCGCGCCCTGCAGCGCGTCCATGATGATCTCGCGGTCCTCGAGCGCGGCCTGCCGGCCGACCTCGGGGTTCGCGCCCGCGCCCAGGCCCTTGGTCACGCTGCTGCCCAGTTGCAGCTGCAGCTTGGAGCCGCAGTTCTTGATCGCCTGCGCGTCGGTGTTGGCGGTGATGAATTCCACCCCGTCCACGCTGCTGCTGACCATGTGCGAGACCGCGTTGCCGCCGCCGCCGCCCACGCCGATCACCTTGATGACGGCGTTGGGAGCCATCTTTTCCACCAGTTCGAAATGCGCCATGTCCGTGTCCTCTGTTTGGGGGCCGGGGACCGGAGGCCAGGGGCCAGGGAAAGCCCCTGGCAGGCCGTCGGTTCCACCGGCGATTTCTAGTTTTTGAAGTCGCTTGCCGCCTTGTCGCTCCGCTTGCCTGTGCCGCTCCTGTGTCCAGTCCCGTGAAGCCCGTGCCGTCCCTGATCCCTGGCCTCCGGCCCCTGATCCCGGCGAGTTCGTCAGAACTCGCCGCGATACCACTCCTTCAACTTCTTGAAGAAACTGCCCGCGCGCCCGGTCGGGATCACCGGGCGCCGGGGATGTTCGATCTGGCTGCCCATCAGCAGCAGGCCGATGCCGGTGGCGTGCACCGGGTTGCCGACCACTTCGCCCAGGCCGGTGACGTGCTGCGGGATGCCCACGCGCACCGGCATCTGCAGCATTTCCTCGGCCAGTTCGACCACGCCTTCCATCTTCGAGGCGCCGCCGGTCAGCACCATGCCGGCGCGCACGTGCTGCTCGAAGCCCGAACGGCGCAGCTCCGCCTGCACCATCTCGAAGATCTCCTCGTAGCGCGCCTGCACCGCCTGCGCCAGCGACTGCCGCGGCAACCGCCGCGGCGGGCGGTCGCCGACGCTGGGCACCTGGATCGATTCCTCGCTAGTGGCCAGCTGCGCCAGCGCGCAGGCGTAGCGCACCTTGATCTGCTCGGCCTCCGGGGTGGGCGTGCGCAGCATGTGCGCGATGTCCTCGGTGACCTTGTCGCCGGCGATCGGCAGCGAGGCGGTGTGGCAGATCGCACCCTGCACGAACACCGCGAGATCCGTGGTGCCGGCGCCGATGTCCACCAGCACCACGCCCAGCTCGCGCTCGTCGGCGGTCAGCACCGCGGTGCTGGAGGCCAGCGAGGACAGCACCAGATCGTCGATCGAGAGACCGCAGCGCTGCACGCACTTGCTGATGTTGGCCGCGGCCGACTGCGCGCACACCACCAGGTGCGCGTGCACCTCCAGGCGCACGCCGGTCATGCCGACCGGATTGCGGATGCCTTCCTGCGAATCGTCGAGCACGTACTCGCGCGGGATCGCGTGCAGGATCTTCTGGTCGGCCGGGATCGCCACCGCCTTGGCCGCGTCGAGCACGCGGTCCAGGTCGGCCCAGGTCACCTCGCCGTCGCGGATCGGCACGATGCCGGGCGAGTTCTTGCACTGCACGTGGTTGCCGGAGATGGACGCGTAGACCGAGCGGATCTCGCAGCCGGCCATCAGCTCGGCTTCCTCGATCGCGCGCTGGATCGACTGCACCGTGGACTCGATGTCCACCACCACGCCGCGCTTGAGCCCGCGCGATTCGTGGCTGCCGATGCCGATCACCTCGATCGGGTTGCCGGGGGAATACTCGCCGACCAGCGCCACCACCTTGGAGGTGCCGATGTCGAGGCCGACGATGAGGGCCTTGTCGCCTTTTCGGTTCATGTGCGTAGGAGTTCCAGGGGCCAGGGGCCGGGGGCCAGGGGCCAGGGAGAAGCGGGACGCTGCGACGCGAGGGCGGCGGCGGGGAAAGGTCGATGCGTCGCCACGCTGCTCGCGGGTTCCAGGGGCCGGAGGCCGGGGGCCAGGGGCCAGGGAGAAGCGGGACGCTGCGACGCGAGGGCGGCGGCAGGGAAAGGTCGATACGTCGCCACGCTGCTCGCGGGTTCCAGGAGCCGGAGACCGGGGGCCGGGGGCCAGGGAGAAGCGGGACGCTGCGACGCGAGGGCGGCGGCGGAGACGGACCGGGGCGCGGCGGCGCTGCGCGGCGCCGGGGACGTGGCGGGTTCGCTCCCTGGCCCCTGGCCCCCGGCCCCTGGCCCCTGCTCTTCTTCCCAGGTCAGCGCGAACCCGTTGGTGTAGCGCAGGTCCGCGCGCGCCAGCCGCTGCCCGGCGCGCTCGTGCACCAGCCGCGGCAGCAGGCGGGCGAAGCGCTCCAGCCGCGGGCGCGCCTGCTGGCTGCCGACGATGACCTCGGTGCCGTTGGACAGCGTCATCGTCCAGCTGCCGCGGGTGTCGATCGCCAGACGTCCGACGTCGTGTCCGGTCGGCCCGAACAGCGCGCGCGACTCGTTGTAGAGCGCGACGACGTCGGCGATGCGCGCCTCGGGACCGTCGAAGCGCGGCAGCTGCGGCTGCGGCCCGACGCCGGCGGCCGGGAACAGGCGCCCCCGGTCGGACAGCAGCCGGTCCTCGCCCCAGCGCGCGAACGGCCGGTGCTCGCTGATGCGCACCTCCAGCACGTCCGGCCAGCGCTTGCGCACCTCGGCGCGCTCGACCCAGGCCAGCCGCGAAACGGCGTCCTGCGCGCCGGCCAGATCGACCGCGAAGAAGCCTTGCCGCGCGTAGGGCAGCACCGCCGCGCGCAGCGCGTCGTCGCTCACCCGCTCCAGCGCGCCGGTCACCCGCAGGGTGCGCAGCGGCCAGCGCTCGGCGCCGATCCAGCCCTGCACCACGGCGACCACCGGCAGCGCCACCAGCGCCACCGCGATCGACCAGGCCAGGATGCGCAGCAGCGCGTTCATGGACGCGCTCCTGTGGAGCGGGGGCCGGGGGCCAGGGGCCAGAGGCCAGAGAAAGAGCGGGAGACGCGGCATGGCCACGAAGGGCGCACGCCCGGCCCAACGGCGCACGCTGCCCCGCTGTTCCAAGGCCCCTGGCCCCTGGCCCCCGGCCCCTGCTGTCCCATTGCCCGCCTCACAGCGTGCCCTCCAGGATGCGCCAGCACAGCGCCTCGAAGTCCATGCCGGCCACGCCCGCGGCCTTGGGCACCAGCGAATGGCTGGTCATGCCGGGCGCGGTGTTGACCTCGAGCAGCTGGAACGCGCCGCTGGCGCGCTCGCGCATCACGTCCACCCGGCCCCAGCCGCGGCAGCCGGCGGCGACGAACGCGCGCAGCGCCAGTTCGCCGAGCAGGCGCTCGTCCTCGCCCTCCAGGCCCGGGCACAGGTACTGGGTCTCGTCGGAGACGTACTTGGCCTCGTAGTCGTACCAGGCGCCCTTGGGCACGATGCGGATCGACGGCAGCGCGCGCGGGCCGTCGCCGGCGTCGAGGATGCCGACGGTCAGCTCGTCGCCGACCACCATCCGCTCGACCAGCAGCTCGCCGGGGTAGCGCGCGGCCAGGCGCACCGCCTCGTCGAGCCCCGCCTCGTCGAACACGCGGCTGACGCCGACGCTGGAACCTTCCTGCGACGGCTTCACGATCACCGGCAGTCCCAGCGCGCGCGCCGCGGCATGCACGTCCTCGCCCGGCGCCAGCCGCGCGTAGGCCGGCGTCGGCAGGCCCAGGCTCGCCCACACCTGCTTGGTGCGGATCTTGTCCAGGGTCAGCGCCGAGCCCAGCACGCCGGAGCCGGTGTACGGCACCCGCAGCGCCTCCAGCAGGCCCTGCAGCACGCCGTTCTCGCCGTCGCCGCCATGCAGGATGTTGAACACGCGATCGAAGCGCCCCGCGGCCAGCCCGTCCAGCAGCGCGGGGATGCCGTCCACCGGATGCGCATCGACGCCGCCGGCGCGCAGCGCGGCGAGCACGTTGCGGCCGGAATCCAGCGACACCGTACGCTCGGAGCCGTTGCCGCCCATCAGCACCGCCACCCGGCCGAACCCGGCGGGATCGCGCAGCCGCGGCGGCGGGAAGGTCGCGACCGCGCTCATCGCACCGCCTCCGCGAAGCCTTCCTGCGCCAGCCGCTGGGCGGCCTGGCCGATGTCGCCGGCGCCCATGACCAGCAGCAGGTCGCCGTCCTCCAGCACGTCGGGCAGCACCGCGCGCAGTTCGTCCACGTCGGCCACCACCACCGGGTCCAGGCGGCCGCGCGCGCGGATCGCGCGCGCCAGCGCCTTGGCGTCGGCGTTGGCGATCGGCGCCTCGCCGGCGGCGTAGACCTCGGTCAGCACCAGCACGTCCACCTCCGACAGCACGCCGGCGAAGTCGTCCAGCAGGTCGCGGGTGCGGCTGTAGCGATGCGGCTGGAACGCCACCGCCAGCCGGCGGTCGGGCCAGCCGCCGCGCGCCGCCTCGAACACCGCCTTCAGCTCCTTCGGGTGGTGGCCGTAGTCGTCCACCAGCTGCACCCGCGCGCCCTGCGGCGTGGTCAGCTCGGCCAGCAGGTTGAAGCGGCGGCCGATGCCCTGGAACTTGTCCAGCGCGGCTGCGATCTGCTGCGGCGATACGCCGAGCTGCCAGCCGATCGAGGCCGCGGCCAGCGCGTTCTGCACGTTGTGCCGGCCGGGCAGCGCCAGCGACACCGGCGTGCGGCTGCCGTCGGGCAGGCACAGCACGAAGCGCATGCGCGCACCGTCCTGGCCGACGTCCTCGGCGCGCACGTCGGCCCCGGCGGCGAAGCCGTAGGTGGTGACGTGGCGCGGGGTGTCGGCGGCCAGCCGCGCGACCTCGGGATCGTCGATGCACAGCACCGCCAGCCCGTAGAACGGCAGCCGGTGCAGGAACTCCGAGAACGCCGCCTGCACGCGGGCGAAGTCGCCGCCGTAGTTCTCCAGGTGGTCGGCGTCGATGTTGGTCACCACCGCCATCAGCGGGTTCAGGCGCAGGAAGCTGCCGTCGCTCTCGTCGGCCTCGGCCACCAGCCAGTCGCTGCCGCCCAGGCGCGCATTGGCACCGGCGGCGAGCAGCTGGCCGCCGATCACGAAGGTGGGGTCCAGGTCGCCTTCGGCCAGCACGCTGGCGGTGAGCGAGGTGGTGGTGGTCTTGCCGTGGGTGCCGGCCACCGCGATGCCGCGACGGAAGCGCATCAGCTCGGCCAGCATCTCCGCGCGCGGCACCACCGGGATGCGCTGCGCGCGCGCCTCCATCAGTTCCGGGTTGTCGGCGCGGATCGCGCTCGACACCACCACGCAGTCGGCGCCGAGCACGTTGGCCGCGGCATGGCCGCGCTGCACGCGGATGCCCAGCGCCTGCAGGCGTCGGGTGACGGCGTTGTCGGCGAGATCGGAGCCCGAGACGCGGTAGCCGAGCGTGTTGAGCACCTCGGCGATGCCGCTCATGCCGGCGCCGCCGACGCCGACGAAGTGCACGCGGTCGAAGGCCCGCGCGAGGTCGGCGCCGGACAGTGCATGAGCGTCGAGCAGGCGGCGGATCATGCGGTTCTCCCGAAGGTCGGATCGACGCGCTGGCGCAGGCGGCCGGTCCCGCGCGCCGCGGCCGCCGGCGCCGCGGGCGCGGCGGTGGACGTCGCCGCAGGCGCCGCCGCGGCCGCAGCCGGGCCCTCGCCGCGCAGGCGCGCGACCTGGCGCTGCGCGCGGTCGAGTTCGTAGGACACGCGCAGCAGCAGGCCCACCGCCACGCAGGTCATCAGCACGCTGGAGCCGCCGGAGGACACCAGCGGCAGGGTCAGGCCCTTGGTCGGCAGCAGGCCCAGATTGACGCCGATCGAGACCAGGCTCTGCAGGCCGATCGACAGCGCCACGCCGAACGCGCAGTAGCCGGCGAAGTGGCGGCGCATCTCCACGCACTTCAGGCCGATCCACAGCGCGCGCCCGACCAGCAGCGCGTACAGCCCGACCACCAGGCACACGCCCAGGAAGCCGAGTTCCTCGGCGATCACCGCGAGGATGAAGTCGGTATGCGCCTCGGGCAGGTAGTTGAGCTTCTGGATCGAGGCGCCCAGACCCACCCCGGCGAATTCGCCGCGCCCGACCGCCATCAGCGCGTTGGCCAGCTGGTAGCCGCTGTTGAAGGGATCCGCGAACGGGTCCATGAACGAGGTCAGCCGGCGCATGCGGTAGGGTTCGGCGATCGCCACGACCGCCAGCACCGGCAGGCCGACGATCACCGGCGCGGCCATGCGCGGCAGGTGCACGCCGCCCAGCACCAGCATGCCGGCGGTGATCGCCAGGATCAGCGCCAGGGAACCGAAGTCCGGCTGCAGCACCAGCAGCCCCATCAGCCCCACCGCCACGCCGATCGGCTTGAGCATCGCGCCCCAGGTCGCGTTGACCTCGTCGCGGAAGCGGACCAGGTAGCTCGCCAGCCAGACGATGTACATCAGCTTCACCGCCTCGACGACCTGGAAGTTGGAGACCCCGAGGTTGATCCAGCGCCGCGCGCCGTTGACGCTGTAGCCCAGCCCCGGCACGAACACCAGCAGCAGCGCCACGAAGCAGCCCAGCAGCAGCAGGCGGTCGTACTTCTCGATGCTGCGCAGCTCGGTGCGCGCCACCACCATGCACAGCACCGCGCCGAGCCCGAGGAACATCAGGTGCCGGGTCAGGAAGTAGAACGGCCCGACGTGCAGCTCCTCGCCGATGGCGATCGAGCTGGAGGCGACCATCACCACGCCCAGCACCGCCAGCGCGATCGCCGCGCCGACCAGCCACGGGTCGAAGCGCCCCTGGATCGCATCCAGCGGCGTGGCCTGTCTGGCGGGGTCGAAGTGCGGGTTCATCAGCGCACCTTCAACGTCGCCAGGCCGACCAGGACCAGGATCACCGAGATGATCCAGAAGCGCACGATCACCCGCGGCTCCGGCCAGCCCTTCAGCTCGAAGTGGTGGTGGATCGGCGCCATCCGGAACACGCGCTTGCCGGTCAGCTTGAACGAGGCCACCTGGATCATCACCGAGAGCGTCTCGATGACGAAGATGCCGCCCATGATCACCAGCACCAGCTCCTGGCGCACGATGACCGCGATCGTGCCCAGCACCGCCCCCAGCGCCAGCGCGCCGATGTCGCCCATGAACACCATCGCCGGGTAGGTGTTGAACCACAGGAAGCCGAGGCCGGCGCCGGCGATCGCCGCGCAGATGATGATCAGCTCGCCCGCGCCCGGGATCTGCGGGATCTGCAGGTAGTTGGAGAACACCGCGTTGCCCGAGGCGTAGGCGAACACGCCCAGCGCGCAGGCCACCAGCACGGTGGGCATGATCGCCAGGCCGTCGAGGCCGTCGGTGAGGTTGACCGCGTTGGAGAAGCCGACGATCCAGAAGTAGGCGATGGCCACGAAGGTCACCGACACCAGCGGCAGCGCCACCGCCTTGAACAGCGGGATGTAGAACGTGGTCGCGGCCGGCACGTCGGCGGTGTGGAACAGGTACAGGCCCACGATCAGCCCGAACACCGACTGCAGCAGGTACTTCCAGCGCGACTTCAGGCCGTTGGGATCGCGCCTGACGATCTTGATCCAGTCGTCGTACCAGCCGATCGCGCCGAAGGCGATCATCACCGCCAGCACCACCCACACGTACTTGTTGCGCAGGTCGCCCCACAGCAGCACCGAGGCGAGCACGGTGAACAGGATCAGCGCGCCGCCCATGGTCGGCGTGCCGGCCTTGGAGAAGTGCGTCTGCGGGCCGTCCTGGCGGATCGGCTGGCCGCCCTTGTACTGCGCCAGCTTGCGGATCAGCGCAGGCCCCCACCACAGCGACAGGAACAGCGCCGTCAGCGCGGCCAGGATGCCGCGGAAGGTGAGGTAGTTGAACAGTCCGAAGAAATCCTCCAGACCCTGCAGCCAGCGGGCCAGCTCAAGCAGCATCGGCCGCGTCTCCCATCGATTCGAGCAATGCGGACGCCACCCGCTCCATCGCGCTGCTGCGCGACCCCTTGATCAGCACGCGCAGCCGCGCGCCCTCCCCGGCCGCCGTCACGGCGGCCGCCTCGGCGGCGAGCGCTTCGGTCAGCGCCGCGTGGTTCGCGTAATGGGCGGCGCCGGCGCCGAAGGCGTCCGCCGCCGCCGCGCTCAACCGGCCCAGCGCGAACAGGCGCTCGACGCCGGCCTGGCGGGCGCGGCGGCCGATCTCGGCGTGCAGCGCCTGCGCGTCCGCGCCCAGCTCGCCCATGTCGCCCAGCACCAGCCAGCGCCGGCCCGGCGCGACCGCCAGGGTGTCGATCGCCGCGGCCATCGAGCCCGGGTTGGCGTTGTAGGTGTCGTCGATCAGCAGCCCGCCGCCGCGCAGGCGATGGCGGGCCAGGCGGCCGGCCACCGGCTGCGCCGATGCCAGTGCCGCGGCGATGGCGTCGGCGCTGGCGCCGAGCGCCCAGCCGATCGCCGCCGCGGCCAGTGCGTTGCGCACGCTGTGGCGGCCCGGCAGCGGCAGTTCCACCGCGACCTCGGCATCGGGCAGCGCCAGCACGAAGGTGGAACCGGCATCGCTGCCGCGGATGGCATGCGCGGCGACGTCGGCGCTGGCCTCGATGCCGAAGCGCAGCAGGCGGCGCCCGTGGGCGCGCTCGGCGAAGTACGGCGCGAAGGCGTCGTCGGCGTTGATCACCGCGGTGCCGTCGGCCGGCAGCGCGTCGTAGATCGCGCCCTTGGTCTCGGCCACGCCGTACAGGCTGCCCATGCGCTCCAGGTGCGCCGGGGCGACGTTGTTGACCAGCGCCACCTGCGGGCGCGCCACGGCCGTCAGCCAGGCGATGTCGCCGGGCTTGCCGGCCCCCATCTCGTACACCGCGAAGCGCGCGTCGGCCGGCGCCGACAGCACCGACAGCGGCAGGCCGATCTCGTTGTTGCGGTTGCCCGGGTTGGCATAGGCGCTGCCCACGCGCGACAGCACCGCCAGCGCCATCGACTTGACGCTGGTCTTGCCGTTGCTGCCGGTGATGCCCACCACCGTGGCCGGGCGCGCGCGCTGCACGGCGCCGGCCCAGCGCGCCAGCGCGGCCTGGGTGTCGTCGACCACGATCTGGGCGATCTCCGCCTCGACCGGGCGCGCCACCAGCGCCGCGCGCGCGCCCTGCGCCGCGGCGGCGGCGACGTGGTCGTGGCCGTCGAATCGCGGCCCGCGCAGGGCGACGAACAAGGCCGCGGCGCCCGGCTGGCCGCCGAGCGTGCGGGTATCGGTCTCCACCGCGTCGATGCGCGGGTCCTGGCCGCCGGCGCGCTCCAGCCGGCCCTGCGCCAGGCGGGCGATCTCCGACAAGGCCACCGGGGCGATGGGCAGGCTCATGCGCGCGCCTCCAGGGCGCGGCTGGCCGCCTCGCCGTCGTCGAAGGGATGGCGCACGCCGGCGATCTCCTGGTAGGGCTCGTGGCCCTTGCCGGCGATCAGCACGATGTCGCCCGGACCGGCCTCGCCCACCGCGAGCGCGATCGCGCGGCCGCGGTCGCGCTCGACCCGCACCCGCGCGGGCTCCGCGAAGCCGGCCACGATCTCGGCCACGATCGCGTCGCCGTCCTCGCCGCGGGGGTTGTCGTCGGTGACGATCACCCGCTCGGCGTTGGCCTCGGCGATCGCCGCCATCTGCGGACGCTTGCCGCGGTCGCGCTCGCCGCCGCAGCCGAACACGCAGGTCAGCTCGCCGCGCAAGTGGCCGCGCAGCGATTGCAGCGCCTGCCGCAGCGCATCGGGCTTGTGCGAGTAGTCCACCACCACCAGCGGCAGCGCGTCGCCGCCGCCGTAGCGGTTCATCCGCCCCGGGATCGGCTGCAGCGCGCCCAGCACCGGCGCGATCTCCGCCGGCGCGCGGCCCAGCGCCAGCAGCACCCCGGCCACGGCCAGCAGGTTGTCCACGTTGAAGCGGCCCAGCAGCGGCGAGCGCACCCGGGCCTCGAAGCCGCCAGCGCGCAGGACGAACGCGAGGCCGCGATCGTCCAGCACGACGTCGTGCGCGGACAGGTCGGCGCCGTCGCGGCCCTGCGCGCTGAACGCGATCGCGCGCACGCCGCGGTGCAGCCGCCCCGGCAGGGCGGCACCGAAGGCGTCGTCCACGTTCAGCACCGCCGCGCGCAGGCCCTCGCGCGCGAACAGCCGCGCCTTGGCCTCGCCGTAGGCGGCCATGTCGCCGTGGTAGTCGAGATGGTCGCGGCTGAGGTTGGTGAACACGGCCACGTCGTAATGCACCGCGTCCACCCGTCCCTGGTCGAGCGCGTGCGAGCTGACTTCCATCGCCACCGCCCGGGCGCCGTCGTCGCGCAGCCGCGCCAGCAGCGCATGCACCTGCGCGACCTGCGGGGTGGTGAAGCCGGTCGGCGCCACCGCGCCGAGCAGGCCGGCACCGAGGGTGCCGATGGTGCCCGCGCGCGTGCCCAGCGCCTCCAGCGCCTGCGCGATGAGCTGCACGCAGGAGGTCTTGCCGCTGGTGCCGGTCACCCCGACCATCGTCATCGCCCGCGAGGGCGCGCCGTACAGGCGGTCGGCCATCGCACCGATGCGCGCGCGCAGGCCGGGGACCGCGATCGCGCCCTCGGGCGGCGCGGCGTCGGCCGGCGCCGGCGGCTCGTACAGCACCGCCGCCGCGCCGGCGTCCAGGGCGCGCGCGGCGAAGCGCAGGCCGTGGGTGCCGAAGCCCGGGATGGCCAGGAAGGCGTCGCCCGGCCCGGCCTCGCGGCTGTCCTGGGCCAGCCCGGACACGATCAGGCCGGCGGGGATGCCGGGGACGTCGGGCAGCAGTTCGGCCAGCGCCATGCGGGTCATCGCGGCGCTCCCGGGGCGTTCGCCGCCACCGTGGCGGCCGGGCGCGGCGCCGCGGCGCGGCGCTTGCGCTCGGCCTCTGCCTGCGCCGCCAGCCAGGTCTCGATGTCGTCCGGCGGCACGTCCATCAGCCGCAGCGCACCTTCCATGGTGGCGCGGAACACCGGCGCCGAGATGTAGCCCCCGCCGTAGGTGGAGCCGCCGCGCGAGGTGTCCGGATCGTCGATCACGATCACCATCGAGAAGCGCGGGTTCTCCACCGGCACCAGGCCGGCGAAGAAGGCCACGTAGCGGCGCGCGTAGCCGCCGGCGCTGGCCTTGCGCGCGGTGCCGGTCTTGCCGGCGACGTGGTAGCCCAGGATCGCGGCGCGGGTGGCGGTGCCGCCCGGTTCGGTCACCGTCTGCATCATCCGCACGATCTCGCGCGCGATGTCGGGGTCCAGCACCTGCCGCGGCTCGTTGTGCTGGCCCTTGATGAAGGTCGGCGCGATCAGCCGGCCGCCGTTGCCGAGCGCAGCGTAGGCGGTGGCGATCTGCAGCGGCGTGACCGACAGGCCGTAGCCGTAGGACATGGTCTGCTTGGTGGTGCCGCTCCAGCGCGCCGGCTCCGGGAACAGGCCGGCGGCCTCGCCCGGGAAGCCGCTGCCGGTGCTCTGCCCGTAGCCGAAGCGGCGCAGGAACTGGTAGAAGCGCTCGTCCGGCAGCCCCTGGACGATCTTCGACACGCCCACGTTGGAGCTCTTGGTGATGACGCCGGTGACGTCGAGCACACCGTAGTTGCGGAAATCGGTGGTGCGGTAGCGGCCGTTGGGGATCCAGCCCGGATTGGTGTCGATGCGGGTGTCCGGGCGGATGGTGCCGGCCTCGAGCGCGGCGGCGACCGTCAGCGGCTTGATCGTCGAACCCGGCTCGATCAGGTCGGTCACCGCGCGGTTGCGGCGCGCCTCGCGGTCGGCGCTGCCGAGCACGTGCGGGTTGTAGGCCGGTAGGTTGGCCATCGCCAGCACCTCGCCGGTGGCCACGTCCAGGATCACCGACGACCCCGCGCTGGCGCCGGAGGCGACGATGGCGTTGCGCAGCTCGCGGTGCGCCAGGTACTGGATCCGGCGGTCGATCGACAGCGTCAGGTCCTTGCCGGGCTGCGCCGGCCGCACCAGGTCCACGTTCTCGACGATGCGGCCGCGGCGGTCGCGGATCACCCGCTGCGCGCCGGGCTGGCCGCGCAGCCAGTCGTCGAACGCCAGCTCGATGCCCTCCTGGCCGCGGTCGTCGATGTTGGTGAAGCCCAGCACGTGCGCCAGCGCCTCGCCCTGGGGGTAGAAGCGTCGGTACTCGCGCTGGCTGAAGACGCCGGGCACGTTGAGCGCCAGCACCTTCTGCGCGTTGGCCGGGTGGATGCGCCGCTGCCCCGGCAGGTACATGAATTCCTTGTCCGCGCGCTGGGCGACCGCGCGCGCGAGCTGGTCCGGATCCTGGCCGATGGCCTCGGCCAGCTCGGCGATGCGGTCCGGGTGCTTGGACAATTCCTGCGGATTGGCCCACAGCGAGGCCACTGGCGTCGAGATCGCCAGCGGCTCGCCGTTGCGGTCGGTGATCATGCCGCGCGAGGTGGCGATCGGCAGCTCGCGCAGGAAGCGCGAATCCGCCTTCTGCTGGTAGTAGGCGTTGTCGATCAGCTGCAGGTCGACCGCGCGCCCGACCAGGGTCAGCGCGCACAGCCCGAGCGCGCCACCGACCAGCGCCAGGCGGCCGCGCAGGTTGAACTGCGCGCGCGTGCGCGGGCGCTTGGCGTGCCCACCGGGGATGCGCCCGAACCTCATGGCCGGATCACCACGATGTCGGCGGTCTCGGGGAACTGCATCCCCAGCCGCTCGCGCGCGACCTGGTCGATGCGGTTGCTCTCCGCCCAGGTCGCCTGCTCCAGCTGCAGCCGGCCGAACTCGATGTTGAGTTCGTCGCGCGCGTTCTCCAGCCGGGTCAGCTCGACGAACAGCAACCGGTGCTGGTGGCGCGCATGCACCACCCCGATCGCGGTGACCACGCAGGCCAGGATCACCACGGCGAGCAGGAAGCGGGTCATGGCGTGGGGCTCCTGCGGAGCCCGGAGGCCGGGGACCAGGGGCCAGGGGTCGGGGAAACGCGGTCGCCTCGTTGGCTCGTCGTGTTTTCCGGCCCCTGGCCTCCGGCCCCTGGCCCCAGTTTCTCGGCCACCCGCAGCACCGCGCTGCGGGCGCGCGGGTTGGCGGCGGTCTCGTCGGCCTCGGCCTTGCGGGCGTCGCCG
The DNA here is from genome assembly GCF_000559025.1 of Luteimonas huabeiensis HB2. Taxonomy (GTDB): domain Bacteria; phylum Pseudomonadota; class Gammaproteobacteria; order Xanthomonadales; family Xanthomonadaceae; genus Luteimonas; species Luteimonas huabeiensis. The sequence continues at coordinate 41,309 of NZ_JAAN01000013.1, read as the reverse complement.
ATCGCGCGCAGGCGCGGCACGAACGGGGCCGCCTCGGGCAGGCGGCGGTTGGCCGGGGGGGCCTTGGCGTGGCGGGCGACGAAGCGCTTGACGATCCGGTCCTCGAGCGAGTGGAAGCTGATCACCGCCAGCCGCCCGCCGGGCCGCAGGGCCTCCAGCGCCGCGTCGAGCCCGGCCTCGAGATCGGCCAGCTCGCGGTTGACGTGGATGCGGATGGCCTGGAAGGTCCGGGTGGCCGGGTGGATGCGGTCGCTGCCGCGCGGCGTCGCCGAGGCGACCAGCTCCGCCAGCTGCGCGGTGCGCACGATCGGCGCGAGCGCGCGCTGCGCCACGATCGCGCGGGCGATGCGGCGGCTGTGGCGCTCTTCGCCGTAGGTCCACAGCACGTCGGCGATCTCGCGCTCCTCGGCGGTGGCCAGCCAGTCGGCGGCGCTGCGGCCGGCCTCCGGGTCCATGCGCATGTCGAGCGGACCGTCCTTGCCGAAGGAGAAGCCGCGTTCGGCCACGTCGAGCTGCGGCGACGACACGCCCAGGTCCAGCAGCACCCCGTCCAGCCCGCCGGCCGCGGCCGGCCAGTCGCCGAGCCCGGCGAAGCTGCCGCGACGGATGGCCACGCGCGGGTCCGCGCCGAACTCGCGTTCGGCCGCGGCGATCGCTTCGGGGTCCTTGTCCATCAGCAGCAGCCGGCCTCTCTCGCCCAAGCGTTCCAGCACGCGCCGCGCATGCCCGCCGCGCCCGAACGTGCCGTCCAGATACGTTCCGTCCTCCACCACCCGCAGCCCCTCCATGACCTGCGCGACCATGACCGGGAGGTGGCCGGACCGGGCGTCCGCGCCACCCGCGCTCACAGCTTCAATTCGAGCATTTGCTCGCTCAGATCCTCGTCGGTGATCACCTGACGGATCTGCGCGTGATGCGCCTGCTCGCTCCAGAGTTCGAACTTGTCGCCCATGCCGAGCAGCACCGCCTTGCGCTCGATGCCGACCGCCGCGCGGTGGCTGGCCGGCACGCCGATGCGGCCGCTGCCGTCCATCTCCACGTGCGCCGCGGAGCCGACCAGGTTGCGCTGCATGCGGCGGTGCGCGGACAACGAGCCGGGCAGCTTGTTGACCGCATCGCGCACGCGCTCCCACTCGGCCTGGGGGTAGATGAACAGGCAGCCGGCCTCGAAGGGGTTGTAGGTGATGACCAGGCGACCGCCGCACGCCTTGCCGACGAGCTCGCGGAACGCGGTCGGGATCGCCAACCGGCCCTTGTCGTCGATGGTGATGGCGGTCTCGCCCTGGAACACTGCTGTCTGCCCGGTATGCCCGTCTGCGGCGGGCTTCGATGCCGCGGAAAACCACAAATTTCCCGGTTATTCCACGCAACGCCACCTTATGACCCACCCCAGGGGTTGTCAACAACTCCTGCGACAAATTTTCACTAGGCGGGTCAATGACTTGCGGAGAAGTTCACAGACTTGTTCAAGCTTTATCCACAAGCGACTGTTTCGTCTCAAATTTTGAGATTCGAGACGCAGTTCAGGGTCTTGCAGGGCATGTGAAGGCGCGCGCCGGCCCGCGAGGCTTGGCTTGCAGGCGGCCGCTGGATGCGCAGGACGCGACGTCCCACGGCGCTCGAAGGCCCGGTTTCCGGAAGGTGGACGTGGCCTGGCGGGGCCCGCGCACGCCGTGGCGCCTCTCGGGGCGCGGGCGCTGCGGCGCGCGAGCGGCGGCTCAGCCGCCGGCGGCGGACGCGCCGGCCTCGTCGAGCGAGAAGCGCAGCGTGCGCGTGGTGGCGTGGATGCGCCCGGTGGCCTCGAAGCGCCACTGCGCCGCCGCGGCCAGCGCGGCGCGGTCGAACACCCCGGCCGGCTCGGCGGAGACGACGCGCGCCTGGGCGACCCGGCCGTCGGGGCCGATCGAGAACGCCAGCACCACCTGCCCCTCCAGCCGCCGGTTGAGCGCGACGGTCGGGTAGCGCGGCGCGGCGTCCTGGACCAGGGCCGGCGGCCGGGCGGACGCCGGCGGGGCCGACGCGGCCCGCGCATCCGCACGGGGGGCGGGCGCCTCGGGCGCCGCCACGACCGGCCCCGGGCCCGGTTCGGGAACCGGGGCCGCGGGGGACGGCAGCGCCGGCACGCTCGCCGCCACGTCCCGCGCGGGCATCGCGGCCGACGACCGGTCCGGCGCGGGCACGGCGGGTGCGTCCGCCGCGCCGGCCGGAGACAGCGCGACGTCGCGGCCGGGATCGGCGGGCGCGGCGGGCGCCGCGTCGAGCGCGGCCAGCGCTCCGCGCAGGCGCGGCAACGCGGGCGCGGCCGGATCGATGCGCGCCAGCAGGGCCGCCAGCCGCGCCGCCTCGTCCGCATCGGCACGGGCCAGCGCCTGCTCGGCCGCGATCAGGACGTAGGGCTGCAGCCCCAGCAGCGCCTCGCGCGCCGCCGCGTCGGCCGGCGCCCGGGCCCGCAGGGCGAGGAAATGCTCGGCGGCGTTGTCGCCGGCCGGCGCATGCAACCTCCGCGCCTGCAGCGCGGCCTGCGCGCGACGCCGCAGCGCCTCGACCTCCGCCGCCGGCCCGATCGCGCCGGCACGGCCGGCCGCATCTGCCGCGCCGCTCCCTTCCGGCAACGCCGGCGCCGGCGGATCGGCGCGGTCGCATCCCCCGAGCCCGACGATGGTCCCCAACAGGGCGGCGCCCGCGCGCCGCCGCCACATGCTCATGCGCACCCCCTGTCGTGCGAGGCGCGATTCTCGGCAGCGCAGATGACATGAACGGGTCAGCGGGACGGCGCCTGGATGGGCTGCCTCGCGCCAACGCTTCTTCCGTACGTGCGAGAGGGGCGATGGGGCCGTGCGGGCAGGAGGCGACGACCGGAGAAACGGGCTTCGGCGAAGGCGCTGGCGCGTTTCACCCCAACCCCTCTCCCGCTCGCGGGAGAGGGGCGATGGGGCCGTGCGGGTTCGGCTTCGGGAAGGCAGCGGGTGCCGAGGCGAATGGGCTGCGGTGGCTTCTGTTTTTTGGGGGGGGCGGAGTCGGCCTGTAAGCCGGGTTCTGTCGTGGACAGCCATTCCTCTAGGCGCATCGTCGCCGATACGCTCGAGCGACCTACCCGGACCCGACGCGGGCCGCGCCATGAGGTCCCTATTTGGTCTTGCTCCCGGTGGGGTTTGCCGTGCCGGTCCGTTGCCGGACTCGCGGTGCGCTCTTACCGCACCGTTTCACCCTTGCCTGTGCCGCCGCATCCGCCGGAGCGGACAGGACGGCCATCGGCGGTCTGCTCTCTGTTGCACTTTCCGTCGGCTCGCGCCGCCCAGGCATTACCTGGCACCGTGCCCTGTGGAGCCCGGACTTTCCTCGGCATCGCAAGCGATGACGCGGCTGTCCGGCCGACTCCGCCGCGCGCATTGTCGCACGGCGAAGCACCCCGGGACTCAATTCGCGGCGCGACCGGCGGCGACGACGTCCGAGGCGACGAACGCGGCCAGCGCGCGGCGGAACGCCGGCGAATCGGTGGCGCTCATGTGATCGCGGCCGGAGACGATCAGCAGCCGCTTGCGCCCGCCGGGCGGCGAGGCGGCATCGAACAGCGCCTGCGCGAAACGCGGCGGCGTGACCGCATCGTCGGCACCGGCGACGATCAGCACCGGCTCGTCCAGCGCCGCGACGACGCCGAGGTTGCCCTTGCCCGCCAACGCGCCTTCCGGCGCCACCCGGCGCACCAGCATCCGCGCCCACAGGGGCTGCCGGGACCGCAGGTGCGTGGCCCAGTCCTCGGTGGTGGTCACCGAGCCTTCCAGCACCAACCCATCGAGCCGGCGCGCGGCCGCGACGTGGCCGGCCATGAAGCTGCCCAGCGAATGGCCGTGCACGATCAGCGGCAGCCCGCCCAGCCGGGCGTCGTCGCGCACGTGGTCGTGAACGGTCAGCGCATCGGCCAGCAGCGCATCGAGGCCGGCCGTGCCGGTGCTCGCCCCGTAGCCGCGATGGTCGACGAGCACGATGTTGACCGGCACCTCTGCGTAGGCGCGCGCGCTGCGCTCCGCGAAGCGCGCGACCGTGTAGCCGTTCCCGCCGAAGTAGAGCAACGTCGCGAGCGCGTCCTCGCGCGTGAACCGCAGCCCGTGCAGCAACGCCCCGCCGGCCGCGTCGATGGTCATCGCCTCGATCCGGTGGTCGGGGAAGCGCCCGCGCAGCGCCGCCAGATCCACCGGTGCCGCCGTGCGCGGGATCACGATGTTGTGCTCGCGGATCGGATAGGTGCAGCCTGCCAGCAGCAATGCGCACCCCCACGCCGCCAGCGTCCGTGCGCGGCGAGCGCCGCGTTTCCCGTTCCCCGCTGCCATCGCGCACCCCCTGGCCGAACCAACCCCCGCTTCGACCCGGCTCCGGGTCAATCGGTTCCCACCCGGTACAGCGCCTTGCGCGGCGCGCCGGTGATCTCCGCGGCCAGCCGCGCGGCGCTGGACGGCGGCAGGTGCGCGCTCAGCAGCGCGTAGACCCGGCGGCCCTCGGCCAGCACCGCGCCGGCGTCCTCGCCGGCGCCTTCCACCAGCAGCACGAACTCGCCCTTGCGCTGGTCGGCATCGGCCTCCACGGCGGCCTGCAGCGCCGAGAGACTGCCGTCGAGCACGGTCTCGAACAGCTTGGTCAGCTCGCGCGCCAGCACCGCCCGGCGTGCGTCGCCGAAGGCCGCACGCAGGTCGGCCAGCGACTCGACGATGCGGTGCGCGGACTCGTAGAAGATCAGCGTGCGCGACTCGCCGGCCAGCGCCGCCAGCCGCTCGCGCCGCGCGGCGGCCTTGGCCGGCAGGAAGCCCTCGAAGACGAAGCGGTCGCTGGGCAGGCCGGCCGCGCTCAGCGCGGCGACCAGCGCGCTCGGCCCCGGCACCGGGCTGACCCGGATCCCGGCCTGGCGCGCGGCGCGCACCAGGCGGAAACCCGGATCGCTGACCAGCGGCGTGCCGGCGTCGCTGACCAGGGCCAGCGACTCGCCGGCCGCCAGCCGCGCCACCAGCCGCGCGGCCATCGCCTCCTCGTTGTGCTCGTGCAGGGGCAGCGTGGGCGTGTCGATGCCCAGGTGCGCCAGCAAGGTGCGGGTGCGGCGGGTGTCCTCGGCGCAGATCGCCGCCACCTCGCGCAGGGTCTGGCCGGCGCGGGCGGACAGATCGCCCAGGTTGCCGATCGGAGTCGCCACCACGTACAGGACGCCGGCGGCGGGTGCGGAACTGGACAATCGTGTCTCCACGCGGGGCTCGGTAGAATCCTAGCCGTTTCTTCCACCGGACCGCCCCATGCGCAACCTGGCAAGACGCCCTTCCTGCACGCTCGCGCTGCTGCTGGCCGCGCTGATCCTGGCCGGCTGCGCCACCGTGGGGGTGACCCCGGTCGCGGCCCCGACCGGCCCGAGCGATCCGGGGCTGGCGGCGGCGGTGGAGATGGTCCGCTACCACGACACCCTGTCCGGCGCCGAGCGCGCGCAGGCGGCGCAGGAGGTCGAGCGCCTGCTGTCGACCGTGGACGACCAGACCCTCGCCGACTACGCCGCCGCCCTGCCCGAAGGCGATCCGATGTACGCCTACGTCGGCCGCGCGCTGCTGGCGCGCGGGCTGCCGCTGCCGCGGCCGTTCGACCTGCGCGCGCTGTGGGCCGCGCATGCCGGCAACCGCGGCCCCGCCGATCGCGACGGCTACCGGCCGCCGCTGAAGCTGGGCGTGCTGCTGCCGCTGTCGGGCAGCCTGGCCACGGCGGCGGCGCCGGTGCGCGACGGCCTGCTGGCGGGCTACTACGGCGAGCAGCGCCAGCGCCCCGAGGTGGTGTTCTACGACACCGCCGCCGGCGGCGCCTCGGCGGCCTACCAGCGCGCGGTGAGCGAGGGCGCGGACTACGTGCTCGGCCCGCTGGGCCGCGACGAGGTGGCCGCGCTGCTGGCGCGGCCCGAGGCGCTGCGGGTGCCGGTGCTGGCGCTCAACCGCGCCGGCGACGGCGCGCCCACCGGCTCCTTCAGCTTCGCGCTGGCGCCGGAGGACGACGGCACCGCCGCGGCCGACTACCTGCTCGCGCGCAACGTGCGCCAGGTGCTGGTGCTCAACGGCGGCGACGACAACGCGCGGCGCAGCGTGGACGCCTTCCGCAAGCGGCTGGAGGCCGGCGGCGGCGCGGTCAGCGACCTGCTGGTGGTGACCGGCGACACCCCGCCCGACATGACCGAGGCCTTCCGCAACGCGATGCTGAAGGACGACGGCGCGCAGGCGGTGTTCATCGCCCTGCGCGGCGCGCAGGCGCGCGCGATCGCGCCGCAGCTCGTCGCGGCCGGCTACGCCACGCGTCCGCGGGTGGGCACGTCGCAGCTGTACGCGAGCGGACGCAGCGAACAGGACGCCGCGCTCGACGGCATCGTGTTCCCGACCGAGCGCTGGGCCGCCTCGGGCGTCGCCGGCCTGCCGATGGCCTCCAGCGTCGCCGCCGGCCTGCCGACCGCGCGCGGCCCCGCCGCGCGCCTGTTCGCGTTCGGCTACGACGCCTGGCTGCTGACCGCCTTCATGGAGCGGCTGGTCACCGGCAGCGAGGCGGAGCTGCGCGGCGCGACCGGCCTGCTGCGCATCGACGCGCTGGGCAACATCGTGCGCACGCCGTCGTGGGCCACCTTCAGCGGCGGCCACGTGGTGCCGCTCGCCGACGGCGGCTGACGCGCAGCCGATGCCGGCAAGGATGCCGCCGCCCCCGCCCCGCGCTTCGCATGCGCGGGCCGCCAGCAACCGCGAACGCGGCCGTGCGGTCGAGCGCATGGCGCACGAGTACCTGCAGGCGCACGGCCTGCGGCCGGTGGCCGCCAACGCCGGCTACCGCTTCGGCGAACTGGACCTGGTGATGCGCGAGGCCGACGGCAGCCTGGTGTTCGTCGAAGTGCGCTACCGCCGCAGCGCGGCGTTCGGCGGCGGCGCGGCCTCGGTCCATGCCGGCAAGCGCGCGCGGCTGCTGCGCGCCGCGCAGGCGTTCCTGGCCGCGCACCCGCGCTGGGCGCAGGCGCCGTGCCGCTTCGACGTGGTCGAGGCCGAGGGCGAACCGCCGCGGCTGCGCTGGATCCGCGACGCCTTCCGCGCCGACGACTGAAATCCGCGCCGCCGCCGGCGCGCGGGCGGCGCGACCGAAGCCGGGCCCACGAGGGCGGCCCGCCGGGAGCCTCGGCGCGGCGTCGCGGCGATCGCGTCGCCGCTCGGCCGCCGCCCTCGCCGCGCCGGACTTTCGCTACCATCGACCGGTCCGCCACGGGGAGTGCGCCTTGAACCAGCCGCAACCGACGACCGCCGAGGGCGGCCTGCTGCGCGCGGTGGGCCGCTGGCAACTGGTCGGGCTGTCGGTGAACGACGTCATCGGCAGCGGCATCTACCTGCTGCCGGCCGCGGCGTTCGCGCTGCTCGGGCCCTTCAGCGTCTGGGCGACGCTGCTGGCCGGCGCCACCGTGGGCCTGCTGGTGCTGTGCTACGCCAAGGCCGCGAGCTACTTCGAGCGCCAGGGCGGCAGCTATCTCTATGCGCGCGAAGCGTTCGGGCCGTTCGTCGGCTTCCAGGTCGGCTGGACGATCTGGCTGACCCGGATCAGCGTGGCGGCGTCGCTGTCGAACGGGCTGGCCGACGCGGTGGCGCGGTTCTGGCCGGCGGCATCGGCCGGCGGCGGGCGCGCGTTCGTGGTGGCCGGTTCGCTGCTGCTGCTGACCGCGATCAACGTGGTCGGCGTGCGCTGGGCGGCGCACGCGGCCGGGGCGCTGGTGTTCGGCAAGCTGGTGCCGCTGCTGCTGTTCGTCTTCATCGGCCTGTTCCACATGGACTGGGGCCTGGCCTTCGGCGCGCCCGCGCCGCCGCTGTCGGCCGGCGACGCCGCCGAGGCCGCGCTGCTGCTGCTGTTCGCCTACGCCGGCTTCGAGAACCTGCCGGTGGCCGCGGGCGAGTACAAGGACCCGCGCCGCAACGTGCCGTTCGCGATGCTGACCATGATCGCGCTGGTGACCCTGGTCTACGGGGCCACGCAGTTGGTCGCCCAGGGCACCCTGCCGGGGCTGGCGGACTCGAAGACGCCGCTGGCCGACGCCGCGGCCGGCTTCGGCGGCGAAGGGCTGGCGCTGCTGCTCACCGTGGGCGCGGCGCTGTCGATCCTGGGCACCAACAACAACACCATGATGCTGGGCCCGCGCTTCCTGCACGCGCTGGCGGCCGACGGCTACGGGCCGGCCGCGCTGGCGCGGGTGCATCCGCGCTTCCGCACGCCGGCGATCGCCATCGGCGTGCAGGCCGCGATCGCCCTGGCGCTGGCGCTGACCGGCTCGTTCGTGCAACTGGCGGTGCTGTCGATGGTGACCCGCCTGATCGGCTACATCACCACCGCCGGCAGCGTACTGGTGCTGCGGCAGCGCTACGGCGATCCGCCAGGGAGCATGCGCCTGCCCGGCGGGCCGCTGATCCCGGTGGCCGCGCTGCTGCTGTCGCTGGCGCTGCTGCTGGCCGCCAGCGCCGCCAACCTGCTGGCGGTGGCGGCGGCGATCGCGGTCGGCACGCTGATCTACCGCTTCCGCCGCCGCGACGCGCGCCCGGCGGATGCGTAGACTGGCGCTTCGCCCGCTCCGAACGCACGCACGCCCGTGGACTTCGCCGCCCGACTCGACGCGCTGACCCTCGACGACCTGCGCGCCGGCGGCGGCCTGAAATGGACCGCGTTCCCGGACTGCATCGGCGCGTTCGTGGCCGAGATGGACTTCGGCATCGCGCCGGAGATCGAGGCCGCGCTGCACGCCGCGATCGCCGGCGGCCGCACCGGCTATCTCTCCACGCCGCTGACCGACGCGCTCGCCGCCGCCTGCGCCGACTGGCACGCCGAGCGCTACGGCTGGTCGCCCGATCCCGCGCGCATCCACCCGCTGCCCGACGTGCTGACCGGGCTGGAACTGGCGCTGCGCCACCTGCTACCCGAACGCACGCCGGTGGTGCTGCCCACGCCGAACTACATGCCCTTCGTGCCGCTGCTGCGGCTGCTGGGCCACCCGGTGCTGCAGGTGCCGATGCGCGAGGACGGCGACGGCTGGCGCTTCGACGAGGACGCGCTCGACGCCGCCTTCGCCCGCGGCGCGAAGCTGGCGATCCTGTGCAACCCGCACAACCCGCTGGGCCGCGCGTACACCGCGCAGGAGCTGGCGCGCTTCTCGGAGATCGCCGCCCGCCACGGCGCGCGGGTGTTCTGCGACGAGATCCATGCACCCTTGGTCTTCGCGCCGCACCGCCACGTGCCCTACGCCTCGCTCGGCCCGGTCGCCGCGGCGCAGGCGATCACGGCGACCTCCGCGTCCAAAGGCTGGAACCTGCCCGGGCTGAAGTGCGCGCAGCTGATCCTGACCTGCGACGAGGACCAGGCGCGCTGGCGGCGCATGGCGCCGCTGGCCGGCCACGCCACCGCGACGCTGGGCGTGATCGCCAACACCGTCGCCTACCGCGAGGGCGGCGGCTGGCTCGACCGCGTGCTCGACTACCTGGCCGGCAACCGCGCGCTGATCGACGCGCGCGTGCGCCGCGAACTGCCGCAACTCGGCTACCGGGCGCCGGAAGGCACCTACCTGGCCTGGTTCGACTGCCGCGCGCTCGGCGACGCGCAGCCGGCGCGACGCTTCCGCGAGGCCGGCCTGGCGCTGACCGACGGCGCCGAATGCGGCGACGGCGGCGCCGGCTTCGTGCGGATGAACTTCGCCATGCCGCGCCCGCTGCTGGACGAGGCGCTCACGCGCATGGCGCGCGCCGTCGGCACCGCGCCCGCGTAGAGGCGCGCGCCCTCCCCCGCAAGCGGGTGCAGGCAGTCCCTTCTCCCGCAAGCGGGGATGTGCCCTCCCTTCTCCCGCAAGCGGGGACGTGCCCTCCCTTCTCCCGCAAGCGGGGACATGCCCTCCCTTCTCCCGCAAGCGGGAGAAGGTGGCGCGCAGCGCCGGATGAGGGCCACTTTTGCACGCCTGCGGCGTGCCCCCATCCGCCTTCGGCACCTTCCCCCGCTTGCGGGGGAAGGGAAAAACGGCGTGCTCCCCGCTTGCGGGGGAAGGGAAAAACACGCCGAGCGTCGATGCTCCCCGTCGGACCCGCCTCCCCGCGGCCGGTCGCGGCTAGCGCCCGCCGAAATGCTCGTAGCCGGTGGCCGGCGGGAGCCAGGCGGCGCCATCGGCGTCGCGACAGGCGATGCCTTCGCCGGCGACGATGCGGCCGATGCGGGTCACGGCGACGCCGGCTTCGCGCGCGGCGGCCTCGATGCCGGCGCGCATGCCCGCCGGCGCGGTGAAGCACAGCTCGTAGTCGTCGCCACCGGCGGCCTGCAGCGCGCGCCGCGCCTGCGCCGCGGGCAGGGCGGCGCGCAGCGCGTCCGAGGCCGGCAGCGCGTCGATGGCGAGCTCGGCGCCGACGCCGCTGGCGCGCAGCACGTGGCCGAGGTCGGCCAGCAGGCCGTCGGAGACGTCGATCGCGGCGTGCGCGCGGCCGGCCAGCGCCGCGCCGAGCGCGATCCGCGGCGTGGGCCGCCACAGCCGCTCGCGCAGCGCCTCCGGCACCGGCTCGCCGCGTTGCCAGGCGCGCAGCGCGGCCGCGGCGTCGCCCAGGGTGCCGCTGACCCAGACGTCGTCGCCGACCCGGGCGCCGTCGCGGCGCAGGGCGCGGCCCGGCGCCACGTGGCCGATCGCGGTCACGCACAGCGACAACGGGCCGCGCGTGGTGTCGCCGCCGACCAGGCTCACCCCGTGCCGGTCGGCCAGCGCGAGCAGACCCTCGGCGAGCGCCTCGACCCACACGGGTTCCGGCGCCGGCGCGGAGAGCGACAGCGTGCACCAGGCGGGCGTGGCGCCCATCGCGGCCAGGTCCGACAGGTTCACCGCCAGCGCCTTCCAGCCGATGGCCTCGGGCGGGGTGTCGGCGGGAAAGTGCACGCCGGCGTTGAGGGTGTCGGTGGCGACGGCGAGCTCGCGGCCCGGCGGCGGGCGCAGCAGGGCGGCATCGTCGCCGATGCCCAGCGCCACGTCGTCGCGGGCGGCGGCGCGGCGGCGGATGCGCTCGATCAGGTCGAACTCGGCCATCGGGCGGCTCCTTGCGAAAGGTTCGCGGGATGCGGGCGCCGGGCCATGCGGAGGAACACGGCGCCGATCCCGCCGCCGGCCGCCCGCGTGGCGCTCATCCGCGCCGCGCGGCCTCCACCTCGGCCGCGCGCCAGTCCGCGCTCGCGCGGTCGAGCACGCCGTTGACGTAGGTGTGGCCGTGCTCGGAACCGAAGCGCTTGACCGTCTTCAGCGCCTCGTCGATGACCACGCGGTACGGCACGTCGATGCGGTGCTGCAATTCGTAGGCGGCGATGCGCAGCATCGCGCGCTCGATCTGGTCGACCTCGCCGATCGGGCGGTCGAGGAAGGGCTGCAGCGAGGCGTCCAGCGCGGCGTGATGACCCAGCACGCCGCGCACCAGGTCCTCGAAGTACTCGAGGTCGGCGACCTCGTTGGCCTGCTCGTGGGCGAACTGGGCGACGATGCCGCGCGCGTCGCCGCCGCTGACCTGCCAGGCGTACACCGCCTGCAGCGCGCGCCGCCGCGCGCGCGTGCGCAGCACCGGGTCCACGCCCGTGCGGTGCGGCCGGCTCACGGCAGCTTCTCCACCAGGTCGCTCATCTCGATCGCCACCAGCGCGCACTCCTCGCCCTTGTTGCCGTGGCTGCCGCCGGCGCGGCGCTCGGCGTCCACCACGTCGTCCACCGCCAGCACGCCGTTGGCCACCGGCAGGCCGAACTCCAGCGAGACCTGCATCAGCCCCTCGGCGCAGTTGTCGGCGACCTGCTCGAAGTGGCGGGTGTCGCCGCGGATCACGCAGCCCAGCGCGACCAGCGCGGCATGCCCGCCGGCGGCGGCCACGCGCGCGGCCACGGCGGGGATCTCCCAGGCGCCGGGCACGCGGATCACGTCCACCGCGTCCTCGGCCACGCCGTGCTCGGCGAAGGCCTTGCGCGCGCCGGCCACCAGCGCATCGGTGATGCGCGGGTTCCAGCGGCTGGCGATGATCGCGAAGCGCGCGCCTTCGGCGGGACGCAGGTCGCCTTCGTAGTGGGTCATGCGGAGGCCGGACGAGAGGGGGCCGCACAGTTTAGAGCATGGCGCGCGCGCATCAGCCGGCCGCCGGCGGTTCCGCGTAGCCGACCACCTCCAGGCCGAAGCCGGCCACCGCCACCTGGCGGCGCGGGGTGCCCAGCACGCGGATGCGGCCGAAGCCGAGGTCGGCCAGGATCTGGCTGCCGGCGCCGTTGCGGCGCCACTCGGCGAGCGCGCCGGCGCGACCGCCCTGCGCCGGCTCCGGGGCGGCGCGCAGGCGCGCCAGCAGCGCGTCGGCGTCGGGCGCCTCGCCGAGCAGCACCAGGGCGCCGGTCTCTTCGCGCGCCAGCCGCGCCAGCACGTCGCCGCTGAGCGGGCCCAGGTCGGGGCGGCGCCAGTGCAGCGCGTCGGCCAGCGGGTTCAGCGGCTGCACCCGCACCAGCGCCTCGCGCTCCGGCGCGGGCGTGCCGCGCACCAGCGCGAAGTGCAGGCCGTGGCTGAGGCGGTCGCGGTAGGTCACCAGCTCGAACGGGCCGTGGTCGGTCTCGATCGGCCGCGCGTCCACGCGCTCGACGGTGTGCTCGGTCTCCAGCCGGTAGCGGATCAGGTCCTCGATCGAGCCGATCTTCAGGCCGTGCTCGCGGGCGAAGGCTTCCAGCTCCTGGCGCCGGGCCATGCTGCCGTCGGGATTGAGCACCTCCACCAGCACGGCGGCCGGCTCCAGCCCCGCCAGCAGGGCCAGATCGGTGCCGGCCTCGGTATGGCCGGCGCGCGCCAGCACCCCGCCCGGCTGCGCGGCCAGCGGGAAGATGTGGCCCGGCTGGGCCAGATCGGACGGGCCGGCGTTGGGCCGCACCGCGGTGCGGATGGTATGGGCGCGGTCGTAGGCGGAAATGCCGGTGGTGACGCCCTCGGCGGCCTCGATGCTGACGGTGAAGTTGGTGTGGTGGGGCGAGGTGTTGTCGCGCACCATCGGCGGCAGGCCGAGCTGGGCGCAGCGCTCGCGGGTGAGCGACAGGCAGACCAGCCCGCGCGCGTGGGTGACCATGAAGTTGATGTCGGACGGCCGCACCAGCTCCGCGGCCATGATCAGGTCGCCCTCGTTCTCGCGGTCCTCGTCGTCGACGATGACCACCATGCGGCCGGCGCGGATCTCCTCCAGCAGTTCGGGGATCGTCGCGAAGCTCATGCCGCGTCCTCCGCCGCATCCTGCCGCGCCGCCAGCAGGCGCTCGACGTAGCGCGCCACCAGGTCCGCCTCCAGGTTGACCGGATCGCCGATCGCGGTCGCGAAGAAGGCGGTGTGGGCGAGCGTGTGCGGCACCAGCGCGACCTCGAAGCCGCCGGCATCGACCGCGTTGACGGTCAGGCTCACGCCATCGACGCAGATCGAGCCCTTGTGGGCGACGTAACGCAGCAGCCCGGGCGGCGCGGCGAAGCGCCAGCGCTGCGCGCGCGCGTCCTCGCGCACCGATTCCACCCGGCCGACGCCGTCGACGTGGCCGCTGACCAGATGCCCGCCGAGGCGGTCGGTGGGCCGCATCGCGCGCTCCAGGTTCAGCGGCCGCCCGGGCGCCAGCGCGCCGAGCGTGGTCAGCGCCAGGGTCTCGCTGGAGGCATCGGCCTCGAAGGCGCCGGCGTCGAAGGCGACCACGGTGAGGCAGACGCCGTTGACGGCGATGCTCTCGCCCAGCGCCGCGTCGGCGAACGGCAGCGTGCCGACGGCGATGCGCAGCCGCGCGTCGCCGCCGCGCGGCTCCACGGCCAGCAGCCGGCCGACGCCTTCGATCAATCCGGTGAACATCCGTCCTACTCCCTCCGGCGGGAATGCCCGCACGGTCAACGATCGGTGGGGAATGCGTCCGGACGCGACGGCGCGCGCGGTCCGCGCCGCGCGCTGGTCGTCTTCTCGCATCCGGACTGTGACCGTCGGCCCCGGACTCCGACCGGGTCTGCTGACCTGCCGGCGTCGCCGGCAGCGCTCGCGGGCTCGCGCGTCGCCGCGCCTACCGCCGGTGGGGACTTCCACCCCGCCCTGAAGACATTCGTTGGGAAAACCGCCGGCGAACCGGCGCGCGCATTCTAGCAACGCCGCGCGCCCGCGCCCGACGCCCGGCGGGACGATGCGTTGCGGCGGTTCATCCGCGGCCCGGCGCCGGCGCTCCCGCCGGCGCTCGCCCAGCAGCACCGGCGCCATGTAGAGCAGCAGTTCGTCGACCAGGCCCGCGCGCAGCCAGGCCCCGGACAGCACCGGGCCGGCCTCGACCTGGACCTCGCCGATGCCGCGCGCGGCCAGCAGCGCGAGCGCGGCATGCAGGTCCAGTCCGCCGTCGCGGACAGGCAGCGCGGCGTGCTCGATGGCCACGCCCTCCGGCACCGCCGCGTCCCCGGCGTGCAGGTACAGGGTGGGCGCCGAGGCATCGCGGATGCGCGCGCGCGACAGCGACGACAGCCGGGCATCCATCACCACGCGCAGCGGCGGCACGAACGGCGCCTCCGGCGCCAGCCGCACGGTCAGCGCGGGATCGTCGGCGAGCACGGTGCCGCGACCGGTCAGGATCGCCCCGCTGCGCGCGCGCCAGCGCATCACGTCGGCGCGCGAGGCGGCGCCGCTGATCCACTTGGAATCGCCGTCGGCCATCGCGGTGCGGCCGTCGAGGCTGCAGGCCAGCTTGAGCCGCAGCCACGGCCGGCCGCGCTCCAGCCGCGACAGGTAGGCGCGGTTCAGCGCGCGCGCCTGCGCCTCCATCAGCCCCCAGGCGACCTCCACCCCGGCCGCGCGCAGGCGCTCGAAGCCGGCGCCGTCGACCTGCGGGAACGGATCGCGCATGGCCGCGACCACGCGCGCCACCCCCGCCTCGAGCAGCGCGTCCGCGCACGGGCCGGTGCGGCCGGTATGGGCGCAGGGTTCCAGGGTCACGTAGGCGGTCGCGCCGCGCGCGCGCTCGCCGGCCTCGCGCAGCGCGAACACCTCCGCGTGCGGCCCGCCCTGGCGCTGGTGCCAGCCTTCGCCCACGACCTCGCCGTCGCGGACCAGCACGCAGCCCACCATCGGGTTCGGCCGGGTGGTCCAGGCGCCGCGCTCGGCGAGCGCCAGGGCCCGGGCCATGCGGGCATGGTCGGCGGCGGAGAAGGCGAACGCGCTCATCGCGCGTCCCGCCTCGCGCGGATGCCGCACCTCACCGGCGCCCGCGCCGGTCCGGCGGCTTGGCGAAGGGCACCAGCTCGCCGCCGAGCAGCGGCAGCTGCGCCTCGCCGGGCAGGTCGCGCTCGAGCCGGTCGAGCTCCTCGCGGAAGTCGGCCACGTCCTCGAACGCGCGGTACACCGAGGCGAAGCGCACGTAGGCGACGTGGTCGAGCTTGCGCAGCTCGGCCATCACGAACTCGCCGACCCGGATCGAGGGCAGCTCGCGCTCGCCGCTCATGCGCACCGCGTGCACCACCGCGCGCACCGCCGCCTCGATCTGTTCCTCCGACACCGGCCGCTTCTGCAGCGCGCGGTCGAAGCCGACCCGCAGCTTCCGGGCGTCGAACTGCTCGCGACGGCCGTCGGACTTGATGATCGCCGGCAGCTTCAGCTCGATGGTCTCGAGGGTCGAGAAGCGCTCCCCGCAGGCCTCGCACTCGCGCCGGCGGCGGATGGTGGCGCCGTCCTCGGACACGCGCGAATCGATCACGCGGGTGTCGGTGTGCTGGCAGAAGGGGCAGTGCATCAGCGCTTCCGGGACTCGGGACCCGGGACTCGGGACTCGGGAAAAAGCGCAGCCTCGGCGACGCGGCGCGGACCCGGCGCTTCGCCGAGTCCCGAGTCCCGAGTCCCGAGTCCCGTGGTCTTAGCCATACACCGGATACTTGCGGCACTGCGCGGTCACTGCCTCGCGGACGCGGGCGATGACCGCCTCGTCCTCGGGCGCGTCGAGCACGTCGCAGATCCAGTCAGCCAGTTCCACGCAGTCGGCTTCGAGGTAGCCGCGGGTGGTCACCGCCGGGGTGCCGATGCGCAGGCCGGAGGTCACGAACGGCTTCTGCGGGTCGTTGGGCACGGCGTTCTTGTTGACGGTGATGTGGGCGCGGCCCAGCGCTTCCTCGGCCGCCTTGCCGGTCACCCCCTTGCCGATCATGTCCACCAGCATCAGGTGGTTGTCGGTGCCGCCGGAGACGATCCGGTAGCCGCGCTCGACGATGGTCTTCGCCATCGCCCGCGCGTTGGCCACCACCTGCGCCTGGTAGGTCTTGAACTCCGGCTCCAGCGCTTCCTTGAAGGCCACCGCCTTAGCGGCGATGACGTGCATCAGCGGGCCGCCCTGGATGCCGGGGAACACGACCGACTGCAGCTTCTTGACGATCTCGTCGAACGCCTCGCCAGCGCCCGCGCGGCCAGCCACGATGATCCCGCCGCGCGGGCCACGCAGGGTCTTGTGGGTGGTCGAGGTGACCACGTGCGCGTGCGGCACCGGGTCCGGGTAGACGCCGGCGGCGACCAGGCCGGCCACGTGCGCCATGTCCACGAACAGCCAGGCGCCGACCTGGTCGGCGATGGCGCGGAAGCGCGCCCAGTCGACGTGGCGCGAGTAGGCCGAGAAACCGGCGACCACCATCTTCGGCCTGTGCTCCAGCGCCAGCCGCTCGACTTCGTCGTAGTCGATCAGACCCTGGTCGTTCACCCCGTACTGGACCGCCTCGAACAGCTTGCCCGAGGCGTTGACCCGGGCGCCGTGGGTGAGGTGCCCGCCGTGGGCCAGCGACATGCCGAGGATCTTGTCGCCCGGCTGCAGCAGGGCCAGGTACACGGCCTGGTTGGCCTGCGAGCCGGAGTGCGGCTGCACGTTGGCGTAGTCGGCGCCGAACAGCCGCTTCGCGCGGTCGATGGCCAGCTGCTCGGCCACGTCCACGTACTCGCAGCCGCCGTAGTAGCGCTTGCCCGGGTAGCCTTCCGCGTACTTGTTGGTCAGCTGGCTGCCCTGCGCTTCCATGACCCGGGGGCTGGCGTAGTTCTCCGAGGCGATCAGCTCGACGTGGTCCTCCTGGCGGCGGGCCTCCGAGGCGATGGCCGCAGCCAGTTCAGGGTCGTAACCTTCGATACGGGCATCGCGCGGGAACATCGCTCGCTCCAGAAGACGGCAGGGCCGGGAAAGACCGCGATTCTAGCGCGCCGCTGACAGCGGCGGACCGCTCGGCCAGCCATGCCAACATTTCGCGTCGCCCATCGAGAAGATCCCATGCCCTACGCCTTCGCCCCCGCCACGGATCCACTGGCGATCGGGGAGCGCCAGTGGGCGGTGGCCGCGCTAACGCCGCCGTGCGGGCGCCGCGCAGTCGTCGGCCTGCGCTTCTCCCGGCTCGGCCCCTGCCTGGGCCTAGCCGCGCCACTGCCGGGTGCGCGCGCATTCGCACTTTGCCTGTCTCGCGCCTCGCCTACCCTCGTCCCGGTCTCACCCTCCGGCATCGAGGCTGCCGTCGGCTTGCTGCGCGCGGCCGGGTACGTCTCCGGAGCGCCGGGCCCGGCACTGCTGATCGGGCCGGTGGATGCGTGGCGGCGGGGGGCGGCGGCAGCCTACGCGGCGCTGCACGCCGCGCTGCCCGGGGCCGCACGGGAACTCCCCCTGGTGCCCGGCTCCTACGGTCTGGCGTTCAACGCCGATGGCGCGCTGGCGGTGGTCGCCGGCGGCGGCTGAGGGCCGGCCGGACGCGGCGGCTACGCTACAATGGCGCATCCCCGCCTGCCCCTCCCCGCCCCTGTCCAGGCCGGCGGGCGCCCAGGCCACGCCCCTCCGGAGCCCCCATGTCGCAATACATCTACACCATGAACCGCGTCAGCAAGGTGGTCCCGCCGAAACGGCAGATCATCAAGGACATCTCGCTGTCGTTCTTCCCCGGCGCGAAGATCGGCCTGCTCGGCCTCAACGGCGCCGGCAAGTCCACCGTGCTGCGGATCATGGCCGGGGTGGACCAGGACTTCGAGGGCGAGGCGCGCCCGCAGCCCGGCATCAAGGTGGGCTACCTGCCGCAGGAGCCGCAGCTCGATCCCGAGCACACCGTGCGCCAGGCGGTGGAGGAAGGCGTGGGCGAGGTGCTGCAGGCCCAGGCCGCGCTGGAGGCGGTGTACGCCGCCTACGCCGAGGAAGGCGCCGATTTCGACGCCCTGGCCAAGGAACAGGAGCGGCTGGAGGCGATCCTCGCCGCCGGCGACGCGCACACCCTGGAGAACCAGCTGGAAGTGGCCGCCGACGCGCTGCGCCTGCCGCCGTGGGACGCCAAGATCGGCCCGCTGTCGGGCGGCGAGAAGCGCCGCGTGGCGCTGTGCCGGCTGCTGCTGCAGAAGCCCGACATGCTGCTGCTCGACGAGCCGACCAACCACCTCGACGCCGAATCGGTGGAATGGCTGGAGCAGTTCCTGCAGCGCTATCCGGGCACCGTGGTGGCGGTCACCCACGATCGCTACTTCCTCGACAACGCCGCCGAGTGGATCCTCGAGCTCGACCGCGGCCGCGGCATCCCGTGGAAGGGCAACTACACCGATTGGCTGGTGCAGAAGGAAGAGCGCCTGAAGCAGGAAGAGAGCCAGGAGAAGGCGCGCCAGAAGGCGATCCAGAAGGAGCTGGAGTGGGCGCGGCAGAACGCCAAGGGCGGCCGCTCCAAGGGCAAGGCGCGCCTGGCGCGGATCGAGGAACTGCAGTCGGTCGAATACCAGAAGCGCAACGAGACCAACGAGATCTTCATCCCGCCGGGCGAGCGCCTGGGCAACTCGGTAATCGAGTTCAAGGGCGTGTCCAAGAGCTTCGGCGACCGCCTGCTGATCGACGACCTCAGCTTCATCGTGCCGCCCGGCGCGATCGTCGGCATCATCGGTCCCAACGGCGCCGGCAAGTCGACGCTGTTCAAGATGATCATCGGCAAGGAGCAGCCCGACCGCGGCGAGATCGTCATCGGCCCGACGGTGAAGCTGGCCTACGTCGACCAGAGCCGCGACAAGCTGGAAGGCAACCACAACGTCTTCCAGGAGATCTCGGGCGGCGCCGACATCCTCAACATCAACGGCGTCGAGATCCAGTCGCGCGCCTACATCGGCCGCTTCAACTTCAAGGGCCAGGACCAGCAGAAGATCGTCGGCTCGCTGTCGGGCGGCGAGCGCGGCCGCCTGCACCTGGCGAAGACCCTGCTGCAGGGCGGCAACGTGCTGCTGCTCGACGAGCCCTCCAACGACCTGGACGTGGAGACCCTGCGCGCGCTGGAAGACGCGCTGCTGGAGTTCCCGGGCAACGCCTTCGTGATCTCGCACGACCGCTGGTTCCTGGACCGCATCGCCACCCACATCCTCGCCTTCGAGGGCGACAGCCACGTGGAGTTCTTCCAGGGCAACTACCGCGAGTACGAGGAGGACAAGAAGCGCCGCCTCGGCGACGACGCCGGCCCGAAGCGGCTGCGGTTCAAGGCGCTGAAGTGAGGCGAGGGCGGCCCCCGGCGCGCCGGGGGCCGCCGGTACCGGCCATGACCCATCGCATCCACGTCTTCGGCGCGTCCGGCAGCGGCACCACCACCCTCGGCGCCGCGCTGGCCGCGCGCCTGGCGCTTCGCCACGTGGACGTCGACGACGTCTACTGGAAGCGGACCGACCCGCCCTACACCCAGAAGCACACGCCCGCCGAGCGCATCGCGGCGATCGAGCGGCGGATCCGCGACCGCGACGGCTGGATCCTGACCGGTTCGCTGGTGAGCTGGGGCGACGTCTTCGTCGGCCGCTTCA
The DNA here is from genome assembly GCF_000559025.1 of Luteimonas huabeiensis HB2. Classification (GTDB taxonomy): domain Bacteria; phylum Pseudomonadota; class Gammaproteobacteria; order Xanthomonadales; family Xanthomonadaceae; genus Luteimonas; species Luteimonas huabeiensis. The sequence continues at coordinate 21,496 of NZ_JAAN01000013.1, read as the reverse complement.
CCCTGGCGGTGTTCCTGTCGCTCGACGATGCCGAGCGCATGCGCCGCCTGCGCGCGCGCGAGCGCGCGCGCTACGGCGAGCGCATCGCCCCCGGCGGCGACCTGGCCGAGCACCATCGCGAGTTCATGGACTGGGCCGCCCGCTACGAGACCGCCGGCCCGGAGATGCGCAGCCGCGCGATGCACGAGCGCTGGCTGAAGACCCTGCCCTGCCCGGTGGTCGCGCTCGACGGCGCGCGGCCGGTCGATGCGTCGGTCGATGCCATCGTCGAGGCCCTCCGCGCGCCGTCGCCGGCGGCTCCGCCCGGCGACGGACCCACCGTCGCCACCTGAGGCATTGCCCATGACGCCCACCTTCATGCAGGCGCTGCACGCGCGCTGGCGCGACGCCGGCACCCTGGTCTGCGTCGGCCTCGATCCGGAACCGGCAAAGTTCCCGGCGCGCCTGGCCGGCGACCCGGACGCCGTGTTCGCGTTCTGCCGCGACATCGCCGACGCCACCGCCGAATACGCCTGCGCGTTCAAGCCGCAGATCGCGCACTTCGCCGCGCTGGGCGCCGAGGACGCGCTGGCCCGCCTGATCGCCCACCTGCACGCCGCGCACCCTGGCGTGCCGGTGATCCTGGACGCCAAGCGCGGCGACATCGGCTCCACCGCGCAGCGCTACGCGATCGAGGCATTCGACCGCTACGGCGCCGACGCGGCGACGGTCAATCCCTACCTCGGCCGCGATTCGGTGCAGCCCTTCCTCGACCGCGCCGAGCGCGGCGTGGTGATCCTGTGCCGCACCTCGAACCCGGGCGCCGGCGACCTGCAGGACCTCGCCGTGGCCGCCGACGGCGGCCGCACCCGCCCGCTCTACCAGCACGTGGCCGAGACCGTCGCCCGCGACTGGAACGGCCACGGCAACTGCGCGCTGGTGGTCGGCGCGACCTGGCCCGAGCAGTTGCGCGAGGTGCGCGCGATCGTCGGCGACCTGCCGCTGCTGGTGCCGGGCGTCGGCGCCCAGGGCGGCGACGCCGAGGCGGTGGTGCGCAACGCGCGCAGCGCCGACGGCAACGGCCTGATGGTGAGCTCCTCGCGCGCGATCCTGTACGCCTCGGCCGGCGACGACTACGCCGAGGCCGCGGCCGCCGCCGCGCGCAGCCTGCGCGACACGCTCAACGCCGCGCGCTGAGCGTCAGCCGGCCGGATGCCGGCCGGCGCGCGCCGGCGAACCGATCAGCGCGCGGCCTGCGCGTCGCGCCCGGGAAACAGCACGTCGGCGAAGCCGAAGCGGGCGAAGTCCTCGATCCGCATCGGGTACAGCACGCCCTGCAGGTGGTCGAACTCGTGCTGGATCACGCGGGCGTGGAAGCCCTCGGCCTCGCCGTGCAGCGCGCGACCGTCCGCGTCGAAGCCCTGCCAGCGCACGCGCCGCCAGCGCGGCACCCAGCCGCGCAGGCCGGGGATCGACAGGCAGCCTTCCCAGCCGCTCTCGCGCGCCTCGTCCAGCGGCGCCACGATGGGGTTGACCAGCACCGTGCGCGGCACCGGCGGCGCCTCGGGATAGCGCTCGGCGCGGTCGAAGCCGAACACCATGACCTGCAGGCCCACGCCCACCTGCGGCGCGGCCAGCCCCACCCCGCCGGCCGCGGCCATCGTCTCCCACATGTCGGCGACCAGCGCGCGCAGCGCGTCGTCGAAGGCCTCGACCGGGGCCGCGGGCCGCACCAGCACCGGATCGCCCATGCGCACGATCGGGCGGATCACGGCGCCGCCTCCGCGGGCACGCCGAAGACCTGCCGCAGGTAGGTCAGGTAGCCCGGGTCGTCGCACATGCTCTTGCCGGGCGAGTCGCTGAGCTTGGCCACCGGCTGGCCGTTGCAGCGGACCATCTTGATGACGATGTTGAGCGGGGTCGGGCCGAGGTCGTTGGTCAGGTGGGTGCCCACGCCGAAGGCGACCTGGCAGCGGCCGCGGAAGTGGTCGTACAGGCGCATGACCTTGGCGATGTCCAGCCCGTCGCTGAACACCAGGATCTTGCTCGCCGGATCGACGCGGTTGTCGCGGTAGTGCGCGAGGATGCGCTCGCCCCAGGCGAACGGGTCGCCGGAGTCGTGGCGCACGCCGTCGAACAGCTTGCAGAAGTACATGTCGAAGTCGCGCAGGAACGCGTCCAGCCCGACCACGTCCGACAGCGCGATGCCCAGGTCGCCGCGGTACTCGCGCGCCCAGGATTCCAGCGCCGCGGCCTGCGAATCGCGCAGCCGCGGGCCCAGCGCCTGGAACGCCTGCAGCCATTCGTGCGCCATGGTCCCGTGCGGGGTCATCCCGTACAGGCGCGCGAAGTGCACGTTGCTGGTGCCGACGAACTGCGCGCCGAGCGCCTCGCGCAGCAGCGGCAGCATGTGGCCGTGCCACTGCCGCGAGTAGCGCCGGCGGGTGCCGTAGTCGGCGATCCGGCACTGCTCGAACCCGGGCGCCTCGCGCAGCAGCGCGGCCTTGGCGCGCAGCCGGCGCTCGCCCTCGTCGAAGTCCGGCGCGGTGGTGTTGCGGAACCACACCTCGTTGACGATCGCCAGCAGCGGCACCTCGAACAGGATCGTGTGCAGCCACGGCCCGCGGATGTCGAGCTCGATCTCGCCCGGCACCGTCGCCGAGGGCCGCAGCTCGACGTACTTGCGGTCGAGGTGGAACAGGCCGAGGAAATCCGCGAAATCGGACTTCACGAAGCGCAGGCCGCGCATGTACGCCAGCTCGTCGTCGGTGAAGCGCAGGCTGCACAGGCGGTCGATCTCGCCGTCGATCTGGTCGATCCAGCGCGCCAGGTCGATGCCCGGCGTGCGGCACTTGAACCGATACTCGGCATGCGCGCCCGGGTACTGATGCAGCACCGCCTGCATCATCGTGAACTTGTACAGGTCGGTATCGAGCAGCGACTGGATCACCGGCATGGGGGGGCATCCGGGCGGGGGGCCAACAGACTACGTCCTGGCGCCCCGGGGGCATACCCCGGCGGCACCGGGCGCAATCGCGCCTGCGCCCGCGGAGAGACAGGTCGCTCATCGGCCCTCACCCCTGCCCCTCTCCCGCGAGCGGGAGAGGGGTTCCAGACACACCGCGACCGGTGTCCTTCTCCCGCATTGCGGGAGAAGGTGCCTCGAAGGGGCGGATGAGGGCGCTTTTCCGGCCCCGCCGCTACTTTCTGCCCTCACCCCTGCCCCTCTCCCGCAAACGGAAGAGGGATTCCAGACACGCCGCGACCGGTGCCCTTCTCCCGCATTGCGGGAGAAGGTGCCCCGAAGGGGCGGATGAGGGCGACCTTCGGCCCGCGCGCCGGCTTTACCCCGCAGGCGGGAGTGGGGTGCGACGCGCGCAGTCGGCGTCGGGCACGCCCGGCACGCGCTCCCACTGCCAGGTGTCCACCAGCTCGCCGCGCGGGCGGTAGGCGATCGTGCGCGCCACGCCGTCGCGGCGGACCTGCAGGCTCAGCACGCCGTCCTGGTCGCCCTGGATCGCGTCCTGGCCGACCGGCTGCAGGATCTCGTCGCCGTCGCGCAAGCCCGCCGCCTCGGCGGCGGAGCCGGCCACCAGCCCGCGCACGATGCGCACCGGCTCCACCAGCACCTTCGGCTCGAAGCCGAGCTCGTAGCGCCGCAGCGGCTTCTGCACGCGACGGAAGCAGGGGCCGAAGGCGTCGGAGGCCGGCACCGCCACCCGCCCCTCCAGCATCGCGTGGAACGCGGCCACGCCCGCGTCGCCCAGTTCCTCCTCGATCAGCGCCTCCCAGTCGGCCTGCTCCACCGGCAGGTCCTGCGCGCGGCGCGCGCGCAGCGCCAGCATCAGGTCGTCGAGCGAGCGCGCGCCGCCGGAGGCCTCGCGGATGGCGGCATCGACGTTGACGAAGTACACGTAGCCGCGATCGTAGGGCAGCGTGCGGATCCGGGTGTCCTCCCAGAAGCGGCCGGCGATCTCGCGGTTGGGGGTCTCGGCGAACGGGTTGGTGTAGAAGCGCGCCATCGTGAAGTTGAGATCGCGCAGGTAGGCCTCGGGCGTCACCATGCCGAAGCGGAACGGCAGCTCGCCCTGGTAGAACACCGCCAGGCCCTCGTTGAACCAGGCCGCGCCCAGGCTGTCGTCCATGCCGCGCCCCCGCGCCATCAGCGGCTGGAAGGTGTGGAACATCTCGTGCGAAAGGGTGAAGCGCAGTTCCTCCGGGTCGCTGCCGCGGGTGTCGCCGTAGGTCAGCACGAACGAGCGGTGCATGCCGATGCCGCCGCCGGGGTTGACCTGGTTGCGGCGCATGAACACCCCGTAGGGCGTGGGCGCGGCGTCGAACACCTCCAGGAAGCGTTCGTACAGCGCGCCGCCCCAGGCCATCAGCGCGTCGGCATCGAACGGCGGCGTGCCCTGCCAGGCGGCGAAGAAGCGGTCGGTGGCGCCGTCGCCGGGATAGCGCCCGATCGCGCCGGCCATGAAGAACGCGCTGTCGACCAGGCTGGCCGGCGCGGTCTCGTCCGGGCCCAGGGTGTCGAGGCTGCTCAGGCCCACCGCGCCGGCGGCCAGCGCCGAGAGGTCCCAGCCGGCGCGGATGCGGAACTCGCCGGATTCGGGCCGGAGCAGGAAGGTCGCGCCGCCCGCGGAGACCGCGCCGCCGTCGCCGCGCAGTTCGATCGGCGGCGCCGCGCCGCGCGCGGCCAGCGCGGTCGCGGTGGGCGCCCGGTAGCGCAGCCGCACCGCGCCCTCCGGCGCGCGCGCGGCGAACCAGCGGCGCACGATGGCGGGGTCTTCGCCGGTCTGCTCCAGCCGCAGCGGCAGGCGGCCGCGGGCGTCGTGCGCCTCCAGCCCGTCGAGTTCCGCCGCCACCGTGGGCACGTTGCTGGCCACCAGCGGCATCCGCAGCAGCGGCGCGTCGGCGGCCGGCACGACGCCGTCCAGCGTCATCTCGACCTCGACCGCCTCCACCCGCGCGCCGTCGGCCGAGGGCAGCGGCCGCAGCAGGTAGGCCAGCGTCGGCGGCTGCACGGGCGCCGCCCAGGCCGGCAGCGCCAGCAGCGACAGCACGACGGCGGCGACGATCGGGGGATACCTGGACATGGGGTGCTCTCCTGTTGCTGGGTTGCGAATGCGCGGCATCGCGGCGATGCGCCGGCGGCGGCTTCAGTCGCCGCCGTCGATCGCCAGCTCTCCCTCGATCTCCACCGGGATGTTCCAGGGCAGCTCGGCCATGCCCACCGCGCTGCGCACGTGGCGGCCGATCACCGGCCCGAACACCGCGTGGATCAGGTCCGAGAAGCCGTTGATCACGCTCGGCTGGTCCTGGAAGCCCGGCGCCGAGGCGACCATGCCGAACACCCGGCGCCAGCCGGTGATGCGGTCGAGGTCGCCGATCTCGGCCTGCACGCTGGCCAGCATCGACAAGCCGGTCAGCATGGCCGCATGACGCGCGGCCGCCACGTCCACCTCGGCGCCGACCTTGCCGAACGGCCCGGTCAGACGCCCGTCCGGGCCCTGCGGGCCGTGCCCGGCGATCAGCACCCGCGTGCCCACCCGCTGGGCGAAGGCGAACGGCAGCACCACGCCCGGCGGCGCGACCAGCGGCGGCGGCAACTGCAGGCCGAGTTCGGCCAGGCGCGCGGCGACGCGGCTCATCGGCGCGCTCCGGTCCACGCGATGCCGGCCGCCGGCCCTTCGCGGCGCGGAAGGCGGAGACGACGGCGGCGATCGAAGTTCATGGCGATACTCCCGAGGCGACGAAGTTGCGCACGTCGGCGGCCAGCCGCGCGCGGCTGGCCACGCCCACATAGGGCATGTGGCCCGAGGCATAGGTGCGCAGGGTCACCCGCTCCGGCGCCATGCCCGACAGCGCCACCGCCTGCTCGGCCGCGCCGGTGGTGGTGACCAGATCGTAGTGGCCGGTGGCCACCAGCACCCGCAGCGCGGGGTTGCGGCGCATCGCGGTGGCCAGCGCCAGCGCATGGTTGTCCTGCAGCGGCGGCTGCCCCTTCCAGAACCGCGCATTGACGCGGCGGAACTCGATGGCGTTGTAGGCGCGCCCGGCGGCCACGCCCAGGTGCTCGCGCAGGTGCGTGTGCAGGGCGGCGATGTAGAGCGGCGCGTACTGGCCCATCGCCGGATCGTCGGCGACCGGGTCGCCGCCGGAGGCCGCCAGCGGCAGGACGAAGCGGGCATCGTAGGCGCCGACCTGCAGGCCGTCGGCGCGCAGCAGCTCGCGGCCGAACGCGGCCGCGTCCATGCGCAGGTCCAGTTCGCGCCAGCGCGCGGCCGGGATGCCGGTCAGCGCGGCCAGTTCGGCGGCCACCGCGGCGCGCGCGGACGCGTCCAGCCGCGAGCCCTGGAACAGCGCCTGCAGGTAAGGCCCTTCGGCGAAGGCGCGCGCGCGGGCCACGTGCGCCTCCAGCGTGTCCGCGCGCGGCACCGCGCGGTGGTACCAGGCGGTGGCCGCGTAGCTCGGCAGGCCGGTCACGGCGGCCAGCTCCGGGCCGCGCCGGCTGCCGTCCATCGCCTGCCCCAGCAGCATCACCCCGTTGAGGGCGATGCCGTCCATGCGGCCGCTGGCGGTCGGCCCGCCGGCCAGCAGGCGCGCGACTTCCGCCGCGCGCACGGTGCCGTAGCTCTCGCCCATCAGGTAGCGCGGGCTGCGCTCGCGGCCGTGCCGCCGCAGCCAGTCGCCGATGAAGCGGGCGATCGCCTCGGCGTCCTCGCGCACGCCGAAGACGCGGTCCGCGTTGGCCTCGCCGACCACCCGCGCGAAGCCGGTGCCCGGCGGGTCGATCAGCACCACGTCGGCCACGTCCAACGGCGATTCCGGGTTGTCGACCAGGGCGAACGGCGGCGCGGTGGGCGGGCGGATCTCCTCGTCGCCGGCCTGCGCGCCGTAGTCGGGGCGCTTCGGACCCAGCAGGCCCATGTGCAGCCAGAGCGAGGCCGAGCCGGGGCCGCCGTTGAAGGCGAAGATCAGCGGGCGCTGCGGGCCGGCGCCTTCTTCCAGGTAGGCGATGGCGCCGACCGTGGCGATGGTCTCGCCGTCGTCGCCGACCAGCGGCCACTCCTCCACCACGCTGCGGTAGCGCAGCGCGCGGCCGCCGAAGCGGCCGCGGTGGCGGCGCTCCACGGTGGGCAGCAAGGCGTTGCCGGGCGGCACCACGACGGCCTCGGCGGCAAGCGCCGGCGGCGGCGCCGGCGCGGTCGCGCCGGCGGCGGCCGCGGCCCCGCCGGTCGCGGCGCCCAGCAGCAGGGCCAGCGCGAGCGCCCGCGACGCCGCGCCGGCGCGAGCGGCAGGCGGCGCGCTCCGGCCGGCACCGGCCACGCGATGCGACCGCGGCCGGGCGCTGCGCGCGCGGTTCATGGCGTCCCGCGCACGAAGGCGCGCAGGTCGTCGGCGAACTGCGCCAGGCTCGCCTCGATCGTGTAGGGCATGTGCCCGCCGAGGTAGTACACCGAGCGCACCCGCTCCAGCGGCCAGCCCGAGTGCGCCACCGCGTAGTCGGAGGCGCCGGTGGTGGTGGCGGTGTCGTGGTGTCCGTGCGCCATCACCACCCGGAAGTCCGGGTTGGCCGCCATCACCTCGCGGATCCAGTCCATGTACGGCCAGTCGCCGAACGGCGAGCGGCCGCCGCCCCAGTCCCAGGCGTCGATGCCGCCGACGTCGGCGGCGTTGCGGTAGGCGCTCGCGTCCTCCACCCCGAACTGCGTGCGCAGCAGATCCTCCAGCCCGCGGCGGAAGGCCGGCGCGGTGACGCCGGAAGGATCGGTCGCCGCCGGCGAGGACCGCGCCGGGTCCGGCGGGCCGGCGTAGCGCGCGTCGTACACGCCCAGCACCAGGCCCTGGTCGCGCAGCAGTTCCACCCGCTGCTCGTCCTTGGTCAGCTTGAGGTCCTCGCGCAGCAGCACCTCGGCGTCCACGCCGGTGTAGGCCTGCAGCCGGCGGGCGATCCGGCGCTTCTCGTCGGCGGGCAGGAACTGGCCCTGGAACAGCGCGGTCAGGTACTCGGTGCGCGCCCATTCGCGTACCTCGTCGAGCCAGGGCTCGAACGCCAGGCCGCCGGTCTCGGCGCGGCCGTGGTGCCAGGCGATCGCCGCCACCGTCGGCAGCGAGACCACGTAGCTGACGATGTTGGCGTCGCGCTGGGCGTACTCGATGATGTTGAGCGCCTGTCCCAGCAGGAACACGCCGTCGATGCGCATCGGCGCGTCGCGCACCTGCATCTGGTGCGCGGCCGCGGCCGCGCGCAGGGTGCCGTAGCTCTCGCCCAGCAGGTACTTCGGCGAGGCCTCGCGCCCGTGCCGCCGCGACCACGCCTCGATCATCAGCACCAGTTGCCGCGCATCGGCCTGGATCGAATGGAAATGCGCGGGATCGGTACCCTCGACCACCCGGCTGAAGCCGGTGCCGGCCGGGTCGAACAGCACGACGTCGGCGACGTCGAGGATGGCGTAGGGGTTGGGCACCACCTCGAAGCCGGCCGGGTCGGCGCCCAGGTCGTCGGGGAAGGCCACGCGCCGCGGCCCGAGCGCGCCGGCGTGCAGGTACAGCGAGGCCGAGATCGGCCCGCCGTTGAAGGCGAACAGCACCGGGCGCGCCGCATCGGCGCCGGCGGCCACGTGGCTCATCACCACCAGGTCGGCGGCCGCCTCGCCGTCGCGCACGCGGATCGTCTCGATCCGCGACGCGTAGCGCACCGGGGTACCGCCGAAGGTGCCGGTGTGTTCGCGCTGCGCGTCGGCCGGCGTGGCGGCCTGCAGGGCGGCGGCCGGCAGCCAGGCGGCGAGCAGGAGCAGGCAGGTCGAGGCGAGCGTCTTCATCGTGCGGGGTCCTCCGGGACGGGCGGCGTGCGGGCGGAAGGCGTCGTCGCGCGGCGCGCGGCGAGCTCGCGCTGGATCTGGGCGAAACGCGCGGCGCTGAGGTCGTAGCGGCCGACCAGCCACCAGGCCACCAGCAGCGAGGCCGCCGGCAGCGCGGCGAAGCCCCAGCGCAGGCCGGTCACCACGGATTCGGGGTGCTGCTCGGCGCCGGCCTGGTAGCCCAGCACCACCAGCGCCAGGCTGGCGACGAAGCCGCCCAGCGCCATGCCGGTCTGCTGCACGAAGATCCAGGCGCCGTAGATCGTGCCCTCGCGGCGCGCGCCGCTGTTGAGTTCGTCGTACTCCACGGTGTCGGGCACCATCGCGTTGGGCAGCAGCTCGGCGGCGGCGTTGAACGCGCCGTGCGCGACCATCAGCAGGTACAGCGCCCACACCGCGCCCGGCGGCACCAGCCCGGGCGACAGCCAGCACAGGATCAGGCCGAGGTAGGCGATGCGGCAGGCCTCGCGCTTGCCGATGCGCGCGCCGATGCGCGCCCACACCGGGGTCAGCACCACGCTGGTCAGCGCGCCCACCGGGTACAGCACGCCCATCAGCGCCGGCGACTGCCCGTGCACCACGGTGATGAAGTAGATCAGCAGCGCGCTGAAGGCGACGCTGCCCATGTTGCCGAACAGGTAGGCCAGCGCCAGCACCCCCAGCGGCCGGTTGCGCTTGAGCGTCTCCCACTGCTCGCGCAGGCGCATCGTCTGCGGCTGGAAATCGACCGCCGGCGCGCGCGCGGTGGCGAAGAACGCGACCACGCCCGAGACCAGGATCAACCCGCCGAACGCCAGCCCGATCCAGCGGTAGCCCTGCGCGGGCGTGCCGGCCGCCTCCAGCAGCAAGGGCGCGCCGGCGATGGCCAGCAGCACCGCGATGCGCGCGGCCATCTCCTTGTAGCCGATCAGCTTCAGCCGCTCGTCGTAGTCGCGGGTCATCTCCGGCGCCATCGCCGAGTACGGCACGTGGTACAGGGTGACGCCGGTGTTGACCGCCAGGTAGATCGCCACGAACCACAGCGCGGTGACCGTGGGATCGGCGCGGACCGGCAGCGCGAACATCGCCGCGAACGCCGCGCCCCACAGCAGCGCGCCGGCCAGCAGGTAGGGCCGCCGCCGGCCCCAGCGCGAACGCGTGCGGTCGGAGATCGCGCCCATCAGCGGATCGGTGACCACGTTCCACACCCGCGGCAGCAGCAGCACCAGCCCGGCCAGGCTGGCGGACACGCCGTGGCCCTCGGTGAGGTAGTACATCAGGTAGATGCTGACGATGGCCATGTGCGAGGCCAGCGCGAACTGGCCGAACGCCCAGCCGAACTTCGGCACCGCGCCCAGGGCGGGCGAGCCGCGGGTCATCGCGGCCGCTCCCGCCAGGCGCGCAGCGCGACCTCGAGCCGGTCCAGGCCCTCGGCCACGTCGGCGCTGCCGCGGCCGAAGCCGATCCGCAGGTGGCCGGGCCGGCCGAACAGGCGGCCCGGCGCCACCGCCAGCGCCTGGGTCTGCCAGGCGAAGACGCTGAAGTCGTCGTCGCCGCCACCCTCGGGCAGGCGCGGGAAGCCGATGCAGCCGGTGGCCGGGAGCTGCGCGTGGAGCAGCCCCGCGCGCTCCAGCTCCGCCAGCCGCGCCTGGACCTGCGGGCGCGCGGCGGCGAGCACGCCGCGCCAGTGCGCCTCGAACGGCGCCGGGTCTTCCAGCACCCGGGCGGCGATGGCATGGGTCAGCCGCGACGCGCCGTTCTCCAGCCGGCCGTAGGCCTGCGCGATCGCCGCGTGCACGGCCGCGCCGGTGGCGATCCAGCCGCACTTGAGCGCATGCAGCCCGTACAGCTTGCTGAGGCTGCCGACGCTGGCGAACCACGGCGAATCGTGCGCGGCCAGCGTCTGCGGCGCGTCCTCGTCGCCGAAGCCCGCATAGACCTCGTCGAACAGCACCGGCACCCGGCGCGCCTCGGCCACCGCCGCCAGCGCCCGGCGCGCGGCGCGGTCGAGCACGAAGCCGGTGGGGTTGTTGGGGTTGGTCAGCAGCACCAGCCGGGTCTGCGGACCGATCGCGGCGTCGAGCGTCTCCGGCGCGATGGCGCCGGTCGCGGGAGCGCGGTCGAGCCAGTCCACTTCGGCGCCGGTGCTGCGCGCCACGTCGGCCAGCAGCTCGAAGTACGGCCGCTCCACCAGCACCCGCGCGCCGGGGCCCAGCAGCGCCGCGCACACGATCTGCACGCCGGCCGAGGCCCCCGCGGTGGCGAACAGGCGCTCGGCCTCGATGGCGTAGCGGCGCGCGAGCGCGTCGAGCACCCGCGGGTTGCCGCGCGGGAAGGTGCTGCGGTAATGCCCTCCGGGGTCGAGGTCGAGCGATGCGACCAGCCCCTGCAGCAGCGCGGTGGGCTCCTCGATGGAACTGTCGAACAACGGGTTGCTTCCGGGGCGGGCCTGGCAGGCCGCCACCATATCCCGGACCCACTGCGCGTAGGACGCGGCCGGCGGCGCGCTCATGCGTGGGCTCCGGTTTCGTATGATCGGAACATCCCGTCGACGCAGCCAGGAGCCGCCCCGCGATGTCCCCGTCCGCCGACGTCCGTCTCGACCAGCACGACCTGCGCATCCTCGACGCCCTGCAGCGCCAGGGCGACATCACCATGATGGAGCTGGCCGAGCTGGTGCACCTGTCGCACTCGCAGTGCTCGCGCCGCATCAAGCAGCTGCGCGCCGCTGGCCTGATCCGCGGCTACGCCGCGCTGCTGGAGCCGGTGCGGCTCGGTCTTGGATTGAAGTGCTATGTGCATGTCCGTCTGCGTCACAACGCGGATCCGGCCCCGGCCTTCCGCGAACTGGTGGAGGGATGCCCCGAGATCCTCGAGTGCGCGATGGTCACCGGCGACGGCGACTTCCTGATCAAGACCGTCACCCGCGACCTGGACCACTTCCGCGAGATCCTCGGCCGCGTGGCCGGCTGCGGCGAGGTCTCGGACATGCGCAGCTCGATCGTGGTCGAGGAACTCAAGGCCAGCACCGCGCTGCCGCTGTCGGCCTACCGCGCCGGCTGAGCGGCGCCGGCCGCGCGCGGCCGCGCTCACGGCGCGCCTCCGATCAGCGCGCGCAGGTCGGCGAAGGAACGCGGCCGCGCCTCGCGGTCGGCGTGCACCGCGTGGCCGGCGGGATAGCGCACGATGGCGAAGCGCGGCCCGGGCAGGCCCGCCGCCTCGAACGCGCGCACCGGTTCCAGGTAGGGCACCGACAGGTCGTAGTAGCCCACCGCCACCCGCACCCGCAGCCCGGGCGCGCGCGCCAGCAGACCGTCGAGCACCGTGGCCGTGGACGCGCCCGCCCACGCCGGCCAGGTCCAGTCCCAGGCGCCGTGCGCGGCCAGCGACAGGCGCACGTAGTCGCCCTCGCCGGCCGGCCGGTAGCCGATCTCGTGGCGCAGGTAGTGCCGCCAGGCCGCATCGAGGTCGTAGCCGAGGGTGTAGGGGGAGGTGGCGGGATCGTCGTAGGGCGGCTGCCGGGTGCGGGTCAGCGCCAGCGGTGCGTGCAGCCGCGTATCGGCGGTGCCGATGCGCTCGCCGCGCGCGGCCAGCAGGCCGGTCTGGAACGCGAGCGGCGCCACGCAGCCGCCGGCCTCGGCCACCTGCTCGCGCGGCAGGCCGATGTCGGCGGCGATGCGGGCGTGGTCGTCGGCATCGAAGCGCTCGCGCGCGGCGAGGAAGGCCTCGACGTCGGCCGCGATCTCGGCGGGCGCGCGCCCGGCCTGCGCACCGATGCCGTGGAACGCGGCGGTCTGCGCGTACACCGCCAGCCGCGCCCGGCAGCGGGCATGGTCGCGGCGCGCCTGCGCCGCGGCGTCGGCGGCGTCCGCGCGCGGGCCGCCAATGGAGGGCGAGACCAGCAGCAGGCCGCGCAGGTCCAGGTCCGGCATCGCCTCCAGCAGGCGCTGCGCGGCCAGCGGCACGCGGATGCCGGCGTAGCTCTGGCCGACCAGCAGCACCGGATCGCGCTCGCGGCCGTGCCGGCGCAGCCAGGCGGCGACGAAGCGCGCGGCGGCCTCGGCGTCCTGCGCCACGCCCCAATAGCCGGCGCCGGCGCCTTCGCGCAGCACGCGGCTGTAGCCGGTGCCCACCGGGTCCACGAACACCAGGTCGGCGATGTCGATCGGGCTGTCGGGATTGTCGATGCTGCCGCGCGCCTCGGCCCGCTCCGGCGCGGCGCCGGGCGTGCGCGGCGCGAAGGTGGCATGCAGGCCGACCGCGGCGCTGCCCGGCCCGCCGTTCCAGAAGAACGCCACCGGGCGCGCGCGGCCGGCATCGCCGGCGCCGGCGTCGTCGGGCGCCGCGAGGTAGGCGGTGGAGAACATCGTCGCCTCGATGCCGCCGTCGGCGGCGGCCATCGGCAGTTCCTCGGCGACGACCTCGACCGTGCGCGCCGGCGCGTTCGCATGCCCCGGCCAGGTCCAGCGCGCGCGCGCCGGTTCCGGCAGCGCATCGCCCGCACGGGCAACGGCCGCGCAGGCCAGCAGGCCCGCCAGCAGCGCACCCGCCGCCAGCAGGCCCGACGCCGCGCGCCCGCCATGCCCGTTCGCCGCGACGCCGCTCACCGCCGGCCTCCAGCGCGGTAGCGATCGCGCAGCCGGCTCTGGTAGCTGTCCAGCGGCACCTCGCGCCCGTCCACGAACACGTGGCGCACCTCGCTGGTCGGCTCCAGCGGGTCGCCGGTGGCCACCACCACGTGCGCGCGCTTGCCCGCCTCCAAGCTGCCCATCTCGTCGTCCACGCCCCAGATCCGTGCCGGCGCCAGCGTCAGCGCCTGCAGCGCGGCATCGGGATCGAGGCCGTAGCCGGTGGCCAGGCCGGCGAGATACGGCAGGTTGCGCATCTGCGCCATGCGCGGGTAGCCGAAGCGACGGATCTGCGAGACCCCGCCCGAGGAGAACGCGAACGGGATGCCGCGCGCGGCCAGTTGCGCGGGCACGCGGAAGTGGGCGTCGTAGCGCTGGTCCTGGCGCGGCAGCAGCTGGATTGGGCCGAGCACCACCGGTACCCCGGCCGCGGCGATGGCGTCGAACTGGTCCTCGGCATCGAGGACGTCGGACAGGATCAGCGCGAGGCCGAACTCGCGCGCCAGCGCCAGCGCCAGGCGCACGTCCTGCGAGGACGTGGCCGAGATCACCACCGGCTGCTCGCCGCGCAGCGCCGGGGCCAGCGCATCGAGCTTCGGGTCCGGCTTGGCGCGGGCGCGCGCGTCGTCCAGGCGGACGCGGCCGTCGGCGAGCAGCTGCCGCAGCCGCGCGGCCACGCCCATGCGCGTGGCCGGCGCGCCGGTGCCGCCCACGCGCTCGCTCACGTTGAGGTGCAGCGCCAGCGGCGAGCGCACGATGTGCCCGCGGTCGTCGGCCGCCAGCCGCACCAGCGCGCTCTGGCCGGTCGCCGGCAGGCTGTCGCCGGGCGCGACCACTGCGTGGGTGATGCCGTTGGCGCGCACGACCTCCAGGTGCGCGGAATCGGGATTGAAGGCATCCGCCACGCGCCCCTGCGGAAACAGCGGCGCCGAGCTTTCGAGCACGTCGTGGGCGGCGAACTCCATGTCGCGCTCGGCCAGGCCGAGGCTGGTCTCGGAGTCGATCAGGCCCGGATAGACGACGAGCCCGGCGCCGTCGATGCGGCGCGCGCCCGCCGGCACCGCGACCGCGTCGGCCGGGCCCACCGCCGCGATGCGGCCGTCGTCGCCGATCACCAGCGTCCCGGATGCGATCGCCGGCGAGGACACCGGCAGGATCCGCGCGCCGACGATCGCGGTGGAGGCGGCCGCCGCAGGCAGGCCCGCGGTCGCCACGGCCGACGCAAGACCGAGCAGCGCGGCGGCCCATCGCGGGCGCAGCCGGCTCACGGCCCCACCTCGGCATCGGCGCTGGCGCGATCGAAGTAGCGCCGGCCGTCGATCCAGACCTGTTCCACCCGCGCCGCGGCGCTGAACGGATCGGCGTTCCACAGCACCAGGTCCGCCTCCTTGCCGGCTTCGATCGAGCCGATGCGGTCCTCCAGGCCGAGAACCCAGGCCGCCTCGCGGGTGATCGCGCGCAGCGCCTGCTCGCGGCTGGCGCCGTAGCGCACCGCCTTGGCGGCCTCGTGGTGCATGCGCCGGGTGATGTCCACCGAATCGCTGTGCAGGGCCACGCGCACGCCCTGCTCCAGCAGCATCGGTCCGTTCCACGGGATCGCGTCCCAGGCCTCGGCCTTGACCCCGAACCAGTCGCTCCACACCACCGCCGCGATCCCGGCCTGCGCCAGTTGCGGGCCGATCTTGTAGGCCTCGGTGGCGTGGTGGAAGGCGCGGATGGTGAAGCCCGCCTCGCGCGCGATGGCGATCAGCGCTTCCATCTCGCCGGCGCGGTAGGCGTGGATGTGGGCGTAGGCGCGGCCGGCCTGCAGCTCGCGCAGGATGCGGTCGGCCTCGTCGCCGCGGTCGTCCTCGCCGGCGGTGCGCAGCGCGGCGAAGCGTTCGCGCAGCGCCGCGGCCGTGCCCATGCGCGAGGCCGGGGCACGGCCCTGGCCGCCGTGGACGCGGATGGGGTTCTCGCCGATCGCGAACTTCACCGCCATCGGCGCGTCGGCCACGACCATGCGCTCCAGCGGCTCGCCGATGCGGTTCTTGACCACCGCGCCCTGCCCGCCGATCAGGTTGGCCGAGCCGGGCAGGATCAGCTGGGTGGTGATGCCGCCGGCGATGGCCAGCGCGAACTCGCGGTCGCGCGGGTCGAGGGTGTCGACGATGCGCACCTCCGGGGTGAACGCCGCGGTCGATTCGTTGTTGTGGCCGCCGGTGGCCAGGTGCGAATGCGGATCGACGATGCCGGGGGTGAGCCAGCGCCCGCGCGCATCCAGCTCCGGGGTGCCTTCGGGCACCGCTAGCGCCGTGCCGACGCCGGCGATGCGCCCGTCGCGCACCCAGACGTCGGCGGTCTCCAGCGTGCCGGCCTCACCGGCGGTCATCACCGTGGCGCCGCGCAGCACCAGGTCCTGCGCCGCCGCGGGCGCGGCGGCCAGCGCGAGCAGCAGCGCGGCGACGGCGGCGCGTGGGCGCGCGCGCATCAGCGCACCCGCACTGCTGCGGCCACGAACGGCCGCACGCCCAGCGCCTCGTAGATCGCCGCCGGCTGGTAGACCTGGCCGGCGCGCGAGACCAGGCGCACCTGGCGGATGGCGTTGATGTCCTGCAGCGGGTCGCCGGGCACCAGGAAGAAGTCCGCCGCCTGCCCCGGCGCCAGCGTGCCGTACTCGTCGGCGCGCCCCAGGTACTCGGCCGCGCCGATGGTCCCGGCGCGCAGCGCGGCGGCGTTGCCCAGCGCGCGCGCGTACAGCTCGATCTCGCGATGCACGGTGAAGCCGGTGCCGTCGTCGGTGCCCGGCAGCAGCCGGATGCCGTGCGCGTGGAGCAGCGCCATCGCCTCGATCATCTTCTCCAGCGCGGCGTGGTAGGCGCGGTCGGTCTCCGGGGTCAGCTCCGGCACGTAGGTGCGGTAGCGGAAGCGGCGGTAGCTGACCGGCATGTGGTCGAGGAAGTGCTCGCCGCCCGGGGACATGCCCGATACCAGCGCGCGGTCGGCCGCGCCGCCGCCGGCGCGGCTGAGCATCAGCCGCTCCAGGATCACCGCGGTGGTGTCGAGCGCGGTGCCGCGCTCGCGCATCAGCGCCAGCGTGCGCGCCACCCGCGGCGAGCTGCGCAGGTCGAGATCGGCCAGGCGCGCCATCGCGGTCAGCCGCAGCGGGGTCCGGGTGTCCTCGCCGTCTTCCAGCACCCAGCCCAGCGCCAGCTGGTTGAAGTGCGCGATCTCGTCGAAGCCGGCCTCGATCATCGCATCGGGCGTGGCGAAGGCGGGCACGTGCCCGGTGACGCCCAGGCCCAGCCGGTGCGCCTCGTCCGCGATCGCCGGGATCCACTCCGGGTTCATCGAGTTGTAGATCTTGATCTGCCAGAACCCGTCGCGCGCATAGTCGCGCACCGCCTGCAGCGCCTCCTCGAGCGTGTCGGCGACCACGCCGTTGCGCGCCGAGTACGGGCTGCGGCCTTCGAGGAACCCGTTGCGCACGATGCGCGGGCCGGCCAGCTCGCCGGCCTCGATGCGCCACATCAGGTCCGCGAGGCGGCGGTTGTCGTTGCCCATGTCGCGGATCGTGGTCACGCCCGCGGCCAGGTACCACCAGCCGGTCTCGATGGAGGTGTGCGCGTGCATGTCGTGCAGGCCGGGCAGCAACGTGCCGCCCTCGCCCTCGTAGACCGCCAGCGCCTCGTCCAGCGGCGCATCGGCGGCCAGGACCGCGTCGATCCGCCCGTCGCGCACGACCACGGTGGCCGGCGCCGACAGCGCGCCCGCGCGCGCGTCCAGCAGGCGCACGTCGCGCACCGCGAACCCGGCCTCGTGACGGGCGGCCAGCCGCCGCTGCAGCGCGAGGTTGCGGGCGGTCTCGGCGTCGTCGACCGCCGCGCGCAGCGCCGCGGCCAGGTCCTCCTCGCCTTCGCGGATCGCGGTGCCGCTGCTGCCGAGCACGGCGAACGCGGCGCCGTCGCGATCGAGCACCAGGTACTCCGGCGCCAGGTCGAGGCCGACGATGCGCACCAGCGACAGGCCCTCGCCGATGCCGGGCAGCGCGGTCACCTCCTCGCGCCGCAGGCGGCCGCCGGGCACGACGTCGATGGCTTGCCCCGGCTGCGCGCGCAGCAGGCGCTCGTAGACGATCAGCGCCCAGGGGCTGGCGTCGTTGACCACGTACAGCGGCGGCGCCTCGGCGGCGGTCTCGCCGCTGTCGGCCTGGCTGTACCAGGACGCCCGGCCGTCCTCGTAGCGGTAGCGCTCCTCCACCGG
The DNA here is from genome assembly GCF_000559025.1 of Luteimonas huabeiensis HB2. GTDB lineage: Bacteria > Pseudomonadota > Gammaproteobacteria > Xanthomonadales > Xanthomonadaceae > Luteimonas > Luteimonas huabeiensis. The sequence goes on along the minus strand of NZ_JAAN01000013.1, from coordinate 3,801 downwards.
CCCGCCCATCAGCGAGGTGCCGTCGATCTCCCAGGCCAGCGGCCCCCCCGCCTCCGACAGCCGCAGCGTCTCGCGGTGCTTGGGGCCGCGGCCGTTGTTGTCGACGTGGAAGTCGACGCGCAGCGCGTCGCCGTCGGCCTCGGCGCGCAGGTGGCCGACCGTCTCGCCGTTGGCGACCATCGTGTAGCGCGCCGGCGCCAGCTGCGCGGACGCGCCGGCGTCGCCCGCGCGCTCGGGCGCGCACGCGGCCAGCAGGGCGAACAGGACCGCCGGCAGGATCGGCCCGGCCAGGCGGCGGAAAGCGGGAAAGGGGCGCATCGGTGTCTCCGGGATGTGTCCCGCCGCCCGCCGGCGGCGGCCGGCGCGGGCGGCGGGGCCGCACGGGCGGCGAGCGGTCAGAAGCGGTAGTTCAGGCCGGCGAAGTAGTAGCGGCCGATCACGTCGGACAGGTCGTTGTAGGCGCCCGCGCCCACCGCGATGTTGATCGGCGGCTCGCGGTCGAAGACGTTGTTGACGATGAACCGGAAGCTCAGCCGGTCGTTGAAGGCGTACTGCACCGAGGCGTCGTGCTTGATCGTGCTCGGCACGCCGAGGATGTCGCGCGTCTCGCGGGTGTAGCTGTGGTCGTAGACGATGCCGTCGTACCACTGCGCGTTCCAGTTGACCGTCAGCGGGCCGCGCTCCCAGCGCGCGTTGAAGCGCGCCTGGTATTCCGGCGTCGGGCCGACCAGCGAGCTCGACAGCAGGCCGGTGCCGACCGCGTCGTACTCGTCGAAGCCCAGGCCGGAGACCGAGATCATCAGCTTGCGCATCTTCATCACGTTCAGCCCCAGGTCCAGGGTGCCGAACCGCTCGCCGATGGGCAGCCGGTAGTTGGCGGCGAAGCTGGTCGCGCCGAAATCGACGTAGCCGGCGTTGGTGTAGCCGACCTGCATCGAGCCCTGCACGATCTGCCCGTCCGGCCCGCGCTGGAAGTTGCCGCAGTACGCGTTGGGCTGCGGCTGGTCGTAGCAGGCCTGCATGGTCGATGCGGCATCGAAGTAGGAGATCGCGTCCTCGATCTTCATCTCCACGTAGTCCACCACCAGCGACAGGCCGGGGATGCGCGACGGGGTCCAGACCACGCCGGCGGTCCAGGATTCGGCCTGCTCGTTCTTCAGCTCGGCGTTGCCGCCGGTGTACATCTCGGTCGGCACGTTGGTGATCAGCGAGTTCAACGGCGCGTTGGGGTCCAGGCCCAGCGCGGCGAGCTCGGCGCGGCAGTTGGCCGCGCGCGTGCCGGCGTTGGCGCCGGTGTTGATGTAGCGCGCGTCGCACGGATCCACGCCGGTGCCGGTGGTCATCGAGCGCGGCAGGAACAGCTCGTACAGGCTGGGCGCGCGGAAGGTCTTGTTCCAGGTGCCGCGCACGGTGAACTCGTCGAAGAAGGTCAGCCGCAGGCCCGCCGACGCGGCCTCGTTGTCGCCGGCCAGCGAGTTGTCCACCGCGCGGTAGGACGCGTCGAACTCCAGCCCGGTGATCGGGCCGAGGCCGAAACCGTCGCCGAACACCGGCACCAGCACCTCGCCGTAGAACTCGTTGGTGTCGTACTCGCCGCGCATCGCCGCCACCGGCGCGCTGCGGCCCAGCCCGCGGGCGGAGGTCTCGTAGGGGCGGTAGTCGGAGAACTCCTTGCGGTACTGCCAGCCGGCCACCACGTTCAGCGGCCCCGCCGGCAGTTCGAGCAGCTCGCCGCCGAGGTTGGCCTGGTAGTCGTTCTGGCGGGTCTCGTAGCTGGCGCCGAACACGCCGGTCACGTAATCGCGCGCCGCCTGGCTGGCCAGGCCGATGCCGAACAGGTTGAGCGGCGCGCAGCCGCTGCCCGGATCGGTCAGCGCGACCCGGCAGACGATGTTGCCGGCGTCGTCGCGCACCGCGTCGATGGCCTCGAGCCAGTTCTTCTGCAGGATGCCGAAGCTGTTGAAGCTGCCCTCGTTGCGGCCGAAGTTCGCCGCCGCGTTCCAGTAGAAGTAGCGGCCGGCGGCCTCGAAGTTGCCGTCCAGCGCGAGCACGCCGCGCTGGGTCTTGCTGCGGCTGCCGACGCCGGAGCCGGGCAGGATGTCGGTGTGGAAGCGCGACAGCCAGAAGCTCTCGACACCGTTGGCGACCAGCAGATCCCGCGCCTGATCGCTCAAAAACGGGTTGTCGATGCCGAAGCGCAGCGCGCCGTTGGGCTGGGTGGTGAGCAGGGCGGAGTTGTAGGCGCCCTGGTTGATCGGCTCGAACGCGCTCATCTCCGCGCCCATCGCCTCGGCGCTCAGGCGGATGCGGTCGGTGAGGTCGAAATGGCCCAGCGCGGTCAGCACGTGGCGCTCGACCGGCGTGCGCACCGAGGTGAACTCGGAGATCTTCAGGCCCTCGCCGCCGAAGGCGTAGGCCGGCTGGACGTAGTCGCCCACGTCGTAGGGCACCAGCTGGCCGGCGCCGTCGAAGCGCACCGGGCCGCCGCCGATGTTGAGCCGGAACTGCGCCAGCGGCGCCGGCGCCACGTACAGCGTGCCGCCCTCCGGGTGCTCGGACATGCGGTGGTCCTCGCGGCCGATCGAAGCCGGGATGCCGTCGTTGTCGGAGGTGTTGGCCGGATTGGGCGCGAAGGTGAAGCCGCGCGAGGTCCAGCGGCGATCGCTGGCCACCAGCGCGCCGGACTTGGACCAGTCCAGGTTCATGACCAGGCTGCCGCGGCCGTCGGCGAACTCGGTGCCGCCGGTCAGGCTGAAGGCGTGGCGCTCGTAGTCGCCGCGATCCGACAGCCCGGTCTGCGCATCGAGCTCCACGCCGTCGAAGCGGGTCTTGAGGATGATGTTGACCACGCCCGCCACCGCGTCCGAGCCGTACACCGCCGAACCGGTGGCCTGTACCACCTCGATGCGGTCGATCAGGCTGGCCGGGATGTTGTTGAGATCGACCTGGTTGCCGCCCTGCCCGCCGCCGGCGGCGTTGGAGCCGACGAAGCGGCGCCCGTTGACCAGGGTCAGCGTGCGCTCGGACCCCAGGTTGAACAGATTGATGAACTGCTTGCCCGTCTGCGCCCCGTCCTGGTCGCCGGCATCGCTCAGCGAGCCGATCACCTGCGGCAACTGGTTCACCGCCTCGGCCGCGTTGGTGAAGCCGCGCTCCAGGAACACCTCGCCGTCGATCACGTCGATCGGCTGCGCTGTATCGGTGTTGGCGCTCTGCCGCTGGATCCGCGAGCCGGTGACCTGCACGGTGTCGAGGGTGTGCGCCGCACCGGCCGCCGGCGCGTCCTGCGCGAGGACGGGCGCCGCCAGCGACGACGCGCCGAGCGCGAGGGCCATGCGGATCGATCGGGACAGGCGGGCGGCGGGCGGTGCGGGGCGGGCGTGGACGGGCGCGGGCATGCGGGACTCCTGGCTTGGTGATGGAGCAAGCGGGGGACGCCCTGCATGGTATTGAGCATTCCGAGGCGATCGGTTGCGAAATGACAACGCTTCAAGCGGTCAGGTGACACTTTTTTTGCGCGCTCGTCGTGATTTCGACGATTTCTTCACGCCAAGCGAAATCCATCGCCGCATCCGCTGCCGGTGGGCGCGACGCCCGCCATGCTGAATGCGCGATGAGCCGAGCCGGCCGGCTCGCCGATACGCGTTGTCGGGGCCGGGCCTCCACGGCGGTGCTGGCGATAGCGGCTGGCGGCCAGGACGTATCGGCACTCGACCTGCAACGTCGAAACCGTCCTCTCCCACGGTCGGGCCCATGTCGTCCCTTCTCCCGCAAGCGGGGCCATATCGTCCCTTCTCCCGC
>NZ_JAAN01000012.1 GCF_000559025.1 Luteimonas huabeiensis HB2 | reverse complement strand
GCTCTTTCGAACGTCTGCTGTCTTGGAGGTCTTCACCCCCGCCAGACGTCCGCACAAGTCTCCTGCGTACACTGTCAAAGATCACAGGAACCGGCCTCAGCGCCGACTTCCCTCAACCCCGTGCGTTTCGCCCCGGGAGCCGCACATCATAGCGCGGTTTTCGCTTCCGTCAACACCTCTGTCGAGGGCCGCTTCAGCCGCCTCGCGCGCCGTTCAGATCGGCCGCCGCGGTGGCGAGCCGCGCATTCTAGCGCCCGCCGTGGCAGCGTCAAGACCCTGTGACGAAGATCGTGCGGGGGCGCGGCCGGCTTGACGATCGGCGCCCGCGTGCCCGATGTTGCCGGCAACCTCGCAATCGCCGCCGCCCTCATGACCCTGCGCACGTTCCTCCGCTCCGCGTTGCTGACCCTGACCGTCCTGCTGTCGTCCTGCGCCAATGCGGGCCCGCACTGGGTGGAACTCGCCGGCGAGCGCTACACCGTGGAACTGGCCACCAACGATGCCGAGCGCGCGCGCGGGCTGATGTTCCGCGATTCCATGCCGCGCGATCACGGCATGCTGTTCATCCACGACGCGCAGACCCCGCTCGCCTACTGGATGAAGAACACCCGCATCGCGCTCGACATCCTCTATTTCGACGAAGGGCTGCGGCTGGTCTCGCAGCAGCGCGACGTGCCGCCGTGCTCGGCCGGCAACCGCTGCCCCACCTACCCGAGCTCGGCGCCTGCGCGCTACGTGCTGGAGCTCAACGCCGGCGAAGCGGCGCGCCTGGGGCTGCGGGACGGCGCGGTGCTGAGGGTGTCGCCGAGCGTGGGCCTGCCGCGCTGAACACCGCCCGCGCCAGCGCCTTGCGCCATCGGCGTGCGCGCGGCAGTCTGCGCCCATGCGCGAGCGGATGACCCTGCCTGCCTGGAACGGCCTGGCCACGCTGGACGATGCCGCGATCCCGCTGTTCGCCACGGCGCTGCTGATCGCGCGCGACGAGTATCCCGATCTCGACCCCGCGGTCTACGACGCGCTGGTCGACGCGCACGTGCGCGCGCTGCGCCCGCGCGTGGACGCCGCGGCGTACGCGCCGATGAAGATGCTGGAAATCAACCGCTACCTGTTCGAGGAACAGGGCTACGCCGGCAACCACGAGGCGTACTACGACCCGCGCAACAGCTACCTCAACGAGGTCTGCGAGCGCCGGCTGGGCATCCCGATCTCGCTGGCGCTGGTGCAGATGGAGGTCTCGCGGCGGCTGGACGTGCCGCTGGACGGGGTGTCCTTCCCCGGCCATTTCCTGGTGCGCCTGCCCGTCGAGGGCGGCGTGCTGGTGATGGACCCGTTCAACCGCGGGCGCCCGCTGGACGTGGACGAGCTGCGCGAACGCGCGGTCCCGCACCTGGACGGCAGCCCGATGGACGACCAGGTGCTGCAGCAGATCCTGCACCCCGCCTCGCATCGCGCGATCCTGGTGCGGATGCTGCGCAACCTGCACGGGCTGTACGCGGAGGCCGAGGACTGGGAGCGCGCATTGCGCTGTGCCGACCGCATCCTGCGCCTGGCGCCCGACCGCGTCGAGGCGCTGCGCGACCGCGGCCTGTGCTATCTCCAGCTGGGGCATCTGCCCGGCGCGCGCCGGGACCTGGGCCGCTACCTGCTGATGCAGCCCGACGCCGACGATGCCCACCGCGTCCGCGAGGCGCTGGTGGTCGCCAGCGCGGGCGCCGGCCGCCTGCACTGAGCCGCATCCGCACGAGCATTCACAGCGGCATCATCTCGAAGTCGTCCTTGGTCACCCCGCAGTCGGGGCAGGTCCAGTCCTCGGGCACGTCCTCCCAGCGCGTACCGGGCGCGATGCCCTCCTCGGGCAGGCCCTGCGCCTCGTCGTAGATGAAGCCGCAGACCACGCACATCCAGGTGCGGTAGGCGGAAGTGGATTCGGTCATCGGATAATGCGGCTGCGGCCGGACGCGGTGACGAGGGTCCGCATTGTCACATCATCACCTTTGCCCAAGGAACCACCCGGATGAGCGAACATGCACGCCGCCCCGGCCCGGCGCCGGCCCCGCGCCTGCGCCGCGGCCTGTACCTGCTGACCCCGGACGAGCCGGACAGCGCGCGCATGCTGGCGCGGGTGCGGGCGGTCGTTCCGCATGCAGCGCTGCTGCAGTACCGCAACAAGCGCGCCGACCGCGGCCTGCAGTCGCAACAGGTGCGGATGCTGCTGCCGCTGTGCCGCGCGCACGGCATCCCGCTGCTGGTCAACGACGACTGGCGGCTGGCGGCCGATTGCGGCGCGGACGGCGCCCACCTGGGTGAGGACGACGGCGACCTGCGCGAGGCGCGCGCGGCGCTGGGCGCGTCCGCGATCCTCGGCGCATCGTGCTACGACCGCCTCGAACGCGCCGAGGCGGCCGTCGCCGCCGGCGCGAGCTACGTCGCGTTCGGCGCCCTGTTCCCCTCGCAGACCAAGCCGGGCGCGCGCCGGGCGACGCCGGAACTGCTGCGCGAGGCCGCCCGCCTCGGGGTGCCGCGGGTGGCGATCGGCGGGATCACCCCGGACAACGCGCGCATCGCCATCGATGCCGGCGCGGACCTGGTCGCGGTGATCGGCGGCGTGTTCGACGCCGCCGATCCGGTCGCGGCGGCGCGGGCCTATGCGCGCTGCTTCGGCGATTGAGGCCGGGAGCGACGAGAGGAGCCACCGGCTGCGGGAATGCGCAGCGGACCCCACGCCTGCGGCCAGGCGACCGCCAGCCTGGGATCGCCCGCATCCAGCGGCTCGCTTTCGCAGCGCACCGCCTGCGGATGCCCGGCCGCGAACGCAGCGCACAGCCGCTCCACCTCTTCATAGCGCCCGGTCTCGGCGAAGCCGCTGCGCTCGGCATGGGTTTCCAGCTCGGGAACGGCGGCGGACTGCGCGAACGCCGCCCCGGCCAGGCACCACATCGCCAGCGCGGCGCGCAGCGGGCGCATGCGGCTACTCCAGCGCCGCCTGGACGGCTTCGGGATCGGCCAGCGCCTGCACCTCGCCGATCAGGCGGATGACGTTGCCGCCGAGGATGGCCTTGATCTGCTCCTCGTCGTAACCCGCGTCCAGCAGGGCCTGGGTGACCTTCGGCAAGGCGGCGATGTCCTCGTAGCCCTCCACGCCGCCGCCGCCGTCCCAGTCGGCGCCGAGCCCGACGTGCCGCCAGCCGGCGACCTCGATGATGTGCAGCACGTGGCGCATGTAGTCGTCGAAGGTGGCCTTCTTGATGCCGTGCTTCTCGCCGATTTCGGCGATCCGCGCGAACGCCTGCCGGCGCTCCTCGTCGCTGAGGTTGGCGCGCCCGCCCAGCGTCCGATACACCTCCCCGACCTCGGCCCGGTACTCGGGCGTTGCCCCGGTGTCGATCAGGTAGCCGCCCAGGGAGTTCACCGCGATCACGCCGCCGTGCTCGGCCAGCACCTTCAGCCGCGCGTCGTCGATGTTGCGCGGATGCGGGTAGACATCGGCCGCGCCGCTGTGGGAGAGGATGATCGGCGCCGTGGAAAGCTCGATCATCTGGTCGAAGACTTCGTTGGAGGCGTGCGAGTGGTCGATGATGACGCCGAGCCTGTTGGCCTCGGCGATCAACTGCCGGCCCTTGTCGGTCAGGCCGCCATGCTCGCCGACCGCGTCGGCGGCGATCCCCGAGGAGTCGGCGAAATCGTTGTGGCTGCCGTGCACCAGCGACAGCATGCGCAGCCCGGCCTGGTAGTAGTAGCGGAGCAGGCTGGGGTCGTGCGACAAGGGATAGGCGTTCTCCATGCTGATGTAGACCGAGCGCTTGCCGTCGGCCTTGATCCGCGCCGCGTCCTCGGCGACCGTCGCCAGCTCGAACTTGTCCAGATTGGCCGCGACCATCTCGCGGATCTCGCCGAGCCGCGTCAGGCCGAAGTCGCGGGCCTTGATCTTGCCCATCTCGTCCAGCGGCCCCTGGCCGGTGTAGACCACCCAGAAGCCGCCGTCCAGCCCGCCTTCGACCATGCGCGGATAGTCCACCTGGACGCGTTCGTCGGCGTAGCTGTGGCGGTCGTTGATGTCGAAACCGGGCCGACCGAAGAAGGCCGGGGTATCCAGGTGGGTGTCGAGGTTGATCGCCTCGGCATGGATCCGCCGCGCCTCGTCGGAGATGTCCAGCGCCGCGCCGGGCGCGGCGTTGCCGAGCGCATCCTCGCCGGCGGCGACCGCCTGGCTCTCGACAGCGGGATTCCCACAGGCCGCCACCAGCAGGATCGACACCGCGGCCAGCAATGCATGCTTCATGATTTCGGGATTCCTCGATTCGATGGGCTGCCGCGCAGCCCGGTTGTCCACGTTACCCTGTCGCGCCGGCGCACGTATCGCCCGCCGGCGCGAGAACGATCACCAGTCGTAGGAGACCGTCAGCCGGCCGTATCGCGGCGTCTGGTAGAACATCGGCGCGCTCCACAGCGGATGATCCGAGCCCGGCGACTGCTCGGAACGCGCGAACAGGTAGGTCGCCGACTGCTCGTTGGTGACGTTGAACACGTTCAACATGACCGACAGTTTCCCGTCGGCGAACCTCGGCCTCCAGGTCACGCCGATATCGAGCTGGCGCACCCACGGCAGGCGACCATGACTGCCCGGCCAGGCCGGCTCGCCCTTGTAGCAGTGATAGGAGCCGCCGTAGCCCACCGGATCGGGGTTCTGGCCGGGATTGTGGATGTAGGTGGAGCCGGCCAGCGGATAGTTGTCGCCGCAGTAGTAGCCCAGCACCTGCTTCGGCGCGCCCGAAACCAGGCTGAAGTTGCCGGACACGCCCCACTCCGGGGTCAACTGGTAGTAGCCGTAGGCCTTGAAGGTGTGGCGGTGATCGTTGGACTGGTCGCCGTTGTAGAACTCCATCAACGAAGGATGGTCCCAGGTCTGGGTGGTCGCGGTGTAGTTCTGACCCTGGTTGATGCCGACCGTCTCGCCGTTGCCGCGGTACAGGTCCGAGCGCATCTGGCCTTCGGTGGTGCCGCGGCTGTGCGACCAGACGTAGTTCAGATTGGCGAACCAGGTGCCGTCGAAGGGGCGTTCCAGGGTGAACTCCAGCGCCGAGTACTTGCGCTTGAGCTCCGGGAAGCCCATCTGCTCGTTGGTCAGCGTGAGCTCATGGATCTGGCCGTCGGTGCCGAGCAGGCGGAAGGTGTTGGTCTTTCCGGCGTTGAACAGCAGGCTGGCCGAGCTCTGCGGGCTGATGGTGAAGCCGGCGGCCCGCGCGGCTTCCTGGATCGCGGGAATGTTGGCCTTGGTGTCGTCGATGGCGGCCTTCAGCTCGCGGTGCACGCCGCGCAGGCCGAACACCCAGTCGCCCAGCAGCTTGTTGAAGCCGAGGATGAGCTCGTCCTGGTGCTCGCCTTCCATGTCGGTCGGTGAGATCGTGCGGTAGTCGCGCGGATGGCCGAAGTTCTCGTTCGCCGAGACCGGCGGCGCCAGCTGTTCGGCGAGCACCGGGGTGCCGTCGTCGTTGATCCCGCTGTAGGTGTAGTAGGTGCTGGTGTTGTAGCTGGAGTTGGACAGCCCGCCCGGCGCCAGCGGCAGGCCCAGGTAGTAGCGGCCCAGGTTGCCGAACACCTTGAAGCTGGCGTCGCCGTTCACGTCCCAGGAGAAGCCCAGGCGCGGCGACCACTGGTTGTCGACGTCGTAGACCGGCTGGCCGCGGTCGTTGTAGTTGGTGAACTTGTCGTTGCGGATGCCCAGGCTCAGCAGCAGCGTGTCGGTCGCCTGCCAGCGGTCCTCGATGTACCAGGCTTCCTGCTCTGCCTTGTAGGAGCTGAGCGAACGCGACTCCACGCGCACGACGTAGTGGCCGCCCTCGCCGTAGGCGAAGCCGACCGGGCTCGGCACGCCGCTGCTGCCGTCCTCGCGCGAGGCGCCGCTGAGCAGCGCGTTCGGATCCGGGTTGGAGGTGTAGCCGTAGTTCCAGTTGTACCCTGGGCCGGACGAGCGCGAGCCCTGGTTGTAGGCGCGCAGTTCCAGGTTGTCGATCCCGACGTCGATGCTGTGGTCGCCGACGGCCCAGTTCAGATTGAGCCGCAGGTTGTCCTTCTCGTACTTGCGCCCGGGATCGCTCAGCGAGGCGATCGTCTGCGCGTTGCCGCGCGGGCTGCCGCCGGTCAGCGCCGGATTCTGGTTGGACAGGCCGGAAACGTAAGTCAGGCTGTCGTCGTAGGCCGGGTTCTGGTTGTAGTTCGGCGATTCCTGCGTCCCGTACAGGGCGGTCAGCGTCAGGCTGTCGGTCAGATAGCCGGTGTATCTCAGGCTCCACAGCTCGTGCCCGGTCTCGATGTCGTTGTCGGCGCCGCGGTAGCCGCCGACTTCGCGGCTGGCGAAATCGTAGTCGTGGATGCTGCCGCTGGACTTGTACTTGTCCGACGCGCCGGTCAGTTCGATCAGATGGTCGTCGGTCACGTACCAGTCCAGCTTGCCGTACCAGCGCGGGCTGCGGGTGTCGTAGTCGACGTAGGGCGCGGCTGCGTCCTCCACCGAGTTCAGCCGGCGCCCGCTGCTCCTGCCCTGCTCGGCGGCGAGGAACATGAACAACCGGTTCCGCACCAGCGGCCCGCCGATGTAGGCGCTGTAGGTGGTCGCATCGCGCTCGTTCTCGCTGTTGGGACGGTACAGCGAACCGGCCACCGGGCTGGGAATCAGCTCCGGCGCCGTGTAGTGCAGATCGGTCTCGCTGGCGCGCATCCAGTCCGGCTCGTACACCACCGCCGCGCCGAACTGCCAGTCGTTGCTGCCGCGCTTGCCGATCTGGTTGATGACGCCGCCGTTGGAGCGCCCGAACTGCGCGCCATAGCCGCCGGTGAAGATCTCCTGCTGGTCGATGGCGCCGTAGGGCAGGGTCAGGCCGCCGAGGTTGCGATAGGGATCGGTGGTGTTGAATCCGTTGAGGTAGTAGGCGTTTTCGGAGGCCGCCGACCCCCCGAAGCTCGGCAGCGAACCGCCGTTGCCGCCGGTGCCCTGGAAGCTGCCGCTGTTGTTGACCACGCCGGGCGCGAGCAGCGCGATGGCCTCCGCGGTGCGTCCCAGCGGCAAGCGTTCGAGCTGCTGCGAGGTGATCACGGTGCGGGTGTCGACCGTGCTGGTGTCGATGGCCGCGACCTGCGCGCCGGTCACCACCACCGCATCCAGCGACACCGCGTCCCCGGCGGCGTGCGGCCCGAACGACACGTCGGCGACCCGCCCGACGGTCACCACCACGTTCTCGCGGGTGCCGACCACCGCGTCGCCGTCGAGCGCGGTCACCGTATAGCGGCCCAGAGGCAGGTTGCCGAGCGAGTAGCGCCCGTTGGCGTCCACCGGCACCTCGCGCCGGAAACCGCTGTTGTTCTCGATCAGGACGCTTTCGCCCCGCGGCACCGTCCCGGCGATGCCGCCGGTGGTGGACTGGGCGTAGGCGCTTCCCATCGCCATCGCCAGTGCCAGGCCCAGGACGCCCTTGCGCAAACCTCGATTCATGCGTGCTCTTCCCCCGATTGGATTGACCCGACCCGGCCGCGGCGCGGCCGTTCCCCCTGCCCGCCACCATCGCCGACTCCCCGTCCCGAGAGAAATGACCGTTGGCGATGTCGTCATGGCGGATGTTCCGACCGAGCGTATGCACGCCGGCGCGCCGATGCCGCCCGCGGACAGGTAGGTGTGCAACGCGCGGGTAGGCGGCGCTTTGGCGGAAACGGCGGCGACGGGCGAGAATGCGCGCTTCCCCGCCTACCCGCCCCGACGATGAACCACGCCCAGTCCCATGCCCTGTTTTCCCGCGCGCAGTCCCTGATCCCCGGTGGCGTCAATTCCCCGGTCCGCGCCTTCAAGTCGGTCGGCGGCGAGCCGTTCTTCGTGCAGCGCGCGGACGGCCCGTACCTCTACGACGTCGACGGCAACCGCTACATCGACTACGTGGGCTCGTGGGGACCGATGATCGTCGGCCACAACCACCCCGAAGTCCGCCAGGCGGTCAAGCGCGCGATCGGCGACGGCCTGTCCTTCGGCGCGCCGTGCGCGGCCGAGGTCGCGATGGCCGAGGCGATCACGACGCTGGTGCCGTCGTGCGAGATGGTGCGGATGGTCAACTCCGGCACCGAGGCCACGCTGTCGGCGATCCGGCTCGCACGCGGCGCCACCGGGCGCACCCGGATCGTCAAGTTCGAGGGTTGCTACCACGGGCACGGCGACTCGTTCCTGGTCAAGGCCGGCAGCGGCATGCTGACCTTGGGCGTACCGACCTCGCCGGGCGTGCCGGCGGCCCTGAGCGAGCTGACGCTGACCCTGCCCTACAACGATTTCGACGCCGCCACCGCGTTGTTCGAGCAGCGGGGCGAGGAGATCGCCGGCCTGATCATCGAGCCGGTCGTCGGCAACGCCAACTGCATCCCGCCTCGCGAGGGGTATCTGCAGCACCTGCGCGACCTGTGCACGCGGTCCGGCACGGTGCTGATCTTCGACGAGGTCATGACCGGCTTCCGGGTCGCGCTCGGCGGCGCCCAGGCGCACTACGGCGTCGCCCCCGATCTGACCACGTTCGGCAAGATCATCGGCGGCGGCATGCCGGTGGGCGCCTACGGCGGCCGCCGCGACCTGATGCAGCGCATCGCGCCGGCCGGGCCGATCTACCAGGCCGGCACCCTCAGCGGCAACCCGGTCGCGATGGCCGCCGGCCTGGCGATGCTGGAACTGATCCGGCAGCCCGGCTTCCACGACCGCCTCGCCGCGGCCACCGCGACGCTGTGCGACGGGCTGGAGGCGGCCGCGCGCGAAGCCGGGGTCGTGGTGACCACCAACCGCGTCGGCGCGATGTTCGGCCTGTTCTTCAGCAGCGAGAAGGTCGAGACCTATGCCCAGGCCACCGCCTGCGATATCACCGCGTTCAACCGCTTCTTCCACGCGATGCTGGAGCGCGGCGTGTTCCTCGCGCCCTCCGCCTACGAGGCCGGCTTCCTGTCGAGCGCGCACGACGAGGCGGTGATCGAGGCCACCCTGGCCGCGGCGCGGGAGGCGTTCAAGACGGTCGCATCGGGCTGATCGGGCGCCGGCGCATTATTGGCGAAGCTGGCGCGCTACGCGGCATCGCCGTCACCCGACCTTAGGCCATCGCCGGCGACGCCTTGCCCGCGGCTCCGGGTAGGTGCGGCCGCGGCGGGTAGGCGCGGGTCAGCCGACGAACGCGCGCAGCGCCTCACGCAGGCGCTGCAGGCCGTCGGCCAGGTCGGCGTCGGGGAGGGTCAGCGCCGGCACGAAGCGCAGCACGTCGGGGCCGGCCTGCAGGGCGAGCAGCCCGCGGGCGGCGCAGGCATCGAGGATCTCGCCGGCGCGGCCGGCGTAGGCCTCGCGCAGCTGCGCGCCCAGCATCAGGCCGCGGCCGCGGATCTCGGAGAATACCTGCAGCTCGCGGTCGATGGCCGCCAGACCTTCGCGCAGCGCCTGCGACTGGCGGCCGACGTTGGCCTGCACCGCCTGCGAGGACAGCTTGCGCAGCGCCACGCGCGCCACCGCCGCGGCCAGCGGATTGCCGCCGAAGGTGCTGCCATGGGCGCCGAACTGCATGATGTCGGCCACCTTGGACCCGGCCAGCATCGCGCCGACCGGGAAGCCGCCGCCCAATGCTTTGGCCAGGGTGACGATGTCGGGCACGACGTCGTCCTGCCAGTGCGCGAACAGCGTGCCGGCACGGCCCATGCCGCACTGGATCTCGTCGAGCACCAGCAGCGCGCCGTGGCGGTCGCACAGTTCACGCACGCCGCGCAGGAAGCCGGGCGCGGCCGGGGTGACGCCGCCCTCGCCCTGCACCGGCTCGAGCATGACCGCGGCCACGTCGCCGGCGGCCATCGCCACCTCGAGCCCGGTCAGGTCGTTGAAATCGACGTAGCGGAAGCCGGCGGGCAGCGGCTCGTAGCCGGCCTGGTACTTCGGCTGCGCGGTGGCGGTGACGGTGGCCAGGGTGCGGCCGTGGAAGCTGCCGCGGAAGGTGACCACGACGCGCTGCTGCGGCCCGCGCCCCTGCGCGGCGGCCCACTTGCGCACCAGCTTGATCGCGGCTTCGTTGGCCTCCGCGCCGGAGTTGCACAGGAACACGCGCGAGGCGAAGCGCGAGGCGGTCACCAGTTCCTCGGCCAGGCGCAGCGGCGGTTCGCTGTAGAACGCGTTGCTGGTATGCCACAGGCGCCCAGCCTGCTCGACCAGCGCGGCGGTGAGATCGGGATCGCAGTGACCGAGGCTGCACACGGCGATGCCGGCGGCGAAGTCCACGTAGTCGCGGCCCTGGCTGTCCCACAGCCGCGAGCCCTGGCCGCGTTCGAGCACGAGATCGCGCGGGCGATAGACCGGCAGCCAGTAGCGGGCGGCGAGATCGGTCAGGCGATCGGAAGCGGGACCGGACACGCTGGCATTCATGGCAAAGTGGACCTTCGTCGACGGGCCGCACGCCGGCCCGCGTCCATTATCCGCCCTGAGCGCCGCCGCATGTCCAACCGTCCGCCCGCCGAACCCGGCCGCCACCCCGACACCCTCGCCGCGCACGCCGGCGTCTGCCCCGATCCGGTCACCGGCGCGCTGAGCCCGGCGCTGCAGCTGGCGACGACCTTCGAGCACGCCCCGGACGCCTCGACCCCGCTCGGCTACCTCTACCAGCGCTACGACAACCCCAACCAGCGCCAACTGGAGGATGTCCTGGCGCAGCTGGACGGCGCCGCGCGCGCGCTGTTCTTCGCCACCGGCATGGCCGCCGGCGCCGCGGTGCTGCAGGCGCTGCCGGCCGGCGCCGCGATCGTCATCGCCCAGGACACGTACTTCGGCTACCGCGCGCTGATCGAAGGCTTCCTGGCGCCGCGCGGGCTGCGCCACACGGTGGTGGACGCGTCCGACCCGGAGGCGGTGCGCGCGGCGCTGGGCGGCGACGTCCGCCTGCTGTGGGTGGAGACGCCGTCCAACCCGCTGCTGAAGATCGCCGACATCGCCGCGCTCGCCGAGCTGGCGCACGCAGCCGGCGCGCAGCTGCTGGTGGACGGCACCTTCGCGCCGCCCGGGCTGCAGCAACCGCTGGCGCTGGGCGCGGACGTGGTGCTGCACTCCAGCACCAAGTTCCTCAACGGCCACGGCGACGCGATGGGCGGGGTGCTGGCGTTCGCCCGCGACGATGCGCTGGCCGCGGCCTGCTACGACGTGCGCCGGCTGTTCGGCAGCAGCGCCTCCCCGCTCTCGGCCTGGCTGACCCTGCGCGGCCTGCGCACGCTGCCGGTCCGGCTGCAACGGCACGGCGACAACGCGCAGGCGCTGGCGGAATTCCTGGCCGCGCACCCGCGGGTGGAGGCGGTGCACTACCCGGGCCTGCCGGATCACCCGGGCCACGCGGTGGCGGCGCGGCAGATGCGCGGCTTCGGCGGCGTGCTGTCGTTCGAGGTCGCCGGCGGCCAGGCCGCGGCGCTCGAGATCGCCGGCCGGCTGCGGGTGTTCACCAATGCGACCTCGCTGGGTTCGACCGAATCGCTGGTCGAGCACCGCGCCTCGATCGAGGAGCCGCGGGTGGTCTCGCCGCGCGGCCTGCTGCGGCTGTCGGTGGGGCTGGAACACGCCCAGGACCTGATCGACGATCTGGCCCAGGCGCTGGAAACGACGACGCCGTAAGGCCACCGCATGCGGTCCGGGGCCTGCGCCCCGGGCGCGGCGGAACAGGCGGCCCGACGACGGCCCGCGTCAGTCCAGGAACAGGTCCGGGTACAGCGGCTTGGACGGATCGACCGCGTAGCCCGAGAAGTCCTCCACGCCGGCCTCGCGCAGCACGTCTTCGTCGACCAGGAAGCGGCCGCTGAAGCCCGCGGCGGGCCGGGTCAGCACCGCGTGCGCGGCGTCGGCCACGATCGCCGGCGAGCGGCCGTTGCCCGCGTCCACGCCGGGGATCATGTTGAGCGCGTCGGTGGCGATCAGCGTGCGCGGCCACAGCGCGTTGACCGCCACGCCCTGCGGGCCGAACTCGCCGGCCAGGCCCAGGGTCACGAAGCTCATGCCCATCTTGGCCAGCGTGTAGCCGGTGTGCGGGGCCCACCACTTCGGGTCCAGCGACGGCGGCGGGGCCAGGGTGAGGATGTGCGGGTTGGCCGCCTGCAGCAGGTGCGGCAGGCACGCCTGCGCGCACAGGAAGGTGCCGCGGGCGTTGACCTGCTGCATCAGGTCGAAGCGCTTCATCGGCGTATCCAGCGCACCGCGCAGCCAGATCGCGCTGGCGTTGTTGACCAGGATGTCGATGCCGCCGAAGGCGTCCACGGTCGCGGCGACCGCGGCGCGCACCTCATCCTCCTCGCGGATGTCGCACTTGAGCGCGAGGCCGCGCCCGCCGGCGGCGTTCACCGCCTCGGCGGCGGTGTGGATGGTGCCCGGCAGCTTCGGGTTGGGCACGTCGGACTTGGCGGCGATGGCGACGTTGGCGCCGTCGCGCGCGGCGCGCTCGGCGATGGCCAGGCCGATGCCGCGCGAGGCGCCGGTGATGAACAGGGTCTTGCCGGAAAGGGTCGTCATGACGGGATCTCGGGACATGGGCGCGGGGGCCGGGACGCGGCACAGCATAGACGGATGGCGGGGCCGCGGCCCGGCGGCGCGTTCACGGCTTCGGCCCCCGGCCCTCGTTGTCTTCCCACTTGAAGACGCGACGGGTCAGGAAGCGGTAGACCGGCTTGCCGGTGCGAAACCACAGCTCGCGCAGCCAGGAGCGGCGCTTGAGCAGGCGCTTCTCCACCGGCGTCAGCGCATCGCGGCAGTACATGCGCTTGTGCTTGAGCAGGTGCCGCAGGTCCTCGCGGAACAGCAGCCGCATCCAGCGCGCGCGCGGGTCGCCGCGGGTGGCGAGCTGGAAATCGATCAGGCCGGGACGGCCGTCCTCCAGCACCAGCCAGTTCGCCTCCTTGGCCAGGTCGTTGTGCGCCACCCCACGGCGGTGCAGTTGCTGCAGCAGGCGGCGCGCGCTGCGGAAGTAGGCCAGGTCGCCGCGCGGCGGGCGCTGGTACATGGCCGCGCCGGCCATGAAGCTGCGATCGAGCCGGCGGCCGTCCCAGCCCAGCAGCTGCGGGGTGTCGGGCATGCCGCGGATGGCCTGCAGCGCGCGCGCCTCGCGCCGCGCCAGCCACCACGCCGGCAGGCGCAGCCACCAGGGCACGTGGGCCAGGTCGCGCCGCACGAAGACGCCGCCGGCCGCGCGCATCAGCGAGATGCGGCCGAAGCTGTCGGCTTTGAGCGCCTGGACCTCGATGGCGTCGGAGCGGTTCATGGGCCGATTGTAAGCGGGCCTGTCCGGCAGCCAACCGTGCGGGCGCCGCCGTCGCCGGGCTGCAAGGGGCGCGCTGTCATAATGCCGCGATGCTGTCCAACCTCTTCGACAACACCGTCGCCTGGATCGGCGAGCATCCGGTGGCGGCGGGCATCGCGATCTTCCTGATCGCGTTCTCCGACTCGGTGATCCTGCTCGGCGCGATCGTGCCCGCGCTGCCGCTGCTGTTCGGCGTCGGCGTGCTGATCGGCCTGGGGGAGGTCTCCGGCCCCTACGCGGTGGTCTGCGCCGCGCTCGGCGCGCTGGCCGGCGACGGCCTCAGCTACTGGGTCGGGCGGCGCTGGGGCGGCGGCCTGCGCCAGGTCTGGCCGTTCCACCGCTATCCCCAGCTGCTCGACCGCGGCGAGCTGCTGTTCCGCCGCAACTCGGTCAAGAGCATCCTGGTGGCGCGCTACGTGGGCGCGATCCGGCCGTTCGTGCCGGCCATCGCCGGCATCTCGCGCATGCCGCTGCGCCGCTACCTGCCGGTGAGCCTGTTCGCCTGCGTGTCGTGGGCGGCGATCTTCCTGGCGCCGGGCTGGATCTTCGGCGCGTCCTACGACGCGGTGGCGGCGGTGGCCGACCGGCTGGCGATCGTGCTCGGGGCGCTGATCGCGGTGCTGGCGCTGGCCTGGGCGCTGGTGCTCTATACCTACCGCTGGTTCGACACCCACGCCAACAACCTGCTGGCGCGCGCGCTGGCGTGGTCGCGCGCGCACCCGCGCCTGGGCCGCTACGCCGGCGCGCTGATCGACCCCAACCGCCCGGAGTCGGCCTCGCTGGCGATCCTGGCGGTCTGCCTGCTGGCCATCGGCTGGGCCTGGTTCGCGCTGCTGACCACGGTGCTGATGCGCGGCGAGCCGCTGGCGCTGGACCTCAGCGTGTACGAGGCCATGATCGCGCTGCGCAACCCGCTGGCCGACCGCCTGTTCGCGGGCCTGGCCTCGATCGGCGACGCGCCGGTGCTGGTGCCGGCCGCCGGGCTGGCGCTGCTGTGGCTGGTGTGGCGGCGGCGCTTCATCGCCGCCGCGCACTGGCTGGTGGCGCTGGCCTTCGGCCTGGTGCTGACCGCCGGCCTGGAGGCGGCGATCGACGTGCCGCGGCCGCCGACCGCGCACAGCGGCTTCGGCTTCCCCTCGATGACGGTGACCATGACCACGATCACCTTCGGCTTCTTCGCGGTGCTGATCGCGCGCGAGCTGCCGGGCCGCAGCCGGGTCTGGCCGTACCTGCTGACCGGCGTGGTGGTGGCCCTGCTCGGCTTCGCCCGCATCTACCTCGGCGCGCACTGGCTGAGCGACGTGGTCGGCGGCCTGCTGCTGGGCGTGGTCTGGCTGCTCGGCCTGGGCATCGCCTACCGCCGGCACGTGGCGCGCTCGTTCTGGATGCGGCCGCTGGCGCTGATCTTCTACCTGACCTTCGCCGCCGCCGCGGCGTGGCACGCGCCGCGCGCGGTGGACCCGTTGCTGGCGAGCTTCCGGCCGCCGGCCCCGACCCGGGCGATGACCGAGGACGGCTGGTGGGCCGATGCCTGGAAGACCCTGCCCTCGCGCCGCAACGAGCGCAGCGCCGACCAGCGCTGGCCGCTGGACATCCAGGTCGCCGGCGCGCTGGAGCCGCTGCGCGCGCGCCTGCAGGCGCAAGGCTGGGCGCCGCAGCCGCAGGCGGACTGGATCGCCACCCTGGGCCTGCTCGACGACGACACCCCGCCGGCGCAGCAGCCGGTGCTGCCGGCGACGCTGGACACCGAGGCGGAAGTGCTGCTGATGCGCCGCCCGGCCGGCGACGGGCGCCTGCAGGTGCTGCGCCTGTGGCACGCGCCGGCGCTGCTGGACGGCGAGCCGCTGTGGGTGGGCACGGTGCAGACGCTCGAATACGCGCGACCCCTGTTCGGGCTGTTCGGGCTGTGGCAGCCGCTGGCCGACGGCCACGCCGCCTGGCGCGCGCTGCGCGAGGACCTGGCCGGGTTCGAGACTGCGGAAGCGGTGCACCCGCAATCCGGCGTGCCGGTGCTGCGCGTGCGCACGCGCCACGACGCCCCGCCCGGGTAGCGGCCTCGGCGTCGTGCCGCTTCGCCGGCCTGTAGCGAGGCCTGCAGGTCAGGAAGGCCCTTCCCCGCCTGCGGGGGACCATGCGGTCTTTCCGTTTACCCGCAAGCGGGGAGCATTCTCTTTTTCCCTTCCCCCGCAAGGGGGGAAGGGACGGCATGCACCCGCTTGCGGGAGAAGGGACGGCATGCACCCGCTTGCGGGAGAAGGGACGAGATGGTCTTGCTTGCGGGAGAAGGAGTGAGATGATCCCGCTTGCGGCAGAAAGACAGCTTCGGCGCGGGTCGAACGTCAATAGTCCCTGGGGTCCGTCAGGCGACGTGCTCGAGCAAGCGCTGCAGGCGCGCGTCCGGGTCGTCTTCCTGCAGCAGCGCCTGGCGTTCGGCCTCGCGCAGCGGCAGCAGCTCGGACAGCCGCCATCCGACCCAGGCGGCGTCGGCGAAACGGGCCTCGGGAATGCGCGCCACTTGCGCGCCGGCGGCGCGCTCCAGGATCCGGCGCAGCAGCTCCACCAGCAGCGCGTGCTCGGGGCGCGGCGGCGCGGCGGGATCGTCCGCACGCCAGACCACGTCCGCCACCACCAGGCCGTTGTCGCGCACGCGCATGCGCTGCACCTGGAAGCGGCGGCCGCCGCGCACCGCCAGCCTCAGCAGGCCGTCCGGCCCGCGGTCGAAATCTTCGATGCCGGCCTCGGTGCCGACCGCCGCCGGCAGGGCGGGGGCGCCGACCTCCTCGCCTTCCAGGATCAGGCAGATGCCGAAGCCGCGACCGCTGCGGCCGCAATCGCGCACCAGGTCCAGGTAGCGCGGCTCGAACACGCGCAGCGACAGCGACGCCCCAGGGACCAGCACCGTCGACAGCGGGAACAGCGGCAGACTCTCGACGGCGGCGGTCATGCCGCCATGCTACACCGGCCCGCCGCGGCAGCCGGCCGGCACGGTTCGCGCGCGGCCGCGCTCACGCCCCGCCGGCGGCGCGCTCGCGCAGGCGGGCGAGGAAGCGCCGCGGCGCGTCGTCGAAGCCGCCGTTGGACATGAAGACCACCTGGTCGCCCGGCCGTACCAGCGCATCGAGCGCGGCGATCAGGCCGTCGACGTCGGGCACCGCGCTGGCGTGGCCGCGCAGCGCCGAGACCACCGCGCCGGCGTCCCAGGGCAGCTCCGGGCGATGCAGGAACACCACCGCGTCGGCGGCCTCGAGCGAGGGCGCCAGCGCGGCGGCGTGCGCGCCCAGGCGCATCGAGTTGCTGCGCGGCTCCATCGCCACCACGATCCGGCCGCCCTCGCCCACCCGCGCGCGCAGCCCCGCGAGGGTCGCGGCGATGGCGGTCGGGTGATGCGCGAAATCGTCGTAGACCACGGCGCCGCCGGCCTCGCCCAGGCGCTCCATGCGGCGCTTGACGCTGCCGAAGCGCGCCAGCGCCGGCAGCGCCGGGGCCGGATCGACGCCGGCCGCGCGGCAGGCGGCGATCGCGGCCAGCGCGTTCATCGCGTTGTGGCGGCCGAGCAGCGGCCAGCGCACCTCGCCCACCCGCTCGCCGCGATGCACGACCTCGAAGGCGCTGCCGTCGGCCTCCAGCAGGCGCGCGGTCCAGTCGTGGTCGCCGTCGATGCCGAAGCGCTCCACCGGCGTCCAGCAGCCCATCGCCAGCACCTCGGCCAGGTGCGGGTCCTCGCCGTTGACGATCAGCCGGCCGCTGCCGGGCACGGTGCGGACCAGGTGGTGGAACTGGCGCTGGATCGCGGCCAGGTCCGGGAAGATGTCGGCGTGGTCGTACTCGAGGTTGTTGAGGATCGCCACCCGCGGCCGGTAGTGCACGAACTTGCTGCGCTTGTCGAAGAACGCGGTGTCGTACTCGTCGGCCTCGACCACGAACAGCGGGTCGCGGCCCAGCCTGGCGGAGACGCCGAAGTCCTCGGCCACGCCGCCGATCAGGAAGCCCGCCTCGCGGCCGGCGGCCTGCAGCAGCCAGGCCAGCAGCGTGGTGGTGGTGGTCTTGCCGTGGGTGCCCGCCACCGCCAGCGTGGTGCGGCCCGGCAGCACGGTCTCGGCCAGCCACTGCGCGCCGGAGGTGTAGCGGCGGCCGGCATCGAGCACCGCCTCCACCGCCGGGTTGCCGCGCGAGAGCGCGTTGCCGACCACGACCACGTCCGCGTCGTCGCCGATGTGCTCGGGCCGATAGCCCTGCGCCAGCCGGATGCCCAGCCGCTCGAGCTGGGTGGACATCGGCGGGTAGACCGCCTGGTCGCTGCCCTCGACCTCGATGCCGGCCTCGCGCGCCAGCGCGGCCACGCCGCCCATGAAGGTGCCGGCGATGCCCAGGATGTGGATCTTCAAGGCGCGGGTTCCTGCGATTGCGCGGGCGCGACCGCCCGCGGCTCAGCCGACCTCGCGGCCGGCGCCGATCGCCTCGAGGATGCGGGCGAAGACCTCGTCGAGCGAGCCCACGCCATCGACCACGGTGAGCTGGCCTTGCTGGCGGTAGAACTCGATCACCGGCGCGGTCTGCTCGTCGTACACCCGCAGGCGCTTGCGCACCGATTCGGGGTTGTCGTCGGCGCGGCCTTCCGCCTGCGCGCGCCCGGCCAGGCGCTCGATCAGCAGCTCGTTGTCGACCTCGAGCTGCACCGCGGCGTCGAACTTCTGCCCGAGCCCGGCGAGCAGCTCGTCGAGCGCGGCGGCCTGCGCCAGGTTGCGCGGGTAGCCGTCGAGGATGAAGCCGTCGCGGGTGTCCTCGCGCGAGAAGCGCTCCTTCAGCATGCCGAGCAGGATCTCGTCGGAGACCAGATCCCCGCGCGCCATCACTTCCTTGGCCTGCAGCCCGAGCGGCGAGCCGGCGGCGACCTCGGCGCGCAGCAGGTCGCCGGTGGAGATGTGCGGCACCCGCAGGTACGTCTTCAGCCGTGCCGCCTGCGTGCCCTTGCCCGAGCCGGGCGCACCCAAAAGTACCAGTCGCATCGAAGACTCCACTCCAACCGTGATTCGGCCCGCGGCCCGGCGCGGTAGACTGCGGCCCGGCGCGATGAACAAGCCGCCACTTTACCGTATCCGGTCCGGTTTCCACGAACCGCGCGGCCGGGGCCCCTCCAACCGTCCAACGCGAGCGTTCGTCCATGGCATCCGGAACCCTGCTCTACGCCCAGTCCGGCGGCGTCACCGCCGTCATCAACGCCACCGCCTCCGGCGTGATCGCCGAAGCCCGCGCACGCAAGATCAAGGTACTGGCCGCGCGCAACGGCATCCTCGGCGCGCTGCGCGAGGACCTGATCGACACCTCGAAGGAGAGCGCCGCGGCGATCCGCGGCCTGGCCCACACCCCGGGCGGCGCGTTCGGCTCCTGCCGCTACAAGCTGAAGTCGCTCGAGGCCGACCGCGCCCGCTACGAGCGCCTGCTGGAGGTGCTGCGCGCCCACGACGTGCGCTGGTTCCTCTACAACGGCGGCAACGATTCCGCCGACACCGCGCACAAGGTCTCGCAGCTGGCGGCCGAGTTCGACTATCCGCTGACCTGCATCGGCGTGCCCAAGACCATCGACAACGACCTCGCCGTCACCGACTGCTGCCCGGGCTTCGGCTCGGCCGCCAAGTACACCGCGGTCTCGGTGCGCGAGGCCGCGCTCGACGTCGCGGCGATGGCGGAGACCTCGACCCGGGTGTTCGTGTACGAGGCCATGGGCCGCCACGCCGGCTGGCTGGCCGCCGCCGCCGGCCTGGCCGGCGAGGGTCCGGACGACGCGCCGCACCTGATCCTGTTCCCCGAGCGCCCCTACGACGAGGCCGACTTCCTCGCCCGCGTGCGCAAGGTGGTCGATCGCGTCGGCTACTGCGTGGTCGTGGCCAGCGAGGGCATCCAGACCGCCGACGGGCGCTTCGTCGCCGATGCCGGCGGCGGCAAGGATTCCTTCGGCCACACCCAGCTCGGCGGCGTGGCCTCGTATCTCGCCGGCCGGGTCAAGGACGAGCTGGGACTGAAGGTGCACTGGACCCTGCCCGACTACCTGCAGCGCTCGGCCCGCCACATCGCCTCCAAGACCGACCTCGACCAGGCGG
The DNA here is from genome assembly GCF_000559025.1 of Luteimonas huabeiensis HB2. GTDB lineage: Bacteria > Pseudomonadota > Gammaproteobacteria > Xanthomonadales > Xanthomonadaceae > Luteimonas > Luteimonas huabeiensis. The sequence goes on along the minus strand of NZ_JAAN01000012.1, from coordinate 130,816 downwards.
TGGCGGTGGGCAAGGCCGCGGTGCGCCTGGCGCTGGCCGGCCGCAACGCCACCATGCCGGTGATCCGCCGCACCTCCGACAAGCCCTACCGCTGGAAGATCGACAGCGCGCCGCTGGCGCAGGTCGCCAACCACGAGAAGAAGATGCCGGCCGGCTTCCTGCGCCGCGACGGCTACGGCATCACCGCCGCCGCGCGCCGCTACCTGGAACCGCTGATCCGCGGCGAGGCCTACCCGCCCTACCGCAACGGCATTCCTGCCTACGTGACCCTGAAGAACCTGCCGGTGAAGAAGAAACTGCCGGCCTGGCAGGGCTGAGCGCCTCGGACCCCGGCGGGCGCGCTGCGCGCGACGGGGCCTTCGCGCCCTGCGGCGCGCGCGCGGGCCCGCCGCTGCGAACGTTTCCGCCGCGCGGTCAGATCTCGACCTGCGTCCCCAGCTCCACCAGGCGGTTGCCCGGGATGCGGAAGAAGCCGGAGGCCGGCGCGGCGTTGCGGTGCATCAGCGCGAACAGCTTCTCGCGCCACATCGCCATGCCGCGCCGCGCGGTCGCCACCACGGTCTCGCGGCTGGTGAAGTAGGTGGTGTCCATCGGGTCGATGCAGATGCCCTCCTCGATGTCGCCGCAGCGCATCAGCGCCAGCGGCACGTCGGGGATCTCCATGAAGCCGAAGCGCACCAGCACGCGATGGAAGCCGTCGCCGACGGTCTCGATCTTCAGCCGCTGCCGGGCGTAGGGCACGGTGAGGGTCTCGACGGTCAGGAACACGTTGCGCTCGTGCAGCACCTTGTTGTGCTTGAGGTTGTGCATCAGCGCCTGCGGCACCACCCCGGGGTCGCTGGTCAGGAACACCGCCGTGCCCGGCACCCGCACCGGCGGCGAAAGCATCAGCCCGGGCAGGAAGGTCTCCAGGCGGATGCCCTGGCGCTGGATTTCCTCGTGCAGCAGCTGGCGGCCGCGGCGCCAGGTGCGCAGCAGGGTGAACAGCGTCAGCCCCAGCACCACCGGGAACCAGCCGCCCTGCAGGATCTTGGCCACGTTGGCGATCACGAAGCCGACGTCGACCACCAGGAACACCGCGCACAGCGGCAGCACCCAGGTGCGCCAGCGCGGCCACAGCGCGCGCGCCACCACCGCCAGCAGCAGGGTGTCGATCAGCATCGTCAGCGAGACCGAGATGCCGTAGGCGGTGGCCAGCGCCGACGAGGTGCGGAAGCCCAGCACCAGCGCGACCACGATCACCATCATCATCCAGTTGATGCCGGGGATGTAGATCTGACCGATGGTCTCGCGCGAGGTGTGCAGCACCTTCATGCGCGGGATGTAGCCCAGCTGCATCGCCTGCCGGGCCACCGAGAAACCGCCGGTGATGACCGCCTGCGAGGCGATCACGGTGGCCGCGGTGGCCAGCACCACCATCGGCATCCGCGCCCACTCCGGCACGCCGATGTAGAACGGGTTGCGGATGGCCGAGGGATCCTCCAGCACCAGCGCGCCTTGGCCGAGGTAGTTCAGCATCAGCGCCGGCAGCACGAACCAGTACCAGGCCAGCCGGATCGGCCGCGGCCCGAAGTGGCCCATGTCGGTGTAGATCGCCTCGCCGCCGGTCACCGCCAGCACCACCGCGCCGAGGATGAACACCCCTCCCAGGGTGTGCTCCTGGAAGAACCGCGCCGCCCACCACGGGTTGAGCGCGTGCAGCACCTCGGGCTCGTGGACGATGTTGGCCACGCCGAGCGCCGCCAGCACCAGGAACCACAGCACCATCACCGGGCCGAACACCCGTCCCACCTTGGCGGTGCCGTAGCGCTGGGTAGCGAACAGGGTGACCAGCACCACCAGCGCGATCGGCACGATCCAGTGGTGCAGTTGCGGGGCCACCACCTCCAGGCCCTCGACCGCCGACAGCACCGAGATCGCCGGGGTGATGACGCCGTCGCCGAAGAACAGCGAGGCGCCGAAGATGCCGAGCAGGCCCACCACGTAGGCCGAGCGCGAACCGGTCGGCAGGCAGCGCTGCGCCAGCGCCATCAGCGCCATGATGCCGCCCTCGCCCTCGTTGTCGGCGCGCATGATGATCGTCACGTACTTGACCGTGACCACCAGGATCAGCGACCAGAAGATCAGCGAGAGCACGCCGAGCACGGTGTCGTGGTCGGCCACGAGTCCGTAGTGCGGCGAGAACGCCTCGCGGATGGTGTAGAGCGGGCTGGTGCCGATGTCGCCGAAGACGACGCCGATGGCGCCCACGGCCAGACCGGCGAGGCCGATCTTGCCGGAGTGCGCGGAATCGCCGCGGCTGGGCTCGGCGGACGTGCCGGGAGAGGTCATTGCGGTCGTGTCGGACAGTGGGGGCTGTCAGCGAAGCGCGGACTGTAACGCCTTTCGGATGATGATTTCCGCTGCATCCCCTTCCGCGGCCGCCGCCTTGGCCATCTTCTGCGCCTCGGCGGGCTTGTAGCCGAGCTGCTGCAGGGCCTCGACGGCCTCGGACAGGGGATCGGCCGGGACCGCCCGGCCGCCAGCCGCGACCGGCCCGCCGCCGAAGTCGGCGGCGCGGTCGCGCAGTTCGACCACCATGCGCTCGGCGGTCTTCTTGCCGATGCCGGGAATCCGTGTCAGCGCGGTCACGTCGCCGGCCTGGACCAGGCGGGCGAACTCGCCCACGCTGACCCCCGACAGCACCGCCAGCGCGATCTTGGCGCCGATCCCGCTGACCTTCTGCACGTCGCGGAACAGCCGCCGCTCCGGCTCGGTGAGGAAGCCGTACAGCGACACGCTGTCCTCCTTCTGCGCGTAGTGGGTGAACAGCGCCACCTCGCGCCCGACCTCCGGCAGGTCGTAGAAGGTGCTCATCGGCGCCTCCAGCTCGTAGCCCACCCCGTGCACGTCCACCACCAGCCACGGCGGCTGCTTGTGCGCCAGGATGCCCTTGAGGCGGCCGATCATGGGGCAGGGACCAGGGGCCGGGGATCGGGGGCCGGGGAGAAGCCCCCGGAAGGACCGGCGTGTTTTCTCCCCCGCGGATACGGGTGCCGGGGGCTGCGGCAAAGCGCCGGCACGCCTCCCCCGGCCCCTGGCCTCTGACCCCTGCTCTCGTTCATTTCCTGCTCCAGGCCTGTCGGGTGTCCACGCCGAGCCGCGCGGCGCTGGCGCGGACGTGGGCGTGGGTGATGGCGGCGGCCAGCGCGTCGGCGGCGTCGGCCTGCAGCCGGCCCTGCAGGTTCAGCAGGATGCCGACCATGTGCTGGATCTGCGCCTTCTCCGCGCGGCCGCGGCCGACCACGGCGAGCTTGATCTCGGTGGCGGCGTACTCGTGCACCGGCAGGTCGCGCAGCACCGCCGCGCAGATCGCCGCGCCGCGCGCGTGGCCGAGCTTCAGCGCCGAATCCGGGTTGCGCGCCATGAACACCTGCTCGATCGCCACCTCGTCCGGGCGCCAGGCCTCGATGACCTCGCCGAGCTGGTCGAGCAGCCGCCGCAGCCGCACCGGGAAGCCGCCCTCGCCCAGCAGGTTCAGCGGCGCATGATGCACGTGGCGCAGGCGCCCGTCCGCGGCCACGTCCACCACGCCCACGCCGGTGCGCTGCGAGCCGGGATCGATGCCGAGGATGCGGGTCGAGCCGGTCGAGAGCCGGGTCCCGGCTTCCTGGGCCGCGGCCATCGCGGTCTCAGCCCCCGCCATCCAGCGACGCCTGATCGGCGTTCGAATACACGTCCTGCACGTCGTCGAGGTCCTCAAGCATGTCCAGCAGCTTGCGCACCTGCGGCGCGACCTCGGCGTCCACCGCCACGTCGTTGTCGGCGCGGAAGGTGATCTCGGCATGGTCCGGCGCCAGGCCGGCGGCGGTCATCGCATCGCGCACCGCGGCGAAGCCCTCGGGCGTGGTCAGGACCTCGATGCTGCCGTCCTCGGGATACACCGCCACGTCGTCGGCGCCGGCCTCGATCGCGGCCTCGGTGATCCGGTCCTCGTCGGCGCCGGGGGCGTAGCTGAGCACGCCCAGGCGCTTGAACATGAAGGCCACGGACCCTTCCGTGCCCATGTTGCCGCCGCACTTGGAGAAGGCGTGGCGCACGTCGGCGACGGTGCGCACGCGGTTGTCGGTCAGGCAGTCCACGATCACCGCCACCCCGCCCGGGGCGTAGCCCTCGTAGCGCACCTCCTCGTACTCCACGCCCTCCAGCTCGCCGGTGGCCTTCTTGATCGCGCGCTCGATCACGTCCTTGGACATGTTGGCCGACAGGCCCTTGTCCATGGCGGTGCGCAGGCGCGGGTTGTTGGCCGGGTCGCCGCCGCCGGCGCGCGCGGCGACGCCGATCTCGCGGATGATCTTGGTGAACATCTTGCCGCGCTTGGCGTCGGAGGCGTTCTTGCGCGCCTCGATGGAAGGTCCTCGACCCATCTGGCAGTCCGGAAGTGGTGAGCGGAAAGGAGCGCGATTTTACACCGCGCCGGCGGCCGGCCCGCAGCGCAGGAAGCGCCCCGTGCGCAGGAAGTGCGCGGTCTGCGCGGCGGCCCGGGCGGAAAACACCAGCCCGGTGTGGCTGGCGGGGACCTCGCAGTGGTCGGCCAGCCCCGGCAGGCGGGTCTCGGCCAGGCCCACGGTGCCGTCGGAGGCGCCCTCGAACCGGGTCAGCAGGCGCCCCACCCCGTGCGGCACGTTGCCCGCCACCATGCCCACCGGCACCCGCCCCGTCCACGGCCGGCAGCCCTGGCGCAGGGCCTCGCCGCTGCGGCCCAGCACCCAGGCCGACCAGGCGCGCGCGGCCAGGCTGCGCGCGGTCGCGCTGCCGCACAGCGGCGAGCCGAGGCAGACCATGCGCGGCACCGGCAGGTCCGGCGCCCGACGCAGCGCCTCCAGGCCGATCAGGCCGCCCAGGCTGTGCCCGACCAGATGGGTCGGCGGCGCGCCGCGCAGGCGCGCCACCAGCGCCTCGATCGCAGGCTCCGGGCCGCCGGTCACGCTCGGGTAGCCGAACGTCCGCACCTCGAAGCCATGCGCGCGCAGGCGCCAGGCCAGTGGCGCCAACCAGGACTTCGCGTTCCAGATCCCGTGGACCAGCAGCACCCGGCGCACGGCCTCGGCCTCCGCGGTCATGCCGCCGCCCCGCCAGGGTGCCGGCGCTTCCATTCGCGCGGCGACAGCCCGCTGCTGGCCTTGAACGCACGCGACAGCGCCGCCTCGCTGCCGTAACCCACCGCCGTGGCGACCACCTTCAGCGGCTGCCCGCGCCGCAGGGCCTGCCGGGCCAGGCCGACCCGCCACCCCTGCAGGTACTGCCCCGGGGTGACCCCGACCGCGGCGCGGAACCCGGCGGCGAAGCTGCTGCGCGACATGCCCGCGGTCTCGGCCAGCGCCTCCAGGGTCCACGGGCGCGCGGGCGCCTCGTGCATGGCCACCAGCGCGTGCCGCAGGCGCGGATGCGCCAGCCCGCCAAGCAGCCCGACCTGCACCGCGCCCCGCTCCATCAGCTCGCGCAGGATCTGGATCATCGCCACCTCGAACAGCCGGTTCAGCAGCGCGGCACGGCCGCAGCGGCGGGCGAAGGCCTCGTCGAACAGCACGCCCAGGACATCGGACAGGCCCGCCACCTCGTCCAGGCGCATGCACACGAACGCCGGCAGCCCCGCGGCGACGGGGTTGGCGTCCCCGTCCTCGAAGCGCAGGTTGGCGCAGGCCATGTCGGCGCCGCGCACGGCATCGGTCACGAAGCGGTGGGCCATCGGCCGCGGATAGAGCAGCAGGCTGGGCGCGTCGATGCGCAGCGGCGGCCCCGCGTGGATCACCTCCACCGCGCCGCGACGCACCAGGTGCAGTTGCCCGAGTCCTGCATCGGCCTGCACGGTGTTGATGCCGCACAGCGCGCCGGCATGGAAAACCTCCGCGGCCACGGCATAGCGATCGAGCAGGGCGGCGAGGCGGTCGGTCACCACGAACTCCTGGTCAAGTTTTTCGGACGTTATATCACCCTTCGTCTCGAAGACCGGCGCAACCTGTCTCCACCGGGCGGCAAGCCGTCGCCCGACGATCGCCCCCAAGGAGTCCGCCATGAACAGCTTGCCCCGCACCGCCGTCCTCGCCCCGCTGCTCGCCGCCACCCTCGGCCTCGCCGCCCAGGCCGCCCAGGCCCAGCCGGCCCCCACCACGCCCCTCGCCCTGGCGCACAGCGCCAACACCATCGACACCCACGACGGCGTACGCCTCTACTACAAGGACTGGGGCCCGAAGGACGGCCCGGTGGTGGTGTTGAGCCACGGCTGGCCGCTCAACGCCGACAGCTGGGAATCGCAGATGCTGTTCCTGGCCGAGCGCGGCTACCGCGTGGTGGCCCACGACCGCCGCGGCCACGGCCGCTCCAGCCAGCCCTGGCACGGCAACGACATGGACCACTACGCCGACGATCTGGCCGCGGTGATCCAGGCGCTGGACCTGCACGACGTCACCCTGGTCGGCTTTTCCACCGGCGGCGGCGAGGTGGCCCGCTACATCGGCCGCCACGGCAGCGCGCGGGTGAGCAAGGCGGTGCTGGTGGCGTCGGTGCCGCCGCTGATGCTGCGCACCGACGACAACCCCGGCGGCCTGCCGCAGGCGGTCTTCGACGGCCTGCGCGACGGCTCGCGGGCCAATCGCTCGCGGCTGTACCTGGACATCGCCTCGGGCCCGTTCTACGGCTTCAACCGCCCGGGCGCCACGCCCGACGACAGCCTGATCCAGGCGTTCTGGGCGCAGGGCATGCAGGCCGGCCACAAGAACGCCTACGACTCGATCGCCGCGTTCTCGGCCACCGACTTCCGCGACGACCTCGCCAAGTTCGACGTGCCCACCCTGGTCACCCACGGCGACGACGACCAGATCGTGCCGATCGACCTGTCCGGCCGCGCCTCGGCGGCGCTGATCGACGGCGCCCGCCTGATCGTCTACCCCGGCGCCCCGCACGGGATCACCGACACCCACAAGGATCGGCTCAACCAGGACCTGCTGGCCTTCCTGCAGGAATGACACACCCCACTGCGCGAACGTGCGCGCAGCAGACCCGCACCGGCGACGGTGCGGGTCTTTTTTTCGCGTCTTCGCCAACCACGGGCCTGCCGGCGACGCCCAGGCGCATCGGCGTGGCGCATGGCGTGGCCTGGCGGCCCACACCATGGCCGGCCCTCGCCCGTCAGGCCTGTACGGCCGGCCGACGCAGGATGAACTCCAGATCGCGGGTCTCGCCGACCGGGAACAGGTACTCGCCGACCTTCCCGAAGCCGTGGCGGGCATAGAAGCGCTGGGCCCCGAGATTCTCCGACCACACCCCCACCCACAGCGTGCGCGGGCCGCCGCGCAGCAGCCAGTCCATGGCGGTGGCCATCATCCGGGCGCCGTGGCCGGCCCCCTGCCAGCCGCGCAGCAGGTAGAGGCGCTTGATCTCGCCGTCGTCGCCGCCGACGTCGGCATGCGGCAGCCCGCACGGCCCGGCCGCGACATGACCGACCGCCTCGCCGTCGGCGTCCAGCAACCACACCGCATAGTCGGGATGGGCGAGGATGGTGCGCTGGCGCTCCACCGCGTAGGCCTGGGCCAGGAAGGCATCCAGATCCTCGCGCGGATACAGGTGGCCGAAGGTCTCGGTGAAGGTGCGCGCGGCCAGGTCGGCCACGCGCGCGGCATCCTCGACGGTGGCCCGGCGCAGGGCGAGCGCCATGCCGGCCTCAGTCCCGGGCCCGCACCGCCACGTGCACCTCGGCCAGTTGCGCGTCGGCGATCGGCGACGGCGCCCCGGTCATCAGGCACTGGGCGCTGGTGGTCTTGGGGAAGGCGATGACGTCGCGGATCGAGTCGGTGCCGGCCATCAGCGCGGCGATGCGGTCGATGCCGAAGGCGATGCCGCCGTGCGGCGGCGCGCCGTACTTCAGCGCGTCGAGCAGGAAGCCGAACTTGGCCTCGGCCTCCTCGGCGCCGATGCCCAGCAGCTCGAACACCGCGCTCTGCATCTCCGGGCGGTGGATGCGGATCGAGCCGCCGCCGATCTCGTTGCCGTTGAGCACCATGTCGTAGCCGCGCGAGACCGCGCTGCGGGCGTTGGCGCGCAGGTCGTCGATGTCGTCCACCGCCGGCGCGGTGAACGGATGGTGCAGGGCGACGTAGCGCTGCGCCTCCTCGTCCCACTCGAACATCGGGAAGTCGGTGACCCACAGCGGCTTCCAGCCCTCGGCGACGCGGCCGAAATCGCGGCCGGCCTTGAGCCGCACCGCGCCCATGAAGTCGCTGACGGTGGCGTACTTGCCGGCGCCGAAGAACACCAGGTCGCCGTTGCCGGCGCCGACGTGCCGCAGCAGCGCGGCGAACCGCGCCTCGTCGAAGAACTTCTGGATCGGCGAGGCGACCTCGCCGGCCTCGGAGATCTTGACGTAGGCCAGCCCCTTGGCGCCGAACTTGGCGGCATGGGCGGCGTACTCGTCGATCTGCTTGCGGCTCAGCGACGCGCCGCCGGGGATGCGCAGCGCGCACACGCGGCCGTCCGCGTCGGCGGCGGCGGCGGCGAACACCGAGAAGCCGCTGTCGGCGACCTGCTCGGCCACGTCCACCAGTTCCAGGTCGATGCGCAGGTCGGGCTTGTCGGAGCCGTAGCGGCGCATCGCCTCGGCCCAGGTCATGCGCGGGAACGGCTCGGCCAGATCGACGTCCACGACCTCCTTGAACACCGCGCGGATCATGCCCTCCACCGCGTCCTGCACGTCGCGCTCGCGGACCCAGGCGAACTCCATGTCGAGCTGGGTGAACTCCAGCTGGCGGTCGGCGCGCAGGGCCTCGTCGCGGAAGCAGCGCGCGATCTGGTAGTAGCGGTCGAAGCCGGCCACCATCAGGATCTGCTTGAACAGCTGCGGGCTCTGCGGCAGCGCGTAGAACTCGCCGGGATGCATGCGCGCCGGCACCAGGAAATCGCGCGCGCCCTCGGGCGTGGCCTTGGTCAGGATCGGGGTCTCGATGTCCTGGAAGCCGCGCGCGTCCAGCCAGCGCCGCAGCGCCTGCACCAGGCGGATGCGGGTGCGCTGCATGCGCTGCATCTCGGGACGGCGCAGGTCGAGGTAGCGGTACTTGAGCCGCGTCTCCTCGCCCGGGTTCTCGTGGGCGTGGAAGGGCAGCGGCTCGGCCTTGTTCAGCACCTCGATCTCCGCGGCCAGCACTTCCACCCGGCCGGTGCGGATCTTGTCGTTGACGGACTGGCGCGCGCGCACGGTCCCGGTCACCCGCACGCAGCTCTCCACGCTGAGCGCGCTGGCGACCTGGAACAACGCGCCCATGTCGGAATCGACCACCACCTGCGCCACGCCCTCGTGGTCGCGCAGGTCGGTGAACACCACGTGGCTCTGCACACGGTTGGTGTTGACCCAGCCGCACAGGGTCACGGTCTCGCCGATCAGGGCCTCGTCGATCAGGCCGCAGTAGTGGGTACGCATGGAAGCTCCGGGAGGGATCGACCCGACGCGCCGCCGGGGAACCGGCTATTTTGCGGGCGCGCCCGCACGCCGGCAAATGCAGCCGCGGCGGGCGCTCCCGGAGCGTTCCGGCGGTCAGGCCGCCGGGCTGGCCGGCGCGGCCTCGGCCTTGGCCGGCTTCGCCTCGGCGGCGGGCTTGGCCTCGGCCTTGGGCTCCGGCTTCGCGGCATCGCCGCCGTCGGCGAGGTTGCGCTTCTTGTCGCCCTCCTTCTTGAAGTCGGTCTCGTACCAGCCGCCGCCGGCCAGGCGGAACGCCGGCGCGGTCACCTGGCGCTGCACGGCGGCGGCGCCGCAGGCGGGACAGGCCGCGGGATCGGGGTCGGAGAGCTTTTGCAGACGGTCGAAGGCATGGCCGCATTCGGCGCAACGGAAGGCGTAGATCGGCATGGCTGGATCGCTGGACGACGAAGGAGCCGGCATTCTGGGGGCCGGCGCCCGGCTTTCAAGTCCCACGCCGCGGGCGGCGGGCCACGGCGGCGGCGACGGCGGCGGGCGCGATCGCAGCCGCCGTTAACGGGGCGCGGCCTAGACTCGCCGCACCGTCGACAGGAGTTCCGCATGCGCCAGCCCCCCAACTTCCGCACCGTCGCCGCCGCCTTCCTGGTCGCGCTGGGCCTGATCGGCGCCGGCTGGACGACCGCGCAGGGGCTGGCCAAGCTGCGCACCGCCGACCGCTACGTCACCGTCAAGGGCTCGGCCGAGCGCATCGTCGATGCGGACCTGGTGGTCTGGCCGCTGTCGCAGACCGTGGGCGGCGACGACCTCGCCGTGGTCCAGGCCGGCCTGGACGCCAACACCACCACCATCCGCCGGTTTCTTTCCGGCGCCGGCTTCGGCGACGACGAGGTGGTGGTGTCGCCGCCGCGCCTCGAGGACCGCTGGGCCTACTCCTACGGCGACAGCCGCCCACCGGAGCGCTACCGCTACTCCAACACCGTCACCCTGCGCACCGGCCGGGTGGCCGAGGCGATGGCGGCGCTGCGCCGCAGCGGCGAGATCGTCGCCCAGGGGGTGATGCTCAACACCGACGACGGCGGCGGCCCGCAGTTCGAGTTCACCCGCCTCAACGACATCAAGCCGGAGCTGATCGCCGAGGCCACCGCAAATGCCCGCGTGGCCGCCGAGCAGTTCGCCGAGGATTCCGGCGCGCGCATCGGCGGCATCCGCAGCGCCAACCAGGGCGTGATCTCGATCAGCGATCGCGACCGCGGCAGCCCGCACGTCAAGACCGTGCGGGTGGTGACCACGGTGGAATACTTCCTGCGCGACTGAAGCGCAGGGCCCGGGCGTCGCGCCGCGCGAACCTACGCGCGCGCGGCGGCGACGGCCAGTTCGGCCGCCCGGCGCAGCACGTCGTCGCGGGCCTCGGCGGGCAGCGGCGATCCCTGCAGGTAGCAGGCCAGCAGCCAGGGCGTGCCGCCGCCGGGCGGCCACAGCAGCGCGATGTCGTTGCTCACGCCGCGCGTGCCGCCGGTCTTGTCGCCCACCCGCCAATCCGTGGGCACACCGGCGCGGATGCGACCGTCGCCGGTGCGGTTGTCGATCAGCCAGTCGGCGAGCTGCGCGCGCGATGCCGGCGCCAGCGCGTCGCCGAGCGCGAAGCGCTGCAGGTTGGCGGCCATCGCCGCGGGCGTGCTGGTGTCTCGGGGATCGCCCGGCGCGAAGCGGTTGACCTCCGGTTCGTAGCGCGCGCATTCGGTGACCGCGTCGCCGTGCTCGCGCAGGAACGCGGTGAGCCCCTCGGGGCCGCCGACCAGGGGCAGCAGCAGGTTCGCGGCGGGGTTGTCGCTCCACACCATCGTGCCGCGGCACAGGTCGCGCACGGTCAGGTCGCGGCCGACGTGGCGCCCGGTCGCCGGCGCGTGGGCGAGCAGGTCCGCTGCGCGCACCGGCAGCCGCCGGTCCAGCGACAGCGCGCCGGCATCGGCGCGCGCGAGCACCGCCGCGGCCAGCAGGAACTTGAAGGTGCTGGCCATCGGGAAGCGCTCCCCTTCGCGATGCGCAAGGCGCGGCGCCCCATCGCCGGCGCGCAGCAGCGCCACGCCGAGACGGCCGCCGCTGGCGGCTTCCAGCGCGGCGAGGTCGGTCGCCGCGGCGATCGCGGGCGGCGGTGCGGCGGCCGCCTGCGCCAGCAGCGGCGCGGCGGGAGCGGACAGCGCGGCCATGCCGGCCAGTTTCAGGAACGAGCGTCGCGACGACATGCGCATCTCCATCGGCGGAAAGCGCAGATTCTTCGCCCGCCGCACGGCCGCCACCAGCGCGAAGAATCGGGGGCAGGCATGAACCGGATCGATGGCGGGCGGCCGCACCGCATCGCCAGCGCCCTTCCAGGCTCCGGCGATGCGATGATCCATCGATCCGCCTCACCTGCCCCCCCATGTCCCGCCCGCCGCTGCCGCTGCACGCGCTGCGCGCCTTCGAGGCCGCCGCCCGCCACCAGAACTTCACCCGCGCCGCGCTGGAACTGCACGTCAGCCAGGCGGCATTGAGCCACCAGATCCGAGGATTGGAGGACCGGCTCGGCGTGCGCCTGTTCCATCGCCTGCCGCGCGGCGTGCTGCTGACCGACGAGGCCGCGGCGCTGTACCCGGTGCTGCACGATGCCCTCGACCGGATCGCTGCGGCGGTGGCGCGCGCCACCGCGCACGGCGTGCGCGACGTGCTGAGCCTGGGCGTGGTGGGTACCTTCGCGATCGGCTGGCTGCTGCCGCGCCTGCACGCGTTCGAGGCGGAGCACCCCGGCATCGAACTGCGGGTGCAGACCCACAACAACCGCATCGACCTGGCCAGCGAGGGCCTGGACGCGGCGATCCGCTTCGGCGACGGCGACTGGCAGGGCCTGGCCTGCACGCCGGTGGTGGACACTCTGTTCGCGCCGGCCTGCGCCCCGGCGCTGGCCCGGCGGCTGGCCTCGCCGCGCGACCTGGCGAGGGCCACGCTGCTGCGCTCCTACCGCGGCGACGAATGGCCGCGCTGGCTGCAGGCCGCGGACGCACCCGGCATCGAGGCGCGCGGGCCGGTGTTCGATTCCTCGCTGGCGCTGGCCGGTGCGGCGGCGGCGGGCGCAGGCGTGGCCCTGCTGCCGCTGCGGATGTTCGAGCGCGAGCTGGCCGACGGCCGGCTGCTGCAGCCCTTCCCGGTCGGGATCCGGCTCGGCCGCTACTGGTTCGCGCGGCTGCGCTCGCGCCGCGAACGCGAGCCGGTCAGGCGCCTGCGGCTATGGCTGCAGGCGCAGGATGCGCTGGATCCGGCCTGAGCGGCGATGCGCCGTCGCGCCGATGCGGGCGGCGGATCGCGGGCGTCAGTGCCCCCAGGGCGCAGGCGGCGCGGCGACCGGCGCGGTCAGGTCGAACTCGACCTGGAACAGCCGTCCGCCCGGCCGCGAGAGTTCGTACAGGAAGCGCCGCTCCGGCTCGATCTCCATCGCCCAGGTGTTGGCGACCGAGGCGTTCAGCCCCTCGCGCTCGAACAGCGCCACCGACTCCGCATCGACGGGGAATTCCTGCCGCTGCGCGGTGCCCGGCGCGGCGGTGTCGCCGCCGTACATCGTCACCGCGTCCTCGCTGCCGTCCTCGTGGCGGTGGTCGTGCTTGAGGCGCAGGCCGGCATCGGTGCGGGTGAGCACCCAGGTCCGCGAGCGGTCCTCGCCGACGTGGAAAGGCACCTTCAGCTCGCGGGCCGGGTCGTCGCAGCCGCGCACGTGCATCACCAGGGTGCGGCCCTCGAACGGGTCCTCGCCCTCGGGCGGCGGTTGGTTGGCGACGATGCGGCCCTCGAAGGCCTGTCCGCAGTGGCGCGCGAGCGCGGCGAGGAAGGCATCGGCGGGCGCGGTTTCCGCGGCCGCGGCCGCATCGGCGGGCGCGTTGGCGGGGGCAGCGTCGGGCGAGGATGGCGAGCAGGCCGCGAGGGCGAGCGCGAGCGCGGCGGCGAGCGGGAGCGAGGATGCGTTCATTCCGGCACCGTAACCGCTGGCGCCGGCGCGAGCAAATCCGCCGCGGCCGCATGGCCGGCGCGTCCGCGCGCGGCGCGCGCGTCGATGCGCGGGGCGCGTTCCAGCCTCGCCAGCAGCGGCGATTGCGGCATCGACTGCAGGCTCAGCACGGCCGCCGCGCGCGCCGCCTGCAGCGACGCGCCTTCGGCGTCGCCGGCGGCGGCCAGCGATTCCGCCAGCGGCACCCGCCAGGCGGCGACGACCGCGGCATCCGCGCCGTACAGCGAGGACGCGGCATCGACCGCCTCGCGCCAGGCCGCCACCGCGGCGGCGGCGGGGCCGTTGCGCTGCCGCCAGGCGGCCAGCAGCGCGCGCTGCCGCACCGCGTGGTGCGGCCCCGCCGCGCGCGCGTCGGCGTCCACCTCCCGCAATGCCCGTTCCGCTTCGCCAAGCCTGCCGGCGAGCGTCAGCCATTCCGCGCGCGCCTGCCGGATCCGCACCGCGTTGGCGCTGTCGGCCGGCAGGCGCGGCAGCCAGCCGTCGAACGCGCGCTGCAGGAACGCATCCGCATCGACGCGCCCCGCGCGCGCCAGGAACAGGCCGAGCTGCAGCGAGGCGTCGAGCGTGTCCGGGTGGGCGGCGCCGACGCTCGCCTCGCGCACGGCGAGCACGCGACGGTAGGCGGCCTCGGCCCGCGCCGGGTCGCCGCGCGCCTCGGCCAGCGCCGCCGTCGCCTCGAGCGCCAGCGAATGGACGAAGCTGTCGGTGCCCATCACCTCGCCGAACAGGCGCTCGCCCGCCGCCGCCAGCGGCTCCGCGCCGGTGTAGTCGCCCTGGCGCAGCAGCACCGAGGCCAGGCGGACGTGTTCGCTGGCGTAGTAGACGCTGTGCTCGCCGAAGAGCTTCGGCGCCGCCTCGAGGTTGCGCTCGAGCATGGCCCGCGCCTCGGCCAGCCGGCCGGCGTCCGCGACCGCCAGCGCGTGCTCGGTGCGGTGGGTCCAGTACTCGTAGGAAAGCTCGCCGTGCTCGCGCAGGAAGATCGGGCCGCTGCGGCGGAACGCGCGCTCGGCGGCCTCCAGCTGGCCGCGGCGGCGGTGCAGCACGCCCAGGTTGTCCAGGGTGACGCCGACGAAGCGCTCGCGGCCGGCGGCCTCGTGGCGCATCAGCGCCTGCCGGAACGCGTCCTCGGCCGCGTCGTAGCGCTGCTGCGCGACCAGCGACAGCCCCAGCGAGTTGTACGCCTGCGCGACGCGGAAGCTGTCCGGGTAGTCGGGCCCCAGCAGCGCCAGCGACCGCCGCGCGAGCCGTTCGCCGGCCTCGCCGTCGCGGTTGTTGGCGTAGGTGGCCGAAAGCATGTTGAGGATGCGCGATGCCTCGTCCAGGTGCGGGCCGCCGGCGGCGGCGAGGCCGTCGGCCGCGGCGCGCAGCAGCGGCAGCGAGCGCGGGATGTCGCCCATGTTGCGGTAGGCCATGCCGATCACGCCCTGCAGGCGGGCGCGCACCTCGGGCGAGGCGTCGAGCTCGCCGTCGATGCGTTCGGCGGCGCGATCGAGCACTTCCCTGGCGGCGATCGTCTCGCCGCCGCGCGCGCCGCGCGCGCGCGGATCGGCGGCCTCGAACATCGACACCAGGAAGCCGCCGACCTGCCGCGACACCTCCGCCTCGTGCTCGGCCCGCGCGCGCGCGCCGTCCAGCCGCCAGACGAAGCCCAGGCACAGCGCCAACGCCAGCGCGCCTGCGGCGGTTTCGCGCCAGCGCCGGCGCAACAGGCGCCGGGCGCGATAGGAGCGCTCGCCCGCGCGCGCGCGCACCGGCAGCAGGCGCGAGTGCCGGCGCACGTCCTCGGCCAGCGCGTCCACGGTGGCGTACCGCGCGTCCGGGTCGTGCGCGCAGGCGCGCGCGACGATGGCATCCAGATCCCCGCGCAGGCGCCGCCGCCACGGCAGTCCTCCGGGCGCCCAGGCCGACGGCGCCGGGACCGCAGCGCGATCGTCCTCGCGCGGCCGGTCGAGCGCGCGGCCGGCGACGAGTTCCAGCAGCAGCACGCCCAGGCCGTAGACGTCGCCGGCGATCCCGGGCGCCTGCCCGGCCACGACCTCGGGCGCCGCGTAGCCGGGCGTCCAGCCGTGGCCGCGGCCGGCATCGGCACCGCCGGCGGTGAGCAGGCGGGAGATGCCGAAGTCGAGCAGCACCGGCTCGCCGTCCTCGCGGACCAGCACGTTGGCCGGCTTGAGGTCGCAGTGCACGACCAGCCGCGCGTGCGCCGCCTGGACCGCGCCGCAGATCTTCAGGAACAGCTGCAAACGCGCCTCCAGCCCGAGCCCGGCCTCCCGGCAGTAGGCGTCGACGGGGCGGCCGTCCACGTACTCCATCACCAGGTAGGGCTGCCCCTGCGGCGTGGTGCCGCCGTCGTAGAGCCGGGCGATGTGCGGATGCTGCAGGCCGGCCAGGATCCGCCGCTCCTCGGCCAGCCGCTCGACCGCGCCCGCATCCGGCAGGCCGTGCAGCACCTTGATCGCCGTGCGCTGCGCATACAGCCCATCGGCGCGCTCGGCCAGCAGCACCACGCCCATGCCGCCGCTGCCGAGGCGGCGCTCCACCCGCCACGGCCCGAGCATGTCGCCCGGGCCGATCTCCGCCCCCAGCGCCTGCTCGATCGCGGCGTCCACCGCGCCTTCGGCCCGGCGCAGCGCGCGCGTGGCCGAGCGCAGCAGCGCCAGCGTTTCCCGCCGCAGCGCGGCGTCGGCGGTCAGCGCCTGCAGCCGGTCTTCCCAGGTCTCCGGCGGCAGGTCGCAGACCGCATCGAACAGCCGGCGCAGCGCCTTCCAATCGTCTTCGCTCACCCGTTTCCCCCCTCGCGGCGCCCGGGCCGCCCCCTCGGATCCTGCCGGCATGCGGGCGCGCGCCACACCGCGCACCTGCGAACGCTCAGCCCAGTTGCCGATTCAACCACGCCCGCGCGAAACGGAGGTCGCGCTCCACCGTGCGCACCGACAGCGCCAGCACCACCGCGATCTCCTGCTGCGACATGCCGCCGAAGTAGGCCATCTCCACCGCCTGCGCCGCGCGCGGGTCGTGCCGGGCGAGCCGTTCCAGCGCCTGATGCAGGGCCAGCACCTCGAACTCGTCGCGACCGTCGGCGTCGGCCGCGGCCTGCGCATCCGCGTGCGAGAGCGTCATCGCGAGGGCGCCGCCGCCGCGCTTGGCGGCGGCGCGGGCGCGGGCGCGGTCCACCAGCACCGCGCGCATCTTGGCCGCGGCCAGGGCGAAGAAGTGGGCGCGATCGGCGTAGCCGACGTCGGCCCCGAGCAGCCGCAGCACGGCATCGTGCACGAGCGCGGTCGGCCGCAGGGTCGCGTCGCCGCGATCGCCGGTGCGCGCGATCGCCATGCGGCGCAGGTCGTCGTAGACCGCGGCGAACAGCGCGTCGCGCGCCTCGGTATCGCCCTCGCGCCAGGAATGCAGCATGCGGGTGATGTCCTCGCTCATCGCCCCGCTCCGGCACGCACGGCCGTAGCCCGGCCATGCGCAGGCGCGACACGGGACGCCGGGACCGTGCCGCGCACCATCCGTCCCTCAGGCGGCGTCGTACAGCGACAGCCAGCGCGCCTCGGCCTCGGCCAGGCGCGCCGCGGTCGCCTCGCGCTCGCCGCCGAGCGCGGCCAGCCGCGCGGCGTCGGCCTGGTGCGCCGGGTCGGCGAGCGCGGCGTCGATGCGGGCCAGGTCCGCCTCCAGCTCGGCCACCGCGCGCTCGGCCTCGGCGAGGCGGTGCGGGTTGGTCTTGCGCGCCGGCTTCGCCTTCCCGGCAGCCGGCGCCGGCGCCGCGGCGGCCGGGCGCTTCGCCGCGCGGTCCTCGCCCTGGCGGCTGCGCAGCCAGGCGGCGTATTCGTCCAGGTCGCCCTCGAAGGGCTGCACCGTGCCGTCGGCCACGCGCCAGAAGGTGTCGCTGACCAGGCCGATCAGGTGGCGGTCGTGCGAGACCAGCACGATCGCGCCGTCGAAGTCGGCCAGCGCCTCGGCCAGCGCCTCGCGCATGTCGAGGTCGAGGTGGTTGGTCGGCTCGTCGAGCAGCAGCACGTTCGGCTGCCGCCAGGCGATCAGCGCCAGCGCCAGCCGCGCGCGCTCGCCGCCGGAGAAGCCGTCGATGCTCTCGAAGGCGCGGTCGCCGGGGAAGTTCCACTTGCCGAGGAAATCGCGCAACGCCTGGGTGGGACTGTCGGGCGACAGCTCGCGCAGGTGGTCGATCGGCGAGGTGCCGGCCTTGAGCGATTCCACGGTGTGCTGGGCGAAGTAGCCGATGCGCAGGTCCGGGTGCGCCGAACGCTCGCCGGCCAGCAGCGGCAGCTCGCCGACCAGCGACTTGACCAGCGTCGACTTGCCCGCGCCGTTGGGGCCCAGCAGGCCGATGCGGTCGCCCGCTTCCAGCCCGAACCCGACGCCGTCGAGGACGACGACGGCGCCGGTATCCGCCCGCTCCGCCGGCTCCCCGTTCCCGGCTCCCGGATCCCGGTCCCCGGCGGCGTAGCCGCAGGTGCCGTCGTTGATGCGCAGCAGCGCGTGCGGCAGCTTCGACGGCGCCGGCAGGTCGATGCGGAACTCGCGCTCGGCGCGCACCGCCTCGGTGCCGGCCAGCTTGGCCAGCCGCTTCATCCGCGACTGCGCCTGGCGGGCCTTGCTGGCCTTGGCCTTGAAGCGGTCGATGAACTTCTGCAGGTGGGCGCGCTCGGCCTGTTCCTTCTCGTGCGCGATCTGCTGCTGGCGCAGGTGCTCGGCGCGTTGCCGCTCGAAGGCGGTGTAGTCGCCCACGTACAGCCTGGCGCGCTGCTCGTGCAGGTGCAGGGTGTGGGTGGCCACGTTGTCGAGGAACTCGCGGTCGTGGCTGATCAGGAGCAGCGTGCCCGGGTACTTCAGCAGCCACTGCTCCAGCCACAGCACGGCGTCGAGATCGAGGTGGTTGGTCGGCTCGTCGAGCAGCAGCAGGTCGCTGGGCGTCATCAGCGCGCGCGCCAGGTTGAGCCGCACGCGCCAGCCGCCCGAGAACGCGCTCACCGGGCGCTGGTGGGTGTCGGCCGGGAAGCCGAGCCCGTGCAGCAGCCGGCCCGCGCGCGCGGTGGCGTCGTAGCCGTTGAGCTCGGCCAGGCGCAGGTGCGCGTGCGCGACCGCGTCCCAGTCCTCGGCGGCGGTGGCGGCCGCCTCCTCGCGCAGCGCGGCGGCCACCTCGGCGTCGCCGGAGAGCACGAAGTCGATCGCCGGGTCCGGCAGCGACGGCGTCTCCTGCGCCACGCTGGCGATGCGCACGCGAGCAGGCACGTCGAGGTCGCCGCGGTCGGCTTCCACCTCGCCGCGGATGGCCGCGAACAGCGAGGACTTGCCGGTACCGTTGCGGCCGACCACGCCGACCCGCCAGCCGGCGTGCAGGGCGAGGTCGACGTCGGACAGCAGCAGGCGTTCGCCGCGCCGCAGGGCGAAATTGCGAAAAGCGATCATCGCGACATTCTAGAGGGTGCGCCCCCGGCGCGCGCCCGGCAGCGAGCGGAAGAAGATAAAGACCGAGACCCCGGCGCATCACGGCGCCGACGAGGTCCGCGGCAGGCACATCCATCGATCTTAACAATTCCGTTTTCAGAACGAATGGAAGGAATCGAATGCAACTATTGACACACATGCAATGACACATTGTTAATGGCGCGTCGCCATTCCTTCGAGAACGAGCCATGCAGCGCACCTCCCTCGCCTTCGCGGTCGCCGCGGTCCTGGCCGCCGCGTCCTCCGCCCACGCGCAATCGACCGGCCGCCAGGACGAACCGCAGCGCGCGTCCACCCTCGACACCCTGATCGTCACCGGCACCCGCGTGGCCGACCGCACGGTGGCCGAGTCGCAATCGCCGATCGACATCATCAGCGCCGAGAACCTGCGCGCCACCGGCACCACCGAGCTGGCCACCGCGCTGTCGCGCGCGCTGCCCTCGCTGAACTTCCCGCGCCCGGCGCTGACCGACGGCACCAGCGCGATCCGCCCGGCGCAGCTGCGCGGGCTGGCGCCGGACCAGGTGCTGGTCCTGGTCAACGGCAAGCGCCGGCACACCTCCTCGCTGCTCAACCTCAACGGCACCATCGGCCGCGGCTCGGCGCCGGTGGATCTCAACACCATCCCGGTCTCGGCGATCGAGCGGGTCGAGGTGCTGCGCGACGGCGCCTCGGCGCAGTACGGCTCCGACGCCATCGCCGGCGTGATCAACGTGGTGCTCAAGGGCGCCGGCGAGGACGGCAGCATCGAACTGTCCGGCGGCCAGTACTCCGCCGGCGACGGCGCGCAGGCGCAGCTCGCCGCCGACACCGGCCTGTCGCTGGGCCAGGAACGCGGCTTCCTGCGCCTGGCCGCGCAGGCGGGCACCCAGGATGCCACCAACCGCGCCCGCCCCTTCGCGGGCACCCCGGGCCCCACCCAGCCGGCGCTGGGCCAGAAGGCCTTCGTCATCGGCGAGCCTGAAGTGGACTTCGGCGCGTTTTCCGTCAACGGCGAGTACGCGTTCTCCGACAACGCGACCGGCTACGCCTTCGGCACGATCAGCAACCGCGACATCACCTCGTTCGCGTTCTTCCGCGCGCCCGGCAACCCCACCCAGAACATCCCCTCGATCCATCCCGACGGCTACGTGCCGGAGATCAACAACATCTCCAAGGACCGCTCGCTGGTCGCCGGCGTGCGCGGCCACAGCGGCAACGGCTGGAACTGGGACGCCAGCTACAACTACGGCTACAACCACCTCGAGTTCTACACCCGCAACACCCTCAACGCGAGCCTCGGCCCGACCTCGCCGACCGCGTTCTACGACGGCGCGCTGGAGACCACCCAGAACATCCTCAACCTCGACCTCAGCCGCCAGTTCGACTGGGGCCTGGCCTACCCGGTCAACCTGGCCTTCGGCGCCGAGTACCGCAACGAGAAGTGGAACCAGTCGCCGGGCGAGTACGGCTCCTACGCCCAGCCCGACCTGAGCCGGCCGGGCGGCGCGCAGGGCTTCGGCGGCTTCGCGCCCGCGGTGGCCGGCCACTACGCGCGCGACAGCTATGCCGTCTACGCCGACCTCGAGGCCGACCTCACCGAGCGCTTCTCCGGCGGCGCCGCGGTCCGCTACGAGGACTACGACGATTTCGGCAGCCAGACCTCGGGCAAACTCTCGGCGCGCTACGCCTTCAGCGACGCGGTGGCGCTGCGCGGCACGGTGTCCAGCGGCTTCCGCGCGCCCTCGCTGGCGCAGCAGCACTTCCAGACGCTGAGCACGGTGTACCTGGCCGGCATCAGCACCCCGTTCGAGATCCGCACCTTCCCCGCCGACAGCGAGATCGCCCAGGCCTTCGGCGCCGAACCGCTGCGTCCGGAGGAATCGCGCTCCTACAGCCTCGGCCTGGTGCTGCAGCCGGCCGACAACCTGTACGTGACCGTCGACGCCTACCAGATCGACGTCGACGACCGCATCGCGCTGTCGTCCAACCTGACCGGGGATGCGGTGCGTACGCTGCTGGAGTCGCGCGGCATCTTCGGCGTCAACGGCGGCCGCTACTTCACCAACGCCATCGACACCCGCACCCGCGGCATCGACGTGGTGGGCACCTACCGCTGGGACCTGGCCGCCGGCACCCTCGACCTGACCGCCGGCTACAACCACACCAAGACCGAGATCACCCGCATCGCCGCCAATCCGGAGGAGCTGGAGGCCATCGGCGTCGACCTGGAGCGCATCGACCGCGTCGAGGCCGGCCGCATCGAGCGCGGCTTCCCGCGCAACAAGCTGCTGCTGTCCGGCCTGTGGACGCTGGGCGACTGGCGCTGGTCGCTGGCGGCCACCCGCTACGGCAGCGTCAGCACCACGCCCAACGACGCCTCCCTCGACCAGCGCTACGGCGCCAAGTGGCTGCTCGACGCCGCCGCCACCCTCGACCTGGATCGCTGGCGCTTCACCCTCGGCGCGGACAACCTCCTCAACGAGTACCCGGACGAGAACCTGTTCGGCAACTCCACCAACGGGCAGTTCCCGTACAGCAACCTGTCGCCGTTCGGCTTCGGCGGCGCCTACGTCTACGCCAAGGTCGCCTACGCCTGGTGACCGCGCCCGGGCGGCCGCGCCGGGGGGCCGGCCGCCCGTGACGCCCGCCCCGGTTCGGGGCGCCGCCCCGCTGCGCGCGGGTTGCCTGCCTGCCGACCGGTCGGCGACACTGCAACGCTTGTCCCCCACACTTCGCCGATGCCGCACAACACCGACCTGATCAACATCGTCGCCGTCGGCCTCGGGATGGCGTTCGTCTTCGGCGCGCTCGCCAACCGCCTGCGGCTCTCGCCGCTGGTCGGCTACCTGCTCGCCGGCATCCTCGTCGGCCCGTTCACCCCGGGCTTCGTCGCCGACCAGGCGCTGGCCGACCAGCTCGCCGAGATCGGCGTGATGCTGCTGATGTTCGGCGTCGGCCTGCACTTCTCGCTCAAGGATCTGCTCGACGTGAAGTCGATCGCGATCCCGGGCGCGCTGACCCAGATCGCGGTGGCCACCCTGCTGGGCTGGGGGCTGGCGGCGCTGATGGGCTGGACGACGGTGCAGGGCATCGTGTTCGGCTTCTCGCTGGCGACCGCCAGCACGGTGGTGCTGCTGCGGGCGATGGAGGAGCGCCGCCTGCTCGACACCACGCGCGGCAAGATCGCGGTCGGCTGGCTGATCGTCGAGGATCTCGCCTGCGTCATCGCCCTGGTGCTGATGCCGGTCCTGGCCGACGTGGTGCACAGCACCGGCGGCGAGCAGACCACGGTCGGCTCGGTGCTGCTGAGCGTGGGCTGGACCCTGCTCAAGGTCGCGATGTTCGTCGCGGTGATGCTGCTGATCGGGCGGCGGGTGATCCCGTGGATCCTCGAGCGCATCGCCGGCACCGGCTCGCGCGAGCTGTTCACGCTGTCGGTGCTGGCGATCGCGCTGGGCGTGGCGTTCGGCTCGGCGGCGATCTTCAGCGTCTCGTTCGCGCTCGGCGCGTTCTTCGCCGGCATGCTGCTCAACGAATCGGAGCTCAGCCACAAGGCCGCCAACGACTCGCTGCCGCTGCGCGACGCGTTCGCGGTGCTGTTCTTCGTCTCGGTGGGCATGCTGTTCGACCCGCACATCCTGCTGCTGCACCCCTGGCAGGTGCTGGCGACCGCGCTGATCATCATCTTCGGCAAGTCGGCCGCCGCGTTCCTGATCGTGCGCGCGTTCAAGCATCCGGCCAGCACCGCGCTGACGATCTCCGCCAGCCTGGCGCAGATCGGCGAGTTCGCCTTCATCATCGCCGGGCTCGGCGTGGCGCTGGACATCCTGCCGCCCGACGGCCGCTCGCTGGTGCTCGCCGGCGCGCTGATCTCGATCATGGCCAACCCGCTGATCTTCGGCCTGCTCGACCGCTGGCAGGCGCGACGGGCAGCGGCGTCGGCCGCCGCCGCCCCGGAAGCGCCGGAGCCCATCCAGGCCATCCCGGAGGACCTGAGCGGCCACGCCATCCTGGTCGGCTACGGGCGCGTCGGCCGGCAGCTGGCCGAACTGCTGCAGCAGCGCGACGTGCCGCTGGTCGTCATCGAGGACGACAGCGAGCTGGTGCGCAAGGCGCGCGAGCGCGGCTTCCTCGTGGTCCGCGGCAACGTCGCCTCCGAGCCGGTGATGCGCGATGCCGCGCCCGAACGCGCGGCGCTGGCGATCATGGCCATCCCGCAGGCGTTCGAGGCCGGCGAGGCGATCGAGCGGATGAAGGCGATCAACCCCGCGATCACCGTGCTGGCGCGCGCGCACAGCGACAGCGAGGTCCGCCACCTGCTCGATCACGGCGCCGATGGCGCGGTGCTCGCCGAGCGCGAGCTGGCCTACTCGCTGGCCGAGATGGTCATGTCCACGCCGCCGTTCCGGCCGACCCGGGAACCGCCGCCGGCCGTCGGCGCGGCCACCGCCGCATAGCGGCCATGCGCATCGTCGCGCTCACCGGCGCCGGCATGTCGGCCGAGAGCGGCGTGCCGACCTTCCGCGACGCGCAGACCGGGCTGTGGGCGCGCTTCGACCCGCAGGCGCTGGCCACGCCCGAGGCGTTCGCCGCCGATCCCGCGCGGGTCTGGGGCTGGTATCGCGATCGCGCGGCCGGCGTGGCCGCCGCGCGCCCGCATGCCGGCCATGCGGGCCTGGCCAGGATCGCGCGCACGCATGGGCTGCGGGTGATCACCCAGAACGTCGACGACCTGCACGAGCGGGCCGGCTCGCCGGAGGTCGTGCACCTGCACGGCGCGCTGTTCGCCTCGCGCTGCAGCCGCTGCGCGCGGCCGGCGACGCCGGAGCCGCTGCGGCTGCCGGCCTCGCCCGACGCCGAGGGCCGCGTGCCGCCGCCGGCGTGCGCCTACTGCGGCGCGCTGGTCCGGCCCGGCGTGGTCTGGTTCGGCGAGGCCTTGCCCGCCGCGGCCTGGGAAGCGGCGCTGGCGGCGGTACGCGAGGCGGAGCTGGTGCTGGCGATCGGCAGCTCCGGGCTGGTGCATCCGGCCGCGTCCCTGCCCGCGATCGCGGCCGCGGCCGGCGCCGCGGTGCTGGAGATTAACCCCTCGCCGACGCCGCTCACCGCCTTGGCGAGCGCATCCTGGCGCTGCCGGGCCGCCGAGGGCGTGCAGCGGCTGGCGGCCCGGCTCGACGCCGGCGAGCGCGACCCGGCGGCGCTGCTCGCGCCGTAGCGACCTGCCCCGCAGACCTCTTCCGCCGCCGCGCCGGTCGCGATGCGCGCCTATGCGCGCGCGGGCGGCAGCAGCGCATCCAGCTCGGGGTGGCGGAAGCGGTGCCCGGCCGCCAGCAGCCGCGCCGGGACCACGCGCTGGCCGTCCAGCAGCAGCGTGGACATCTCGCCGAGCGCCAGGCGCAGCCCGGCCGCCGGCAGCCGCAGCCGTGCCCGACGCCCGACCGCCGCGGCCAGCACACGGGTGAACTCGGCATTGGACACCGCCTCCGGCGCGCACAGGTTCACCGGCCCGACCATCGCCGCGGGCGCGCGCGCGGCGTGCTGGTCCAGCAGCGCCAGCACCGCCCCCACCCAGTCGTCGCGCGATATCCAGCTGAGCACCTGGCGGCCGTCGCCGAGGCGGGCGCCGAGCCCGTGCCGGAACAGTGGCAACAGGCGCTTCAGCATGCCGCCGTCCGGATGCAGCACCACGCCGGTGCGCAACAGCGCCACCGGTACCCCGAGCGCGACCGCCTCCAGCGCCGTGCGCTCCCAATGCGCGCAGAGCGCGTGCACGAACTCGTCGTGCGCGCCGCTGCGCTCGTCCAGGGCCGGCGCCCCGGGCGGCCAGCGCCCGTACCAGCCCACCGCCGAACCGCTCAGCAACACCCGCGGCCTGGTTCGGGCGCGGCGCATCCAGGCCACCAGCGCGCGCGTGGGCAGCAGGCGACTGTCGAACAACGCCTGCTTGCGCGCATCGCTCCAGCGCCGTTCGGCGATCCCGGCACCGGCGAGATTGACCACCGCGTCGAACGCCAGGTCCGGCCCCAGCGCGTCGTAGCCCAGCACCGCCGCACCGGCCGGCGCCTGCGCCGAGGCCGGCGCGCGCGACAGCCAGACCGGCGTATCGCCGCGCGCCGACAGCGCCTGGCTGAGCGCACGGCCGAGGAAGCCGCTGCCTCCGCTGATGAGAACGCGCATGGAGATGCCTCTACCGGTTCCGGGCGCGCGGCCGACCGCCGCGCGGTGTCGTGGAGCGATTGCAGCAGACGCGCGATGAAGCGCATGTCGCCTGGCGCGCCTTCCGGCGCGACGCGCATCGCGTTTTCACCGCGCGCCAACGCCGTCCTGCGCGCCAGACCTTAGGCTGTGCGCATGCCGGTCTATCTGCGCCCCATCCTCTCGCTGCTGTGCGGCGTCGGCCTGCTGCTGCTCGGCAGCGGCCTGGTGAACACGCTGGTCTCGGTGCGCGCGAGCGCGCTCGGCTATGCCTCCGGCCTGGTCGGCGCGCTCACTTCCGCCTACTTCGTCGGCTTCTTCGCCGGCACCTTCCTCGCGCCGCCGCTGATCCGCCGCATCGGCCACATCCGCGCCTTCGCGTTCTACAGCGCCTGCTGCACCTGCACCGTGCTGCTGCACACGCTGGGCGATGGCGCCTGGCTGTGGCTGCTGGCGCGGCTGCTGCTGGGCCTGGCCCTGGTGGGCATGTACACGGTGATCGAGAGCTGGCTCAACGCGCAGGCCGATCCGGCCCACCGCGGCCAGGTGTTCGCGACCTACATGGTGGTCAACCTCGGCGCGCTGACCCTGGCGCAGCAGTTGCTGCGGCTGGAAGGCCAGCACGCGTTCTTCGCCTTCGTGCTGGTGGCGCTGCTGATCTCGTCGGCGAGCCTGCCGGTGCTGCTGACGCGGCAGTCGCAGCCGCAGCTGCCGCCCGCGCCGCGCCTGCAACTGCGGCGCCTGTTCGCCGCCGCGCCCACGTCGGGTGCCGGTGCGCTGCTGTCGGGCCTGGCGATGGGCGCGTTCTGGGGCCTGATGCCGGCCTACCTCACCGGGCGCGGCCTGGACGCGGCGGCGGTCGGCACCACGATGAGCGCGGCGATCCTCGGCGGCGCGCTGCTGCAGTGGCCGATCGGGCGCCTGTCCGACCGCCGCGACCGCCGCCTCGTGCTGGCGATCGTGTGCCTGGTGGCCGCCGTCGCCGCCCTGCTCTCGCCGCTGGCCAGCGGCCACCGCGGCGCCCAGCTCGCGCTGGCGTTCGTCTACGGCGGCATGGCCTTCGCGATCTACCCGATCGTCGTCGCCCACCTGGTCGACCACCTGCCGCCGGAAGACCTGCTGGCCGCCAGCGGCAGCGCGCTGCTGCTGACCGGCCTGGGCTCGGCGCTGGGCCCGCTGGCGGCCGGCGCGCTGATGTCGGCGGTCGGCCCGGAAGCGCTGTTCGGCTGGTTCGCCCTGCTGCTCGGCGCGCTCGCCGCCTACGCCGCGCACCGCTACCGCGCGTTCCGCCGCCAGCGCCCCGACGCACCGCACTTCCTGCCGATGCTGCGCACCTCGCACGCCTCGCTGGACCTGATCGGCGAGCCACACGAGGCGGCGGACGCGAGCGCCCGAACCCTTGCAACCCCTGCCTCGGCGCCGCACGACCGACCCTAGCAGCACGTCACACTATCGAAACGCTGGAGCTGGCGACGCCGCATTGTAAATCTAAACGAGCCATGCCTAACATGTCGTCGGGACTTCTGCGCGTGTTCGAAAGACACGATCACGAAATCCTCGGGAAACTTCACCCGTTTCGAATCTGCATCTAGGACGCACAAGCGGCGCCAGCCTCGCCGCCTTCAACCGACGCACGACAAGGAGTCGCCATGCGTATCATTCGATCCTCCACCTGGCCCGCTGGCCTTGGCATTCTGCTGTGTCTGGCCTTCGCGCCGCCCATCGCCGCCCAGAGCGGAGACCTCAACACCCGAGGCACACCGATCGAAGAACTCAGCAGTATCGATCGCGAACGCATCGAAAGAATGCTCGATGATGAACTGACCGAAGCTGCCGCAGGGCTACAGCTCATAGAGGGTCAAACCGGCTTCGATATCAGAACCCGACTGATTCCAGAGCGACGAACCGTTGTTATCGAACTCGGAACGAGGGCGATCCCAACACACACCGGATCGGAACTTGAATATCAGCAACGACAGATCTCCCTCATAGCTCTCGAACTACTGAGAAATATAATTGCAGTGGACGGAGCGGAATTTCGTTACGGCGACAAGGATATATTTGAGATATTGCCAGATCCAGTGCCGCCACCAAAACATCAAACACAAGAGACCGACCCACAAAAATCCACACCACCAAAAGTGGCAATAGCCGGCAGTCATGGCCTGTACTTCAATTACGCACAAAATGACTGGACCGCGCAACGCCCATTTATCAACGGCATGAGGGAAGACTTCGTCACACCCTATTTTGCTCGCGATCTGGCCACACAACTGACGAGCCGAGGCGCGACGGTTCACAAAGCACGCACCAACGAGACCCATATCCATGCCCCCACTGGAGAACAATGGTGGCGGATCGCCGCTCGCTACTATTTGGAGTCCATCCTGCCAGAGGAAAATGGCATCTGGCATTCCCTACCCAACGCTACGCACGCCACCCGAGAAGAAGATGAGGACATGCGGAGTCGTCCGCTATACGCCAACCACGTCGGCGCTGACTACGCCATCCATCTGCACACCAATGCTGCCGATGGGCCTGGGGGTGCCGATGTCCGCGGCACTCGCGGCTACTATCAAACAGGTCGAACAGCCGACGCCGCATTCGCGAAACAGATTCTATGCAGCATGAAGCAAGCGATACGAAGCGTTGCCGCCTACGAAAATTGGGAGGTAGTCGAAACTCCCGAGCCGGGAAACTACGCAGAGAATCGCCTCGCAACAATGCCATCGGCGATCATCGAACTGGGCTTCCATACCAACGCTGACGACGCCAGAGCGCTGCAGCAGACAGCCTTCCGCAACGCGGCAGTGAAAGGCATCGAGCGCGGCATCAGCGATCACCATGCAGGCAATGCCTGCACCGACTTCCGCATCACCGAGATCCCGAGCTTCAGCGCCCCTGCCGGCACGCCGATGGACATGGTGGTCCACTTCGAGGGCAACCCACGCTTTCCGGTGACTCTGCGCACCCGCAATGTGAGCTGTTCGCAGGGGTGGAGCTGCGGATCTGCCACTGCGACGTACAGCGCAGAACAGGATTCGCCGATCACGCGCACCTTCGCGTGTGGGACCGGCGCCACGCATACGGGGAATTTCACTTATGTCGCCTGGCTGACCGATGCCAGCGGCATCAAGACTCCGGAATTCCAGTACACCTACAGCTGTACGATCGACAGCTGATCCGGCATTTCCGCAGCGCCTGGCGCGAGAAAGGGCAATTCACGCTTGCCGCCTCTCCGCCGCAATTCCAGCCAATGGTGCGCGCCTCGCTCGCCACACTGAATGTGATCGACGCGCCCGCGCGACGGCGCTTCGCCCGACCGCCCAGGTCCGGGCCCATAGCAACGGCAACCGGAGGCGGGGGTGGTCTCCCGCCTCCCGCCTCCGCATCCCGGGCCGTGGTGCAGGCGCATCAGGCCGCCGAAGCGCCGCTGGCGAAGACCAGCTGGCCGCCCTGCGCGTCCACGCGCACGGTGTCGCCGCTGGCGAACTCGCCGGACAGGATCTTCTGCGCCAGCGGGTTCTCGAGCTGCTGCTGGATCGCGCGCTTCAGCGGACGGGCGCCGTAGACCGGATCGAAGCCGACGTTGCCCAGCAGGTCGAAGGCGGCGTCGGTGATCTCCAGCCGCAGCCCGCGCTCGGCCAGGCGCTGCTCCAGCCCGCGCATCTGGATCTTGGCGATCTCGCGGATCTGCGCCTTCTGCAGCGGGTGGAACACCACGATGTCGTCGAGCCGGTTGATGAACTCCGGGCGGAAGTGCGCCTGCACCACGCCCATCACCGCGGCCTTCATCTGCGTGTAGGCTTCGGGACTGTCGTCGCCGCCCAGCTCCTGGATCATCTGCGAGCCGAGGTTGGAGGTCATCACGATCACGGTGTTGCGGAAGTCGACCGTGCGGCCCTGGCCGTCGGTCAGGCGGCCGTCGTCGAGCACCTGCAGCAGGATGTTGAACACGTCCGGGTGCGCCTTCTCCACCTCGTCGAGCAGGATCACGCTGTAGGGGCGGCGCCGCACCGCCTCGGTCAGATAGCCGCCCTCCTCGTAGCCGACGTAGCCCGGGGGCGCGCCGACCAGGCGCGACACCGCGTGCTTCTCCATGAACTCGCTCATGTCGATGCGCACCATCGCATCGGCGGAATCGAACAGGAACTCGGCCAGCGCCTTGCTCAGCTCGGTCTTGCCCACGCCGGTCGGGCCCAGGAACAGGAACGAGCCGCTGGGGCGCGACGGGTCCGACAGGCCGGCGCGCGAGCGGCGCACCGCGTCGGAGACGACCTTGATCGCCTCGTCCTGGCCGACCACGCGCGCGTGCAGCGCGTCCTCCATCTTCAGCAGCTTCTCGCGCTCGCCCTCGAGCATCTTGCTGACCGGGATGCCGGTCCAGCGCGAGACCACCTCGGCGATCTCCTCGGCGGTCACCTTGTCCTGCAGCAGGCGGAAGCCGGTGGTCTCGGCCTCCTGCGCGGCGGCGAGCTGCTTCTCCAGCGCCGGCAGCGTGCCGTACTGGATCTCGCTCATCTTCGCGTAGTCCTGCGCGCGCTGCGCGGCCTCCAGCTGCAGCTTGGCCTGCTCGATCTGCTCCTTGATCTTGGTCGCGCCCTGCACGGTGGCCTTCTCGGCCTTCCAGACCTCTTCCAGGTCGTTGTATTCGCGCTCGAGCGTGGCGATCTCGGCTTCCAGATCGGCCAGGCGCTGCCTGGAGGCGTCGTCCTTCTCCTTCTTCAGCGCCTCGCGCTGGATCTTGAGCTGGATCAGGCGGCGCTCCTTGCGGTCGAGTTCCTCCGGCTTGGAGTCGATCTCCATGCGGATGCGGCTGGCCGCCTCGTCCATCAGGTCGATGGCCTTGTCCGGCAGCTGGCGATCGGCGATGTAGCGGTGCGACAGCGTGGCCGCGGCGACGATCGCCGGATCGGTGATCTCCACCCCGTGGTGGACCGCGTACTTCTCCTTCAGGCCGCGCAGGATGGCGATGGTGTCCTCCACGCTCGGCTCGCCGACGAAGACCTTCTGGAACCGGCGCTCCAGCGCCGCGTCCTTTTCCACGTACTTGCGGTACTCGTCGAGCGTGGTCGCGCCGATGCAGTGCAGCTCGCCGCGCGCCAGCGCCGGCTTGAGCATGTTGCCGGCGTCCATGGACCCTTCGGCCTTGCCGGCGCCGACCATCGTGTGCAGTTCGTCGATGAAGAGGATGATCTGGCCCTCGTTCTTGGCCAGGTCGTTGAGCACGGCCTTCAGCCGCTCCTCGAACTCGCCGCGGAACTTGGCGCCGGCGATCAGCGCGCCCATGTCCAGCGACAGCACGCGCTTGCCGCGCAGGCCCTCCGGCACCTCGCCGTTGACGATGCGCTGGGCCAGGCCCTCCACGATCGCGGTCTTGCCCACGCCGGGCTCGCCGATCAGCACCGGGTTGTTCTTGGTCCGGCGCTGCAGCACCTGGATGGTGCGGCGGATTTCCTCGTCGCGGCCGATCACCGGATCGAGCTTGCCGCTCTCCGCGCGCGCGGTCAGGTCGATGGTGTACTTCTCCAGCGCCTGGCGCGCGTCCTCGGCGTTCTCGTCGGCGACCTTCTCGCCGCCGCGCATGGCGTCGATGGCCGCTTCCAGCCGGCGCTTGTCGGCGCCGGCGGCCTTGAGCGCCCGGCCGGCGTCGCCGCCGTCGTCGAGCGCCGCGAGCAGGAACAGTTCGGAGGCGATGTAGGCATCGCCGCGCTGCTGGGCCAGCTTGTCGGTCACGTTGAGCAGGCGCGCCAGGTCGTTGCCGACCGAGACGCTGCCGGCCTGGCCGGACACCTTCGGCAGGCGCTCCAGCGCCTCGCCCAGGCGCTCGCGCAGCAGCGGCACGTTGACCCCGGCCTGCGTCAGCAGCGGGCGCGTGCCGCCGCCCTGCTGGTCCAGCAGCGCCACCAGCAGGTGCACGGGTTCGATGAGATTGTGGTCGCGTCCGACCGCCAGCGACTGCGCATCGGCGATCGCCTGCTGGAAACGCGAGGTGAGCTTGTCCATCCGCATGGGGCATTCTCCGAAATCAGGAAGCCGGGAACTCCCCGGCGAACGCCTGGGAAATGCGGTTGACAGGCATCAGAATCAAGCGGCAGGGCGCCCTGGAGCGCGAATTCGTCCAGGATCCAGCATGGGCGTCTGCCCCCGCCGCTGCGTCTCACATCCTTTGCTGCCCAACCCGAGTCCGCAGCTCATCTACGAACGCGTCAGCATCTTCCGTCGTGAGCACGACATCGAAATCCAACCGTGTCGGAACGTAGACCGCGTCGCCGGACCGCACCAGCGCGAAGACGCGTTCTCCAGCCGCGTTGCGAAACCAGCCGAGCCCGAAGCCTGGCCAGCCGATACCATTGGTTCGCAATGTCAGACTGGTTTGCGGAGCCGCCCCGACGACAATCCCTTCCAGTAGAATCGCATCGTAAGGTACTTCCGCACGATAAGCCCCGCCTCCGATCACCAGCGAGCCGACCTCGAATTGGAGCCGTGCAGTGCGCGCCTGCCAGTAGGTCAGCAACGGGGCCGCGACACCCAAGGCGATCAAGACAGCGACGATGATTCTCATGGAAAGCTCCATCTCCGCATCGTTACTTCGAACTGGACATGGCGACCAACGGGGCACCGTCGGGCAGGCCAGCGACATTGAGCGCGTAGCGGGCAACGACATCCTTGAGTACCGTTGCACGGCGCGAATCCCTATCGAGCAGTCCGGTAGCGACAAGGGCATCGATGACCGCGCCCACTTCGAAATCGATAAGCTCACGAGCAGATTCCACCAGCATATGCCTATCGCCAGTTAGAGCGCTCAACTTGATCACGCGCTGAAAATTATCCTTAGCAATCAGGTCCAAGTGCGCTCCGCCTTGATAGCGGGGAAGAATACTTCCAACGGTAACTTCTGTCATGGCCACGGCCGCAGTCACGATCGCCGCACCAGTAGCTACCGTAAAGGATACGCCTACCGAAATGAGAACGGCCGCAATGGCGATAGCCACCACCGGAACGACAGCGGACGGTGTGGTGGACGCGCCGCCGTAGAGCTTACGAACAATCTCGGTGGTGGCGATAAGTGAATCGTTCGTCGACGCCGGGGATCGCTCTGACACCAAACTCTTGAGGACATCTTCTGACGAAACATCTTCCGGCAGGCCCTCTAGCGCTTTCAGCAATTCGGCCCGCTGCCCCTCGAACGCGCCAGCCAGGCGACGCACAAGCGGCGCAGGATCCAAATTGTGCAGGACACCAGAATCCGTCAACAGCGAAAAGGCTCGGCGGTAGTCACCTTCTTGCAGCGCCATACGCACATCATGACTACCCGCCGCCATTAACAACTTTACGTTATCATCCCGCATAATCCCATCAACATCGCGCAGACCCGCACGCTGCAGATACCCCCCTGGATCACGTATAAAAAGCTCTCTCTCGGAATCGTCACCAAGCACCCTACGCCATATATCAGACATTCTCGAAAGATAATCTAGCGCGGGCACTGGGACCCCCGCATCAGCTAGAGGTAATACCAACCCCGGATCGCGCATCCCCTGCGGACTTACGCTAGCGGGCGTACCGTACAGCCGCCCAGAGCTCGCCGTAGTTGCGGCCACCGGGCTTGCGGCGGCGATGAGGGAAACCCCGATGAACTTGCGCCTTTTCATGACCCCACCATCTCCTCATCTTGAGAGACCCGGCGATCCCAGCAAGAAACATCAGCCATGGCTTGCTGAAGCGAGAATCTGCCAAGCACCTCTTCCACAAATTCCTTATACCGCGCCGCAAGCGCTGCACGAACCCTCTCTGATTGATGAAGAATGGCGCACGCCTGGCACTTGTGAACTACGCCACGAAGGATTTCTTCGGAATCCGCAACCCCCATTACCCGCTGAATAATGGTGTAGGGACCATCCACTCTGATCCAGTACTTGAGAAAATCCCCGCGTTGACGTTCATACAATTTCTTCATCTGTACATCAGGCGCGGACAGAGACCCCAGGCGCATCTCCGGGATGTGCTCGAGCGTTAGTCCACAGCAGGCTGACAGGTTGTCGTGCGGGGTTACTACCACCGTCTCGAATATTTGCCCGCAACCGCTGACAAGCTCCGGCAGCATTGCCTGAATGTCGTGCCCCCTAGATGGCGCATCTTCGTGAAACGGCATCCAGGAGTTCACCTGCAGCGATACAAGTCCACATTCGATGGCGTTGCGAAGCACGGGATCGGAGGCGAGCCTGGCGTGGATCTGGTTTTGGCTACCGTCGGCTTCCACTGTGATGAGTGTGCGGATCGCCTCGTCCGCCAAGGCGCTTGCCGCATGCACCACGGACTCGACCGGCACAAATTTGGCATGGTCAACCCCGGTACTGATGTTAATTTCGGATATCCCGGCCTCTCGCAGCCTCCTCGCGCATTCCCTCGCGCGCGCTCCGGCTCTGCCCCAGAAGCCATTGGTAACTACGCGGGTGCTCTTGCCGAGATCAGACGCAAAACGAATCGCCTCGAAAAGGTCATCCTTCAGAAGGAATGCCTCCCCACCGCTAAAGACAACCACGGCAAGGCTTGGGAATGCCTCGACGGCGTCCTGGATTCGACGCTTCATGACTTCGAGCGATAACCTACCGCGAATGCGAGGACTGGATTCGAAGCAGCACTGCGCACAAGCTGCTGTGCATCGGTAGGTGCACAAAATCGTAAGTGTGGTGGGATGCAAACCTGCCATGACTTTCGCGCCCCATACGCCGGCCCATAAGCATTTCCGGCGGGCCCGCCGAAAATTCCTTATCACACCACACAACACAATTCAAGCCCCCCCCCTCCCGCTGTTGCTCGATCAGTTGGGGGCGGGGCGGTGCTGGCGCGCATCGCCCCGCCGCGGCAACGTGCCGCATGCCATTTCCGGCAGAGTCGGGCGGACGTGATTTGAGGCGAGAACAGCGGCGGGGACGACCAGAGGTCGTTGAGC
This sequence comes from Luteimonas huabeiensis HB2, assembly GCF_000559025.1. Taxonomy (GTDB): domain Bacteria; phylum Pseudomonadota; class Gammaproteobacteria; order Xanthomonadales; family Xanthomonadaceae; genus Luteimonas; species Luteimonas huabeiensis. The sequence continues at coordinate 96,742 of NZ_JAAN01000012.1, read as the reverse complement.
ACGCTCAAGCCGGCTCGAGCCAGCCTTCGTAGCGCACCAGCGGCCCGATCAGCGGCATCGCCGCCTCCACGCGGAACTCGTAGCGCCCGTCGCGCTCGCGCTCGCGGCAACGCACCTGCGAGAACAGCGCCGCCGGCAACGGCAGCACGCCCAGCAGGCGCACCGCGGCCACCTCCCAGTGGAGGGCGCCGTCGTTGGCATGCAGGGCGAAGCGGAACTGCAGCGGCCCCAGCCGCTCGCACAGCCTCGGCCCCCGGCGCCACAGCCGCGACTGCATCGTCCGACCGCCGAAGTCGCGGCGCCAGGTTTCGCCGAGCGCGTCGGCCACGAACGCGACCGCGACCGGCGCGTCCTCCATCGCCGGCGGCAGGCCGGCGATCCTCGCGCACAGCCGCGCCAGCGGCCGGGTACCGCGGACGACGGTCACGCGACCGGCATACGCGCCCTCGCCCCGGATGCCGTGCAAGGCGCGCAGGCTGGCGGGCAGCCGGTAGAAGCGCGCGCCGAGCAATTGCTGGAACAGGGTGGGATCCATGGCAGGGGCCTGGAAGGCGGCGCGCCGCACCGCGGCCGCGGCACGCCGGCGGCGTACCGCGCCGCGCATGCCTACGCCAGCGGCGTCGGCTGGATGATCTCCACCCAGTAGCCGTCCGGGTCCTTGATGAAGGCGATCTCGCGCATGCGCCCGTCGGTCAGGCGCTTCTGGAACGGCACGCCCAGCCGCTCGAAGCGCTCGCAGGCGGCGACCACGTCCGGCACGCTCACGCAGATGTGGCCGAAGCCGCGCGGCTCGCTGTTGCCGTCGTGGTAGACCGGACCGTCCTCGGTTTCGGTGCCGTGGTTGTGGGTGAGCTCCAGCACGCCGCGCTGGCGCGCCAGCCACGCCTTGCGCTCGGCGTCGCCTTCCGGGATGGCCGCCGGGTCGTCGGTCAGCACCAGGAAGTAGTTGGTGAACTTCGCTTCCGGGACGTCCATCTTGCGGACCAGGGCGAAGCCCAGCACGCGGGTGTAGAAATCCAGCGAGGCCCGCGGATCCTTGACCCGCAGCATGGTGTGGTTGAAGACGAAGTCGGCCGTCGCGGCGTCGCGCTGCGCGGCCACGCCGGGCACCTGGGCCAGGTCGGGGGGGGATGCGGTCATGGGGCGGGGAACCTCTCTGCGGATGAACACAACAGTATCGGCGGCCGCGGCGCCGGACGCACGCGCCGGCGATGCGCGATCGAAGTCCCCGCGAACCGCGACGCGACGCGACGCGGACGGACCGGCGTCCAGGCGATGCCGCGACGGCGCAGATGCGGGTTCGGCCACCGGTTTCAAGCCGACCGCGCCGCGAGCGGGCGCAGGCGGGGTCGACGCCGCCCGCGCCAGCGATCGCCCGGCTGACACTTTTTTCGGTCTCGCGTGGCAAGGAAGGCGAATCCCTCCCACCACCGGGTCCAGCCTCGATGCCTCCACGTCCCCATCCTCTGCGCGCCAGCCTGCTGGCCGCCGCCGTCGCCGCGCTTGCGCTGCCGGCCGCGCTCCCCGTCGCAGCCGCCGTCCCCGGCGCGTCCACCCTCGACCTGCCCGCCGGCCCGCTCGGCGAGGCGCTGAGCAGGTTCGCCAGCCAGCGCGGCATCGCCCTGTCCTTCGACCCGGCGCTGACCGCCGGCCTGCAGGCGCCGGCGCTGCGCGGCGAAGTCGGCGACCGCGAGGGCCTGCAGCGCCTGCTGGCCGGCTCCGGCCTGCGCCTGGTCGCGCGCGAAGACGGCAGCTACACCCTGGAACGCGAATCCGCCGCGCCGGCGGGCGCGATCCTGCTCTCCCCGCTGCGGGTCGGCGCGCAGCGCACCTTTCCCTATTCCGAAGGCATGGTGCTCGACCAGGATTACATCGAGGGCACCAGCAAGGGCAACGGCGACATCGCCACCCTGCTGCGGATCAACCCAGCGGTGCAGTTCAGCGACACCGCGCGCAGCTCGCGCAGCATGGGCGAGATCCGCCCGGCCGACATCAGTATCAACGGCGCGCTTCCCTACCAGAACCTGTTCATGCTCGACGGCGTGAGCTTCAACAACGATCTCGATCCGGCCAAGACCTTCGATTCCAACAACAATATCGCTCATTTCAGCGACCTGCCCAGCCAGTCCCAGGGCATCGCGGTGGACGTCGACCTGCTGGAAAGCCTGACCGTCTACGACAGCAACGTCCCGGCCGCCTACGGCGGATTCGCCGGCGGCGTGGTGGAGGCGCAGAGCCGCCGCGCCGGCGGGACGTTCGGCGGCAAGGTGTGGATGCGCATGGCGCGCTCGGCCTGGGACGAGCTGATCATCCCCGAGGGCCAGGAAACTACCTGGGCCAATTCCGCCAACATCAACTACCAGCCGCGCTACGACAAGACCAAGCTGGGCGCGACGCTGGAAGGCCGCACCGCGGGCGGCCTCGGCCTGATCGGCACGGTGACCCGCACGCGCTCGGAGATTCCCCTGCGCGGCTACCTCAACGGCCAGGTCAGCGAGACCGGGCAGAACACCAAGACCCAGACCCGCGAGAACACCGCCGCGACCCTGGCCGTGGACTGGAGCGACGGCCAGGGCCTGGAACTGGGCGCCAACCTGACCTACGCACCGACCGACGACCGCTATTTCATCCAGAACAACGAGAACGCCTACTTCGACCTCAAGTCCGGCGGCCCGGTGCTGGGCCTGCGCGCCAACATCGAGCGCGGCGGCTGGACGATCCGCAACACGCTCAGCTACAGCGACCTGGAAACCCGGCGCAGCGGCGAGACGAACTATCTCAGGAACTGGGCCAAGTCCGAGCAGTATGACTGGGGCATCAACAACAGCAGCGCCGAGGGCACCTGGGGCAACGTCGAGCAGCACGACCGCACGATCGGCTACCGCCTGGTCGCCGACCACGAGGGCCTGGACTTCGGCCGCGCCCGCCACGACGTCCAGGTCGGCCTGTCCTACCAGCACCGCGAGGCCTGGTACCGCCGCCTCAACGATCACTACAACTACCAGGACCCCCTCGCCACCACGAGCTGCACCCTGGCCGACGGGACGGTGGACGACCAGAGCTGCTCGCTTTCGCCGGTGCTGACCTCGACCAGCAACGGCGGCCTGATCGCCGGCCAGGGCCAGTACTTCAGCCAGCTGTTCCTGTACCGCGCCGGCGAGTTCACCGTCAGCGGCGACGAATGGTCGGCCTGGGCGCAGGACGACGTGCGCCTGGGCGACTGGAGCCTGCGCGCCGGGCTGCGCATGGACGGCAGCGATGTCTGGGACAAGACGACCCTCTCGCCGCGCCTGGCCGCCTCCTGGGACGTCCTCGGCAACCGCGACACGCTGCTGACCGCCGGCCTCAACCGCTACCACGGCCGCAACTTCTTCACCTATCTGCTGCGCGAGGGCCGCGAGCGGTTGCGCGTGCTCAAGGAGCGGCCCGACAGCGCGACGCCGTGGGACGCGGTGGAAGGCACCTCCGCCACCTCCACCAACCGCATCGCCGACCTCGACATCCCCTACAGCGACGAATGGACCCTGGGCCTCGACCAGCGCTGGGCCGGCTGGACCTTCAACCTGAAGTACGTGGCGCGCGAGGGCCGCGACGAGGTCCGCCGGCAGCGGGTCCGCAGCGGGGACGACAGCGGCGAATTCTCCGCCAACGTCTACGAGTACACCAACAACGGCCGCAGCCGCAGCCGCACCTGGACCCTGGGCATCGCGCTGGAGGAGGACCTGCGCCTGTGGGCCAGCCGGACCCGGATCCAGCTCGGCTTCGACCGCACCGACGTGCGTCGCAACTACACCGACTACGACGACAGCTGGACCGAGGCCGGCGCCAGCGAACGGGTCCGCTACAAGGGCGACCTGCTCTGGCTCTACGATCTGCCCGCCGCCGATTTCAACCGCCCCTGGACCGCGCGCCTGTCCACCCAGACCCGGATCGCGCTCGGCGCCGGCGAACTGCTGTGGAGCAATTTCCTGCGCTACCGCGCGGGCTATCGCGATATCGGCCTGATCGGCGAGGAGCGCTACGAGGGCGGCGTGATCGACGTGTACGACGACGTGGACTACCCCAACAGCTTCACCTGGGACGCGACCCTGGAATACGCGCATGCGCTTGCGCGCGGGCAGGAGGCCTAAGTGCGCATCGAGGCCAGCAACGTGCTCAACCGCTCCAACCGGATCGTCGGCGACGCTCGGACCGCCTATTACGAGCCCGGCCGCAGCTACTGGCTGGAAGCCGGGTACCGGTTCTGACCCTGGCGCCGGGCCGGCCGCTCGCGGCGCCGGCCCGAGCGCATGGGGGCAGACGCTGCCCAGGCCGCACGGCTGGCCGCGCGGGGCCAGCCGTGCGCCTCGCGCTTCTGCCGCCAGGCGCCTTCGGCCGGCGCCGCCCGGCCGATCTTCGGCTTCGCCCTCCGGGCCGGGCGGCGCTCAGGCGCGCGCGGTGCGTTGCAGCGACAACAGCGCCAGCAGCAGCGCCAGCACGCCGTAGGCAGCGGCGAATTGCCAGGCGATGGCCTGCCGCGTGCCCTCCAGCAGCCAGGGCAGGTAGACACCGCCGCGCGGTTCCACCGAGTGGATGAAGCCGAACAAGGTCAGCACGCCGGCCAGCAGCAGCACCGCCGCCGCCTGTCGCGGCCGGTGTTCGATCAACGCCACCAGGGCGCCGGCCCACAGCATGGCGGTGATGATGAAGCCGTTGCCCAGGGTCGCGATGACCGCCACCTCGGCCAGGCCGTGGCCATCGATGCCGTCGTACAGGGCGGCGAACGTGTCCGGCGGGATCCAGGCCGGGTTGCCGAACTTGATCGTCAGCAGGTAGGCGACCGCCGGCAGGAACGCCAGCGCCACCGCGATCGCATGCTCGCGCGGCGTGGCGTGGAAGGCCTGCACCGCGATGTCCAGGCCCACGTAGACGATGATCGGCGCCAGCGCCGCCAGCGGCAGCCACTGCACCAGGCCGGAGACGATGCCCAGCATGCCGCCCAGGCCCACGAACAGGCCGGTCAGCAGGGTGTAGCCGCTGCGCGCGCCCATGTGCTTGTAGGCCGGCTGGCCGATGTAGGGCGTGGTCTGCGCCACCCCGCCGCAGACGCCGGCGACCAGGGTCGAGACCGCCTCCACCAGCAGCACGTCGCGGGTGCGGTAGTCGTCGCCGGCCGCGCGCGCGCTCTCGGCCACGTTGATGCCGCCGATCACCATCAGCAGGCCGAACGGCAGCAGCAGCGAAAGATAGGGCACGGTCGCCGGCAGCCCGTCGAGGAAGCCCAGGCCCGGCCACGGCGGCGAGAACGCCAGCGGCGCCGGCGCCGGCAGCGCGAAGCCGGGCAGCGCGCCGGCCAGGCCCAGCCCGTAGTACAGCGCGGTGCCGACCACGAACGCGAACAGCACGCCCGGCACCCGCACCGGCAGCCGGCCGCGCGCGGCCAGCACGTACAGCAGCAGGCCCAGCGTCACCAGCCCGACCACCGGCACCCGCAGCGCCTCCACCAGCGGCAGGAAGCCCAGCAGCACCAGCGCGGCGCCCCCGATCGAGCCCAGCAGCGCGGCGCGCGGCACCCGCCGCGCGATCGCGTCGCCAGCGAAGGACAGCGCCAGCTTCAGCAGGCCCATCACCACCAGCGAGGCCATGCCGAGCTGCCAGGTATTGAGCCCGGCGGCCTGCGGGTCCAGCCCCTGCGCGCGCCAGCTGGCGTAGGCCGGGCCGAGCACCAGCAGCGCCATGCCGATGCTGGTCGGGGCGTCGAGGCCCAGCGGCATGGCGGTGACGTCGTCGCGGCCGCTGCGCGCGGCCAGCCGGCGGGCCATCGCGGTGTAGAGCAGATTGCCGATCAGCACGCCCAGTGCGGTGCCGGGAAACATGCGCCCGAACACGATCTCGGCCGGCATCCCGAACATGCCGACCAGCGCCGCGGCGACGAAGCCCAGGATGGACAGGTTGTCCACGACCAGGCCGAAGAAGCCGTTGAGGTCGCCCGGCACGAACCAACGCGGCCGGCGAGCTGCGGGCGCGGCGTTCATCGCCTCGCCCCGCGCCGGCCGACAGCCGCGCCGGTCGCTGTCGCGGGCCGCGGAAGCCCGCCACGACCCGCGCTCGCAAGGCGCGCCGCCGATGACCGGCCATGCCCCGCCCGGCGCGAGCCGGCGTGGCGGACGCAGGCAGGGGAAGCGCGCTCGCCGCGCGAGCGACCGGACTCAGAACGAGACATCGACGCGCTGCCACGACCACAGCACCGACTGATGCCCGGTCTCGCGCTTCCAGGCCAGGCGGATCGCGTCGATCCGCGCCCGGTGTTCGGGCGTATCCGGATGCAGGATCACCAGCAGCTTCGAGCGCAGCCGTCCCGGCGTGGCCTGGTCGCGCGAGAGCCACTGCCCGTAGGCATCGAACACGCTCAGCCCGTCGGGAAAGCGCGGCGTCACCTCGCGATCCAGGAACTGCCGCCAGCCGGCCGGATCGACCGGCGCGTCGCCGTCCGGCCCCACGCCGAAGTACAGCTCGCTGCGCAGCCAGCCGGTGGCCAGCGCCGGATGCGCGGGGTCGTCGTGCAGCGTGGCCGTGACCGGCGCGGGCGCCGCCTCGCGCGGCACCGATGCGCAGCCGGCGAGCGCCAGCATCGCCCCGAGGCAGATCGCGACCGGTCGGAATCCTCTTGCGCGCATTCGTCGTTCCCGCTTGAAAGGACCGGCCATCGTAGGCGCGCCCCGGCGCGGCATCGTTCCAGATCGACCAACACTGTATCGCTCCGTCCGCGTTCCGCCGCGCCGCGTTCCGCGCTTGAATGGACGACCGCTCGGCCCGGTGCCCTTCCTTCCGTGCATCGCTCGCGTCCCCCGACGACATCGAATCCTCGCGCGATCGCGCACGCCGCGCGCTGCCCGCTGCACCGCTGTTGACGCGCGCGCCGCGTCTTGCCTGCTGCGCCGCGCGCGCACCGCCGGCCCCTTCCTTCCGTTCGTCCGCAGGTCGTCCATGTCCCCACGCGCTTCGTCCCCGCTCGCCGCGGCCGTCCTGGCCGCACTCGCCGCACCGGCCTTCGCCCAGGAGGCGGCGCCCGCGCCCGCCGACGCCGCCCAGCTCGATGCCGTCATCGTCACCGGCACCCGCGCGCGCGACCGCACCGTGCTCGAATCGACGGTGCCCATCGACGTGCTCGACGCCGACGACCTGAGGCGCGCCGGCGCGGTCAACGGCGAGCTGGGCAGTGCGCTGCAGGCGCTGCTGCCCTCGTTCAACTTCCCGCGCCAGTCGAACTCCGGCGGCGCCGATCACGTGCGCGCGGCGCAACTGCGCGGGCTCGCGCCGGACCAGGTGCTGGTGCTGGTCAACGGCAAGCGCCGCCACGTCACCTCGCTGGTCAGCACCGGCTCCAAGATCGGCCGCGGCACCACCCCGGTGGACTTCAACGCCATCCCGCTCAACGCGATCCGCCGCATCGAGGTGCTGCGCGACGGCGCCGGCGCCCAGTACGGCGCCGACGCCGTGGCCGGGGTGATCAACATCCTGCTCGACGACGGCGCCGAGGGCGGCGAGTGGGAGGCCAGCTTCGGCGCCCACCATACCGACGTCGAACCGATCGGCCGCACCCTCACCGACGGCCAGACGAGCTATCTCGCCGGCAAGGTCGGCAGCGGCCTCGGCGATGGCGGCTTCTTCCGCACCGGCTTCGAGCTCAAGAACCGCGAAGCCACCAACCGCGCCGGCTTCGACCAGGTGCCGCCCTGGGACCAGAGCCCCGCCAACCTGGCCGTGCAGGGACAGCGCAACTACCACCTGGGCGACGGCGAATCGAAGGACCTCAACGCCTGGATCAACGGCGAGCTGCCGGTCGGCGCGGCCTCCGAGCTGTACTTCTTCGGCACCTGGCACCAGCGCGATACCGAAGGCGCCAACTACTTCCGCTACCCCGACGGCGAAGCGAACTGGCCCGAGGTGTATCCGCGCGGCTTCCGCCCGGTCTCGATCGGCGAGAACCTGGACCTGGCCGGCGTCGGCGGCCTGCGCGGCCAGTGGGGCGAGTGGGACTACGACCTCAGCCTCAACCACGGCCGCAACGCGTTCACCTACCGCCTGCGCGACTCCATCAACGCCTCGCTGGGCCCGGGCAGCCCCACGCGCTTTCGCACCGGCGATTACGAGTTCGCGCAGACGCTGGCCAACCTGGACCTGAGCCGCGTCTTCGGCGCGCACACCCTGGCCACCGGCGTGGAGCTGCGCGCCGAGCGCTACGAGACCCGCGCCGGCGATCCCGCCAGCTACGCGGCCGGCCCCTGGACCGACCGCCCCACCGGATCGCAGGCCGGCGGCGGACTGACCCCGCAGGACGAGGCCGACCTCGACCGCGACGTCGCCAGCGTCTACGCCAGCCTGTCGAGCGCCTTCGGCGAGCGCCTGACCACCGACGTGGCGGTGCGCTACGAACACTACGAAGACTTCGGCGGCGAGCTGACCGGCAAGCTCGCCGCGCGCTACGAGTTCGCCCCGGCGTTCGCCCTGCGCGGCGCGCTCTCCAACAACTTCCGCGCGCCGTCGCTGTCGCAGATCGGCTACGAATCCACCAGCACCGGCTACAGCGCCGCCGGCCAGCTGGTGCAGGGCCGGCTGCTGTCGGTGAACAACCCGATCGCGCGCGCGCTGGGCGCGACCGAGCTGGCGCCGGAGAAGTCCGTCAACGCCAGCCTCGGCTTCACCAGCCGCATCGGCGAGCGCTTCGACCTCTCGCTGGACGTGTTCCAGATCGAGATCGACGACCGCGTCGCGCTGTCGGAGAGCATCACCGGCGACGCGCTGACCGACTTCATCGCCGGCGAGTTCGGCGTGCCGGGCATCGAGAGCGTCAGCTTCTTCGTCAACGCCGCCGACACCCGCACCCGCGGCGCCGAGGTGGTCGCCAACTGGCGCGACCGGCTGGGCGACGGCGCGCTGCTGCTGACCGGCACCTGGAGCTACGCCAAGACCGAGCTGACCGACATCGTCGCCACCCCGGCGCCGCTCGCGGCGCTCGATCCCGGCTACGTGCTGTTCGGCGTGGAGGAGCGCAACACGCTGACCGGCGCCGCGCCGCGCACGCGCGCGCAGTTCTCCGCCAACTGGAGCGACGACCGCTGGAACCTGCTGGCGCGCGTGCAGCGGCACGGCAGCGCCAAGCGCGTCTTCAACTTCGGCGGCGGCTACGAACCGGAGCAGACCTACGGCGCGGAATGGCAGCTCGACGCCGAGGCCGAGCTGCGCGTGAGCGAGCGCTGGACGGTGGCGATCGGCGGGCAGAACATCACCGACGAATACCCCGACCTCTCCAACGAGGACATCTTCTACTTCGGCAACCTGCCCTACGACGTGCTGTCGCCGATCGGCAGCAATGGCGCGTACTGGTACGCGCGGGTCCGCTACACGTTCTAGACCGCTCATGGCCCGGCGCCCAGCGCCGGGCCGGCCCACTGGCGGGGCGGGTGCCGCGGCGCGGACGCCGCGGGTGCACGCCTCGCGCCCGCGGCACCCCGGCCACGGAGCACGCCGACGCGGCGCCCGCCCTGCCAGACCAAGCAAGGTGCCACCCGACTCGCGATGGACGCGGAGCGCGTCCCCGCGCGCGGACGCGGGCGAGTAGCCGAGAAAAAGCATCGCGCGCCAGCGCGCTCCCACCCGCCGAGCCGACCGCCGGCCCCACCCCTGGCGCCGCGCCCCGATGACTGCGATAATCGATAACAATTCTCGTTTGCATCGCCATGTCCGGGACGGACACGTCTTCCAGCGACGCCCATGCCCAGAGACTCCCACGCCCTCGGCCTGCTCTACCGCGAACACCAGCCCTGGCTGCGCAACTGGCTGGCCTACCGGCTGGGCTGCCGGGAGGTCGCCGCCGATCTGGCGCAGGACACCTTCCTGCGCGTCTTCGCCGGCCGCGAACTGGCCTCGGTGCGCGAGCCGCGGGCTTTCCTGACCACCGTCGCGCGCGGCCTGATGGCCAACTGGTGCCGCCGGCAGTCGCTCGAACGCGCCTACCTCGAGCATCTGGCCGCGCAGCCGGAAGCGGTCGCGCCGTCGGCCGAGCAACGCGCGCTGGTCCTGGAGGCGCTGCAGGAGATCGATGCCATGCTCGACGGCCTGCCGCCGCAGGCCCGGCAGGTCTTCCTGCTCTCTCAGTTCGACGGCCTGGGCTACGACGCCATCGGCCGGCAGCTCGGGATCTCCCTGAGCACGGTCAAGCGGCACATGAAGCGCGCCTTCCTCGGCTGCCTCGCGCATGCGCCCTGAGGCCGAGGCGCCGCTGCCGGCCTCGGCGATCGAGGAGGCCGTGGACTGGCTGCTGGTCCTGCATTCGGGCCATGCCACCGACGCCGACCGCGCCGCCTGCGCGCGCTGGCGCGACGGCGATCCCGACCGGCAACGGGCCTGGCGCCGCGCCGGACGCCTGCGCGGCCTGCTCGCGTCGGTGCCCGCCGACCTCGCCCGGCCGGTGCTCGGCCGCCCGGCCGATGCCCGCCGCCGTACCGCCGTCAAGCGCCTGGCCACGCTGCTGGCCGCCGCGCCCGGTGCCTGGCTGGCCTGGCGGCTGTCCGAAGACGCCGCCTGGCGCGCCGACGTCCGCACCGCCACCGGCGAGCGGCGCACCCTGACCCTGCCCGACGGCAGCCGGCTGGACCTCAACACCGCCACCGCCGTGGACATCGCCTTCGGCCCCGAGGAACGCCTGCTGCGGCTGCGCGCCGGCGAAATCGCGATCGACACCGGCGCCGACCCGTGGACGCCGGCGCGCCCTTTCCGCGTGGCCACGCCCCAGGGACGGGTGCAAGCGCTGGGCACGCGCTTCAGCGTGCGCGTCGAAGGCGACCGCACCCGCGTGGCCGTGCTGGACGGCGCGGTGCGGCTGCAACCGGCGCAACGGCCCGGTGCCGCCCGGCGGCTGCAGGCCGGCCAGCAGGCGGCCTTCGACGCCTCGCAAGCCGGGCTGCCCGCAGCCGCGGACGAGCGCGCACTGGCCTGGGTGCACGGCATGCTGGCCGCCGACGCCATGCCGCTGTCGGAGCTGCTGGCCGAACTGGCGCGGCACCGCCGCGGCCTCTTGCGCTGCGACCCGGAGGTCGCGGCCCTGCGCGTGTCCGGTGCCTTTCCACTCGACGACATCGCCCGCAGCCTGGCGATGCTGGAAGCGACCTACCCCGTGCGCGTGCGCAGCACCGCCGGCGGCTACTGGACCGTCGTCGGCCCGCAGTGAGCCGGACCCGGCGCTGACACTTTTTCCCCGCTCGGCTGGCAAAGGGAGGAGTCCCCTTCGTTCCGGTCGCTCCCGATGCCATCTCCCACGCACCCGTCCCGCCTCGGCGCCGCCCTGCACGCCGCCCTGCACGCCGCCGACCTCGACGCCGTGCCCGACCGCACCGCGCGCACCGACCCGCCCGCCGGCCCCCTGGGCCGCGACCGCGTCTAGACCCGCATGCCCAAGACGCACCGCCTGCTGCCCTGGCGCCTCGCCACGACGGCCGTCCTGGTCGCCGTGGCACTGGCGGCGTGGACGCAGGCGCATCCCGACGACCGCGAGGCCGCTTCGCTGGCGCAGTGCCGCGAACGCATCGCGCCCAGCGCGCCGGCCATCGACTTCGACTGCCTGCGCCGGATCTATCGCCTGCCCTCGGACCAGTGGCCCGCGCCGCACGTGTCCGCGGGCGTCGCCTGGCGGGAGCTGGCGCCGCTGCCGAAGACGACGCCCGAACCGGCCGACAACCCGGGCACGCCGGAAAAAATCGCGCTCGGCCGGAAACTCTTCGAGGATCCGCGCCTGTCGCGCTCCGGCCAGATCGCCTGCGCCACCTGCCACGAACGGGAGCTGGGCTGGAGCGACGGCCGCCGCGTCTCCTTCGGCCACGACCGCCAGCCCGGCCGGCGCAACGCGATCAGCGTGGCGATGAGCGCGTACTCGCGCACGCTGTTCTGGGACGGCCGCGCCGCCTCGCTGGAGGAACAGGCGCTGCACCCGATCCAGGACCGCCGGGAGATGGCCTTCAGCGTCCGCGAGCTGGAGCGGCGCCTCAACCGCAGCGGCGACTATCCGGCCGAGTTCGCGCGCGTATTCGACAGCAGGCGGATCGACGCGCGCCAGGTCGCGCAGGCGCTGGCCGCCTACCAGCGCAGCCTGGTGCCGCGCAGCAACCGGCTGGACCGCTTCCTGGAAGGCGATCGCGATCTCCTGACCGACCGCCAGCTCTGGGGCCTGCACCTGTTCCGCACCCACGCGCGCTGCATGAACTGCCACAGCGGCCCCACGCTGACCGACGACGGCTTCCACAACCTCGGGCTGCACTTCTACGGCCGCCGCCGGCAGGACCTGGGCCGCTACGAAGTCACCGGCGATCCGGCCGACAGCGGCAGGTTCCGAACGCCCTCGCTGCGCGGGGTCTCGCGCACCGCGCCCTACATGCACAACGGCCTGTTCCCGCACCTGCGCGGCGTGGTGACCATGTACGACGCCGGCATGCCGCGCCCGCGCCCCACCGCAGAGCAGGCGAACGACCCGCTGTATCCGCAGCCCGACCCGCTCGTCGAACGGCTCGATCTCCACCGGACCGAGCTGGAGGCGCTGACCGAGTTCATCGAGACCTTGTAGCGGGCGCGCGGGCGCAGTCTGTCGGCCCCGGCACGCACCGTTCACGGCGACGACGCAACCATCGCGCCTTCGCATGCGGCACAATGCGCCGGATGGCTGCCGAGTCCCCCACCCGACCGCCGCCGCCCCCGATCGACGAGGCCTGGGCCCTCTTCCTCGATGTGGACGGCACCCTGTTGGCTTTCGCCCCCGATCCGGCCCAGGTGGCCGTCGGGGAGCCGCTGCGCGCGAGCCTGGAGCGCGTCTGCCGGCGGCTCGATGGCGCGCTTGCGCTGGTCAGCGGCCGGCCGCTGGCGGTGCTCGACGGGCTGTTCGCGCCGCTGCGGCTTCCCTCCGCCGGCATGCACGGCCTGGAGCGGCGCAACGGCGCCTACCGCGCGCCGCCGTTGCAGGCGCCGCCGGCGCTGACGCGGATCCTGGCGGAGGCCGAGGCGCTGGCCGAGCGCCTGCCCGGCACGCTGGTGGAGGACAAGCAGGTCGGCCTGGCGCTGCACTGGCGCCAGGCGCCCGAGCACGGCGAGGCGATGCGGGCCTTCGCCGAATCGGTCCTGCCGCGCCTGCCGGGCTACCGGCTGCAGCCGGGCGACCACGTGGTGGAGCTGCGGCCCGGCGGCGCCGACAAGGGCGATGCCATCGCCGCCCTGATGGAGGAACCGCCCTTCCGCGGCCGGGTCCCGGTCTTCGTCGGCGACGACCTGACCGACGAGCACGGCTTCGCCATCGTCAACGAACGCCGCGGCCTGAGCGTGCTGGTGGGCGCGCGCGAGCCCAGCGCCGCGCAATTCGCCCTGCCCGACGTCCCCGCGGTCCACGCCTGGCTCGAGAACGCCTTTCCCGAATGAAACCGTCCGCTCCCGTTCCGCCCGACACCTCGGCCACCCTCGACCTCGGCGTCATCGGCAACGGCAGCTTCGGCGCCCTGCTCGACGCCCGCGCGCGGGTGGTATGGAGCTGCCTGCCGGCCTTCGACGGCGATCCCGCCTTCTGCGCGCTGCTGTCCCCGCGCCACCACGACGGCGGCGATTTCGCGATCGAGCTGGAAGGTTTCGTCCGCAGCGAGCAGCACTACGTCCACAACACCGCGATCCTGCGCACGGTGCTGCACGACCGCGCCGGCGGCGCGATCGAGATCGTGGACTTCGCGCCGCGCTGGCGGCAGCACGGCCGGTTCTACCGCCCGGTCGCGCTGATGCGCCGGGTCACGCCGCTGGCGGGCAGCCCGCGCATCCGCGTGCGCCTGCGCCCGCTGGTGCGCTGGGGCGCGGAGCGCGCGGAGACCACCTGGGGCAGCAACCACATCCGCTACCTGCTGCCGGACTTCACCCTGCGCCTGACCACCGACCTGCCGGTGCGCTTCGTGCGCGAGGAGATCTCGTTCGTGCTCAGCGAGCCGGCCCACCTGCTGCTGGGCGCCGACGAATCGTTGACGCAATCGCTGGCAGGGTTCATGCACGAGGCCGAGGCGCGCACCACCGAGTACTGGCGCGAATGGGTGCGCTACCTCTCCATCCCCCTCGAGTGGCAGGAGGCGGTCATCCGCAGCGCGATCACGCTGAAGCTGTGCCAGTACGAGGACAGCGGCGCGATCATCGCGGCGATGACCACCTCCATCCCGGAGGCGCCGCACACGCCGCGCAACTGGGACTATCGCTACTGCTGGCTGCGCGACGCCGCGTTCGTGGTGCGCGCGCTCAACCGGCTGGGGGCGACCCGGAGCATGGAGGAGTTTCTGCGCTACATCTTCAACATCGCCACCCACGACGGCAGCCTGCAGCCGCTGTACGGCATCGATTTCTCCGAGAGGCTGGAGGAACACGAGGTCGAGGCGCTGCAGGGCTACCGCGGCATGGGCCCGGTGCGCCGGGGCAACCTGGCCTGGGTGCAGCGCCAGCACGACGTCTACGGCAGCGTGGTGCTGGCCTCGACGCAGCTGTTCTTCGACCAGCGCCTGGCCAAGCCCGGCGACGCGGCCGCGTTCGGCAAGCTGGAGCCGCTGGGCGAACAGGCCTATGCGCTGTACGACGTGCCCGACGCCGGGCTGTGGGAGTTCCGCGGGCGCACCGACGTGCATACCTATACCGCGGCCATGTGCTGGGCGGCCTGCGACCGGCTGGCGCGCATCGCCGCGCGGCTGCAGCTCGACGAGCGCGCCGCCCACTGGCGCGGGCGCGCCGACACGATCCGCGCGCAGGTCCTGGAACGCGCCTGGAACGAGGAGCTGGGCCACTTCACCGACGCCTTCGACGGCCATCGCCTCGATGCCTCGCTGCTGCTCTTGGCCGACATCGGCTTCATCCCCGCCGACGACCCGCGCTTCGTCGCCACCGTCGAGGCGATCGGCCGCGATCTCAAGCGCGGCGACGGCCTGTTCCGCTACATCGCCCCCGACGACTTCGGCGCGCCGGAGACCAGCTTCACCATCTGCACGTTCTGGTACATCGAGGCGCTGGCGGCGATCGGCCGCAAGGAGGAGGCGCGCGCGATGTTCGAGCGCATCCTGGCGCGGCGCAACCCGCTGGGCCTGCTGTCGGAGGACCTGGCGTTCGAGGACGGCGAGGCCTGGGGCAACTTCCCGCAGACCTATTCGCACGTCGGGCTGATCGCGGCGGCGATGCGGCTCTCGCGCTCGTGGGAGGACGCCACGTGAGCCGGCTGGTCGTCGTCTCCAACCGCGTCGCGGTGCCCGGCGAGAGCCGGGCCGGCGGCCTCGCGGTGGCGCTGCAGGCGGCGCTGAAGGAGCACGGCGGCCTCTGGTTCGGCTGGAGCGGGCGCACCGTGCGCGGCGAGAGCGGCGCGGTGCACGAGCAGGTCGAGGGCGACATCCGCTACCTCACGATGGACCTCAACCGCGCGGACCTGGACGCCTACTACAACGGCTTCGCCAACCGCACGCTGTGGCCGCTGCTGCACTTCCGGCTCGACCTGGTCGACTACGACCGCGCCACCCGCGAGGGCTACGCGCGGGTCAACGCCATGTTCGCCGACAAGCTGGCGCCGATGCTGCGCGACAGCGACATCCTCTGGATCCACGATTACCACCTGATCCCGCTGGCCTCGCTGCTGCGCCAGCGCGGCGTCGGCTGCCGCATGGGCTTCTTCCTGCACGTGCCGATGCCCTCGTCGGACCTGCTGGCGGCGATGCCCAACCACAACCGGCTGTTCTCGTCGCTGTACGCCTACGATCTGGTGGGCATGCAGACCCGGCGCGACGTCGAACGCTTCCAGGACTACGTGCGCCTGTTCGGCGGCGGCAAGGTGCTGGCCGACGGCCAGCTGGAGGCGCCCGGCGGGCGCCGCTTCCGCGCCCACGCCTATCCCATCAGCATCGACACCGAGCTGATCGCCAGCCAGGCGCGGGCGGCGATGTCCAAGCCCGCGATCAAGGATCTGCGCGCCAGCCTGGACCGGCGCAAGCTCGCCATCGGCGTCGACCGGCTCGACTACTCCAAGGGCCTGCCGGAGCGCTTCCGCGGCTTCGAGCGCTACCTGGAGACCCACCGCGACCAGCGCGGCCAGCTGACCTACCTGCAGATCGCGCCGGTCTCGCGCAGCGACGTCGCCGAGTATCAGGCGCTGCGGCAGGAACTGGAACAGATCTCGGGCCACATCAACGGCGCCTGGGCCGAACCCGACTGGACCCCGCTGCGCTACGTCAACCGCAACTTCGCCCATGCCACCCTGACCGGCTTCTACCGGCTGGCCAGCGTGGGCCTGGTGACCCCGCTGCGCGACGGCATGAACCTGGTCGCCAAGGAATACATCGCCGCGCAGGATCCGGAGGATCCCGGGGTGCTGGTGCTGTCGCTGCTGGCCGGCGCCGCCTACGAACTGAAGGACGCGCTGCTGGTCAACCCGCACGACCTGGACGGCGTCGCCGACGCCATCGCCATCGCCTCGACGATGCCGCGCGACAAGCGCATCGAGCGCTGGCGCGCGATGATGGACCACCTGCGCAAGCACGACATCAACGCCTGGCGGCGCGACTACCTGCACGACCTGCGCAACGGCTGAGCGCACGGCCCGCCGCGCGCGCTATGCGGTGCGCCAGACCAGCGTCGCCATGCGGCCGGTGCGGCGGTCGCGGCGGTGCGAATAGAAGCGCGCGCGATCGGAGATCGTGCACAGCCCGCCGCCGTGGATGTCGGCGGCGGCCATGCCGGCCGCGACCAGGCGCCGCCGCGCCAGCGCGTAGAGATCGGCCCGCCAGTGGCCCGGCCGCGTGGCCTCGAAAGCGCTCGCGGCTCCGGGATCGGATTCGACGAACGCCGCCCGCACCTCCTCGCCCACCTCGTAGGCGCGCGGCCCGGCGCCGGGCCCCAGCCAGGCCAGGCAATCGCCGGGCGCGGCGCCGATGGCGGCCAGCGTCGCCTCCAGCACCCCGGCGGCAAGCCCGCGCCAGCCGGCGTGCGCCGCGCCGATGCGCAGGCCGTCGCGGGAGGCGAACACCACCGGCAGGCAGTCGGCGGTCAGGATCGCCAGTACCGTGCCGGAGGACGAGGCGACCGCGGCGTCGCCCTCCGGCGGTTCGACGTCGTGTCCGTCGGCCTCGCAGGCCACCACCCGGGTGCCATGCACCTGGCGCAGCCAGCGCGGCGGCGATGGCAGCCCCGCCAGGCCGGCCAGGATGTCGCGGTTGCGCGCGACGGCGGCGGGGTCGTCGCCGCTGTTGGCGCCCAGGTTCAGGCGCCCGAACGGCGCCGACGACACGCCCGGCCCGCCGCGCAGCGTGGTCAGCGCGTGCACGCCCGGCGGCGCCGGCCAGTCCGCGGCCAGCCAGGGCGCGGATGCCGCTTCGCGCGCCGCCATCTCAGCGCCGCCCGTCTTCCGCATGCCGGCGGGCGTCCTCGCGCAGCAGCCGCATCAGCGCCTGCATGTCCTCCGGCACCGGGGCCCCGGCGCGCACCGGTTCGCCGGTGCGCGGATGGGCGAACTCCAGCGTCTCGGCGTGCAGGGCCTGGCGGCGGAAGCCGCGCAGCGCGGCGGCCAGCTCGTCGGAGGCGGCCTTGGGCAGCTTGAGCGCGCCGCCGTACAGCGGATCGCCGACGATGGGATGGCGCAGGTGCTGCATGTGCACGCGGATCTGGTGGGTGCGGCCGGTTTCCAGCCGGCACTCCAGCGCCGTGTGCGCGCGGAAGCGCTCGCGCAGGCGGAAGTGGGTGACCGCCTCGCGGCCGCCTTCGCGCACGGCCATGCGCAGGCGGTCGCGCGGGTGGCGGTCGATCGGGGCGTCGGCGGTGCCGCCGCTGACCAGCGCGCCGACCACGATCGCCAGGTACTGCCGGTGCACCTCGCGCGCGGAGAGCTGCTCGACCAGCCCGGCGTGCGCTTGCGGGGTCCGCGCCACCACCATGACCCCGGAGGTGTCCTTGTCCAGGCGGTGCACGATGCCCGCCCGCGGCAGCGCCGCCAGCCCCGGGTCGCGGAACAGCAGGCCGTTGACCAGGGTGCCGCTGCGGTTGCCGGCGCCCGGGTGCACCACCATGCCCGCCGGCTTGTCGATGACCAGCACGTCCGCGTCCTCGTAGAGCACCGTCAGCGGGATGTCCTCCGGCGCGTCGTGGGTCTGCTCGTCGAGCACGACGTCCAGCGCGATCATCTCGCCGCCGGCCACCGGGTCGCGCGGGCGCGCCTGGCGGCCGTCGAGCAGGGCGTCGCCGGACTTGATCCAGGCGCTCAGCCGGGAGCGCGAGAACTCCGGGAACAGCTCGGCCAGCACCTGGTCGAAGCGGCGCCCGGCCAGCGCCGGCGGAACCTCCACGCTGCGCGATTCGAGGTCGTCGTCCAGGCGGGGGGCATCGGAGGGGGGCTGGGTCATCGGCAGGGGCATCGTTCAGGCGCGGCGGGCGGCCGCGCGGGCGGGGCTGCTATTATCCGCGCCTCATGCCGTCCACGCCCAACACCCCATGACCCGAGCCCGCTCCGTCTTCCGCGTCGCAGTCGTCCTCTCGCTGCTGGCCGTCCTGCTGGCGAGCGGCTGCTCCCGCTTCCGCGGCGACAAGGAAGATCCCGACGAGGGCGCGCCGGTCGAAGCGCTGTACGACAAGGGCCACCAGTCGATGCGCTACGGCAACTGGAACGCCGCCGCCGCGACCTTCCGCCGCCTGGTCGCCCAGTACCCCTACGGCCCCTACACCGAGCAGGCGCTGATCGAGATCGCCTACGCGCAGTTCAAGATGGGCAACAACGAGGAGGCGATCTCCAGCATCGACCGCTTCCTGCGCACCTACCCCACCCATCGCAACACCGCCTACATGTACTACCTGCGCGGCCTGGTGAACTCCAACCGCGATACGGTGTTCCTGCAGCGGGTCTGGAACCTGGACGCCAGCCGCCGCGACCTGGCGACGCCGAACCAGGCCTACGCCGACTTCGCCATCGTCACCGAGCGCTACCCGAACAGCCGCTACGCCGCCGACGCGCGCCAGCGCATGGTGGCCCTGCGCAACCTGTTCGCCCGGCACGAGATCGACACCGCGCTGTACTACCTGCGCCGCGGCGCCTACGTGGCCGCCGCCAACCGCGCCACCTACCTGCTCGAGACCTATCCGCAGAGCGAGTACCAGAACGACGCGGTGGCGGTGCTGGCCGAGTCCTACACCCGCCTGGGCAACGAGACCCTGGCCGCCGACGCGCGCCGGGTGCTGGAACTCAACGCGCCCGACCACGCCTGGCTCGACGGCGACTGGCCGAAGTACCCCTGGGCGATCCGCAGGATCAACCCGTTCGCGGGCGAGAAATCGCCGCTGTCGATCGACTGACGGCCGCGCCCGCCCTGCGCGGCGGGCGTCCTGCACGGCTCAGTCGCCGGCGCCGGCTTCCCAGACGTAGCCCGACAACTGCGCCAGCTGCTCGGGCCGCTGCAGGCCGGTGTGGTGCAGGCCGTGGATCACCCAGGTCGGATAGGCGCTCACGCCGGCGCGGCGGCAGGCCTGCGCGACGGGGCCGGCGCGGCCCTCCGGCGTGCATTCGACATAGGGCAGCCGGGCCGCCGAGGCCCCGAACAGCCGCGTCTGCCGGCGGCAGTTCGCGCACCAGGAGGCGCCGTAGTAGGTCGCCCCGATCTCGTTGAGGTGATCCACCAGCCCGGCCACGCGCGGGTCTTCCGGCCTGCGGTCGAGCAGGCCGCCGCCGGCCACGCCCAGCAGCGCCAGCACGCCCAGCGCCGCCAGGCCGTTGCCGAGCCACCAGTTGCGCCAGGGCGTCGTCGCGCCCGGCGCGCCGGCCGGGCGGCGCGCATGCACCCACCCGAACAGCCCCGCCAGCAAGGCGAGCGAGGCCAGGCACCAGGCGCAGGTCGCGCGGACGTCGAGCCAGGCGACGACGGTCAGGAACAGGCTGATCGCAAGCCCCAGCAGCGTCCAGCGCGACAACCAGCGCCAGCGCGCGACCTCCGAGCGTCCGGTCGCGGCGGCCAGGGCGATCAGCGCGTACAGGCCGAAGCCCCACGCCGCCATCGGCAGGCCGAGGAAGCTCGACCAAGCGCTGGCCTGCACCGCATCGCAGCCGCTGCCCGCTTCGCAGAACGCGGGCGCGCCCTCGCCCGCGGCCACGACTGCGAGGTAACCGGTCAGCAACAGGCCGAAGCCGGCGGCGGCCAGCACCGGCCAGTCCGGCGCCAGGCGCGCGGCGCGCGGATTCGCGGGCCGCGGGTCGGGACGCCGACCTGCCGGCCGTCGTTTCTTCTTGCTCATGACGACTCCCCAATGGACGGCGCCATTCTAGCCGGCCGGCGCACGTCGGCAGGACCGCGCGGCCGCCGGCACCGCGACCCCGCAACGGCGAGCGCATCGCGCCGCGCGCGCCGCCGTCGAACGAACCGCGCGGGCCCGCCCGGACGGTCCTGCGGCATGCGGTCCGCCTTGGCGGCAGCCCGGTGGCGTCCGGCCGGATGCCGCACGTATGCCGTGGCGGGAGTGACGCTGAGAGGCGGTTTCGTGCCTCCCGGGACAGTCCCGCGTCGATCGCTGACGCGTTCCATGCATCGCCGCATGCACCATCGACAACCCCGGCTAACCGGACGGATTTTTTTGTTTGACGATGACTCCAGCCCGGTACTTCGCTGGACTGCGCCGTAGCTCGATACAGCAGGTTTATCAAGAACTTACGCGCGTCCATCATATGCCGGTGCTTTCTGAAACTTGACCCGGTTTTCCCTCGCGCCGCTCCTATCTGGCTCTTGGAATTCGGGTCGTTCCAAGGAGTCATCATGGCAAAGATCAAGCTCACCAAAACCGCCGTAGAGTCAGCGCAACCCCAGGCCAAGGACATCGAACTACGGGATACCGTGGTGCCGGGCTTCCTGTGCAAGATTACCCCGAAGGGCCGCCGGGTGTTCATGCTCCAGTACCGCACGAACTCCGGGCAGCCCCGCAAGCCCTCGCTGGGCCTGTTCGGGGAACTGACCGTGGAGCAGGCCCGCGTCATGGCGCAGGACTGGCTGGCCGAGGTTCGCCGAGGCGGCGACCCCGGCGGCGCCAAGGCCGAGGCGCGCAAGGCGCCCACGGTCGAAGCGCTGTGCAAGAAGTTCATGGAGGACTACTCCAAGAAGCGCAACAAGCCGAGCACGCAGCGCGGCTATCAGGCCGTCATCGACCGCTGCATTGTCCCGCTGATCGGCCGCAAGAAGGTGCAGGACGTGAAGCGGCCCGACATTGCCGGGCTGATGGAGAAGCTGGCCTACAAGCCGGCCGAGGCGAACAACGCCTTCGGCGTGCTGCGCAAGATGTTCAACCTGGCCGAAGTGTGGGGCTACCGCCCGGACGGCACGAACCCGTGCCGCCATGTCCCGATGTACCCGCCCGGCGAGGAAACCCGGCTCATCGTGGACGACGAGCTGGCGCTGATCTTCCGCCATCTGGAGAAGCTGGAGGCGGAAGGGCTGGAGAACTACGTCATCCCGCTGGCGATCCGCCTGCAATTCGAGTTCGCCGGCCGTCGCTCCGAAATCTGCACGCTCGAATGGGCTTGGGTCGATCTGGAGAACCGGCGCGTGGTCTGGCCCGACAGCAAGACCGGCGGCCTTTCCAAGCCCATGAGCGCGGAAGCCTATCGGCTGCTTTCGACGGCACCGCGCCGGGAGGGCTGCCCCTACGTCCTGCCGTCACCCAACGACCCGACCAAGCACCTGACCTTTGGCGAGCACTACGGCGGCTGGTGCCGGGTGCTCAAGGCCGCCGGCGTCCCGCACGTCGGCACGCACGGCATCCGCCACCGCTCCACGACTGACATTGCCAATTCGGGCGTGCCGACCAAGGTAGGCATGAAGCTGACGGGCCACAAGACCGTGGCGATGTTCATGCATTACGTCCACACCGAAGACAAGCCGGTGCGTGATGCGGCCGAACTGGTGGCGAGCCGCCGCCAGGCCATCACGGGCGCGCGGCAGCTCCAGGAGGCCATCGCATGAACAGGCTCAAGGCATCCGTTCCTGCGCCAGCAGCGCCTTCGGCGCTGCTGGGCGACATTCGGGCACTGATCGAGGCGGCGCGCAAGCGCGCCGCCTCGACGGTGAATAGCGAGCTGACGATGCTCTATTGGCGCATCGGCCAGCGCATCCGGTCGCAGGTCTTGGACGGGCGCAGGGGTGCCTATGGCAAGGAAGTCCTGCCGAACCTGGCGGCGCAGTTGGTGAAGGAATACGGCGGCAGCTTTGCCGAGCAGAACCTGCGCCGGATGGTGCAGTTCGCTGCCACCTTCCCCGACGAGCGAATTCTCGTATCACTGATACGAGAATTGAGCTGGACGCACTTCATCGCCCTGATGCCGCTGAAAGACCCGCTCCAGCGGGACTACTACGCGCAGATGGCCAGCACCCAACGCTGGAGCGTGCGGACGCTGCGCGAGCGCATCGACTCGATGCTGTACGAGCGCACGGCGCTGTCCCAAAAGCCAGACGAGACGATCGCGCAGGAGCTGGCGACCTTGCGTGATGCGCAGCGCATGTCGCCGGCCTTGGTCATGCGCGACCCGTACATCCTCGACTTCCTGGGCCTGCGGGACACTTGGCAGGAAGGCGACTTGGAAGCAGCGATCATCCGCGAAATGGAGTCCTTCTTGCTGGAGCTGGGCGCGGGTTTCAGCTTCGTGGCCCGGCAAAAACGCATCCCGATCGACGACGAGGATTTCCACCTTGACCTGTTGTTCTACAACCGCAAGCTGCGCCGGTTGGTGGCGGTGGAGTTGAAGATCGGCGAGTTCAAGGCGGCCTACAAGGGACAGATGGAACTTTATCTGCGCTGGCTCGACAAGCATGAACGCGAGCAGGAAGAAGCCTCGCCCTTGGGGATCATCCTATGCACGGGCAAGAAGCGCGAGCAGATCGAACTGCTGGAACTGGACAAGTCGGGCATCCATGTTGCCGAGTACCTGACCAGCTTGCCGCCGCGTGCGGTGCTGGGCGAGAAGTTGCAGCAGGCGACCGAGCGAGCGCGCTTGCAGATTGAGCAACGCAAGCAGGACACCGAGTAGTTCAGACCGCATTCGCGCGTCCCGGCGTGCCGTCGTCGGGTTGGCTGGCTACGCCCCGCGCTTCGTGCCGAATCACAGCTACCCGGTCTGCCTACCCGCATGCGCCTGATGCTCACCACACCCAAGTACATGACGCAGCAGCCCCCTGATTCTGCGCAGGATCAGGCAGACAGGATTTGCCCCGCTACGGCGGCCAGCACGACCACCAGCACCGGCGGCAAGCGTCCATAGACCAGCAGACCGAAGGCGGCCAAGGCCAGAGCGAAATCGGTGCGTCCGTGGATGGCGCTCGTCCATACCGGGTCGTAGAGCGCGGACAGCAGGATGCCGACCACGCCCGCGTTAATGCCCGCCATTGCAGCTTGGATGCCGTGGCGGTGGCGCAGCCGCTGCCAGAACGGTAGCGTGCCGATCAGCACGAGGAAGGCCGGCACGAAGATCACGACCAGCAGCACCAGCCCACCAATCCAGCCGTGCAAGGGCCAGTCGGCCACCGTGCCGAGATAGGCCGTGAAGGTGAACAGCGGCCCCGGTACGGCCTGCGCGGCACCGTAGCCGGCCAGGAAATCGGCATTGCCGACTGCGCCGGTCGAGTCGGTCGCTGCTTGCAACAGCGGCAACACAACATGGCCGCCACCGAACACCAGCGCGCCGGCGCGGAAGAAGCCGTCGATCAGCGCAGCCATCGTCGAGCCGCTGGGCGCCGCCCACAGCGGCAGACCGAGCAGCAACGCGGCCAGCAAGCCCAACGCCATCGAGCCAGTACGCCGCGACACCGCATATGAGGTCAGATGCGCTGCCGGAAGCGGCGGCAGTTGCAGCCACCAGCAGCCGATCAGGCCCGTCATGGCGATGGCCACGACTTGCATCCAGGCAGACGGCAGCAGTAGCGTCAGCAACGCTGCCAGGATCGCCAGCGCGGCGCGGGTCCGGTCGGGGCACAACGTTTTCGCCATGCCCCACACCGCTTGCGCCACCACGGCGACGGCCACAACCTTCAAGCCATGCACCCAGCCGGCTTCGGCGAGCCCGTGGTATTCGGAGATGCCGTAGGCGAACAGGATCAGCGCGAACGCCGAGGGCAGCGTGAATCCGACCCAAGCCGCCAGTGCACCCCACCCACCAGCACGGCCCAAGCCAAGCGCCATGCCGACCTGGCTGCTGGCCGGCCCCGGCAGGAACTGGCACAGCGCGACCAGATCGGCGTAGCTGCGATCATCCAGCCAGCGGCGGCGCTCGACGAACTCCGTGCGGAAGTAGCCCAAGTGCGCGATCGGCCCGCCGAAGGAGGTCAGCCCCAGCCGCAGGAACACCAGAAAAACGCGCCAGGCGCTGTCGCGCTCTGCGATGGCCGGCTCTGGCATCAAATCGACCCCTGTTTCATGCGCTTGGACAACGCCTCGGCGCTTTCCTTGCGCTCGCTGTACCGATCCACCAGATACGGGGCCGCGTCGCGCGTGAGCAGCGTGAACTTCATCAGTTCTTCCATCACGTCCACCACGCGGTCGTAGTAGGCCGAGGGCTTCATGCGTCCGGTCTCGTCGAACTCCTGGTACGCCTTGGCGACCGAGGACTGGTTCGGGATGGTCAGCATCCGCATCCAGCGGCCCAGCACGCGCATCTGGTTGACGGCGTTGAATGACTGCGAGCCGCCCGATACCTGCATCACCGCCAGCGTCTTGCCCTGGGTCGGGCGCACCGCGCCGACCGACAGCGGAATCCAGTCGATTTGGGTCTTCATCAGGCCGGTCATCGCGCCGTGGCGCTCCGGCGAACTCCACACCATGCCCTCGGCCCATTGCACCAGTTCGTGCAGTTCCTTGACCTTCGGGTGATCGCCCGGCGCATCGTCCACCAGAGGCAGCGCGGACGGATTGAACAATCGGGTCTCGCCGCCCAGCGCCCGCAGGATGCGTGCGGCTTCTTCGGCTGCGAGGCGGCTGAACGAGCGTTCGCGCAGCGAACCATAGAGCAGCAGGAAGCGCGGCGCGTGCGTGGCCCGTGCCGGCGCGAACAGGTGTTCGGTGTCCGGTTGCTGGAACAGCGCCGTGTCGATGTTCGGCAGGTCGAGACGGGATTCAGACACGGCGGCCGTCCTGATCGACCACCGGCTCGCCGTCTTCCTTGTTGAACGCGCCGCGCTGCGGCTGCGGCAGCAGATCGAGCACGGCTTCCGAGGGCCGACACAGTTTCGTGCCCAGCGGCGTGACCACGATTGGCCGGTTGATGAGAATGGGATGCTGGAGCATGAAACCGATCAGGTCGTCATCGCTCCACTTCGGATTGCCCAGTTCAAGTTCGGCATAGGGTGTGCCTTTCTCGCGCAGCACAGCGCGCACCGGCACGCCCATTGCGGCGATCAACGCCTGGAGCGTGTCGCGGTCGGGCGGCGTTTTCAGGTACTCGATGATGGTCGGTTCTTCGCCGCTGTTGCGGATCAGTCCGAGCACGTTGCGCGAGGTGCCGCAGGCGGGGTTGTGGTAGATCGTGATGGTGCTCATGGGATGACCTTGAAGATTATGAAGCGATCGCGCGGCGTTCGTACCAGCCACGCGAGCGGTTAACAACGCGCACCACCAGCAGCATCACCGGCACCTCGATGAGCACGCCGACCACTGTTGCGAGTGCTGCGCCGGAATGGAAGCCGAATAGGCTGATGGCGGCAGCCACGGCCAGCTCGAAGAAATTGGATGCGCCGATCAGTGCCGAGGGGCCGGCGATGCTGTGCTTCTCGCCTACCTTGCGGTTGAGCCAGTACGCCAGCCCGGAGTTGAAGAACACTTGGATCAGAATGGGTACAGCCAGCATGGCAATCACCAGCGGTTGACGCAGGATGGCTTCGCCCTGGAACGCGAACAGCAACACCAGCGTCAGCAGCAGCGCCGCGATCGACAACGGGCCGATGCGTTCCAGTGTCCGATCGAACACGGCTTGGCCCCGGCGCAGCAGCGCACGACGCCAGAGCTGCGCGAGGATGACCGGGATGACGATGTAGAGCACCACCGATACCAGCAGCGTGTCCCACGGCACCGTAATGGCCGACAGGCCCAGCAGCAGGCCGACGATCGGCGCGAAGGCAAACACCATGATGGTGTCGTTCAAGGCCACCTGTGAGAGCGTGAACACCGGATCGCCGCCGGTCAGCCGGCTCCAGACGAACACCATTGCGGTACATGGGGCAGCGGCCAGCAGGATCAGGCCGGCGATATAGCTGTCGAGCTGGTCATCCGGCAGCCAGTCGGCAAAGACCTGACGAATGAAGATCCACGCCAGCAGCGCCATCGAGAACGGCTTGACCGCCCAGTTCACGAACAACGTGACGCCGATGCCGCGCCAGTGCTGCTTGACCTGGCCGAGCGCGCCGAAGTCCACTTTCAGTAGCATCGGCACGATCATCACCCAGATCAGCGCGCCGACCGGCAGGTTGACCTGGGCGATCTCCATGCGGCCGATGGCCTGGAACACCCCCGGCGCGAACTGGCCGAGCGCGATGCCGGCAACGATGCACACCGCCACCCACACCGTCAGGTAACGCTCGAAGCCGCTCATGGCGGAGGTTGCCGGCGCGGGGCCGGCGGTATCGGTTGCGGTCATCGGGTGAGCCTCACTGGCGGCCAATGTCGCGCAGCTCGCGCTGCAACGACATGGCATCGAGACGCTGCAATGGCAGCGACAGGAACAGCTCGATGCGCCGACGCAGCGTGATCGCCGCATCGAAGAACGCTTTGCGCTGCTGCTCATCGGTGCCTTCGACCGCGGCCGGATCAGGCACGCCCCAATGGGCCGACACGGGCTTGCCCGGCCACAGCGGACACGCCTCGCCGGCGGCGTTGTCACAGACGGTGAAGATGAAGTCGAACACCGGCGCGTCGGGCTTCACGAACTCGTCCCAGCTCTTGCTGCGGTAGCCGCTTGTCGGCAGGCGCAGCCGCTCCAGCGTGGCAAGCGCCAGCGGGTGCACCTCGCCCTTTGGGTGACTGCCGGCGGAATAGGCATGGAAGCGACCTTGGCCTAGCTCGTTGAGCAAGCCTTCGGCAAGGATGGAGCGGGCAGAGTTGCCCGTGCAGATGAACAAGGCGTTGTAGGTGGTCATGGCGTCAGCAGTCGCAGGGGGTGGTCGTGTCGGAAACCTCGCAGACACCGCCTTGGCAGCAGTGCTCGGTCATGTAGCCGAGCAAACCGTTCATCCGGGCGAAGTCGGCGCGGTAGATCAGATTGCGGCCCTGCTGCTCGATGGTGACGAGGCCGGCATGGGCCAATTCCTTCAAGTGGAAGGACAGGGAGTTACGGGCCACGGCGAGCTGGTCGGCAAGGACGCTGGGCGTCAGTCCTTCGGGGCCGGCGACCACCAGGGCGCGGAATACGCGCAGCCGCTGGGTGTGAGCCAAGGCGCCGAGGGCGGAAACGGCTTGATCTTCATTCATGATTCGATAATACAACATTTATTGAATCAATGTGCAAGCGAGTAACACACAGAGGCTCATGGCGTCCCGGCGTGCCGCCGTCGTGCTGTCGTGCTGCGCATCGAGCCTCGCTGCGCGAGTCTTGCCCCATCCGGGCTTCCATCGTTCCCTCGCCTTGCTCGGCTGACGCCTCCGGCCCGGCTCGTTGATCCGGGCCTGCGCGCTCCGCTTGCCGAATGCGGGCATGTGTGGGCGGGGTTAGACGGTCTTGCTGTTCCCTTTCACCCTACCACGGCGTTCTCGCCGTAAAGGGCTGCGCGTGCTCGCACGCTTGCGGCCGTGGCCGTCTTCGCCCCTGTGACGGCTTGCGCTGCGCCGTGCTGGCGACGGTTCCGGGCAATTCCGCCCGAGCAACCGGAGCACGATCATGTCGCAACTGTCCATTCCTTCCTTCGATTCCCCGCTGATGCTGCGTGACTCGCACGGGCGCTACCGTCAGGCATCGGCCGACCAGATTCTCGAAGCCGCGCGCCAGGTCATTGACCAGAAGATGCAGCGCGGTGACGAGTTCACTTCGCCGGCGGCGGTCAAGGACTACTTGCGCGCCAAGCTGGCCGGTTTCGAGCACGAAGTCTTCGCGGTGCTGTTCCTCGATACGCGCCATCGGCTGATCGACTATGCCGAGATGTTCCGCGGCACGATCGACAGCGCGGAGGTTCATCCGCGCGAAGTGGTCAAGGAGGCGCTGCGGCTCAACGCGGCGGCGGTCATCATTTCGCACAATCACCCGAGCGGGAACCCCGAGCCGAGCGCGGCCGACAGGGCAATGACCTCGCAGCTTCGGCAGGCGTTGGCGCTGGTGGACGTTCGCACGTTGGATCACATCATCGTGGCGGGCGGCACCACCACGTCTTTCGCCGAACGTGGCTTGATCTGATCGAGGGGGCTTCGGCCCCCTTTTTGCTGCGCCCGGTGGCGCAGCTCCGCCCCTCGCGGGACTGCGCGTGCTGCGCACTTGCCAAAGGCAGGTGTGGGTGTGTCTCGTTGGGGGCGGTCCTGCTGTGTCCCTCCACCGTATCACGGCGTTCTCGCCGTCAAAGGCTGCACGCGCCTTGCGCGCTTGCGTCCTGGCGGCCGTCTGCGACCCCTGACTGCTTGCGCTGCGCCGTGCTGACGACGGTTCCGGGCAATTCCGCCCGAGCAACCGGAGATCGTCATGAACGACAAATCGCACGTTTCGCTTGAACAACACGTTTGCCTTGTCTGCGGTACTCGCTTCGACACCGGCGCCATCCTGCTGGATCGCCGCCTGCGCGCGAGCATGGAGCGCCACACGGCAACCGGCTGGGGCTTGTGCCCCGAACATCAGAAGCTGTCCGACGATGGCTTTGTCGCCCTGGTCGAGTGTGACCCGCAGCGCAGCGGCTCGCCAGCGGGCGGTGGCCGCGTGAAGCCCGAACAGGCGTACCGGACGGGCCGCCTGGCGCACCTCAAGCGCGAAGCCTTCGCACAGGTGTTCAACGTGCCGATCGCGGCCGACCAACCGTGCGTCTTCGTCGAACCCGGCGTAATCGAGCAGTTGCAGACGATGACGGCGACCTGATCGCACCTAGTGCCATCCGGTGCGCTGCCCTGCGGGGCGGCGCACCTTTTTTCTGCTGCGCCCTGGTGCCAATGACTTCGCGCCTGCGGCGCTGCGCGCTGGCGCTTGCACTCCAGGGGAAGTGCCAGCGGCACATCCCCGCCGCGCTTCGCTTGGCGCCCCTGCAACACCGCCGCCCCGGCTGCGCCGGCGCGGCAATACCGATGCCGCAAAGGCTGCTTGTCCACCACAGTAGATCCGCGCTGCATCTCCACGACTGCATGGGCGTCCCCGGCCAAGAAACATGGCCGGTCGCGCTGTCGTGCTTCGCATCGAGCCGCCTGCGGCGTCTCGCCCCCTTCGGGCTTCCATCGTTCCCTCGCTCCGCTCGGCTGACGCCTACGGCCCGGCTTCCAGCTTCGGGCCTGCGCGCTTGCGCTTGCCGTGCGGTTCAGCACACAGGGACGGCCGTTGCCATGTCCAGCCGTCTTTCCTGACTCCATCACCTTGTCCGCGACTGTAGCCCGTGTCCGCGTGCCATCAAGGCGCGCCAGGCCGTGTCCTCGGCTGCGCCTGCGGGCCGCACCTACCTGCCGCTTTCCTCCTTGACGGCCCACGTCCGTGGGCTCCTGACCGTCGCGGGCGATGAACTCAGGAAAGACGGTGGCAACAGGGCCAACCGGGTTCCTCGTGCCAACCGCACCGAACAGCCGAAAGGCTGGGCTCCGAATCTAGGAATCCGGTGTGCGGTTTGAACAGCAAACCCTTTTCGTCAGGAGAAATGCAATGCAACTCGCATCCCGATTCGCTTCCCGTTCCCCGTCGCTGCGCAGCGATTACCCGCTGTCCGACGATCAAATCCGCAAGGTCGCGCCATCCATCTTCGCGGACGCCCCGCATGAAAGCCGTTCCGAGCGGTACGCCTATATCCCGACCGCCGCCGTGCTGGCGGAACTGCGCAAGGAAGGGTTTGAACCCTTCATGGCCGCGCAAACCCGCGTGCGCCACGACGACCGCCGCGACTACACCAAACACATGCTGCGCCTGCGCCACGCCAGCCAGATCAACGGCGCGGAAGCCAATGAAATCGTCCTGCTGAACTCGCATGACGGCACCAGCAGCTATCAGATGCTGGCCGGGATGTTCCGGTTCGTGTGCAGCAATGGCCTTGTCTGCGGCGACACCGTGGCCGATGTTCGCGTACCCCACAAAGGCGACGTGGCCGGTTCCGTCATCGAAGGCGCTTACGAAGTCTTGCGCGGCTTCAACCGCGTGCAGGAATCCCGCGATTCCATGCGCGCCATCACCTTGAACGATGGCGAATCCGAAGTGTTCGCCCGCGCCGCGCTGGCCCTCAAATACGACGACCCCGACAAGCCCGCGCCCGTCACGGAATCGCAAATCCTGATGCCGCGCCGCTTCGACGACCGCCGCCCGGACTTGTGGAGCGTGTTCAACCGCACGCAAGAGAACCTGACCCAAGGCGGCCTGCGCGGGCGCAGCGCCAACGGACGCCGCCAGCAAACCCGCCCGGTGCAGGGCATCGACCAAAACATCCGCCTCAATCGTGCGCTTTGGCTGCTGGCCGATGGCATGCGCCAGTTGAAAGCCTGAATCCCCACGCGGCAGGGGCAGGCAGCAGCCCTTGCCGCTTCTCTCGCTGCTGCATCCCTAACCGCAAGGAGTTATCACCATGAACGCCGTTACCCAAATCGAAACCCGCGCCATCGAAACCGCCGCGCCGCTGGAAGTGGCCGACCCGACCAAGAACCTGATTTTGGTTCCGCTCTCGCAGTTGCTGCCGCGCCGCTCCAAGCGCAACGCACGCAAGACCCCGCGCCTGTCCATTCCCGAACTGGCCGCGAGCATCGCCCGCATCGGTCTGCTGCAAAACCTCGTTGTCATCCTGTCCGCCGATGGTGAGCAATACGAAGTGGTGGCCGGCGACCGCCGACTGACCGCATTGAAGCTGCTGGCGAAGAAGAAGCGCATCGCCGCCGACTTTGAGGTGCCTTGCCTGCTGGTGCCGGACGCTTCGGCCCGTACCGTCAGCCTCGCGGAAAACCTGCTGCGCGAGCAGATGCACCCGGCCGACCAGTTCGAGGCGTTCGCCGCGCTGGTCAAGGAAGGCCGCCCCATCGAAGACATTGCCGCCGACTTCGGCGTGACCCCGCTGGTGGTGCAGCGCCGTCTCAAACTCGCCGACGTCTCGCCGCGCCTGCTGGCCGACTACCGGGACGGAGCCGTCACGCTGGAACAGTTGATGGCCCTGACCATCACCGACGACCACGCCGCGCAGGAAAGCGCGTTCTACGGTGCGCCCGAATGGCAGCGTGGCGCATCCACGCTGCGCGAACGCCTGACCGAACGCGAAATCGACGCCACGCATCCGCTGGTGCGCTTCGCCGGGCTGGACGCCTACACGCAGGCAGGCGGCGGCATCCGCCGCGACCTGTTCGCGGAAGGCGATGCCGGAACCTACCTGACCGATGCCGCGCTGCTGGAAACGCTGGTGCGCGGCAAGCTGGATGCGCTGGCCGATGGCATCCGCGCCGAGGGTTGGGCGTGGGTGGAAGCCGTGCCGCACATGAGCTATGCCGAGCGGCAGGCGTTCCAGAACGCACCGCGCCAGCGCCGCGAACCGAAGACCGAAGCGCTGGAACCGTGCCGCGAACAGGTTGCCGGGGAACTGCAAGCCGTGGAGGAAGCCTTGCAGGGCTACGCCCCGGACGTGCGCGCCGTGGCCGGTGCCATCGTCACCCTCGACCGCAGCGGCGAAGCCGTGATTCATCGCGGGCTGCTGCGCGAGGCAGAAGCCAAGGCGCTGCGCACGCTGGAACGCTTGCGGCAGGGTTTCGGCAGCGCGGAAGGCGAAGCCGGGAACGACGACGAAGGCGAGGACGCCGAGCAGCCCAAGGCCCGCTGGTGCATGGCATGGTGCAGAGCATCTTGCAGGACAACCACTACGGCCACGACTTGCCGCTGGGCGTGAGCCTGAAAGTGCAAGACCGGCTGGAAGGCATGGCCCCCGACTGGCCCGAATCGCCCGCCGCCGTCGCCCTGCGCGAGTTGCAGCAGGTCGCGGGCGAAGCGCTGCCGCAGGACAGCGCCGAACTGTTCGCCGCGCTGCTGGCGATGGAGCAAGGCGAACTGGTGCGGCTGCTGGCGGTATGCGTGGCGGCGACCGTGGACGTGGTGACGCCTCGCGCCACGGCGCACCAGCCGGGCGCGGAACTGGCGCAGGCCGTGGGGCTGGACATGGCCGCATGGTGGCGGCCCACCGCAGACGGGTATTTCCAGCATGTGCCGAAGGCCGCGATTCTGGAAGCCGTGGGCGCGTTCGCACCGTCGCACGCTGCCCGGCTGGCGAAGTTGAAGAAGGCCGACATTGCCAGCGAGGCGGAACGGCTGGCCGATGGTACGGGCTGGATGCCCGCCATCTTCAAGACCGAAGGCCCGGAAGCTGCGCCGCAGGAAACGCAGGAGCAGGACGCCCCGGAGGATGACGAGGCAATGGCGGATGAACCCGCCGAGGCGCTGGCCGCGTGATTCCGTAACATGGCCCCGGCGCACCAAGCTGGGGCCTTTCTGCACCTCAAAAAAAGCGGCAGCAATTTTGCTGCACACATTTCACAAAGATCAAAGCAAACGTGTCGAAGCTCGCGACCCCGTGTCGTCAAGAACCTGAATTTCGCTAGTTCATAGTTGAGGGCGCGTTAGTTACTACACACCCATCAATTCCGTCGATCTTTAAGACACCTTCCTTGAATTTGGCATGTTCTTGTGTCGCGCGCGTGCAGTCCCACAGGATACTGACGATCCGTGCGTCCTTGTATTTCGCGTCGGCGCGATAAAGCGAAGCGTCTTCGGCAATCTCGCCGATAAGCGCTTGGAAGGACTTCTTCACGTCCTTCCGGTATTTGACCTCAATGATCGTGTGGAGCGAGGGCAGGTAAAGATCAATGCGCGGATTCTTCTGTCCGACGGGCTGGAGGTTCACTTCGTCTGCGATGTCATTGAAGATCGGTCCGAGCAGGAAATAGAGAAGATTCTGGACGTGGTATTCGTTCTCTACCGGCCACTTGACGGGCTCCGCGCCCCTGGTGCGGCCTGCATCCTCCCACGTCCATCGTTTGAGGCCAACAGGGATATGCTCCAGAAACTCCAAGAGATCATCGAGACTCCAGCCTTTTGGCGGCACGGCAGCCACGTCCTGATTAACTTGGTCGAAAACGTAAACCATCAAACTCAAGAGCGCCGTTGATGCGCCGCCTTGCGCCTGCGCCCGGAACTCGCCCATGAAACGGCCGATCAGGGCCATGCGGTTCTGGTGATCGTCGATCCGCCGTATCGTCCGGTAGTGAAGAAAGAGCGGTACGCACGCGCCGGCATAGATGGAGGATTCGCCGCTGAGGACATACGCCGCGATATCTTTCTCGAAGAGATTGAGATGGTCACCGCCCGCCTGCTGCGCAAGGAAACCGGATATCCAATTCTCGAACTCGCGGGCGATACGCGCATCGTTCATTCGACCGACCAGCCATTTCACGGCCATGACACCGAATACGTCCGAGACCCATGGGCGCGGCGTGGAGTCGATCTTTGCGGCCTGCCCGAGCAGGCGCGATACATCCGGGCTGGAGACGGTTTCGTTCAGAACGCCGAGGCCCGAAATCGCGCAGCGGTGATACAAGGAGAGCGCCGGAAAGTCGAAGGATGATGGGGCGTCCTTCGACAATCCTAAGAAATGCAGAAAGCAGGCTTTGAACGGATCAGCGTGCGCACTCTCAACAACCTTGCGGTGCAGGTGTTCGCGCAACTGGTACGCATTGTCTTTTTCTACAGAAACCATTGGGATTGCCCGATCTTCCCGATCATCACCGAGTCGTTCCAGCCCGGAAGCTGGTTGAGCCATCCGAGATTCCGGGCAATCAGGTCGGAATAGCTGATCGTCACCGGCATGGGATTCGGGAAATAGCTGCGCCAGGAATGCGAGGCGAAGCTGTAGAGCTGCGCGCTCAGATACTTTATGTCCTTGAAAGTCGAGTCCTTATGAACATCAAGGATCACGCCGCGCGGATGCCCGTCCGTGTCCTGCCGCAATTCGCGCTGGCCGATCAGATAGACCAACATTTCATGCTTGGAGAGTTTGAAAGTTTTCCCGCGTGGGGGAGCGAGCCGCCCCTTCTGCACGCCCGCCGTCGCGGAGTCGAACATATGCAGCCCGTGATCTTCCGAGATTTTCACGAAGGCATACTCGATTTGATATTCGCGGTACTTGTCGATCACGGCGCGTACGGCTGCGATCTCATCTTTGTTGAATTTCTTGACCTGCGCGTGAAAGATCAGGCGGATCGTGTCGCCTTTCTGCCAGTTCATGCGCTTCTGGATTTTCTCGATGGTTTCACCGAGCACCGAGGTCAGCGCATCGCAGTAGGCGTCCGGCACGACGGCCTTGGATGTGTTCGAGACGATGTAGCTGCCGTCGCCGGAGAAGACAGTGGTGATGCCCATGATCCGCTGGTTATCGGCCCCGCGCTCCTGCCCGATGTTCGCGCTGCCGATGCCGATGACGAGTTCATGGGAAAGCGTCGGCGAGGATTTGAGCAGCCACGGAACGCCGCCCATCTTGGCGTAGCAGGCCAGCGCCATATTATTGAGCGAGTAGCCGAGCGAGTAATCGGATTGCGATAGAAGCTCAATGGTGAAGTCCTGTACCGGAACCTGATGCAGGAAGAAGAGGCTCTTGCCGAGATAGTACGGATTCTCCGTGACCTTGAGCTTCTTGAAGGACTGCCGGACTTGAACGAGCGCCAAGTCCCACCGCCCGCCGTCATCCGCTTTCTTCCGGACCGCGGTTTCGATGGCGTTCTTATACGCCTCCACGCTGTCGGTCGCCGTCGCGAACACTTCGACGCGGCTCGTTCCGAGTGTGAACTTGCCTTCAAGGCCGTTGCTGAAATACTTGCTGTTCGAGATGCCTTTGAGAAGCTTGCGGACGAACTGCTCGACGCGACCCTTGTCATGCTGAGCGCAGATCACACAGATCGAGGGATCGTTTCTATCGAAGGTTCGCTTCGTATAGGGGCCGCTCTGGGTCAGGCCCTTTTCGGCCCAATCCGCTTCGCCGTTGTCGTTGAAGACGAACACCGGCTTCTGCATCTGCCCGCAATCCTTCTGAATGTTGGGCGAATCTTCGATCTCGATGCGAGTTCCGTCGATCAGAGTAATGCTCTTCGACTGGATGTACTTCTTGAGCGTGTCGATGCGCGCTTTCTTGTTCTCACCGCCATTAAAGATGGAGACGGATTGCCGGATACCCTCGACGATGGCGTCTTTCTTCGTGTCGTGCGTATGCAGGATGTAGGCATCGAAGTTCTCGCGGCTGGCCTCCAGATAAACGTCTTTCGCCTCGGCCTGAACGACCTCGCCGTCAGGCCGCGTGATGAAGAGCGTTTCGCCCTTGCGGGCGTTCACCGAGCCCAAGAGCTTCCTGTATCCGTCCTCCTGCTGCGTGACCACGTAACGGCCCGTGAGATCGAACCCGGCATTGAGGAAGAACAGGCCATTCTCCTTGACCACCCTGCGCGTTGTGCAATCAATGACAAGGCACGGCTGGCCCAGAACGGTGCGCGTGTCGATGGCGTATTTAGCGCAGACCTTGAAGGGGTAAGCATCGCCCAGAATCGGAACCAGAAGATTGTCTTCTGGCCTGGCGCTTACCAGTTCGATTGGGTTGAAGCCGGAGGGATTGCGGCCCAGACCCGCAAAGTGCCGCGTCAGACCGTCCTTCACCAGCGAAAAGAAGATGCCGAAATTGTCCTTGAGTGCGATAGCCTGCTGGGTGCCGGACACGGGGAAGGTGCCGTCTCCCGAGAAGATCAGGATATTGTCGCCCTGCCGGCGGAACGAGTGGGTCGATCCGTGCGTCGCGCGAAAGCCATCCAGCGTCTCCTTGTCATAGGGGACTTGGCGGGCTTCAAGCTCCAGTTCTGGAGTTTTGAGAGGGAAAGCGTTTAGGACGATAGGCAAGGTGCATCCCTCTTAGGTCCGCGACGCTTCGGCTGCGACGTGCCCAGCGAACTCCGTTACGAAGGTGCGCAGCCCCGTCATTTCGGAAAGCTCCGCATAGTCGCCGGTCGTAGCAGCGGTGCGCGGTGATGTCAGGATGCACGCTACCGTGTAAAGCTGCTCCTGCATCAGCTTTCGGCAAAGGACGTTGTAGCGCTGAGCGTAGGACGCATCCCTGAAGTCCGGGAAGACCGGGAAGTGCGGCGACGTGTCCCGAACCGGCGTGGCAGATTTCGGGCAATCCTCCAGCAGCATCAGCCAGCCAATAAAGGGCTTGGTCTGTTCGCCGAACGCGCCTTCGCGGTAAGCCGTCCACAAATCATGGGCTGTACCGATGGCTTCTTCAGTGCGATTGTTGAAGTTGTTGCCGAAGGATGGCCCGACCTGACTCTTGAACTCGAAGGCCGCGATGAGACGGCCTTGATTCAGGACGAGCAAGTCCCAGAGTTTTGTCGGCCGGAAATATCCCGGCAGTGTGAGGACGCGACGTTCCAAATGGAGTTGTGCATGAGCAAGGCCGTTGGCGCGCACTATGTCTTTTATCAGCGCGACGAATCCATCCATGTTCTTGCCACCGGTGACACTGGCGCGCTCGCCCTGATCGACGACCCCAGCTTCGACTTGCTTCTGCCGCGCCTTCTCTCGATTTCCCCAGAACGCCATAACAGCATCCCGTGCTTTCGTTTCATAGTCCGCTAGATCAAGCGCCATAACTTAGTCCCCGTCTCCGCCGAGCGCCGCCTTTTCCTGGCGGCTCAATCCGTACAGTTGAAATGTTGCCGCATTGCAGGCCGCGAGGTCGCGCACGTCGGCTGCGTTGATAAGCGCAGTCTTGAGGGCCTGCGGCACATCGCTCCAGCGCGGCAGACGCAGGCGGCGCAGATACTGCGCTTGAAAGCGCAGGAAGCCGCCATGCATCTTGGTTGAATATGTTGCGATAAACAGCCGGGTCACGGACGAAAGGAGGACGGCTTGCAACGCCTTCAAGTCCCACTGGCTCGCCGTGATGTAGTAGAGATTGTGATGAGGGTAGAGCTTGCCTTCCTCAAAAACGATGTGGGCCTGCCCCTTGATGTCGGGGATCAGGAGCTTCGGCGTTTCGGCAATGGACGGTGTGATTCGGTCGATGGTGCGATACCAGTTGGCAGGCACTTTCTGCGCGCAATGCCGCCCGGCGATCTGCTCCTTCCGCAACTCCAGATAGCGTTTGAGCAGCGGATAGCGCGCGAGATCGACAAGCTTGCCATCATCGGCGAACGGGTTAATGACGCCCAGGCCGCGCCACTTCACGGTGCCGTCCGCAATGTCCTTCGTCATCGCGAGTGGCAGCTTGCGGTCCTCTTCGACAGTGAGTTCGTCCATCAGCCCGATGAAGGCTTTATCCGCTCCGGTCGCAACGCCGATTCCGACTTTGCAGCCCGTATCCTCGAGAAGAGGAAAGGTTGCCTCAAGACGCCGGATGATGACCATCTGATCGGATGAATCGAGAATCCACGGCTCCGCGCCGCTCGCCACACCGGCAATCAACTGCACGGCACTACCCTTTTCAGGGCGGTGCGATGAAGTCAGATCCAACGCAAGCGCGTGTAACGCCTTGGCCTCCACGGGCGGACGATGGGCGATCCGCGTGCTTGTGCCGCGCTCACGCGCAATGACGGTGATGGCCGGATAGGCGATCACCTCTGAATGAAAGGCCGGCGTATCGACCATATCGACGTAGACTTTCAGATGGAACTGCTCGGAAACGAGGTTCCTAAGTGGCCCGCCATAGCGGTTCTTCATCCAGCGGTCCGCACAGATGAATCCGAGAACGCCACCATTCGTCAGCGACCGCAGCGACCGTTCGATAAACGGGATGTAGAGATCGGCGCGGTCGTAGATCGTTGTGTAGCGCGAGCGGTATTCTGTCAGCAGGACATCGGGAACCCGTTCCTGCCGCACATAAGGGGGGTTGCCGATCACGACATCGAAGGGGTCGGGAAGATCAGCCAGCAGGAAATCGTCATTGACCAGCCACGCATCGGCCAGCGCGATGGATTGCGAAGCCGTCAAGCCGCTTCGGGACAGCAAGTCGATGACCTGGCCGCGCGTTTGCGTGAAGGTCTCCCGATGAAGCTCGACCGCACGAATAGCGCCTGCCAGAGCCTTCACGGGGATACGCGGATCATTCGAGGTGTTCCACGCTGCAAGAAGCCGCTCGATAGCCGGCAGCAGGAAGTCCCCGCCGCCAAACGACGGTTCAAGGAGCTTGAGTTTGTGTAGCGGACGGTCGGCCCTATACCCGCAGAGATCGAGGAGGAACTCGACGATTTCGCGGCGTGTAAATACGGCACCGCGCGCTTTGATGCCGGCGTCGGTTGCAAGTACTTCGACAGCCTGCGTGACCGGGCAAAGTCCCGGCAAGGACGACTGCCGGGCGGCAAGTCCCCTGGCACTCTGCTGGGCAACTAGCACGGAACTCATTGTGGCTTCCCCAGCAGCGGCCACTGTTCCGCGACATACCGTTCCGTAGCATCGCGTACGACCCACGCGACAGAGACTTTCTTGCTCCGGGCGAGGGCTTCGAGCATTTCGTATAGCTCGGGAGGAAAGGTCACGGACGCCCTCGGAGCCGAATCACGCTTGGGCTTTGAGGTAGCAATGTCTTTTGTTGCTGGCATGGCCTAAACACTGTCGGATAGATGATGCACCACTTTACACCAAGGTGGTGCACGACTCCAATTGGTCAGTCGTGCCCGTACACCACCATGGGGGACGGAGTGCTGGCGAACACGCTGGCGCTCGCTGCGACAGGTTGTGCAGGTGCGTGCCGTCCTCAACGCTGGTGATTCCTGCCCATCACGTCACGAAGGACGGTTCACGGACAACCCGCCCGGCATCGCTATGGAGCTTCCACGCCACGCCTCAAGAGCGGCGCCGCAAGGTGCGGCGGGGGCGTTCTCGCCTGTCGTCGGGTGGTTGACCTGGCCCGCGTCAGTGGGCGAGCCGCAGAAGCCTTCGTGCGGGGATGCCGAGCCGGCCCCATCTCCTTTCGGAGCGGTTCGACCCAAGGCGTCCTTGTCTCGTTGTGAATCCTGGCGAGGGCGCGGCTGCGCCTCGGGCTTATGGCTACAACCGTCCGGCGAAAACAATTTCCCCGCCGCTGCGCGGCTTCCTCGCGCAGCAAATTCTTTTCGCCTCCCGGCTCTCCACTGCGTTGCGACCGCAAGCGGTGCAGCCAGCCCGTCCCCCGCCGGCCGGATCACAACAAGGACGCGATGGGCGCGAACCTTGTTCAACCGAAAGGAGAAAACATCATGGCCAACATCGGCACCTTCACCACCGACAAAGACGGCTTCACCGGCACGCTTCGCACCCTGACGCTCAACGTCAAGGTCAAGCTGGTTCCCAACGACAAGGGCGACACCGAGAACGCCCCGGACTTCCGCCTTCAGGCGGCCGGCCACGACATCGGCGCGGCGTGGAAGAAGACCAGCGAGGCCGGGCGCGACTACCTGTCCGTGACCCTCGACGATCCTTCGTTCCCGGCGACGGTCTATGCCCGCCTGATCGAGAACGAGGACGGTACGCACGACCTGATCTGGTCGCGCAGCAAGCCCAAGGCGGCGTGACCGCCGCAGCGCCCCGCCCATTGCGGCGGGGCGCTGTGCTGCTGTTCGCAGCACATCACCGCATCACGCGCGCGGCTTCGCCGCATCGCGTTCGCTCAACACCGCCTCCAGCTCCCGGCGCACCTGCGCCAGCAGCTCGTCGGCCTTGCGCGGGTTGTCGCCCGCAAAGGCCAGCGTCAGCAGCGTGAGCGGGTGGATCTCCATCACCTCGCACAGCTCGGTCAACTTGTGCAGGGTCGGGCTTTTCAGGTCGCGCTCCAGGGTACTCATATAGGTACGGCTGGACACGTCAGAGAAGGCTTCCTGGCTCAAGCCACGCGCCTTCCTGACTGTCTTCAACGCCTTCGCCAATGAGTTCCCAGCCGCCACCTATGGTTTTCCTCGAAAAACCAAGATGACAGCCCATTGCGCCCTATAGGGCTACAATCTATAGTGTTCATTTGGTGTTCTACGTTTTTATGCCTTTACGGAAATCCGCATCGGCAGGTTCCGGCAAAGTCACGGAACCGCATCCGTGCTTGCGCACGAAGGCGTAAATCCGGTTTGGCGGTTCTGCGCTTTGGCGTGAAACCGCATTCGTGCATCATTGGATTTGTGGGATTGCCGACCATGCCGCAGCCACTCGCCACCGCCCCGGAGCGCGCGCAACTGCTCGCCAACGGCGAGGCCCGTGCCGCTGGCCGGGCCATCGACCCGGTGCCCGTGGTGCGGCTGTTCACGCCGGACGCGCATGTGACCTGGCTGCTGGCTGCGCTCGATCCCGCCGATGGCGATACCGCCTGGGGTCTCATCGACCTGGGAATCGGGATGCCGGCGCAGGGAACCGTCAAGCTGTCCGAGCTGGCCGGCATCGTCGGGCCGCGCCAGCAGCCCGTGCTGCGCGACCGCTATTTCCACCCCACGCGCACGCTGTCGGAGTACACCCGGCTGGCCGAGCGCGACGGCGCAATCCCGGACTGAATACGGCCGACTGTGACTTTTTCAGTCTGGCGTCATACCGGGCAGGTCTTAATCAGCATTCTTGCGGCGTAGCCCGACCAGTCTGATCCAAATAGACATGATGCCCAGCACGGGCTGCGGCAGGCTGGCCTGTGCAGCACTCCAAGTTCGGGGCGCTGCCGCCGCATCATTGAGACGAATATCGCAACACATCGGAGCCAATCGGTCTTGACAACCCCATTCGCCTTTTTAACCCATGACGCTCTGACGATGGCGATGTAGCGCGTAGTTCTTCCGTGGCGGCGAGTCCTGTTCGCAGGAGGAGGCGTCATGGTCAATCCTCATCACCTCGCGCATTGGTATCCGACTGCCGCATACCTGTATGTCTTTTGGCTGGATGCGCTCGCGCTCGCTTGGGAGTATTTGCGCAGGCATCCCGACTACCGGCTCGACTGGCTTCGCCGTCATCGCGGGCCAGACACGGCGCATCGCTGGGGTTTGCGCCTACTGGAAGACCCGGCGCTCGATGCGCGCGACGCGCATCCGGCCTGGCTGCCCGGCCATGCCGCCGTGGTGCAGCTCTACCCCGATGCCGATCCGCCACAGGATGCGGCGACCTTCGCGTTCTGGCGCATCCCCGGTCACAAGCAACTGCTCCATGACGGCAGAGGGCTGGCGCTGATCGCACGCAGCCCAGGTCATTGCCTGCGCTTCACGCTCGCGCCCGGCCTGGAAGACGGCATGGCCGTGGCCTATGCCCACCGCGGCGACGCTGCCGCGCCTGCTCATGTGCTCCACGCGGCACTGGCAGCCGCCAAGCCCAGGCCGACACCTACCGCGCTGCTGGAACTGCACAGCTTGCAGGCGCTCGACGCGACCCTGGCGGGCGCGTCCTTACGTGAAGTCGCGGAAGGACTGTTCGGCGTAGATGCCGCAGCCGATTGGTACAGCGATGGCGGGCTGCGCTCCAAGGTGCGCCGCCTAGTGCATCGCGGCGATGCGTTGATGCGCGGCGGCTACCGCCGGTTAGCACAGCTTCCGCCGCTTGAGAAGGGTCGTTTTGATGTGGACGCAAAACGGCCCTGATCCAAAACCCCTCGCTTCTTGAGACTGCCTCCATCCGGTCGCGCTGTGTGGCCGGGCGCTTTCAACCGATGGAGGTTCACACCATGCGTCCCGCTCCCTTGCGGCCTGCCGCCACTGTCTCGACCGCTGCCGCGCAGCCCCAACGCTATCTCACCAACGACGAAGCCGCCGAGTACCTGCGCCTGTCGCCGCGCACGCTGGAAAAGCAGCGCGTGATCGGCGGCGGCCCGCGCTTTCGCAAGTTCGGCCGCCGCGTCATGTACGCCGTGGCCGACCTCGACGCCTGGGCCGCCGACCGCAGTTTCGAGACGACTTCCGATCCCGAATACGCCGAGCACCACTCGGCCGACAGCCGTGCGCGCTGATCGGCGGCGCGCGGCAGGCCATCGCTATGTCCAGCATCGCGCTGCCGTCCCGGCAGCGGCCGTTGCAGGAGCGCGAACAGCTCGACCTGTTCCGCGCCTTGCCCGGCGACATGGCACCGCGCGACAGCCAGGATTTGATGGCCTATCCGTTCTTCTCGCTCGCCAAGTCCAAGCGGGTCAAGCCCATCGACTTCCGCGCGGGCAACGTGACGATCCGCGTGGAAGGCACGCAGGAACATGGCATCGCCACGATTTGGGATGCAGACGTGCTGATATGGGCGGCCTCGCAGATCGTGGAGGCAAAGGACGCAGGCCTGCGGCCGTCGCGGCTGATGCGCGCCACGCCCTACGAGATCCTGCGCTTCATCGGGCGCGGCAAGTCGCTGCGCGACTACCAGCGCCTCAAGGCCGCGTTGGATCGCCTCCAATCGACCACGGTGGCCACGTCCATCCGCGAGACGACCGGGCGGCGCCTGCACCGCTTCTCGTGGATCAACGAATGGAAGGAACTGGCCGACGCCCGCGGCACGCCGCTGGGCATCGAGCTGATCCTGCCGGACTGGTTCTTTGCCGGCGTGCTCGACGCCGCCCTGGTGCTGACCATCGACCCGGCGTACTTCCGGCTCACTGGGGGCATCGAGCGGTGGCTGTACCGCCTGGTGCGCAAGCACGGCGGCAAGCAGGCATACGGTTGGCAGTTCGACTTTCGCTACCTGCACCGGAAATCGGGCAGTACCGCGAAGCCCTACGACTTCGCCTGCGACCTGCGCGCGCTTGTAGCGCGGCAGTCGCTGCCCGGCTACGTCCTGGGCATCGAGCGGATGCCGGACAACGGCATGGAGCTGCTGACCTTCCGGCCCGTGCCGCATACGGCACGGGGATAACTCCGGGAAAGCCTGTGGATGGCGTCGT
Source organism: Luteimonas huabeiensis HB2 (assembly GCF_000559025.1). GTDB lineage: Bacteria > Pseudomonadota > Gammaproteobacteria > Xanthomonadales > Xanthomonadaceae > Luteimonas > Luteimonas huabeiensis. The sequence goes on along the minus strand of NZ_JAAN01000012.1, from coordinate 53,711 downwards.
GCTATCAGGCGTGCGGGGTATCGTGCTATCAGGCGTGGGCCTATCGTGCTATCAGGCGTGCCGATCGGCCGCAAATCCGCGCCAGCATTGGGTTTGCGCGCGCTCTAACTTCCCTAACTTAATTTCTCTAACTTTTAGTAGAAGCGCCGCGCCACGGTGGACAACCGCCACGCGGCCGCAAGCGCAGGAGCAAAAGCCCGGCTTTCCAACACGGAGGGCCAGGCCATGATCGTTGCGCTGCTCAACCAGAAAGGCGGCGTCGGCAAAACCACGCTCGCCACGCACATCGCCGGCGAGCTGGCCTTGAGGGGCCAGCACGTCATCCTGCTGGACGCCGACCCACAGGGTTCATCGCTGGACTGGACACAGCGCAGAAGCCAGCAAGGCTTGCCACGGCTATTCAGCGCCGTGGGCCTCGCACGCGAAACGCTGCACCAAGAGGCACCAGAACTCGCCAGGCGGGCCGATCACGTCGTCATCGACGGCCCGCCGCGCATCGCCGCCTTGGCGCGCTCCGCGCTGCTGGCGGCCGAGCGCGTGCTGATCCCCGTGCAGCCGAGTCCCTACGACCTGTGGGCCAGCGCCGAGATGGTGGCGCTGATCCGCGAGGCGCAGGTGTTCCGGCCGCTGCTCGCCGCAGCCTTCGTCATCAACCGGCGCGTCAGCACCACCGTGATCGGGCGCGAAGCGCGTCAGGCGCTCGCCGACCAGCCGCTTCCCGCGCTGCGCGCGGAAGTGCATCAGCGCATCGTGTTCGCCGACAGCGTGGCCGCTGGTCGGCTGGCCCGCGAGACGGCGCCGGACAGCGCCGCCGCCCGTGAAGTCACCGCCCTGGTCGATGAACTGCTGCGGTGGCCGACATGACTGCGAAGCCGCCACCGAACAACAAACGCACGGCCAAGCGTGTCGGCATTGGCGCGCGTCCGCCTGCGAATCCGCACGCCGAGGCGTGGATTCGCCAGGGCGACGCCGATGCGCTGGGCAAGGGCGACCTGTACACGGCTCGCCTGACCCTCGACATCACGCCCGCGATGCGGGCTCGCATCAAGGTTTCGGCCTTCACGCAAGGCGTGACCGTGGCCGACCTGCTGCGCGGTCTGTTGGAGCGGGAGTTTCCCGAGCAAAGCAGGGAGAACACCCCATGATTGCATCCACTTCGCCTGCCCCCGCGCCTGTTGCCTTCGCGGCCACGGCTGCGCTCGCAGCACCTTCCGGCCAGCCTGCCTGCGCGCCACTGACGCGCGTGGCGCTGACCTACATCGAACCGCGCTTCAAGCTCTACCTGCGCTTCGGCGAACCCGCGCGCACGCTTAAGCTCGACCGCTGGCGGCGCTGCGCGGTGTTCCTGCCGGGTGCCATGTTCTGCCGCATCCGCTGGCAGGCCAACGACTACGGCATGATCCGCTGGCAGCTCATGGTGATGCAGGCTTGCACGACGCTCGATGCGGCGCAGCGCATCCCCGGCGTGCAGCCGGGCGCGCGCTTGCTACTCCACGCCGAAGGGGAGAACCAAGTGCGCGCCGTGCTGGAGCGCATCGACGCCATCGAGGCGCTGGGCATCGCGCCCGTCAGCGTCTCGCCGGCGTACTGGCGCACGCTCGCCAACCGGCTCGCTGCCCGCCTGCCGCTGCCCGAATACACCGCCGAGCGGCACGCCGCCTGGCTGACTGCGAGGGCACTGCCATGACCGCCGTTTCCACTGCCGGCACCGCGCCGCGTCCTCGCTCGCGCCTGCGCGCTCGCCTCGTGCTGGCGGGCCTGTCCGCCTGCGGCCTGGCTGCGCTGGCCTGGGCGTCCTTCGTGCATCCGCTGCCGCGCTTGATCTACAACCCGTCCGACAGTGTGGCGGTCGGCTGGTATCGCGTCGATCCGCTGGGCCACGATACCGGCTCGCTGCCACGTCCTCTGTCCGTGGGCAGCATCGTTCTGACCACGCTGCCGCCAGACGCTGCCACGCTGGCCGCGCAGCGCGGCTACCTGCCGGCGCGCGTGCCGCTGCTCAAGCGCGTGGGCGCCGTTGCACCGCAGGAGGTGTGCATCACCGGTCGCATCGTCCGCATCGACGGCGTGCCTTCGGCCGCCGTGCTACCCGCCGACCGCTGGGCCCGGCCGCTGCCATCCTGGCAGCAATGCCGTCACCTTGAACCCGCCGAACTGTTCCTCTTGAGTGTGACCAACCCGGCATCGTTCGACAGCCGGTATTTCGGGCCGGTCAGCAGGTCCGCCGTGATCGGCGTCGCGCATCCGGTCTGGCTGGAATCCCGCCCATGATGGCCGCCGACTCGCTGCACGCTGCCGTGCATCTCATCGTGTCATCGGGTGTGTCGTGCTGCTGGCCGTCGCCGTGTCGTCGCGCGTGCAGTGCGAGCGCATCCGCGCTGCACTTCGCGCTGCCTTCGGCGCAGCCGTCCAACGTGCAGGCGTCTTGCCTCGAACGCGCCCGGCCTGTGGCCGTATTCGCGTTCGCCGACCCGCTGGCTGCTCACGCAGCAGCGCCGCCGGGCCGCCGCTGCCCGGAGCGCCAGCGAGGGGCAAAGGCGGAAGGCAAGACAAAAGTACGCGGCACCGGGCCGCGTCGAAAGCCAGTCTGCACATGGGGATTGCGCGGCACGGAGCGGCTTCGCCGCCGTGCCGCTTGTGGCGCGAAGCCCGCGCCGATGCGGGCATGTCTGCGTGCTTCGCACGACCGGACACGCCAGAGCTTGCAAGGAACGCGGCCATGACCGACCGCCGCGACGATGATTTCCGCATCCACCCCAGCGCCCCGAAGAACCGGGGCCAGGGCTTCGTTTCCAAGGTGCTCAAGCAGGCGGGCAAGGCCAGCGGCGGCAAGTCCACGGTGCGCCGTCCTGGCGGCAGCGGCAAGGGCGCCGGCCAGCGGCCCGGCTCGCGCTTGGGGCGCGGCCACACGGCGGCGCGCTTCGCCGGGGCGAAACTCACGCCCATGTCGCGGCGCGTGACCATCAAGACGCTGCTGGTCAACCAGCAGCGGGCCAGTCCGCAGTCGCTCGCCAAGCACCTGCGCTACGTTGAGCGCGATGGTGTGGGCCGTGATGGTGAGCCGGGCCGGGCCTATGGGCCGCAGACCGATGCCGCCGATCTGGATGCTTTCAAGGAGCGCTGCGCCGATGACCGGCACCATTTCCGCTTCATCCTCTCGCCCGAGGATGGCGCGGAACTGGAAGACCTGCGCACCTACACGCGGCACCTGATGGGCCGCATGGAGGCCGACCTGGGCACGGGCCTCGATTGGGTGGCCGTCAACCACTGGAACACCGACAACCCACACACGCACATCGTCGTGCGCGGGCGCGACGACACCGGCAAAGACCTCATCATCGCCGGCGACTACATCGCCGACGGCTTCCGCTATCGCGCCGCCGAACTGGCGACCGAATGGCTGGGGCCGCGCACCGAGCTGGAGATCCAGCAGACCTTGACGCGCGAGGTGGATCAGGAGCGGTGGACGAGCCTCGACCGCGCGCTGCAACGTGAGGCCGGCGAGGATGGCCGGGTACATGTCGAACGGCTCAACGAACCCCGGCTGCAACGCCAGCGCCTGCTGCTTATCGGCCGGCTGCAACGCTTGCAGCGCCTGGGCCTGGCCGACGAGATGCAGCCCGGCACCTGGGCCGTCCATGCCGATGCGGAAAAAACCCTGCGCGCCCTGGGCGAGCGTGGCGACATCATCCGCACCATGCAGCGGGCCATGCGCGGCGAGCCACGCGAGCTGGCGGTGTTCGAGCCGGGCGACGATGGCCGCACTATCGTCGGCCGCGTGGTCGCGAAGGGGCTGGCCGACGAGTTGCGCGACCGGGGCTATCTGGTCATCGACGGGGTGGACGGCAAGGCCCACTACGTCGCGCTCAACGCCCGCGACGAGCTGGCGAACTATCCCACCGGCGCCGTGGTGGAAGTGAAAGGATCGGCCGACGTGCGCGCAGCCGACAAGAACATCGCCGCGCTGGCGAGCGATGGCCTGTACCGCACCGACCATCACCTGGCCATAGCGCAGGGTCAGGCCGTATCTGGCCGCGATCCGCAGGAAGTCGTCGCGGCCCACGTCCGCCGCCTCGAAGCCCTGCGCCGGGCCGGCATCGTGGAGCGCGTCGCCGAGGGGCTATGGAAGGTGCCGGGCGACCTGACCGAACAGGGCCGCCAGTACGACGCCCAGCGCCTGGGCGGGGTGGCGGTAGAACTGAAATCGCACCTGCCGATCGAGCGGCAGGCGCGGGTGATCGGCGCGACCTGGCTGGATCAGCAGTTGATCGGCGGCGGCAAGGGGCTGGGCGACCTGGGCTTTGGCCGCGAGGTCAAGAACACCTTGCGGCAGCGTGCCGACTTCTTGGCCGAACAGGGGCTGGCCGACCGGCGCGGGCAGCGCGTGATCCTGGCGGGCAACCTGCTGGGCACGCTACGCAATCGGGAACTGGCGCAGGCCGCCAAGGACATTGCCGCTGAAACCGGGTTGGAGCATCGCCCGCCGGCAGACGGTCAGCGCGTAGTCGGCATCTACCGCCGCTCCGTCATGCTCGCCAGCGGGCGTTACGCCATGCTCGATGACGGCGTGGGGTTCAGTCTTGTCCCTTGGAAGCCGGTGATCGAACAGCGGCTGGGACAGCAGCTCGCCGCGACGGTGCGCGGCGGTGGCGTGTCGTGGGAGATTGGGAGACAGAGGGGGCCGACGATTTCCTGAACTTCATTCAGTTGACCGCGCGGCATCGGCTGTCGGGCATCACGTGTGCTCGATCAACATGACGGCGGCGGTTCCGGCTTCGAGCGCCTCGAACATGTGGGCCTCGTCGGCCGAATAGCTCGCATAGTCGCCTGCGGACAGTTCGACGGGGTGCCCGACCGGTCCCAACCGGGCACGTCCGCGACAGATGACGACATGTTCGATCGTTCCCGGCGGATGCGGATCGGACAGCCGTGGCGCGCCAGGCTCGACCGCGAGCCGGTAGAGATCACGCTGAACGCCGACCGGGCAGACCGCCAGCAGGGTAACCGCGTAGTGGGCCTGCTCAGAAGCCACGGTGGCCCCTTCATCGGCGCGGATGACCTGGACGTGGCTTCTCGGCTGGGCGATCAACCGGGTCACCTGGACGTCCAGCGCCATCGCCAAGGCCCAGAGGGTTTCCAGGCTCGGGTTGCCGACGCCCGTCTCAAGCTGCGACAGCGTGGACTTGGCGATGCCGGCCCTTTTCGCCAGCTCGGAAACGGACAGGCCCAGGCGCTCACGTTCGCGCCTAAGCGACGCCGACAGCAAGCCGATTGGCGAAGGTTGGGCGGCTTGGGAGGGGGACATCACTCTGTTCTCCAAATGAAACGATTGTTCGATTTGACGAACGGCATATTGCAGAATATCATATCGGTCAATTGTTTGATATGTCGAACGGTTTGATCTTTATTCTTCACAAGGGCAGGCAAATGAACACCAAGAGTCGGGGAATCATGGAGATGACCACGGCGATGGTCATCTCCGGCACGGTCGGCTGGTTCGTGCTCGAAACCCGGATGCCGGCCGCTTCCGTCGTGTTCTGGCGCTGCGCGTTCGGGGCGGTTGCCATGCTGCTGGCCTGCGCTGGCCTGGGCCTGCTGCGCCGGGGCGTGCTCAATGGAAGGCAAGCAGGACTGGTTGCGTTGGGCGGCGTGGCCTTGATCGCCAACTGGGTCTTGCTGTTCGCGGCCTACTCGCACGCCTCCATTGCTGTCGCCACCGTGACCTACCACACTCAGCCCTTCATGCTGGTGGCCTTGGGGGCGCTGTTCTTCGGCGAAAAACCGACGGCGAACAAGCTCGGATGGTTGGGTGTGGCCTTCGGCGGCGTCGTACTGATCGTCATCGGTGGCCAGCAGGCCGGCTCGCACGCTCCGGGCTACCTGGCCGGTATCGGCCTGGCACTGGCGGCCGCGTTCTTCTATGCGATCGCCGCAGCCATTACCAAGAGTCTCAAGGGGGTTCCACCGCACGTGATCGTCGTGATCCAGATGATCGTGGGCAGCGTGCTGCTAGTGCCGTTCGCTACCTGGCCCGATGGCGCATCCTCGCCGCAAGCCTGGGGCCTGCTGCTGGCCATCGGCTTCATCCACACGGGCCTGATGTCCACACTGCTGTACGGCGCGATCCAGAAGATATCGACCTCGTTGGTGGGCGTGCTCTCGTTCGTCTATCCGATCGTCGCCATCGTGGTCGATGCCTGGGCATTCGATCACCTGCTAGGCGCGATGCAGGTCGTCGGGGCGGTCGCCATCCTGGCGGCCGTGGCGGGGATGAATTTCGGGTGGAGTCTTTTCTATCTGCATCGCAGAAATGCTTAGCCATGGAACTACGCCACTTGCGCTGCTTTCTCGCCGTGGCCGAAGAACTCCACTTCGCCCGTGCCGCCGAGCGCCTGCACATCGAGCAGTCACCGTTGTCGCGCGCCATCAAGGAACTCGAAGAAGATCTGGGCGTGGTGCTGTTCGCCCGCACCACGCGCAGCACGCGCTTGACCCGTGCGGGCAAGCTGTTCCTGGAGCACGTGCGCCGCGTGCTCTCCACCTTGGAGCAGGCACGCGACAGCGTGAAGGCAGCAGCAAACGGTTTTCACGGGCAACTGCGCATCGCGCTGTCTGATGGCATCACGCCATCGCGTTTGCCTGCATTGCTGGCGCTTTGCCGCCAGGAAGAACCGGAAGTCGATCTTCGATTCTTCGAGGTGCCCCTATCGCAGCAGATCAAGGGGCTGCATGATGACCTGTACGACGTGGGTTTCGCGCAGTCCGATGAGGTGGGCGACGGCATCGTCGCCATACCCGCCTGGAGCGATGCGCTCATGGTGGCAGTGCCCGCCCGGCATCCTCTCCTGGCCCACAAGCGCATCCCTTTGGATGAACTGCTGCGCTATCCGCTGGTGCTGTGCGATCCACAGGTGTGCGAGGGTCATGCCAAGCACGTCGAACGGGTACTGCGTCGGACAGACACGGAGCCATTGATTGCCGAGCGGGTGGCCTCCTGCGATCTGATGATGGCGCTGGTCTCCGCAGGTTTCGCGCTGGGCCTGACGGGCGAGGCGCACATTGCCGCCAGCCGCGAGCCGGGCGTGGTGGCCCGGCCACTGGCATCGCGTGTGCCGCCGTTGACGACCTACCTGCTGCGCCTTGATGGCGATCCATCCCATGAGCTGGCGCGCTTCATCGAGCGCGCGCAGGCTATCGAATCGCCGGAGTCTCCCAAGCGCCGCCCTGATTCCCCGGAGGCAGCTGCGCCATGAAAATCATCATCCCGCTTTTGCTATTCGCCGTGTTGACCGCCTGTGGCCAGTCCGAAGCACCTCAGAAGGCCAACACGTCGGAGGCGAATATCCCGACGGTGGAAGAACTCGCGGCCAATCCCGAACGGCTCAAAGCGCTGCGCCAGCAATGCAAGACGGATCGCCCCAAGCTAGGCGACGTGCTGTGTAACCGGGTGGCCGAGGCCACGCGCAAACGGTTCTATGGCGACGGCGAAACGCCCTACACGCCGCCGAAGGAACCGCCCAAGTTCTGATCGTTGGCGGCTCGCCGCATCGCCTTCATTTTTCTGCTCGACACGCCGCAATGCGCCTGCGCTTGCGGCGTTTTTCTTTGGCTCGCTGTCACGCTCATTCTGTCTTTTTGCTCGACCTTTCTGCTTGAAACGGTCTTTGACCGGCACTGACCCGGCACCGATCCTGACGCTTGCGGCACGTCCTTGTGCCGCTCTTTCCATGAGGAATCAGCGCAGGAGAAATCGGAGGTCGGGTCATGCAAGGGACGAACGTGGTGTTCGGTCAGATCGCCGTTGTGTTCGGCATCGTGATCGCTGGCGTATGGAGCGCCACGCAATGGACAGCAGCCGCCCTGGGCTATCAGCTACGCCTTGGTTCGCCCTGGTTCGACTTTCTCGGCACGTCGATCTACCACCCGTGGAAACTGTTTGAGTGGTGGTTCTTCTTCGGCGCGTATGCGCCGGAGGTCTTCGACACCGGCGGCGCCATTGCCGGCGCCAGCGGCATGGTCGCCGTTGTCGTTGCCATTGCCATGTCGGTCTGGCGCTCGCGCCAAGCACGCCTGGTCACGACCTACGGCTCTGCGCGCTGGGCGAACGCGCAAGACATTCGCAAGGCCGGCCTCACGCAGCCTGCCGGCGTGTTCCTGGGCCAGCATGATCGCCAGTACCTGCGCCACGAAGGCCCGGAACACGTCCTGACCTTCGCGCCAACGCGCTCAGGCAAGGGTGTCGGCCTGGTGGTGCCTACGCTGCTGTCCTGGCCCGCCTCGGCCGTCATCCACGACATCAAGGGTGAGAACTGGAGCATCACCGCCGGCTGGCGCTCGCGTTTCTCGCACTGCCTGCTGTTCAATCCCACAGATAGCCGGTCGGCCGCCTACAACCCACTGCTGGAGGTGCGGCGCGGCGCGCACGAAGTGCGCGACGTGCAGAACATCGCCGACATTTTGGTCGATCCCGAAGGCGCGCTGGAGAAGCGCAACCATTGGGAGAAGACCTCGCACGCGCTGCTGGTCGGGGCCATCCTGCATGTGCTCTACGCGGGCGAGGACAAGACGCTGCGCGGCGTCGCCAATTTCCTCAGCGACCCGGCCTGTCCCTTCGAGCTGACATTGCACCGGATGATGACCACGCCGCACCTCGGCGATGGCCCGCATCCGGTGGTGGCGTCTGCTGCGCGCGAAGTGCTCAACAAGTCGGACAACGAGCGTTCCGGCGTGTTGAGCACGGCCATGTCGTTCCTCGGCCTGTACCGCGATCCCACGGTGGCCGAAGTCACGTCGCGCTGCGATTGGCGCATCGCTGACCTGATCGCGGCCGAGCATCCGGTGTCGCTGTACCTGGTGGTGCCACCTTCGGACATCTCACGGACGAAGCCACTCATTCGCCTGATCCTCAACCAGATCGGGCGGCGCCTCACCGAATCGCTCGACGGCTCCGACGGCATCGCGCGCCGCCACAAGCTGCTGCTGATGCTCGACGAGTTTCCGGCACTCGGGCGCCTGGACTTCTTCGAGACGGCGCTGGCCTTCATGGCGGGCTACGGCATCCGCAGCTTCCTCATCGCACAGTCGCTCAACCAGATCGACAAGGCGTATGGGCAGAACCATTCGATCCTCGACAACTGCCATGTGCGCGTGACGTTCGCCACGAACGACGAACGTACCGCCAAACGGATTTCCGAGACGCTGGGCACCGCGACCGAACTGCGCGCGCAGCGCAACTACGCCGGCCACCGGCTGGCGCCGTGGCTGGGGCACCTCATGGTGTCGCGCCAGGAAACGGCCCGTCCGCTGCTGACGCCGGGTGAAGTGATGCAGCTTCCGCCTGACGAGGCCGTGGTGATGGTGTCCAGCGTGGCGCCGATCAAGGCGCGAAAGCTGCGCTACTACGCGGACGCCAATTTCAAGCGGCGCGTGCTGCCACCGCCTGCACTGGCGAACGGGCAGTACGCGGACGCGCCGCCGTCGCGCTCGGATGACTGGGGCGGCCTGGCGATTCCGCCGGCGCCCGCCGCGCCGGCCACGGCATCCGCCGATGGCCTCGGCTCCGCCGACGACGGCGGCCCGCGCCGTCAACCCGAACTCTCCGAAATCGTCGCCTACGCCCCCGAGCTGGCCGCGCCCGCGGCCGACCTCGCGCTGCTCGATGACGACGACGACCTTCCGCTTCCACTTCCTCGCCACCTCGATCCGGCCATGCAGCGCACGGCCCGGCTGGCTTCCCTCGACCCCAACGACGGAATCGACCTATGAGCCAATACCGCCTCAATCTGTTCATCCAGAACGAGCACGCCAAGCGCCTGGACGAGCTGGCCGCCAAGAAAGGCGTCTCAAAGTCGTCCATCGTCGCGGCGGCACTCGCATCGTGGCTGTCGCCCGATGCCGCCGACCAGCGCGAAGCCGCGATTGCCAAGCGGCTCGATCGCCTGGCTCGCCAGGCCGAGCGCATGGAGCGCGACCAGAACATCGCCATCGAGACGCTGGCGCTGTTCATCCGCTACTACCTGACCGTCAGCACGCCAGTTCCCGAGGCGCACCAAGACGCCGCCCGCGCCCAGGGCAAAGCGCGCTTCGAGCAGTTCGTGGAACAGCTCAGCCGCCATCTGCTGCGCGGGCGCAGCCTGGTGCGCGACGTGGTGGAGGAGCTGCACCCCCAAGGCCATGATTTCGGGATGCGGATGGAGGACGCGGCGGCCGTCGCGCAGGCGCGGGAGCGTGCGACATGAGCGCCCAAATTCCCATTGAAGGGCAGTCCATGACCGCCACTTCGCTCGACCGGCGCATCCAGATGCTGCGCACGGCGATGGGGCCGCTGATCGCCGCTGCGCTGGAAGACCCGGACGTGGTGGAAGTGATGCTCAACCCCGATCGCACCCTTTGGATAGATCGCCTGTCCTCGGGCCGCGCACCGATGGGCGTGGAGCTGTCCGAGGCCGATGGCGAACGCATCATCCGCTTGGTTGCCGCCCATGTCGGCGCGGAAGTCCATCGCGGCCAGCCGTTGCTGTCCGCCGAGCTGCCCGAAACCGGCGAACGTTTCGAGGGCATCTTGCCGCCGGCTGCACCTGGGCCGGCCTTCGCTTTGCGCAAGCGCGCCGTGGGCGTGATTCCGCTGGAGCGGTACGTCATCGACGGGATGATGACCAGCGCTCAGGCGGGCTTTCTCGCGTGCGCTGTGCGCGAGCGCCAGAACGTCCTGATCGCCGGCGGTACCAGCACGGGCAAGACCACGCTCGCCAATGCGCTGCTGGCCGAGATCGCCGCCACGGGCGACCGCGTGCTGGTGCTCGAAGACACGGTGGAGTTGCAGTGCGCGGCCCGCGACCATGTGCCGCTGCGCACGCGCGCGGGCGTGGTGTCGATGACCGAACTGGTGCGCTCGTCCATGCGCCTGCGCCCGGATCGCGTGGTCGTCGGCGAGGTGCGTGGCGCCGAGGCGCTGGATCTCATCAAGGTGTGGGGCACCGGCCATCCGGGCGGCATCGCCACGATCCATGCCGGCTCCGCGCTGGGCGCGCTGCTGCGCCTGGAGCAACTGATTCTCGAAGTGGCGGTGAACCCGCCGCGTGCGCTAATCGCCGAAGCGGTCAACGTCGTGATCTATATCGCCGGGCGCGGGCGCAAGCGCCGCATCGAGAGCATCGCCCGCGTCGTCGGCTTCGACGGCGTGGGCTACCAACTGGCGGACGCGCTGGAAACGCCGTTTCTCGAGCTGCCGCCACTTCCCGATGCCGCACCCGCTGCGGCGACTTCCCCATCCCCTCACTCACTTGGAGAACTGCCATGACGCAGATGATCGTTCCTGCTTTCCGTTTTTTTGCAAATCCGGCTTTGCGTCTTGCGCGGCTGCGCTGCCTAGCCCGCCCTGCGGGGCAAGGGTTGCTGCTGGCCGCGCTGCTGTTGTTCCTGGCCGGGACCGCGCAGGCCGCCGGTTCCTCGATGCCGTGGGAAGGCCCACTGCAATTCATCCTCGAATCCATCCAGGGGCCGGTGGCGCGCATCGTCGCGGTCATCATCATCATCGCCACGGGCCTCGCACTCGCGTTCGGCGACACGTCCGGCGGATTCCGCAAGCTGATCCAGATCGTCTTCGGCCTGTCCATCGCCTTCGCGGCTTCGAGCTTCTTCCTGTCGTTCTTCAGCTTCTCCGGCGGGGCCGTCGTATGAGTGCCCCGGACACCTTCGCGGACGGCTTCGAGGTGCCGCTGCATCGCTCGCTGACCGAGCCGATTCTGCTTGGCGGTGCGCCGCGCACCGTGGCGATCGCCAACGGCACGCTGGCCGCCGCCGTCGGCCTGGGCCTGCAACTGTGGATTCCCGGTGTGGTGCTCTGGATCGTCGGCCATTCGCTGGCGGTATGGGGTGCGCGCGTCGATCCGCAGTTCATGCAGGTCTTCGCCCGGCACATCAAGCACCGCCCGCTGCTGGACGTTTGAGGGGAGGACGCCGCGATGCTGAACCTCGCCGAATACCGCCAGCGCCCGGCCTTGCTTGCCGACTGGCTGCCCTGGGCCGGGCTGGTCGCACCAGGCGTCGTTTTGAACAAGGACGGAAGTTTCCAGCGCACGGCCCGGTTTCGCGGGCCTGACCTCGACAGCGCGACGCAAGGCGAGCTGGTCGCCACGTCGGCGCGACTGAACAACGCGCTGCGCCGCATGGGATCGGGCTGGGCGCTGTTTATCGAAGCCGAGCGCCGGCCCGCGGCCGACTATCCGCACTCGGACTTTCCCGAGCCGCTTTCGTGGCTGGTTGAGGAAGAACGCCGGGCCGCGTTTGAGGAATCCGGCCATCACTTCGAGAGCGGCTATCACCTGACGCTGCTTTACCTGCCGCCGGAAGAATCCCGCGCCCGTGCAGCCAAGATGCTCTACGAGAACACGCCGACGAATGGCGTGGACTGGCGCGAGCGGCTGCAAGCCTTCGTCGCGGAAACGGATCGCGTCTTTGACCTGCTTGACGGCGTGATGCCGGAAATTGACTGGCTCGATGACGCGCAGACGCTGACCTACCTGCACGCGACCATCTCGACGCGGCGCTATCGCGTGGGCGTGCCCGAAGTGCCGTTCCACATCGACGCGCTGCTGACCGATTCCGAGCTGGTCGGTGGGTTGGCGCCCATGCTGGGCGACCAGCACCTGCGCGTGGTGTCGGTGCGCGGCTTCCCGACCTCGACCTGGCCGGGGATTCTGGACGACCTCAACCGCCTCGGTTTTGCGTACCGCTGGAGCACACGCTTTCTCTGCCTCGACAAAGCCGAGGCGGAACGGGAGTTGGGGCGCCTACGCCGCCAGTGGTTTGCGAAAAGGAAGAACGTCATCGCGCTGCTGCGCGAGACGATCTTCCAGCAGGAAAGCCCGCTGGTCGATACCGACGCCAGCAACAAGGCGGCCGACGCCGACGCGGCCTTGCAGGAGCTGGGCAGCGATCAAGTCGCCTTCGGCTATCTGACGGCGACCGTCACCGTCATGGACGAGGACGCCGCCATCGCAGACGAGAAGCTACGCATGGTAGAGCGCGTCATCCAGGGTCGGGGCTTCGTCACCATCCCTGAAACGCTCAATGCCGTGGATGCCTGGCTGTCCTCGCTCCCCGGCAATGCTTACGCCAACGTGCGCCAGCCCATCGTCTCGACGCTGAATCTGGCGCACATGATGCCGGTGTCGGCGGTATGGGCCGGGCCGGAGAAGAACGAACACCTGGACGGCCCCCCGCTGATCGTCACGCGCACCGATGGCGCCACGCCGTTCCGGCTGGTCACGCACATCGGCGACGTGGGCCACACGCTGGTCGCGGGGCCGACTGGCATGGGCAAGTCGGTCTTGCTCGCCACGCTGGCGATGCAATTTCGCCGCTATTGCGGCTCGCGCATCTTCGCCTTCGACATGGGCCGTTCCATGCGCGCCGCGATCCTCGGGCTGGGCGGCGAGCACTACGACCTGGGCACGGATGGCGAAATCGCCTTCCAGCCACTCGCGTGCATCGACCGTGAGGGCTACCGCACCTGGGCCGCCGAATGGATCGAAGGTCGCTTGCTGCACGAAGGCGTGGCGGTCGGCCCCGACGAGAAGGCGGCTATCTGGTCGGCGCTGGGAAGTCTCGCCGGTGCGCCGGTGGAGCAGCGCACGATGACGGGGCTTTCCGTGCTGCTGCAATCGAACACGTTGCGGCAGGCGCTGTCGCCCTATGTGCTGGGTGGCGCCCACGGCAAGCTGCTGGACGCCGACCATGACCGGCTGGGCATGGCCGACGTGCAGTGCTTCGAGATGGAGGAGCTGATGCACAGCAAGGCCGCCGTCATGGCCGTGCTGCATTACCTCTTTGCGCGTTTCGATGAACGCTTCGACGGGGCGCCCACGCTGCTGATCCTCGATGAAGCGTGGCTGTTCCTCGATGCCCCGGTGTTTGCCGCGCGTATCCGCCAGTGGCTCAAGACACTGCGCAAGAAGAACGTCAGCGTCATCTTCGCCACGCAGAGCCTCGCCGACATCAAGGATTCCAGCATCGCGCCCGCGATCATCGAGAGCTGCGCGAGTCGGATTTTCTTGCCCAACCCGCAGGCGACAGAGCCGCAGATTCGCACGATCTACGAGGGCTTCGGCCTCAACATGCGGCAGATCGAAATCGTCGCCACTGCGCAGCCCAAGCGAGACTACTACTACCAATCCCGCCTCGGCAACCGCCTGTTCGACCTCGATCTGGGGCCGGCAGCGCTGGCGTTTGCGGGCGCTTCCACGCCGCAAGACCAGCGCGACATAGGCCGCGTGCTGCTGGACGCCGGCGTGCCTGGCTTCGCGGGCGCCTGGCTGCGCCATCGCGGCCTCGATTGGGCGGCCGACCTGCTGCCCTCGTTCCCCGGCCTCGCGCCGGGTTCCCTCGCTGACCAATCCCTGGAGAACCTGTCATGAAAAAGCGCCTTATCGCCGCCGCTATCGCGGCCATGCTTTGCACTGCCACCGCCCATGCGCAATGGGTCGTGGTCGATCCGACGAACCTCGTGCAGAACACGCTAACCGCGATCCGCACGCTGGAGCAGATCAACAACCAGATCCAGCAGCTTCAGAACGAAGCGCAGATGCTGATGAACCAGGCGCGCAACCTCGCCAGCCTGCCGTCCAGCGTGGTGAACCAGTTGCGCGCCAATCTGGCGACGACCGAACGACTGATCGCCCAGGCCAGGGGCTTGGCCTACGAAGTGACGAATTTGGATCGGGAGTTCGCGCGCCTGTATCCCGAGCAGTACGCCGCCACGATCAGCGGCGACCAGATGTACCGCGACGCGCAGGAGCGTTGGCGAAACACGCTCAACGGCTTGCAGACCACGATGCAGATGCAGGCGCAGGTGTCGCAGAACTTGGGCGAAGACGAAAGCGTGCTGGCCGACCTTGTGGGCAGGAGCCAGTCGGCCGAAGGCGCGCTGCAAGCAATGCAGGCTATGAATCAGTTGCTGGCCTTGCAAGCCAAGCAGTCGATCCAGGCGCAGCGGCTCCAGATCACGCAAGACCGAGCGACTGCGCTGGAGCTGGCGCGGCAGGCGGCAGCCACGGAGCGCGCCCGCGAGGTGCGGCGGCGCTTCCTGGGCGACGGCACGCCGTACACGCCGCAGTCCGTGAACTTCTACGGCAACTGACGGGAGGCCGCCATGCGATGCGTCCTCGTCCTGTGTGTCGCGCTGCTGGCCGCGTGCAGCGAGCAGCCGGCCGACCACCTTGCCGATGCCCTGGCCGCCGATCCCGTGCGGCTCAAGGCATTGCGCGCGCAATGCGCAGCCGACCGGCAGGCCACGGGCGAGGACGCCTGCCGCGCCGCCGCCGAAGCCTTCCGGCGGCGCTTCTTCTCCGGCCAGGCCGGGCCGGATGAATACCAGACGCTGGCCGACCTGCCGCCGATCCTGCCGAGCTTCGATGAACCGGCCGATGGCGAAGCGCCGCCCTTGACCGCCGTACCGGAGGACACGCCATGAATGACGTGACCATCATCGACCGCTTCCTCAACATCTTCTCCACCTACATCGACTCGGGTTTCGGGCTGTTGCAGGGCGAAGTGGCCTTCCTCACCGCCACGCTGATCGTCATCGACATGACGATCGCCGGACTGTATTGGGCGATGAGTCACGCCACCGGCCAGGGCGAGGACGTGATCGCCAAGCTGCTGCGCAAGGTGCTCTACGTCGGTGCCTTCGCTTACATCATCGGCAACTTCAACTGGCTGGCCGGCATCGTGTTCCGCTCCTTCGCCGGGCTGGGCCTGACGGCCACCGGCTCGACCATCACGATGGAGAACTTCTTGCAGCCGGGCCGACTGGCGAAAACCGGCATCGACGCAGGCGCTCCGATTCTGGAGCAAGTCGGCGAGATGGCCGGTTTCCCCGAGGTGTTTGTGAACCTCGATGCCATCACGGTGATGTTCCTCGCTTGGCTGGTCGTGGTCTTGTGCTTCTTCGTGCTGGCAATCCAGCTTTTCATCACGCTGATCGAGTTCAAGCTGACGACGCTCGCGGGCTTCGTGCTGGTGCCGTTTGCCTTGTGGAACAAGACGGCGTTCCTCGCCGAGAAGGTGCTGGGCAACGTGGTGTCGTCCGGCGTCAAGGTACTGGTGCTGGCCGTGATCGTCGGCATCGGCTCGGGCCTGTTCGCCGAGTTCCAGGTTCATCCCGATGACCCGTCCATCGACCACGCGCTGGTCATCATGCTTGCGTCGCTCACCTTGCTGGCGCTGGGCATCTTCGGCCCTGGCATCGCTACGGGCCTGGTGTCCGGTGCGCCGCAGCTCGGCGCCGGCGCTATGGCCGGCGCTGCTGTAGGCGCAGCCGGCACGGCCGTTGCCGTAGGCGCTGCCGCGACGGGCGTGGGCGGCGCGGTCATGGCCGGGGCGCGCATGGCGCCTGCCGCCGCCAAGCTCGCCGGCAGCGGCGCGCGTGCTGCCGCCTCGACGGCCAGCAGCGCACGCTCGGCGTTCCAGGCCGGTTCCGCCGCCGCAGGCGGTGGCGCGAAGGGCGCGATGGCCGGCTTGGGCAATGTCGCCAAGACCGGCGCGCAGTCCGCCGGGCGCGGCATCGCATCCCGTGCTTCCGCTGCTGGGCAACGCATGGCAGCTCCCTTCCGCTCCGGCTGGAGCGGCGCTGCTGCTGACGATGGCACGGCAGCCGGTGGAGCCGGGGCATCCGGCCGGGCCGCCGCAGGCGAGGCCACTTCCGGCGCAGCCAATGCGCAACCCGCTTGGGCCAAGCGGCTGCATCGCCGCCAGCAACTCACCCATGCCGCGACCACCACCGCGCACACGCTGCGCGGCGGCGATGGCGGCGGCTCGGGCCAAGGCCCAAGCCTGCGCGATTCCGATTCATAAGGAGAACTGACCATGCGATTCAAGCGACCGCAGGTGCGCTACGCCGACACGCCGCAGCCTGCCACTCCGTACCAAGCTGCCGGCCAGGTGTGGGACGAGCGCATCGGCTCGCCGCGCGTGCAGGCGAAGAACTGGCGCCTCATGGCCTTCGGCTGCCTGACGCTCGCGCTGCTGATGGCCGGCGGCCTAGTGTGGCGCTCGGCGCAATCCATCGTGACGCCCTACGTGGTGGAGGTGGACAACGCAGGCCAGGTGCGCGCCGTGGGCGAAGCGGCCACGCCGTACCGGCCCAACGATGCGCAGACGGCGCACCACATCGCGCGTTTCGTGACGCTGGTGCGCTCACTGTCCATCGACCCGATCGTCGTGCGGCAGAACTGGCTCGATGCCTACGACTACACGACCGACAAGGGCGCGGCCGTGCTCAACGACTACGCCCGCACCAGTGACCCGTTCGCTCGTATCGGTCGCGAGTCGGTGACGGTGCAGATCACCAGCGTCGTGCGCGCAAGCGACACGTCTTTCAACGTGCGCTGGACGGAGCGCCGCTACGTCAACGGCGCCGCGGCGGGCCTGGAGCGGTGGACGGCCGTGGTGTCCATCGTGCTCCAGCCGCCGCGCACCGAAGAACGCCTGCGCAAGAACCCCCTGGGCATCTACGTCAACGGCTTGTCGTGGAGCCGCGAGCTGGATTCTTCCGAAGGAGCCAAACCATGAATGCACTTTTCCGTAAATCCGCCTTGCCGGTGATCCTGCTGGCTTCGACTGTCTTGTTCACGGGCTGCGCCACGCAAGGCAAGCCGCCGCCGACCATCTCGCTCGATGAGCCGGTGCAGGCCCAGCCGCTGCCCGAACCGCCCGCGCCGGTGGAGGTGGTGGCCGTGCCCGAGGTGCTGCCGATGCCGGCGCAGTTGATGCCGGTGCCCGAGGCCGAAGACGCCAAACCTACGCCGGAACCGGCCGACGAGAAGGTGCGTGTCTCGCGCGCCAACGCCGAGGCCCGCGTCGCGCCCACGCGCGAGGGCTACGTCAACGCGATTCAGGTGTGGCCCTTCACCGATGGCGCGCTCTATCAGGTCTATGCGGCCGTGGGCCGCGTGACCGTGATTTCGCTCCAGCCGGGCGAGGAACTGGTGACGGTGGCCGCCGGCGATACCGTGCGCTGGATCGTGGGCGACACGTCCAGCGGCAGCGGCGCCGACCTGCGCGTGAACGTGCTGGTCAAGCCGATCCGCTCGGGACTCAAGACCAATCTCGTCATCACGACCAGCCGCCGCACCTATCTGCTGGAGCTGACCTCGACGGAAAAGACGTGGATGGCGTCGGCGTCCTGGGAGTACCCGCGCGACCGGATGCTGGCCTTGCAGCGCCAGGCGCAGGCGGCCAGCGCCGCAGCGCCGGTCGATACCGGGCTGGCGCTGGAGAACCTGCGCTTCCGCTACGCGATCAGCGGCAGCAATCCGCCGTGGAAGCCGCTGCGCGCTTTCGATGACGGCGAGAAGGTCTATATCCAGTTTCCGGCGGGCATCGCGCAAGGCGAGCTGCCGCCCCTGTTCGTCATCGGCGCGCAGGGCGATGGACAACTGGTGAACTACCGCTTCCGCTCGCCGTACTACATCGTGGATCGGCTGTTCGGCGCGGCCGAACTGCGCCTGGGCGGCGACAAGGGCGACGTGGTGCGAATCGAGCGCACGGACGGCGTTGCGCGGAGGAACTGACCATGAGCCAGGACGACACCCCCGACCTCGCCACGCCGCAGGCGGGCAAGGTCGCGCCCGAGGCGGTGGCGCTGCGCGCCCAGCCGCGCCCGGTCACGCGCCTGAACCGGCGCACGCTGGCCATCCTCGTCGGCAGCCTGTCGGTCGCCGTGCTCGGCGCCACGATCTGGTCATTGCAGCCACAGCGGCGCGGAGCCGGCGAGCAGGCCGAGCTTTACAACGTCGATCGCGTGTCGAAGTCCGAAGGGCTGGACGCGCTGCCAACCGATTACTCGAAGCTGCCGGCCTTGCCGCCCGCCGCACCCGAGCTGGGGCCGCCACTACCGGGCGATCTTGGCCCGGCCATCGTGAACTCGCAGCAGCCGGTGACGCCGGCCTATACGCCGCCGGGTCACGATCCCGAGGATGCCTTGCGCAAGGAGGCTGATGCGGCGGCGGCTTCGTCGGTGTTCTTCCGCTCGGGCGGCCAAGGCCAGGCCGCCGCCACGGTGGCGCAGGCGGCGCCGGGGGCGCCTGGCGCTGCCAGCGCGCTCGCGGCCTTCGACCCACTCGCTGCCGGGCCGGCCTCGGTGGCTGCACAGCCAGCCGACCCGACCGCCGTGCAGAACCGGCAAGACCAGAAAGAGGCATTCCTGAAAGGCGGCTCTACGGAAACCCGCAATTCCGGCAACCTGGCGCTGCCGGCATCGCCTTATCAGGTGATGGCGGGCACGGTGATCGCCGGCGCGCTGGTGACAGGTATCAAGTCGGACTTGCCCGGCGACGTGATCGCCACGGTGACGGAGCCGGTCTTTGACACGGCCACGGGCAAGTTCCTGCTGATCCCGCAGGGATCGCGCATCCTCGGGCGTTACAACAGCCAAGTCAGCTACGGGCAGAGCCGCGTGCAGGTAGTATGGAACCGGGTCATCCTGCCCGACACGTCATCGCTGACGCTCGACAACCTTGTGGGCACCGACCCGGCCGGCTACGCCGGCCTGGAAGACGACGTGGACTGGCATTGGGATCGCATCGTCGCGGGCGCTGTGCTGACGACGCTGCTGGGCGTGGGTGCCGAGCTGGCCGCGCCGGAGAACCGCCAGGACGGCAACCGCATCGTCATCGCCGGGCGCGACAGCGCCCAGGACAGCATCAATCAGGTCGGCCAGGAGATCACCCGGCGCAACATGAACATCCAGCCCATGCTGACCAGCCGGCCCGGCCTGCCGGTGCGGATCATCGTCAACCGGGATCTTGTGCTGCGGCCGTACCAGCCGCTGTTCTTCAACCGGGGGGCTTCGCAATGAGCACGACCAAAAAGCTGCGGCTCGGGCCACTGCCCAAGACCGAGAGCGTCAAGCTGACCTTCGCCTGTCCGGCCAGTCTGAAAGCCGACCTCGACCGCTACGCCGCGCTGCACGCGCAGGCGTATGGCGAGGCGGTAGATGCCATGACGCTGATCCCACACATGCTGGAGGCGTTCATGGCGGGGGATCGGGGATTCAGAAAGGGAAGAACGGCCAAAGCCGGACCGCCGAAACCCACGTGACGAAGCGAGACTATGGCCCATTCACCCATTGGCACGCGGCCAGAGCAGTTTTCCGCGACCGACGCGCAAAGCTTCCACGAGCCTCGTATTACCCGGAAGCTGACCCGAAAAGAGGCTAGGTTTAGGATCGACCGCCGGCCTCTTGAACGCGGCGACCCGCTGGTAGTCAGGAGTCGCCAGCCAAGTCCGTCCGTCCCCCTCATCGGTGACGATCCGATAGAGGCCAGCAGGCGGGACGGCCTCAATGTCGAGCAGACGCTTGTAGCGTTCAACCGACCATTTCTGAATGCCGCCACTGAGAGCCTCAGTTCGGAAGCGCGCCCATAGCGCGGCAGTATCGGGCGTCGGCCAATTGCCGGCATCGGTGTAGGCCGTAATCTCGTCGGATTCAAGCCAGGCTCGCATCTCCGCCGGTGTGACGAAGACGGGCATTGCATCCTCAATGGCTGCCATCGCCGCGCGCCGCGACGGCAGACCAGCGCGAATCAGCATCGCCATCATGAACCGTGGGACGCCGGTTTCGACCGCTGCCGCTGCACCGCCCGCCACTGTGTCCGGCAACCATCCTAGGGACATGCGGCGGGTGCGGACGGCTTCCAGCGCCCAAACCAGGCGATAGGTGAAAGCCTCTTCGACCGCTCGCATGTTCTGCGCTCCGATCTTGGCAACATCTTCGCCGGATACCCAGCTTCGCAGGATGGCCTTCCAGTTCGCCGGCAGCGCATTCGCCTTGTCGGGAATGAAGGGTCGCATAAATAGCAGACGCTCACCTAGACCGCCAAGGGCGTCGGCGAGTTCATCGACATCACCGCTCAATGCTGCGTCGTCGGCCCGGTCGAGCATCTCGGCGAGTTCATCGGCCAGGGCGTCGATGGAGAGACCGGCTTCAAGCCCAACCCCCATTGCGAAGTGCCCGCGCCGCGCCTGCGCCGTGGTGGTTCTCCAAATGAGGTCCGCGCGCGCCTCAAACACCTTCTTGTGCAAAGGCGCAACGTTCTCATTCTCGCGGGCGATCTGACGCGCCCACAGCGATCCTTTAAGCGCCTCGTCCAAGAGTTTCGGCAAATCAGCACGATCAGCGTCTAAGGCTTCGATCAGACCGAACACGGTTGCATCGAGGCGTTCAACGAGCTGCGACAGCGGCTCCTCGTCGATGGCATCTTCTTCTCCATCGCTGCCGCCTTCATCGTCGTCGCCATCGGCATCGGCATCGTATTCCGCACCGGCAGCCAAGCGTTCGGCAACAGCAGCTTCTTCCTCGGGCGATCGCCAAGCTTCGCGGGCGTTGGCGAGATATTCCCAGGCATCATCGCGATCTAACACACCTTCGCGGGACAGACGATCAAGAATCTCGGCGACGATCTGGATGAGGCCGCTCTTCAGCGTTCGGGCCTTGGCGGAAGCGACCAGCTTTCGCCACTCCCTCCTCCGCCAATCGATCTTATCGAACATGACATGGACGATGAGACCCTCGACGTCCACGAAGGCCCGCCCGGCGCGGCCGGCGACATTCGCAAACTCCTCGCCTTTGATCTTCTCGGACGCCCGATACAACGCTGGCACCAACAGCACGGCAGCGTTGAGGTTGAGGCCCTGCGACAGCGTCGGCGACGCGACGATGACCTTCAGCACCCCCTCGGACAGAAGGACTTCCAACTCGCGCAGGAACGGGCTCGGCAGCCGGCCGTGGTGAATCGCGACGCCCGCCTTCAGGCAGGCGACGGCGGGATGGTCCTCGCCCAGCCATTCCTTGCCGACCTCCATAGCTCGCGCAATCGACGCTTCGTTCTCCAGCAACGAATCCAGATAGCCGCGCTTGCAGAGGTCCACGACCTGCTTGCCATAGCTCTCGACCCAATTTGCCTGAGTGGAGAAGATCAGGGTCCGCTTACCTTGGTTCGCGAACTCCCACGCCGCGAACAAGGTGAGGTGCGAGTTCTTGCGCGGATAAGGCTTCTTCTCTCTCCCTAGGGCGGCCTTCTCCACAACGAATTTATCGAGGAAGGGTCCATCGTCGTCGAGGTCGAGCCGAAGCAGAGCGTCCTTTCCTCGCCAAGTGAGTGCGCCAAACCGCTGCCGCGTAGGGCGCCAGTCGGAACGCACCGGCTCGCCTGGCTCGTCAGAGCGAATCCATGCAGTGAGATCGTCAAGTTCGTCGCCGCTGGGCAAGATAGCGGAGAGACAGACGATCCGGCGTTCGCCCTTATCCGCGCGGCGAAGCAAGCGTTGCACCAGCGTTTCATAACGGATTTCGCGCTCGCTCGGGCCGATCATGTGACCTTCGTCGAGGACGATTAGGCCAACATCATCGATCAGGGACGGGTCGCTTCTGAGCGCGAAATCGAGCTTTTCCGGCGTTGCAATGATGATCTCGCGGGTGCGCAGGGCGTCTTCGTCACCAGCCGAAAGGCCGCTGGCGCCGTAAAGCGAGGAAACGCTGAAGCCGAGAGGCGCGAAGGTCTTTCTGAAGGAACGCTCCGTCTGGGCGGACAATGCGCGCAATGGCGTGACGATCAGTACCCGTCGCTCTGACGACAAGGTCATTAGCGCAGCAATCTCCGCAACCCGCGTTTTGCCAGCACTGGTCGGCAAGGCGACGACCAAGTCGTCGGTGACGTCCGTTGAACGCTGGGCCGCTTCGCGCTGCGATGGCCATAGCTCCACTTCGGAAGTTTTTCGGGCATAGAGCGACGAGATGAACAGTCGGCGCAAGTCCGGGTATTTTTCCTCCGTCCCCTCTGGCGGTTCGGTCGGCAGATTCTGATGCAACGAATGCAACCAAAGATCGTCGATCAGATGGCGACAAAGGTTCGATATCCACCACAGCGGAACATTTTCCGCGTTGTCTGCCAAGCTAATCGCAGTGGCAAGCAACGTGCGTGCGCTATCGATCGGCTCGGGCTCGCCCGTTTCAAGCGCGAAGTCAAAATGTGCTAGGGCTCGGCAGATAGTCGTGTTGAGGATGGCCGACAGAACCTCGTCGATGTCCGGTTCTTCTCCCCCTAGCGCCTCGGCAATCTGTTCATCACCGTGAGCCTCGTCGTCCAACCACTCGCGAACAAAGCCGCGAAGCTTGTCGAGGTCGCGCAGGATCAGGTGGCGGATCGCCGTTTCGCCCGGCGCGGTGTTTAGGTCTTCTGATGCCTCGTTGAAGAGAGAATAGGCCACGGCCGAGTAGCCAGCCAAGTGATAAGCAGAAGCGGCAATCGTGCGACGAAACCCCCGATCTGGCGACTCAGGATTACCATTTCTCACTAGAGCCTCAAAGGCGTTGGCGGCTCGCTCGAAAGCCCTGTTCGTCAGGTCGGATGCGCCAGTCTTTGCGCGTAGCGCCATGGCGCCCCGAAGTAGGGCGAAGCCATGTTCGGCGAGGTCAGTTTCGATGGTCTCACCCAATGGCGGTGCGTTTTGCGGCAACACACCCGCTTCTCGCATCAACGACCAAGCAGCACCACGATAGAGGAGGCGGCCAAGGATGCCATCGACGGTCGCGGCGGTGAGGTAGGCTGTCAGTTCGTCAGGCGTCTCCAAGGTCTTCCGCCTCCTGGTACATAGCTGCGATGAAGTCTTGGTGGTCCTCGACGTGGATGTTCACGACGTAGTGGTCACGGTTCGTCCCAGCAGCGTCGAGGTCGTCCTTCAGGGAGGCGTGAGGGCCATTACCCGACAAGGTGAAGAGCATGTGGTCAATGCGATCGGCACGGAGGGACTTGAGGCCCACCTCGTCGCGGAGATCGCGACCCAGCGCGTTGTCGTCGGGGTCATTGCTCTCCAGCAGGCGATTGGCGACGAACAGCAGCGAGTCTGGTGTGCAGCGGCCATCGTCGCGGTCGAGTACCTTACGGGCACTGGTGACCGTGGATTTGCCAAGCTTCTTGTTGCTCTTTGCCTCGCCCTTCAGGAGCCAGAGCTTTTCATCATCACCGCCGTAGCCGGCGCCAATGAAGTCATCGCCACGCATGGCCATGTTGCGACCATCCTTGTAGCGAAGTCGGCGCACAGGGACGCGCAGGCCAATCTCTTCTTCCACCAGCTCAGTCGCAAGGATTTCGCCGAGGTCGCCGGAGCGTCCCTTGTCTGTCTGAGGCATCGCTTCGCTGAGAATCTTGGCGGCGACCTTGTATCCGAGTCGCTCTACGTCGTCGGCGATCCGTTCGAGTCGGTCGTAGTGAGAGCGGATGGTCTCAGCGAGATCCTCGCAGATATCGTCGCGACCGCCGTCCTTCTCGACATAGGTCCAGTAATACTTACGCTTATTCTTTTCTTTGGTGGACTCACACCACCTCTCATACAGTTCCACAGCGTTCCCCCTCCGATCGATCAGTCACTGTCGAATAGCGGTCATAGTCCGCTAACACAGACACTGTGACTTCGATTGCCAAGTATGCGCGCGGCGTGCAGTTCCGAACATTATGCAAGCTGGAGAGTGGCCCGCGTCGATGGTCCTTTCACGATCATCCATAGATATTGAGTTACCTGCCAGCCGCTGTTCTTCAATCGGGGAACTTCGCATGAGCACGACCAAGAAGCTGCGGCTCGGGCCGGTGCCCAAGACCAAGAGCGTCAAGATGACCTTTGCCTGTCCGGTCAGCCTGAAAGCCGGCCTCGACCGCTACGCCGCGCTGCACGCGCAAACGCATGGCGAACAGTCGATGCCGAGAAGTTGATCCCGCACATGCTGGAGGCGTTCATAGCGAGGGATCGGGGATTCAGGAAGGGCACGGCGACCCGGAGCGCGCCATGGAAGCCGACATGATGGCGTCGCATACCAACGGCATCCATTGAACGCGCAGCCCCAGGCTGCGCGTTCTTCATTCTGGATGCCATCAACAGCCTCTTGGGCTATGATCGTGCGGCACGCTCGCCGTTCCTCGGCAATCCAGCACGACACAGTGCGATGCGGCTTTCTCTACCGACGCTCTTATGTGGCTCCTAGCCCACCAAGCCGCAGTCCTGCAATGCGGCCCCCAAAAGAGCTAACCTACTGTCCCATATATGGTTTCAAGCCTTGCGTGATTTGCACGAAAGACTTGACACCAGAACTTTTTTGATTCCCATCACATTGACAGCGTGATTTCGCTTCCCTCAAATGGCCTGCTGGCTTTTGCGCGACGAGCGATCGCCGCAAGCCGGCGCTCGACCGACAAGGGACATCACGTGGCACGCAAGCGTTCGAAGGGCTTCACCCTGGTGGAGTTGATGGTGGTGGTCGCGATCGTCGCGATCCTGGCCGCGATCGCCTGGCCGTCATATACGCGCTACGTCCTGCGCAGCAAGATCCGGATCGCCCAGGCCGACCTGCTCGCGCTGTCGGCCAACGTCGAGAACCACCGCCAGCGCACCCTGGTGTATCCCGGCGGCAGCCTGGACGGCGCCGCGCAGTTGCGCGCCGTGTTCCCGGGCTGGTCGCCGGCCTCGGATGCCGGCGACTTCGCCTTCGCCTACCGCGCGCAGGACGGTTACACGCTCAGCGCCGTCGGCACCGGCGGCCGGCTGGAGGGCTGCACCCTGCGGCTGACGGCGGACAACACCCGCACCCGCGATGCCTGCCCCGACGTGGGCGACGTGACGTGGTGAGCCCTCGCATGCGCGGCTTCACCCTGGTCGAGCTGATGGTGACGATCGCGATCGTGGCGATGCTGCTGCTGGTCGGGCTGCCGTTCGCCCGCAGCTGGATCGACGGTACCCGCCAGTTGCAGGCCGTCGGCCAGCTGCAGGAAGCGGTATCGCAGGCGCGGGCGATGGCGCTGCGCAATCCGTCCGGCCTGCCGGCCACGATCGCCGGCGGCACCGTCCGGCTCGAGCTGGTCGAAGCCGACGGCGCGCGCACGCTGCAGGTGCGGGTGCGCGACGAGGACGGCGACTGGCCCGCGCAACCGGTCTGGACGACCGGCCCGCTCCCGCACCCGGACCTCGCCTTCAAGCTCACCGGACCGGCCGGGTTCCCCGATCTGGCG
This sequence comes from Luteimonas huabeiensis HB2, assembly GCF_000559025.1. GTDB lineage: Bacteria > Pseudomonadota > Gammaproteobacteria > Xanthomonadales > Xanthomonadaceae > Luteimonas > Luteimonas huabeiensis. Next base: position 27,654 of record NZ_JAAN01000012.1, on the reverse strand, counting down.
ACCTTCCGCGCCGACGGCAACGCGTTTTCCTGCGTGGCCTTCGACAGCCACGGCCAGCGCACCGATGCCGACGGCTGCGCGCTCGCGAACCAGGAACGCGTGGCGATCGGCATCGGCGACCAGGCGCTCGAATATGCCGAACTGCTCTGACCGCATTCGCCGGTCGCGCGCGCGCGGCCGCCGCTCCCGCCACCAGCGCGGCGACGTGCTGCTGGAGGCGCTGGTCGGCGTGGCGCTGCTGGCGGTGCTCGGCGGCGGCCTGGGCCACGTGGCCGCGCGCGTGGCCGCCGGCCAGCGCGACGCCAAGGTCGAATCGTTCGCCGTCGAGCAACTGCGCCTGGCGCTGCAGATGGACGGCCTGGCCCTGTGCGAGGGCAGCAGCACGGCCATCCAGGCGCCGTGGTCGCCGACGGCCGCGGAAAGCGCGACCGTGCAGTGCTCGACCGCGCCGAACCTCACGCTCAACTTCGGCAGCGGCGCCTCGGCCGCCATCGCCGCACCGCCGGAGGTCGCGCTCGAGATCCCGGCCAGCGCGCTCGGCATGACCGGCGGCGACGAGCAGGATGCCGGCCCCGCGCTGGTGGTCGGCACCCGGCAGTTGCCGCAATGAGCGCGCGCCGCCCGCCTCGTCGCGTCCGCCATGCCCGTCGCCAGCGCGGGCAGAGCCTGATCGGGGTGATGGTCGGGCTGCTGATCTCGCTGCTGACGATCGCGGCGATGGTCGCCATCTACGCATTGATGATCGATGTCTCCGGCAACACCGCGCGCAGCGCGCAGCGCGACGGCCAGCTGGCCTCGGCGCTGCTGACCGCGCAGATCGAGATGCAGCGCGCCGGCTTCGGCGTGCCGCCCGGCGAGGCGGGCGCGTTCGCCATCCTCGACGACGGCCGCCTGGTGGTCTGGCGCTACAGCCTCTACCCGGACGCCGGCGAAGCCTGCGCCGGCCTGCGCATCGTCGACGACGCCGCCTCCACCGCGGTGCCGGCGGCGCCGGCCGACGCCGATGCCGACCGCCGCGGCCTGTACTGGCTGCCGGCCCAGCCCTGCACGAGCGCGGACGCCCCACCGGCCTGGAGCGCCACCGGCGCGGCCGCGCCCCGGCGCCTGCTCTCGGCCACCGGCTTCTTCGTGCCGCAGGACCGGCAGGGCCACGCGCTCGCCGACGAGGCCGGCGTGCGCTCGCTGCAGAACGCCCGCTTCCAGCGCGACGGCGAGTGCAGCCTGCCCTACGCGCAGCAGGCCGGCCTGCTGGACGTGTCGCAGCGGGTTTCGCTGAAGGTCGCCGGCGAGGTGGTGTTCTCCGCCTGCCTGTCCAATCTCAAGGCCGCCGGATGAACGCCGCTCGCCCGTCTCCCGCGCGCGTCGCGCATCGCCAGCGCGGCGTGGCGACGATCCTGATCCTGCTGCTGCTCGGCCTGGCGATCGGGGTGGCGGTGCTCGGCATGACCGTGTCGCTGCGCGGCACCCAGCAGCGGCAGCTGACCACGCACGCCGCCACCGCCGCCCAGGGCGCGGCCTGGCGCGGCGTGGAAGCCATCCGCACCGCGCTGCTGCAACTGCCGCAGGATCGCTACGAGCATTGGGCCGACGGCCAGGGCTGGGACCGCCTGGACAGCGCGCCGGCGGTCGCGGCGGCAGCCAAGATCACGGCCGCGGCCGCGGACGATGCCGGCGCCGGCACCGGCACCGGCGAGTACGCCTGCGAGGGCGCGCCGGCGCGCGGCGCGATCGCCATCGACGGCGCCGGCCCCATCGGCGTGTCGCGCGCGGTGCTCAGCGAAGTCTGCCGATTGCCGGGCGAAGGCAGCTACCGGGTGACCGCGCAGGTGACCGGCCGCGCCGCCGAGGGCACCGCCGCCTCCACGTCCACCGTCGAAGTGGTGTACCTGCTGACGGTCGCTGGCGGCTCCGGCCCGGGCAACGGCGGCGGCAGCAACGAGATCGGCGCGATCAACATCTACCGGGACCTGGTGGTCACCGGCGGCATCGAGTTCCGCGGCGAGAACGCCGACATCAACGTCGACGGCAACGTGGTGCTCGACAACGCCAGCGTGACCGGCATCAGCTCGATCCGCGCGACCGGCAGCGTCACCATCGGCAGCGGCATCCAGGTCGATGCGGTCTACGCCAACGGCGACGTGACCCTGACCGGCAGTTCCGGCGTCTCGCAGGTCTACGCGCTCGGCGACGTACGCGTCGAGGGCGGCGCCAAGCCGCTGACGATCCGCAGCGGCGGCACGGTGACCTTCGCCGGCGGCAGCGGCGAGGTGGTGGAGGCCAGGCGCGGCGTCGTCGTCGCCGCTGGCGGCGTGCGCATCGCCTCGATCGCGACCGAGGGCGACGTGCGCTGGACCGGCGCCGGCGGCGGCGTCGGCAGCCTGCGCGCCAACGGCAGCGTGGAGTACGCCGGCGGCAACCGCTCGCCGACCACCCTCGCCGCGGGAGGCGACGTCGTCGTCAAGGGCGAGGGCGTCAGCGCGGTGCATGCCAACGGCACGGTGCGCCTGGAAGGCTACGGCACCACCGGCCAGGTGCAGGCCGGCGGCACGATCGTGCTGACCGGCAGCGCCGGCGCGGGCGCGCTGGCCAGCCGCGGCGACGTGCGCCTGGAAGGCAGCGGCAGCGTCTCCAGCGTGCACGCCAGCGGCTCGCTCCACGTCGGCGGCTGGCAGAGCGTGGGCAGCGGCGTGGTCGGCGGCGCGCTGCTGAAGCAGCAGCAGTACAACAGCAGCGTCAACGTGGTGGTGCAGCCCGGGTACCAGGCCGCAGTGAGCGCGGTGGCGCCGGTGTCCCTGGCCGCCCTGCCCGAGGTGACGATCCCGCGCACGCGCGTGGACGTGTATCCGCTGAAGCTGGCGGCCAACTACGTCTTCGAATACGTCGGCGGCCGCATCCAGGTGACGGTGGCCTACGTGGACGGCATCGCATCCGGCACCTACGTGCTCGGCGAACGCTACGCCGACCACAACCGCTACCCCGACTACCTGTGCCGGCCCGAACACATGTCCGGGACCACCTGCACGCAACCGGTGGCCGCCATCTGCCAGGGCTTCTCGGCGCAGAACGGCTGCTTCGCCTACGACAACGGCAAGTGGACGGTGAACGGGCAGTCGATGGCGCGCGGCGTGGCGTGGTTCGACGGCGATCTCGAGCTCGGCAACGGCACCTACGTCAACACCTTCCTCGCCACCGGCAACATCGTCACCGCCGGCGGCCACCGCACGATGGCGCCGAACTGGGCCGGCTACGCGCGCACCTGCGCCAACGCGCCGCTGACCGTCGGCGGCGCCTCCAACGCCGGTTTCGCCGGGCAGGCGCCGACCAACCTCTGCGACCTGGCGGAGGGGACACTCATCGGTGCCGCCCTGGGCAACGCGGCCTTCGTCGCCGGCGGCTACCTGCCCGGCACCGAGACCTTCGTCGGCGGCCGCATCAGCCTCGGGGCGTCCACCCACGTGTCCGGCAACGTCTCCGCCGGCGACACCCTGCTGACCGGCGGCAGCACCCGCATCGACGGCGCGATCCTCGCCGCAGCGCAGGCCGGCGGCAGCGAACGCGCCGCGATCGGCGGCAGCACCGTCATCGACTACACCACCGGCGACGACGCCTACCACCCCGGCGAGCCGCCCTGCATGGCCGATTGCGACGGCGGCGGCACGGAGACCACCCAAGCGCAGGTGCTGTGGTCGCGCTACCTGTAGCGGCGCCGTCGCCCGCCGTGCAACGGGCCTCGAAAAACGCCCTCATCCACCCCTTCGGGGCACCTTCTCCCGCAAGCGGGAGAAGGAAAGCGGCCGCCGCGCTCGAGCCCCTCGCGCGCACGCGGAAGAGGGGTTAGGGTGAGGGCCTGCTGCACTGCGGACTTCGAAAAAAGCGCCCTCATCCGCCCCTTCGGGGCACCTTCTCCCGCATGCGGGAGAAGGAAGGCGGCCGCCGCGCTCGAGCCCCTCTCGCGCACGCGGAAGAGGGGTTGGGGTGAGGGCCTGCTGCACTGCGGACTTCGAAAAAAAACGCCCTCATCCGCCCCTTCCGGGCACCTTCTCCCGCAAGCGGGAGAAGGGAAGCGGCCGCCGCGCTCGAGCCCCTCGCGCGCACGCGGGAGAGGAGTTGGGGTGAGGGCCTGCTGCACTGCGGACTTCGAAAAAGCGCCCTCATCCGCCCCTTCGGGGCACCTTCTCCCGCATGCGGGAGAAGGAAAGCGGCCGCCGCGCTCGAGCCCCTCTCCCGCGCGCGGGAGAGGGGTTGGGGTGAGGGCCTGCTGCACTGCGGACTTCGAAAAAAACGCCCTCATCCGCCCCTTCGGGGCACCTTCTCCCGCAAGCGGGAGAAGGGAAGCGGCCGCCGCGCTCGAGACCCTCTCGCGCACGCGGGAGAGGAGTTGGGGTGAGGGCCTGCTGCACTGCGGACTTCGAAAAAAACGCCCTCATCCGCCCCTTCGGGGCACCTTCTCCCGCATGCGGGAGAAGGAAGGCGGCCGCCGCGCTCGAGCCCCTCTCCCGCGCGCGGGAGAGGGGTTGGGGTGAGGGCCGCGGCTGACGCAGCCGGCGCAGGTGGGCCTCAGCCGCGGTAGCCGTTGCTGATCGGATAGCGCCGCTCGCGGCCGAAGGCGCGCCGGGAGACCTTCGGGCCCGGCGCGGCCTGGTGCCGCTTCCATTCGCTGGCGCGCACCAGCCGCAGCACCTTGTCCACCATCGCCGCGTCGAAACCGGCGGCGACGATCTCGTCGCGCGACTGTTCGTAATCGACGAAGCGCAGCAGGATCGCGTCGAGCACGTCGTAGGCCGGCAGCGAGTCCTGGTCGGTCTGGTTCTCCCGCAACTCGGCCGACGGCGGCCGCGAGATCACGCCGCGCGGGATCACCGGGGCGCCGCCCACGGTGTTGCGCCACTTGGCCAGTCCGTAGACCTCGGTCTTGTACAGATCCTTGATCGGCGCGTAGCCGCCGCACATGTCGCCGTAGATCGTGGCGTAGCCGACCGCGTATTCGCTCTTGTTGCCGGTGGTCAGCAGCAGCCCGCCGAACTTGTTCGACAGCGCCATCAGCATGGCGCCGCGGATGCGCGATTGCAGGTTCTCTTCGGTCACGTCCGGCTCGCGCCCGGCGAAGACTTCCGACAGGGTGTCGAGGAAGCCCTGGAACGGCGCCTCGATCGGCAGCGTCAGCATGCGCACGCCGAGCGCCTTGCACTGCTCGGCGGCGAGATCGTTGCTCAGGTCGGCGGTATAGCGCGAGGGCAGCCGCACCGCGGTGACGTTCTCCGCCCCCAGCGCATCGACCGCCATTGCCAGCACCACCGAGGAATCCAGGCCGCCCGACAGGCCGACCCAGGCGCTGGTGAAGCCGTTCTTGTCGCAGTAGTCGCGCACGCCGCGGGTCACCGCGCGCCAGGCCAGCGCATCGACGCTCTCGTCGCCGTCGTCCACCCACACCACCGGCGAGAAGCGCCGCGACGCGGCGTCGTAGTCCACCACCAGCCACTGGTCGGAGAACGCGACCGCCGCCGGGTGGATGGCGCCGTCGCCGTCGGCCACCAGCGAGGCGCCGTCGAACACCAGCGCGTCCTGGCCGCCGACCACGTTGAGGTAGGCGATCGCGGCACCGGTCTCGGCGATGCGGTCGGAGAGCGTGCCGTCGCGCTCGGCGTGCTTGCCGCGCCCGTAGGGCGAGGCGTTGGGCACCAGCACCAGTTCGGCGCCCGCGCGCACCGTGTCGGCGATCGGCTCGGCGAACCAGAGGTCCTCGCACACCAGCACGCCGACCGGCACCCCCTTGACCTCGACCACGCAGGGCTCGCCGTCGGGATCGACATGGAAATAGCGGCGTTCGTCGAAGACGTTGTAGTTGGGCAGCTCGCGCTTGCGGTAGGTCCGCTCCACCCGGCCGTCGCGCAGCACGCTGGCGGAGTTGTAGAGCACGCTGCCGGCCGACTCCGGCCAGCCGACGACGGCGACGATGCCGGTGGCGTGCCTGGCCACCGCCTGCAGCGCGCGCTCGCAGTCGGCCAGGAACGAGGGCCGCATCAGCAGGTCCTCGGGCGGATAGCCGCTGATGGCCAGTTCCGGGAACAGCACCACGTCGGCGCCGAACTCGTCGCGCGCCTCCAGGATCATCTGGCCGATGCGCTCGGCGTTGCGCTCGACCGCGCCCACCGGGAAGTCGAACTGGGCCATGGCGATGCGGAGGGTCGTGGGCATGGATGCGGAACTCCTGCGGAAGTGGCCGCATTATTTCAGGTTCTTCCCGCCGCCGAAGGCGCGGCCGCGCGCCGCGCGCGCCCGGACCGGGCGCCGTCTTCGGGCGGGCGACGCCGCCTGCGCGACCGCCCCGGGGTCCTGATGCCCGGCGCGCGGGCCGATCCCACGCGATCTCGCGAATCAGGGTTTCCACCGATTCGGCGCCGAGCGCCCGCGCGTAGATTCGGGCTGCCGGCGTCGTCGGCCGGCCGCCCGGGACCGGCGACACCGCCGCGGCTCGCGACCCGCGGGCGCTCGCTGCCGGCGCCAGGCGAGCACGTCGCGCGCGCTCGCCCGGCCGCCCCTCGTTCGCTCGCAGCCCCCATGCCCGACGACATCACCGACTGCGGCCGCGTACACGCTTTCCCACGCCGCCGGTCCACTTCCTCACCGGTCTCCGGCGGCGAGCACGGGCCCGCGCGCGCCGCCGCCGACGGCCGCATCCGTAGCGATGCCCGCCTCGCCCCCGCCGCCTGCGACGCCCTGGGCGAGGGCCGCAGCGCCGAGCCGTATGCCAACATCGGCCGCGTGGGCGACGGGCAGCCGGCGGGCTCGCCGCGTTTCCCGCACCGCCACGCCGTCATCGGCGGCGACCGCACCGTCGCCATCCGGCCGACGCTCCGACCGCACCGCCCGGCGGCGACCGCCGCCGGACATCCCCTCGCCCCTCGAACCGGAGAGACCATGCCCCTCATTCCCGACCGCGCGCGCCCCACCGCGCGCACCGCCTGCCGGCGCGCCGCAGCGCTCGTCCTGTTCTGCGCGGCCGCGATCGCGCACAGCGCGGCACAGGCCGCACCGCCGGATCCGGCCTCGGCGCGCGACGCGCTGGCCTACTACGACCAGTGGCTCGGCTACCAGCAGGGCTACCAGCGCATCCCCGGCATCCAGGCCGCGATCCGCATCGACGGCGAACTGGCCTTCAGCGCGTCCTACGGCCAGGCCGATGTCGAACGCCGGCGCCCGCTGCGCAACGACGATCTGTTCCGCATCGCCTCGCATTCCAAGACCTTCGCCGCCATCGCCGTGCTGCAACTGGTCGAGGCCGGCAAGCTGCGCCTGGACGACACCGCGGGCCACTGGCTGCCGTGGCTGGCGCAGGCGCGCTCGCCACTGGCGTCGGCGACGGTGGCCGACCTGCTGTCGCACTCGGCCGGGGTGATCCGCGACGGCCGCGACAGCGACTTCTGGCAGCTCGGCAAGCCGTTCCCCGACCGGGAACAACTGCGCGAGGAACTGCTGACCGCCGAAGCCTCGGTCATCCCCGGCAACGAGCACTTCAAGTACTCCAACATCGGCTACGGCCTGATCGGCCTGATCGTCGAGGCCGCGACCGGCGAGGACTTCAACGCCTACGCCAGCCGCGAGATCGTCGGCCGGCTCGGCCTGGCCCACACCGGGCCCGAGTACGATCCGGCGCGCGCCGACGAGTACGCCACCGGCTACAGCAGCCTGCTCTACGCCGACCACCGGGTGCCGATCGAGCACGTGGATACCCGGGCGCTGTCGGCGGCCACCGGCTTCTACGCCAACGCCGAGGACCTGACCGCGTACTTCAGCGCCTACCGCTTCGGCGATGCGCGCCTGATCGGCGACGCGTCCAAGCGCCGGATGTTCCGCCCGGTCTGGTCCGGCAAGCCGGGCGACGAGAGCGCGTCCATCTACGGGCTGGGGGTGTTCGTCCACCACGTCGGCGCGCGCACCCTGGTCGGCCACTCCGGCGGCTATCCGGGCCACATCACCATCTCGATGGCCGATCCGGAGGACGCGATCGCGGTGTCGGTGCTCACCAACGCGCTCGGCAGCCCGGTGTCGGACCTGGCCAAGACCGCGTACCGCCTGATCGACCTGGCCGAGCGCACGCGACAGGACGCCGACACCCCCGCCGTGCCCGCCGGCATCGACCTGGACCGCTTCACCGGGCGCTTCGCGCGCCTGTGGGGCGTGATCGACATCGCCGCGCTCGGCGGCCGCCTGTACATGCTCAACCCCTACGAACTCGACCCGGCGAAGAGCGCGGTGCCGTTGACCGTCATCGACGCGACCACCCTGCGGGTGGACGGCGGCACCGGCGGCAACCACTACAAGGAACCGGTGGTCTACGCCTTCGACGCCCAGGGCAAGGTCGAATCGGTACGCATCAGCGGCACCTACCTGCCCATCGACGACTGGGCCGTCCCGGAGCGCGTGCGCAAGGCCTACTGACCGGGCCGGCCGGCCGCACCGGCCGGGCCGCCGCTGGCGCTGCCCGGCCTGCGCCGGCGCCCCGGCAGGCGCCGGCTCGACCGACCGGCTGCGCGATCGCGGTCGCGGCGACGCCCCCGGAAGCCGCGCCCCGGCCCGCGGTCTTCCGGGGCCTCCATCGTCGCCACCCGGCATCGCCGGCCGGCACGGCTCAGGGCCGCCCCATCCAGGTGTTGGTACGGATCGTCCGCCACGCCTCCGGCGACAGCGGCAGCACCGGATAGACCCGGCCGTAGTAGTCGGCCAGGTCGAGCGCGAACGGCCAGTCCGACGCGGCGACGAAATGCGCCGGGCCGATCCGCTGGATCAGCGCCGCCAGCTTCGCGGCATCTTCGTCCGGAGTCTGGTCGCCGAACACCGCGGCGAGATCGAAATACAGGTTCCGCCCCAGCGCCGGGCGCGCGGCCAGGGCGCCGGCGAAGGCGCCCAGCGCCTCGAAGGTATTGGCATCGGTGCCGCCCCAGCCGGCGGCATGGGCGATCTGTACCGGCACGTCGCCGGCCTGCGGCAGCACCTGCTCGATGAAGTTGGCCACGTCCACCGCGCCGTAGTCGGCGGCGCGCGTGCGCAGGTGGATCGTCAACGCCCAGCCGTTGCGCCGCGCCTCGGCGAAGACCGCGGCCAGCGCCTGCAGATGGGCGTCGTCGCGCAGGTCCAGCCCCGAATTGGTGACGTGGATCTTGACCCCGGCCACGCCCTCGACGCCGCGCCAGCGCCGCAGTTCCGGCAGCGCTTGGGGCGCGAGCGGATTGACCGCGACGAAGGCCGAGAAGCGACCGGGATGCGCGCGCGCCAGCGCCACCACATCGTCGTTGGCCGCACGCAGCAGCGCCGCCGCATCGGGATCCGGCGGCTGCACGAACGCGCTCTGCGCGAGATAGCCCGTCGACATCAGCAGGCCATGCCCGACGCCGGCGCGGTCCATCGCTGCGATCAGCGCGTCGAGCGGCGGCGGATCGGCGAAGTCCGGATCGCACGGCGAGCTCCGCCCGGGACTGGCGCAATAGCGGGGCAGCCAGGCGCGGATCGCCGGCGAATGCACGTGCATGTGGTGGTCGATCCGGACCGGCGGCGGTGCGGACAGCGCCCACGCCGGCAACGCCAGGCAGGCGGCAAGCGCCGCCGCCCGGCGGCGGACGCGCACGAAGCCTGACGCCGCGACGGACCTCGCGCGGAGTCGGGAGAAGGCAGCCAGCATCGTGCGCTCGAGGATCATCGCGGGTGCTCCGTACAGGGACACGGCGGCCTCGCGCGGGCGCGGCCTGGGCCAACGCAGGGGCTTGGCATCCGCCGCCACGTCGCGCGCCGGCCGACGCACGGCCACCTGCAACCCGGATCCTAGCCACCCGCCGGACCGCGCTCATCCGGAAAAACCCTCGATCGCGTCTGCGATCTTGCACGCCGGGCCAGCCGGCCCGGCGTCCGCGCCGTGCGCGGGGCCCGCGGCCAGGGCGCCCACGATGGCCTCCAGTACCTGCGTCGGCCGGACCAGGACATCGTGGTTCCACACCCGCAGCACGCGGTAGCCACGGCGCTCGAGGAACCGCGTGCGCGCGGCATCCACGCCTTCGCCGTGCTGGCTGCCGTCCACTTCGACGATCAGCCGGCCCGCCGCGCAGAGGAAATCGGCCACGAACGGCCCGACCGGGCACTGGCGCCGGAACTTCGCCCCCACCAGCGCGCGATTGCGCAGGTAGAACCAGAGCAAACGTTCCGCATCGGTCATGTCCCGGCGCAGTCGCCGGGCCAAGGCGGTCTTGGCGGCATCGCGCATCCGTGCGCTCCCTCGAAGGACATGACCAGCTTGCCCTCCCCATCCGCTCCCGCACACCGGATCACTGCGCACCGCGCTGTCGGACAACGCCTCGCAGAACCCGCGGCAGATCGCACGCCCTCACCCCAACCCCTCTCCCGCACGCGGGAGAGGGGCTCGAGCGCGCGACGTTCGACTCCCTGCTTCCGCTCGCGGGAAAAGAAGCTGCCCCAGACATGCCGTGGCCCGTCCCCTTCTCCCGCTTGCGGGAGAAGGTGCCCCGAAGGGGCGGATGAGGGCCGCTTTTTCGAAGCCCACCGCACGACACACCCTCACCCCACCCCCTCTCCCGCACGCGGGAGAGGGGCTCGAGCGCGCGACGTTCGACTCCCTGCTTCCGCTCGCGGAAGAAGGTGTCCCGAAGGGGCGGATGAGGCCCGTGCCGAACGCAAAAAGGCCGCCCGGAGGCGGCCTTTCGCGTCGCGGATGGCGAGCGGGGGATCAGCCGGCCAGGCGCTTGGCGATCGCCGCGCCCAGGTCGCCGGGCGACTTCACCGTGGTCACGCCCGCCTTCTCCAGCGCGGCGAACTTGCCCTCGGCGGTGCCCGCGCCGCCCGAGGCGATCGCGCCGGCATGGCCCATGCGCTTGCCCTTCGGGGCGGAGGCGCCGGCGATGAAGCCGACCACCGGCTTGGTCACGTGCTCGGCGATGTACTCGGCGGCCTCTTCCTCGGCGCTGCCGCCGATCTCGCCGACCAGGATGATGCCCTCGGTCTGCGGATCGTCCTGGAACAGCTTCAGCGCGTCGATGAAGTTGGTGCCGTTGATCGGGTCGCCGCCGATGCCGATGCAGGTGGACTGGCCGAGGCCGGCGTCGGTGGTCTGCTTGACCGCCTCGTAGGTCAGCGTGCCCGAGCGCGAGACGATACCGACCTTGCCGGGCTTGTGGATGTGGCCCGGCATGATGCCGATCTTGCACTCGCCCGGGGTGATCACGCCGGGGCAGTTCGGGCCGATCAGCACCACGTCCTCGTGCGACTTCAGCACGTTCTTGACCCGCAGCATGTCCAGCACCGGGATGCCCTCGGTGATGCACACGATGACCCGGATGCCGGCATCGGCGGCCTCGAGGATGGCGTCGGCCGCGAACGGCGGCGGCACGTAGATGACCGAGGCGTCGGCGCCGGTCTCGGCGACCGCGTCGCGCACGGTGTCGAAGACCGGCAGGCCGAGGTGCTCGGTGCCGCCCTTGCCGGGGGTCACGCCGCCGACGACCTTGGTGCCGTAGTCGAGCATCTGCTCGGCGTGGAAGGTGCCCTGCTGGCCGGTGAAGCCCTGCACGATCACCTTGGTGTTCTTGTCAATAAGGACGCTCATTTGAAATCCTGTGCTGTCGTAGGAGCGCCCGGCGCCGAGGCATGGCCGCGGTCGCGCGCGAGCGCGCTCCTACAGGTGATGTATGGACTTAGGCGGCGGCGGCGACGGCCTTCTTGGCGCCGTCGTTGATGTCGTCGGCGGCGGTGATGGCCAGCCCGCTCTCGTTGAGCAGCCGCTTGCCCGCCTCCACGTTGGTGCCTTCCAGGCGCACGATCACCGGCACCTTGACGTCGACTTCCTTGACCGCGGCGATGATGCCCTCGGCGATCATGTCGCAGCGGACGATGCCGCCGAAGATGTTGACGAAGATCGCCTTGACCTTGTCCGAGGACAGGATCAGCTTGAACGCCTCGGTCACGCGCTCCTTGGTCGCGCCGCCGCCCACGTCCAGGAAGTTGGCCGGCGCGCCGCCGTTGAGGGCGATGACGTCCATCGTGGCCATCGCCAGGCCGGCGCCGTTGACCATGCAGCCGATGTTGCCGTCCATGGTCACGTAGTTGAGGTCGTGCTGGCTGGCCTTGACCTCGGTCTCGTCCTCCTGGCGGATGTCGCGCATGGCGACCAGGTCCGGGTGGCGGAACGAGGCGTTGTCGTCGGAGTTCACCTTGCCGTCGAGCACCGCCAGGTCGCCGGACTTCAGGATCGCCAGCGGGTTGAGCTCGACCAGGGCCAGGTCCTTCTCGTTGAACAGCCGGTACAGGCCCAGCATGATCTTCGCCAGCTGGTTGACCTGCTTGGCGTTGAGCCCCAGCGCGAAGCCGAGCTGGCGGCACTGGTAGGCCTGCAGGCCCTCGACGAACTTGACGTGGAGGGTCTGGATCGCGTCCGGGTTCTCCTCGGCGGTCTTCTCGATCTCCACGCCGCCCTCGCTGGAGGCGATGAAGGTGATCGACTGCGTGCCGCGGTCGACCAGCACCGACAGGTACAGCTCCTGCGCGATGTCGGTCGCCTCGGTCACCAGCACCGAGTCGATCGGCAGCGCCACGCCGGCGGACTGGTAGGTCTCCATGCGCGTGCCGAGCAGCGCCTCGGCGGCCGCGCGCACCTCGTCGAGGGTCTTGCACAACTTGACGCCGCCGGCCTTGCCGCGGCCGCCGGCGTGGATCTGCGCCTTGACCACCCAGAAGTTGCCGCCCAGGGCCTTGGCCACCTCGACCGCCTGGTCGGCGGTCTGGGCGACGCGCCCGGCCGGTACCGCGATGCCGTAGTCGGCAAACAGCTGCTTCGCCTGATATTCGTGGAAATTCATGTGGAATCCTGCGTGGGGTGACGGACCGCGCACGACGGATCCGCAGGCACCAGGACCGGCGGCGGGGGCGCGGGCAGACCGCTATTCTCGCCCATGCGGCCAGCCGGGGCAAAACGCGCCGATCCGATCGGCGCCGGCGATGGCCGCGAAGGACCGTGCCGATCGCCGCGGGCGCCTATACTCGTCCCGGTCTGCCCGGGGAGGGGCGCATCCTGTTCCAGCTGCCCGCCAGCGTCGTCTATACCGATACGGTCCTGCGCCGCGAGCTGCACCTGCTGGCGCTGTACCGCATCCTGGAAGCGAGCCTGCTGTGCCTGCTGGTGTTCAGCCCGGTCGGCGCGCTGATCGGCGCGCCGCACGACCGCGCGCTCGGTGCGGCGGTGGCGCTGGCCAGCCTGCCGGCCTCGCTCGCGCTGTGGTGGTGGGCGCGCCGGCCCGGCGCCGACCTCGGCGAGATGGCGCTGATCGGCGTGGTCGCCGACATCCTGATCGCCACCTTCATCAGCCACGCATTGCCGGCCGCGGGACCCGGGGTGGCGCTGCTGCTGGTGACCAACATCGGCGGCGCCGCGCTGTTCCTGCGCCTGCGCGTGGCGCTGGTCGTGGCCGCGCTCGCCGCGCTCGGGCTGGCCGCCGAGTTCGTGTGGAGCATGCTGGAAGGCAGCCGGACCCGGCCGCTGGCGGAGACGCTGATGTTCGGCGTCAGCTTCTTCGCCGTCGCCACGCTGACCAACCTGCTGGGCGAGCGGATGCGGCGCAGCCAGGCCCTGGCCGAGCGTCGCGGCGAGGAGGCGGCCAGCCTCGCCGGGCTCAACGAACTGATCATCCGCCGCATGCGCACCGGGGTGATGATCGTGGACGGCCACGGGACGGTGCAGCTGGCCAACGAGGCCGCGGGCCTGATCTTCGCCAACCACGACGGCGCGCTGGAAGGCCGCGCCCTGACGGAACTCTCGCCCGGCCTGGCGCGGCGGCTGCGCGCGTGGCGGCGCGATGCCCGCAACGACGAATCGCCCCTGGCCTGCGGCCCGGAGCGGATCGAGGTGCAGCCGCGGTTCGCCCGCCTGCTGCCGGGTTCGGAATCGGCGCTGGTGTTCCTCGACGACGCCTCGCTGGTGTCGCGACGGGCGGAATCGCTGACGCTCTCGGCGATGGGGCGCTTTTCCGCCAGCCTCGCCCACGAGATCCGCAACCCGCTGGCGGCGATCAGCTACGCGACCCAGCTGCTGGAGGAGTCCGAGGACCTGTCGGAGCCGGACCGGCGGCTGCTGCAGATCATCCACCAGCAGTGCCTGCGCACCAACGGCATCGTGGAGAGCGTGCTCGGCCTGGCCCGGCGCGAGCGCGCGATGGGCGAGCCGGTGGACCTCGTGGCCTGCGTGCGCCGCTTCGTGGACGAGTACCAGGCGACCCTGCAGCCCGAGAACGGCAGCGTGCGCGCATCCGGGCGGGAACGCCCGCTCGAGGCGGTGTTCGACCCGCGCCACCTGCACCAGATCCTCACCGTGCTGGTCAACAACGCCATCCACCACGGGCGCCTGCCGGGCGAGCCGGCGCGGGTGACCCTGGTCGCGGACGAGCGCGACGGCCGCCCCGCGGTGGAGGTGATCGATCGCGGCCCCGGCATCCCGGACGCGGTCGCCCACCAGGTGGGACGGCCGTTCTTCACCACCTCCGAGCACGGCACCGGCCTGGGGCTCTACATCGCCCGCGAGCTGGCGCGCGCCAACGGCGCCGATCTCGACTACGTGCCGGTGCCCGGCGGCGGCGCCTGCTTCCGGCTCGCCATGCCGGGACGAAACCCGTTGCTTTCGGCATAATCGGTCACTTCATGACACCGCCGGTCAATCGCCGACAGGCGGGCGGCGACGATGGCGTCTCGCGGCGCCCCCGGCCGTCGCCCTGCCCGCGGTCCGCCGGCGCGCATCGCAGCGCGGCCGCCCACGCCAGGACGCCTGGGGCGGACGCGCGCGGTCGCGCCGCCCACGCCAAGGAACCCCCGCCATGTCCAGCGAACAACGCAGCGTCCTGATCGTCGACGACGAGCACGACATCCGCGAGCTGCTGGTGCTGACCCTCGGCCGGATGGGCCTGCGCACCGACACCGCGGCCACCGTGTCCGCCGCCCGCGCGCTGCTGGCCGACAACCGCTACGACCTGTGCCTGACCGACATGCGCCTGCCCGACGGCTCGGGGCTGGAGCTGGTCTCCGAGATTTCCGCCCGCTTCCCGAACACGCCGGTCGCGGTGATCACCGCCTACGGCAACATCGAGGCGGCCGTGGAAGCGCTGAAGGCCGGCGCCTTCGATTTCGTCAGCAAGCCGGTCGATATCCACATGCTGCGCGGGCTGGCGCGGCAGGCGCTGGACCTGCCCCCGCGCGCCGGACTCCAGCACGACGATCCCGCCAGCCGCCTGTTCGGCGAATCCGAGGCGATGGTCGCGCTGCGGCAGACCATCGCCAAGGTCGCGCGCAGCCAGGCGCCGGTGCACATCAGCGGCGAATCCGGCACCGGCAAGGAACTGGTCGCGCGCACCATCCACGCGCAGAGCGCGCGCGCGGCCGGCCCGTTCGTACCGGTCAACTGCGGCGCGATCCCGACCGAGCTGATGGAGAGCGAGTTCTTCGGCCACAAGAAGGGCAGCTTCACCGGCGCCCACGCCGACAAGCCGGGCCTGTTCCAGAGCGCCGACGGCGGCACGCTGTTCCTCGACGAGGTCGCCGAGCTGCCGCTGGCGATGCAGGTCAAGCTGCTGCGCGCGATCCAGGAGAAGACCGTGCGGCCGGTGGGCGCCTCGGCCGAGACGCCGGTCGACGTGCGCATCCTCTCGGCCACGCACAAGGATCTCGCCCAGCTCGTCGATCTCGGCAGCTTCCGCCACGACCTGTACTACCGCATCAACGTCATCGGCCTGCACGTGCCGCCGCTGCGCGAGCGCACCGGCGATCTCAAGCTGCTGTCCACCGCCATCCTGCAGCGCCTCGCCCGCGCCATGCAGCGCCCGACCCCGGTGATCGCCAACGACGCCCTGGCCACCCTGGAGGACTACCCCTTCCCCGGCAACGTGCGCGAGCTGGAGAACATCCTGGAGCGCGCGCTGGCGCTCGCCGACGGCGACGTCATCCACGCCGCCGACCTGCACCTGCCGCAGGTCCCGCGCAGGACGCCGGCGGCGGCCGGCGCGCCGGCGAACGCCACGCCCGCCGCCGCGCCGGGGCCCGATCCGCGCACGCTCAGCCCCTACGACACCGCCTCCAGCGCCCTGCCCTCCTACATCGAGGAAATCGAACGCGCCGCCATCCAGCAGGCGCTGCAGGAAAACCGCTACAACAAGACCAAGACCGCCGCCGCGCTGGGCATCACCTTCCGCGCGCTGCGCTACAAGCTCAAGAAGCTGGGGATCGACTAAAGCGACCGGGTCGGGCGACGTCCGCTCAGCCCGCCCCGCCCGCCGGCATGTCCAGGAACATGCGCTCGAACTTCGCCGGCGGCACTGGCTTGCCGAACAGGTAGCCCTGCGCGCCGGGGCAGCGGTTGGCGCGCAGGAATTCCAGCTGCGAGCCGCTCTCCACGCCTTCCGCGGTGACCTCCAGCCCGAAGCTCCGGCCCAGGTAGATCACCGCGCGCACCACGGCCGCGTCCTCCTCGTCGACGATGACGTTGCGGATGAAGGAACGGTCGATCTTCAGCCGCGTCACCGGGTAGCGCTTGAGCAGGCTCAGCGAGGCGAAGCCGGTGCCGTAGTCGTCGAACGCCAGCCCCACGCCGACGGCGCGCAACGCCTGCAGCAACTGGAGCGTGGCCTGATCGTCGCGCATCAGCGTGTTCTCGACGATCTCCAGCTCGAGCGCGGCGGCCGGCAGGTCCGCGTCCGCCAGCGCCTGGGCCACCGTCTCGACCAGGCCGACCGAACGGAACTGGGTCTCGAACAGGTTGACGCCCATCCGGAACCCCGGCACCGCCCGCCGCCACCGCGCCGCCTCGCGGCAGGCCTCGCGCAGGACCCATTCGCCGACGTGCTGGGAGAGCGCGCTCTCGCCCAGCACCTTCACGAAGTGCGCCGGCGTCAGCAGGCCGCGCTGCGGATGGCGCCAACGCAGCAACGCTTCGGCGCCGGTCACCGCGCCTGTTTCGGTGGCCACCTGCGGCTGGTAGAAGACCACGAACTCGCCGCGCTCGTAGGCGCGCCGCAGCTCGGTCTCGAACGCCCGCCGCGCGATGGCGACGTCGCGGAAGGAGGCGCGGAACAGCTCGTAGCGGCCCCGGCCCGCCGCCTTCGCCTTGTACAGCGCCAGGTCCGCGGCGCCGAGCAGGTCTTCCGCCCGCCGCCCGTGCTCGGGGGCCAGCGCGATGCCGATGCTCACGCCCACGTCGATCCGCTCGCCGGCGAACTCGAACGGTTGCGCGATCGCCCGCACGAGCGCACCGGCGACCCGCTCCGCCTCGGCCAGGCCGTCGCCGCGCAGCAGGACCACGAACTCGTCCCCGCCCAGCCGGGCCACCATGATCGCGCCCTCGCACACGCGCTGGATGCGGGCCCCTACCTCGCGCAGCACCGCATCCCCGGCGGAGTGGCCGAGCGTATCGTTGACGTCCTTGAACCCGTCCAGGTCCAGCAGCAGCACGCCCGCCGGCTCGCCGGCGGCCAGGGTCGCCGCCGCCTGCGTCTGCCAAGCGCCGCGGTTGGGCAGGTCGGTCAGCGGATCCAGCGAGGCCAGCCGGAACAGCCGCTCCTCGTTGCGCCGGCGCTCGGTGATGTCGCGCACGATGGCGCCCACGCTCGTGGTGCCGCCCTCGTCCCAGGTCGAAAGCGAGTACTCCGCCGGGAACTCGCTGCCATCGCGGCGCCGGCCCGACAGCACGATGGTGCGGTCAGCCAGCTCCATGGGCTCGCCGCGCTTGAGGCGCGCCAGCTCCGCCTCGTAGATGCGGCGCCAGCTGTCGGGCACGATCGCCGAAACGCTCCGGTCCAGCATTTCCTCGGCGGTGTAGCCGAACAGCCGCTGCGCCGCGCGGTTCCAGAACGTGACCTGCTCGCGCGCGTTGGAGCAGATGATCGCGTCCGGCGACGTGGCGGCGATGTTCTCGAACCGCCTGCGGCTGATCGTGGTGGCGTAATCCAGCCGGCGCAGTTCCATCCGGTCCATCACCAGGGCCGCGAGATCGCCGAGGTTGCGGCGATCCTCCTCGCCGAAGCGATCGCGCGGCTCGTGGTCGATCAGGCACACCGTGCCGAGCTTTTCGCCGCTCGCCGTCGCCAGCGGCTTGCCGGCATAGAAACGGATGAACGGCGGCCCCAGCACCAGCGGATTGGTGGCGAAGCGCGGATCCTGCATCGCATCGGGCACCAGGAAGACATCGTCCTGCATGATCGCGTGGGCGCAGAACGAGACCTCCCGGCTGGTCTCGCACACGTCCATCCCCACGCGCGCCTTCAGGAACTGGCGGTCGCGGTCCAGCAGCGAGATCAGCACGATCGGCACCTTGAACAGGCGCGCCGCCAGCTCCGCCAGCCGGTCGAACTCCTGCTCCGGCGGCGTGTCCAGCAAGTGGAAATCCGCCAGCGCGCTCAGCCGCGCCTCCTCGTTGGGCTGCACGGGATAGGCGGGCAATTGCTCGGGCATGGGGCCTCCGTTTGGCGGGCCGGCAGCGCACTCTGCGCACCGCCGCTTTCCGCCGGCCACTATGCGCCCACCCGCGTGAGCGGCGAGGATCGGGCCTTCACATCGCCAACGCGGCGCCGGCGTGAACCGCCGTCCCGCTGCCTGCGCCATGCCCAGGCGCTTGCGGGCCGGGGACATCCGACTCCGCCGACTTCCAGCCCTACATCGACCGCATGCTGCGCGAGAGAAGACCGGCATGGATCGGCTGATCGTCGAGCGCTAGCTCGACGCCTTGCACCGTTGTCTTGCGCGTATCGCCAGCCGACGCCCGGCGACTTTAGCCGCCCTGGAAGCGGACCTGGACCTACAGGATGTCCTGGTGCTCAACCTCAGTCGGCCCACCCCAATGACCGCGCCTGAAAGCCTTCAACCGTAAGCCGGGGTCAGCAACTCGTCCACGGCGGCAATGATGTCGTCTCCGTGCGCCGCCAGGGATGCCACGGGTTCCCCGAGCCGCTCGGCCGGTATAGCCGTCATCTCCAGGGGATGCAGCACCACCTCCCGGCCCTCCACGACGAACACCGGGTTGAAACGGGGATTCAGCGCGACCGCCTCTTGCCTGGAGACCAAGGGGGCGACCACACGATGGCGGCTGGCGTCGAAGATCGCCGACTGCACGACGACCACGTAGGGGATCGCGATCTTCAACCGGCCCGGATTGCGATGAACGTCGAATTGCGCCATCAGAGTTCGGAGAATTCGTCCGCAAAGCTGCCATGCCGCGCAGAGAAGGCGCTCCACGCGGCGGCAGTCCTGCGAAGACCCTCAGCATGCTCGTCGCGCACGCGCTGCTGCCGGGCCACGTATTCGGCCAGCAACGTTTCCACCTCGGCGGACAGGTTGTCCGTGAGACGGCGCGCCTTCGCCACCAGATCCTCGTTCAGGGACAGGTTGACGGGCCTCTTGGAGGCGCTCACATCGTAGATTGCTTTCATTCGAGCAACTCCGCGAACCGGCATGCGCATGGTGTGCGCATACGGCGCCAACTTCAAGCCCGCAGTGGAGAGATCGTCGGCGAGACGGCGCGCTTCGGACGGCGCGTTCCGCCTACGTCGCGCCATGACCGCGCCCGCATCCGATGCCGGTCCGAGAAGCCGGCCTGTCAGGCGGCCCGCAAAGTTTTGTCACCATGGCGACCGAAAGTGACGCGACTCGTCACCCCGCAAACGGATATCCAGCAAGTTCTGTGACCCAGGACGACAGAAGCCGCCCGTCGGGGATTCCCCGACACGTTGGCACGCGAGTTGCGTACCCTGGCATGCACGTGCGGACCCGCGCGGCTGCCCACGGACCCGGCCCCCGCCGACCGCAGGCACGTGAGACCACCACTCCTAGGGGATACACCATGAAGAAGATGCAACAGGGCTTCACCCTGATCGAGCTGATGATCGTCGTCGCGATCATCGCCATCCTGGCCGCGATCGCGATCCCGCAGTACCAGAACTATGTCGCGCGCTCGCAGGTGACCGCCGCACTTGCCGAGATCAACCCGGGCAAGGTGGGCGCGGAAGATCTGATCAATCGGGGCCAAACCGCTACCACTCCCGCCGCGATCGGCCTCGTTGGCTCGACCACTGGCGAGGGTGGAAATGCAGTCACTGGATCTGAACGTTGCACGTACTCCGTCAACGTCCAAGCGGATGGGGCAGCGACGATTTCTTGCGAACTGCGAAACGTCAATCCGCGAGCCGCAGGCACGTTGAAGCTAACTCGCGACGCGACCACGGGAGCCTGGACGTGCACTGGCACGGGCAACCTTGCCGGTGGCGCTGGTGGCACAGGTCCTCAGTACCTTCCCGCTGGCTGCACTGCAGGCACCTAATACTGGTAACGAGAACGGGGCGCTTCGGCGCCCCTTCTTTTTCTATACTTTTGCATATTTCTTTAGAAGGTACGACGCGTGCCGTCGCATGCCCCCCCCAACCTCGTCGGCATCACCGGCATCGCTCGCCGGCTCGTCCTCGACGGCGCGCTGGACGAGGCCACTGCCCGCGAAGCCCTGGACAAGGCGACGGCCGAGCGCAAGCAGGTCGGCTCGTGGCTGCGCGAGCAGCGCAAGGTCACCGGCGCGCAGCTGGCCGCGGCCAACTCCATCGAATTCGGCATGCCGGTGTTCGATCCGTCAGCAATGGACCCCGCCCAGAACGCCATCGCCCTGGTCAGCGAGGAACTGCTGCGCAAGCACTGCGTGCTCCCGTTGTTCAAGCGCGGCGGCAAGCTGTTCGTCGGGACCAGCGAGCCCACCGCGACCCGTGCGCTGGACGAGCTGAAGTTCCACACCAACCTGGTGGTGGAGCCGATCCTGGTCGACGAGGACGTCCTCAAGCGCACCCTGGAGTTGTGGCTGGAACGCAACGACGCGCTCAACGATGCGCTCGCCGACACGGACGGCCTGGAAAGACTGGACGTCGGCGACGATGGCGAGGCCCGGACCGAGACCTCCGGGGACGGCAAGGGCGACGACACGCCCATCGTCAAGTTCGTCAACAAGGTGCTGCTGGACGCGATCCGCAAGGGCGCCTCCGACATCCACTTCGAGCCCTACGAGACCGACTACCGGGTGCGCCTGCGCATCGACGGTATCCTGAAGCAGGTCGCGAAGATGCCGGTCAAGCTCAACGGCCGGATCACCGCGCGCCTCAAGGTGATGGCGCAGTTGGACATCGCCGAGAAGCGGGTGCCGCAGGACGGGCGCATCAAGCTCAACATCTCCAAGACCCGCCAGATCGACTTCCGCGTCAGCACGCTGCCCACGCTGTTCGGCGAGAAAGTGGTGCTGCGCATCCTCGACGGCAGCGCCGCGCGCCTGGGCATCGACAAGCTGGGCTACGAGCCGGACCAACAGAAGCTGTTCCTGGACGCGATCCGCAAGCCCTACGGCATGGTGCTGGTGACCGGCCCGACCGGATCGGGCAAGACGGTCTCGCTGTACACGGCGCTGGGCATCCTGAACGACGAGGAGCACAACATCTCCACGGTCGAGGACCCGGTGGAAATCCGCCTGCCGGGCGTGAACCAGGTGCAGCAGAACACCAAGCGCGGCATGACCTTCGCCGCGGCGCTGCGCAGCTTCCTGCGCCAGGACCCCGACATCATCATGGTCGGCGAGATCCGCGACCTGGAGACCGCCGAGATCGCGATCAAGGCCGCCCAGACCGGCCACATGGTGCTGTCGACGCTGCACACCAACGACGCCCCGCAAACGATCGCGCGCCTGATGAACATGGGCATCGCGCCCTACAACATCACCAGTTCCGTGACCCTGGTCATCGCCCAGCGCCTGGCGCGGCGGCTGTGCGAGAAGTGCAAGCGCCCGGTGGAGCTGCCGACGAACGCGCTGCTGGCGGAAGGGTTCACCGCCGACGAGATCCACGCCGGACTGAGGATCTTCGAGGCCGTCGGCTGCGACGACTGCACCAACGGCTACAAGGGCCGTACCGGCATCTACCAGGTGATGCCGATGAGCGAGGAGATTCAGGCGATCGTGCTGGCCGGCGGCAACGCGTTGCAGATCGAGGAGGCGGCGCGCAGCGCGGGAGTGCGCGACCTCAGGCAATCGGCGCTGCTGAAGGTCAAGCAGGGGGTCACCAGCCTGGCCGAGATCAACCGGGTCACGAAAGACTGACGCGACATCGGCGGGCCTGATCAACGCTCACCTTCGACGGACTCGATTCGGCCCCTCTCCCGCATGCGGGAGAGGGTTGGGGTGAGGGCAACGACAACGAAAAAGCAGCCCTCATCCGCCCTCCGGGCACCTTCTCCCGCATGCGGGAGAAGGGCCGGTGCAGTCCACGACCGGCAGGCGGGTTCGCACCTTCTCCCGCATGCGGGAGAAGGAAAACTGAGCGATCGTACTCATCAGGTCGGCGGATGCCGAATTGTACAAATCGATGTACAATTCGACCTCCTGCTCCGGAAGCCCCCTTATGGAAGTCCTGACCTACTCCGATACCCGCGCCCACCTCAAGGAAGTCATGGATCGGGTCGTCGAGAACCGCACGCCGGTCGTGATCACCCGCCAGAAGGCGGAGGCCGTGGTCATGGTGTCGCTGAGCGACTGGCATGCCATGGAAGAAACCCTCTATCTGCTGTCGAGCCCGGGCAACGCGGCCCGCTTGCGTGCATCGATCCACCAGCTGGACGCCGGCAAGGGCCGGGAGCGCGATCTCGCATCCGCATGAAGCTGGTCTTTTCCGACCAGGCCTGGGAGGACTACCTTCACTGGCAAGGCCACGACACCAATGTGCTCGAGCGACTGAACGGATTGATCGAGGAATGCCGGCGCACGCCGTTCAGGGGGACGGGCAAGCCCGAACCCTTGCGCGGCGACCTGAAGGGCTGGTGGTCCCGCCGCATCACGCTCGAGGATCGGCTGGTGTACCGGGTCTCCGGCTCGGGCGGCGCGCAAGCGCTGGAAATCGCGCAATGCAGATACCACTACTGAGCGCTCGATAGCGAACGACTGGACGAGGCCCCCTCCCCGGGCCCGAGGGATGCGCGCTGCGCCCGCCCGCCTCGCAAAGCCTGCCGGGCGTCACACCCCGGCATCCCGCCGCCGCTGGCGACGCGCTACCATGAGCGCCGATGCCGGCTGGGGATGACCGGCCCTGGGGGATTCACCGATGTCCGCGACCCGCTCCGCCGCCCGCAAGGCGGCCCGCAAGCCCGCCACGCCCGTGCGCGAGGGCGTGAAGCTGGAAACCTTCGTCTGGGAAGGCACCGACAAGCGCGGTACCAGGATGAAAGGCGAGCAGGCGGCCAAGAACGCCAATCTGCTGCGCGCGGAGCTGCGGCGGCAGGGCATCAACCCGAGCCTGGTCAAGGCGAAGCCCAAGCCGCTGTTCGGCGGCGCCGGCAAGAAGATCACCCCGAAGGAGATCGCGGTCTTCAGCCGCCAGATCGCGACCATGATCAAGTCGGGCGTGCCGATCGTGCAGGCGCTGGAGATCATCGGCAGCGGGCACAAGAACCCGAAGATGGCGCAGATGGTCAACGCGATCCGGGTCGATATCGAGAACGGCACGTCGTTCTCGGATGCGCTGGGCCGGTACCCCGTGCAGTTCGACGAACTGACCCGAAACCTCGTGCGGGTCGGAGAATCCGCCGGCGTGCTGGAGACGGTGCTCGACAGCATCGCCACCTACAAGGAGAACATCGAGAGCCTGAAGGGCAAGATCAAGAAGGCGCTGTTCTATCCCGCCACGGTCATCGCGGTGGCGATCATCGTCACCGCCATCTTGCTCATCTTCGTGGTGCCGCAGTTCGAGCAGGTGTTCGAGGGCTTCGGCGCCGAGCTGCCCGCCTTCACCCAGCTGATCGTGGCCGCGAGCCGGTTCATGGTGGCCTACTGGTGGGCGCTGCTGGGCATCGCGGTGATCTCCATCGTCGGGCTGATCTTCGCCTACAAGCGTTCGGCGGCCTTCCGCAATGCGCTCGACCGCTGGATGCTGAAGATTCCGATCATCGGGCAGATCCTGCACAACGCCTCGATCGCCCGCTTCAGCCGTACCCTGGCGACCACCTTCAAGGCCGGCGTGCCGCTGGTGGAGGCGCTGGAATCGGTGGCCGGCGCCACCGGCAACACCGTCTACGAACAGGCCACCCATCGCATCCGCGACGACGTCTCGGTCGGCTACCAGATGAACATGGCGATGAAGCAGGTCAACCTGTTCCCGCACATGGTGGTGCAGATGACCGCGATCGGCGAGGAGGCCGGCGCCCTGGACACGATGCTGTTCAAGGTGGCCGATTTCTACGAGGAGGAGGTCAACAACGCCGTGGACGCGCTCTCCAGCCTGATCGAGCCGATCATCATGATCTTCATCGGCGTGGTCGTGGGCGGCATGGTCATCGGCATGTACCTGCCGATCTTCAAGCTGGCCTCGGTGGTGTGACCGGCAACGGCTAGAATCGCCGCATGGCATTCCTCGACCAGCACCCGGCGCTCGGGTACCCCGCCGCGGCCGCGCTCGGCCTCGCGCTGGGCAGCTTTCTCAACGTGGTGATCCTGCGCCTGCCGCGACGGCTGGAGTGGGAATGGAAGCGCGACGCGCGCGAGGCGCTCGGAGAGCCGGAGCTGTACGATCCGCCGCCGCCGGGGATCGTGGTGGAGCCGTCGCACTGCCCGCACTGCGGGCACAAGCTGGCCTGGTACGAGAACATCCCGCTCTTCAGCTGGCTGGCGCTGCGCGGCCGCTGCCGCAGCTGCAAGGCGCCGATCTCGATCCAGTACCCGCTGGTCGAGCTGCTGACCATGTTGCTGGTGCTGGCCTGCGTGTGGAACTTCGGCTTCGGCTGGCAGGGCTTCGGCGCCATCGTGCTGACCTGCTTCCTGGTCGCGCTGGCGGGCATCGACCTGCGCACCCAGTTGCTGCCCGACCAGCTCACCCTGCCGCTGATGTGGCTGGGGCTGATCGCCTCGGCCGACAACCTGTACATGCCCGCCAAACCGGCGCTGCTGGGCGCCATCGCCGGCTACGTCAGCCTGTGGTCGGTCTGGTGGCTGTTCAAGCAGGTGACCGGCAAGGAGGGCATGGGCCACGGCGATTTCAAGCTACTGGCCGCGCTCGGCGCGTGGTGCGGGCTGGCCGGCATCCTGCCGATCATCCTGCTGTCGGCCGTCGCCGGCGCCATCATCGGCTCGATCTGGCTGGCCGCCCGCGGCCGCGACCGCGCCACGCCGATCCCGTTCGGCCCGTACCTGGCGGTGGCCGGCTGGATCGTCTTCATGTGGGGCGATCAACTGATCGGCGCCTACATGCGCTACGCCGGGCTGGGCTGACGCCGCGCCTTCCACGGACCCGACGCGCGGCGCTGCAGGGCGGACCGGCTTTCAGCCTCCCTTCTCCCGCGTGCGGGAGAAGGTGCCCGGAGGGCGGATGAGGGTTGCTTCGCCCTCACCCCGACCCGCTCCCGCACGCGGGAGAAGGGGCGAAATCGAGTTGCCGTGAAGGTTCGCGCTCATCAGGACCCGCCATGGCCCGGTGCGGAAGCGGCCTGGTGTTCCGTGCGGCCGCGCCGTTGGCACGGCGATCGGCTAGGATGTCGCCCAGAACGCCGCCCGCCAGCGGCGGTGTCGCCGCTCCCACTTTCCATGTCGACAGCCGTCGTGCGCGACGCGTGCTGCCCGGCAACTCTCCAGGAACGCATGACCCAATACTCCGACCTTCCGGACTCCGGCGACGAGGACGGCATGGCCCTCGAGTCCTTCATCGCTGTCATCGTCGGCTCGCTGGTCCGCGGCGCCGCACAGACGCAATTGCTCGCGCTGGCCGAAGACCTGTTCGAGCACATCGAGCGCCATCTGCCGGAGGCGACGCCCGATCCGCAAGCCCGGCGCAGCATCGCGCGGTCGCTGGCCCGCGGCGTGATCGACCACACACCGCGGCCGGACCGGCGCTTCGCCATCCAGCGCGCGGCCCGTCCGGGCGTCAACGATCCCTGCGACTGCGGCTCCGGCCGGAAGTACAAGCGCTGTTGCCAGCCCATGGAAGCGACCGCCCTGTTCCGCGACTTCAACCTGCTCCCCTACGTACTCCGGGCGCTGCCGCGCAAGCGCTGGAAGGAGCTGGCCGGCAGCGCCATCGATCCGCGCGCGGTGGCCGACGCGGCGGCGGGCTTCATCGAAGCCGGGCATGCGCGCGACGCCGTGGCCCTGCTGGAGCCCTGGTTCCCGCCGGACGCGCCGATCGCGGGCCGACTGGAAGACCTGCTGGACATCCTGATCGATGCCTACGGTGCGCTCGGCCAGCCAGTCAAGAAAAAGCGGCTGATCGCCCGCGCGCTGAAGACGGGCGATGCCGTCATCCGTTCGAGCATGCGGCAACGGCTAGCGACCATCGCCGCGGACGATGGAGACTTCGACGCCGCCTGGGCGCTCTTCCACGAGGCCCAGCGCGATCACCCCGACTCCCCCTCGCTCTCGCATCTGGAAGTGGTGCTGTTGACGACGGAAGGCCGCACCGAGCTGGCGCGCGAGCGCGCCCGGTTCTGGATCGCGCGCCTGCAGCGGCTCGGGGCCGAGGAACATGCCGGATTGATCGCCTTGCTGCGCACGGTGGCCGAGGATGGCGCGTACCAGGCCATGAGCGGACTCTCCGCGCAGCGGCACCCCGAGATCGGCGAGTTGCAGGCGCTGCTGGCATCCGCGCCCGCGCCGGCGGTCGAGCATGCGCTGGAACACAATCCGCAGGCCCCGGAGATGGCGTTCCTGCGGCCCGAGCCGCCGCTGGCCGCCGCGCTCGCCGCCTGGCGCGACGCCTTCCCGCAGGCCGTCCCGCCGCTGACCGCGCTGGACCTGGACGACCATCCCGCCTGGCAGGACAGCCGCCCGTGGCTGGCGTGCCTACGTCAGCGCCCCGAACTGTGGCAGAGCTTCGAGGTGCTCGACGATGTGATCCTGGCGCTGACGGCCATCTACGACTGGGGCATGCAGCCGCTGCGCGACGCGCTGCTGGAGCGGGCCGAGACCCTGTTGCGGCTGACGCTCGCGGGGCATGCCGACGCGCAGCTGGCCTGGGCCGTGCTGGACAACCGCCCGGCGCTGCGCCTGCTGGCCCACACGATCGAGGTGCTGCGCGAGCGGCGGGACGAGGCGTTCGTGGAACGCATGCAATGGATGCTGGCGCTCAATCCGACCGACAACCACGGATATCGGACGCACCTGATGGCCGATCTGCTCGAACGCGGAGAAGTCGAGCGCGCGGTCGCGCTGGGCGCGCGCTATCCGGCCGATCCGGATCTCGCGTTCGCGCAAGCATTGGCGCTGTACGCCTCGGGTCAGTCCGGACGCGCATTGACCCGGCTGGCCGATGCGCATGCGCAGTTGCCGCTCATCGCGCCGATGCTGGCGGCAGCCAAGCCACGCAAACCGGCCATGAAAGAGGGATGGATCCGGTACGGCGGTGCCGACCACGCCTGGCGGCACCGCGAGACGTTCCTGGCGGCCTGGCAGCGCTACGACGGCGCCTTGCCGTGGCTACGCAGCGCGCTGCGCTCGCTCGGCAAGGCGGCCCGCTAGGGCGAAGCGACATTCGACCTGCAACGTAGGTCATGCTGTCCCTTCTCCGGCAAGCGGGCCCATGTTGTCCCTTCTCCCGCAAGCGGGCGCATCTCGTCCCTTCTCCCGCAAGC
>NZ_JAAN01000011.1 GCF_000559025.1 Luteimonas huabeiensis HB2 | reverse complement strand
CGGGATCCCGTAGGCCGGGGCGGTCGCGCGCGAGAAGGTGAAAACCGTGTCGTGCCAGGCCACGCTGTCGCCAGCCGGATACTGGATGCGGGTGATGCGCCCCATCGGATCGTGCTGGTAGTTCGTGGCATAGCCGTTCTCGTCGGTGACCCGGGTGATCCAGCCGGCATCGTTGACGGCCGCCGAGCGGGTCGCGCCGTTGGGCGCCTCGGGCGTGGCCGGATGGCGGATGGTCTGCGGGATGCCGCGCTTCCAGTCGGCCAGCGTGGTGACGTTGCCGCGGCCGTCGGTCACGGTGGCGACCGTGCCGTCGGGATGGTAGGTCAGGGTCTGGGTGGTACGTCCGAATTCGCGGATCGTTGCTGGCTGCGCGCGGGTGTCGTAGAGCGTTTCCGAGGCCGCGATGCCGTCCACCGTCAGCTTCGACGGTTGGCCGAGCACCCATAGCGACAGATCGTCGTGGTACTCGATCGTCTCGGTCTTGGTGTAGGTCTGCGCCTGCGCGGCGAGCGGCAGCAGCCAGGCGCACAACCCAAGCCATCGTTTCCTGCACATCATCCCATTCCCCCGTTCCAATGAAGCCAGCGCCTGAACCGCCACGCACGGTCACCGGTGCACACGCAATCGAAGTCGGGCGCGACGCATCGCGAGGCGCCTCTAAAACCGGAATTAAGGCACCCGGTTGAAGCGGCCCGACTTCACCGAAATCCTCGGGCGCGCGAACGCATCGAACTGCTGCACCGTCGAAGTGAACTCATCCCCGGGACGCACGATCCTGGTCTGGACCAGAGGACGGACGACCTCGTCCGCCAAGAGATTCCTGCCGAGCTTCATGCCCAGGCGCGGGGGAAACCCTCGATCCACCGCCGGATCCAGGGCGTAGGCATACTCGCGGGTCTCTCGCACCACGCCAGCGGCATCCAGCACCTGCTCGGCCAGAAGCAGGGTCTCGGTGCCCGAGAGCAGATCCGTGCCGCCGACACTGCGCCACGACAGGCCAGTCCCGTACTGGGAGCGGAGGACCGTACCGTCGGGGCGGGTGATCGAGTTCCACTTGACCCCGTTCGCGCCCGGGCTGAAGTCCGTCGCGTACGCATAGTGCTGAGCGGGCACGCCCACCCCCTCGATGCGCTTGCTCTTCAGGCTCCACAGCGTGTACCAGCTGGGGCCGAAGTTGTGCACGGGACAGGGGCCCGTATCGATGGCCCTCGAAACGAGCTCGAAGTTGAAATTGAACGTCCCCACCAGGCCGCTCGGATGCTCGATCCTGTAGTCGACGTTCGCGACCGCCGGCCAGCTATCGGAGATCGTGTCGCACGGGTTGTAGTGTATTTCAGGGTCGGGGCGCAATGGGATCGAATCGGCCATGACGTCGGAAAGCGAGTATCTCCAGCGTGCGCCATCGGGGTTCGCAACGCTCGCCAGGTTGGTCGCCCCGATCGCATCCTTCGCATACTCGTAGCGCCACGTCCTGCCGGAGCCGTCCGTCGCCGACGCGATGGTGGTTCCGCTCCAGGTCAGCCGGATCGACCGTCCGTCGCTCGACGTGATCGACTGGAGCTTGTCCCCGCTGTAAGCGTAATCGACCCAGTTGCCGAACCTGTCCTCGACCCGGGTCGCAGCAAAGAAGACGCGCTTCCTCCCGAGGCCGGCCATCTGCTGATTGAAATCGTCGTACTTCATGAGGATGAGCTGCTTCCTCTCGATCGCCCAGTCCAGGTAGTAGGTCAGCCCACCCGGCGTCACGGCGGCGAAGGCCTGCCCCGCATAACCGTTCTTCGTCGTGGGAAGGCAACGGAGCCGGATGTTCCCGCTGGTCACCCACGGATAGACATGGCCATCGGACGGATAGCCGTGCGCGCCTGCCACACTGCTCATGAGCTGCCCCCCGCCCACGCCCGGGATCGACAGCGTGTAGCCGTCCCAGAAATCGTGCCAATGGAAGACGAGCGTGCTTTCGCTGACGAAGGGCGGCGAGACCCGGCTGCACCGGTCGTAGCGAGCTGTGTCGGCCGGTGGCCCGACCACCCACCCCTGATGCTCCGCCACGAGGGTCTCGACGTACGGAATCCTGAGATCCCAGTCGCCGAACCCGCCGAGGAAGTGCTCCTCGTAACTCGCGCCAGGTTGGGCCCTGGACTCGATCTTCCGCCGCCTCCCCAGGGAAACCGGAATTGCGCCACTGCCGGGCAGCACGATGTCCTCCAGTTCGAATGACGTCGCCCCATCGAACCCGGACACCTGCTCGCCGAACGCGCCCGAATCGAGCGGCGCGACGTTGCGTGCGGCATTCACCCGTCGCTCGTACTCCTCGAAGGGATACTTTCCCGGGCTCTGCGCACCGGCCCCTCCAATCCACGAGACAGCCGACAAGGTCGCCGCAGCGAAGATCACTCTCAGCGCGCGCGCCCCCCTCGGAGCGGACATCACGTCACTCGACATCAACCTTCCCCCTTTTGCAATGCGCCGGCTCCGACAACCTGAAAAAACCGGGTCGATCCGGTCGGACACGCTCGCTCGTACCGGCGCGAGCGATTCACCGCATGCCGGATCCCGATATCGCCTCGCTCCTTTTGTCGCCCCGCGACCGTCGCGGCCGACATTCGATGAACAGCCCTCCTATCGGCCGGGCAAGCGCGTTCTTTAGCGTTTGCCTCCCGGTCTCCTTCTCCGGAGACATCGGCCGACGCAACGACGCCGTGTCCTGCCCGCTTCTGATCGCCGCCAACCCGCATCCATCCCTGACGAATCCGTACACTGGGGGCCTGAACTCTCCGGAGCCACGCATGGACACGCCCGCCGCTCGCCTGCTCTCGCCGTTGCTGGCCGTGCTGCTGCTGGGCTGCAGCAGCGCCGGGCCGGCCCGCGAGCCAACCGCGCCCGCCGCCACGACGCCCCAGCCCGCGCCGGCCGCGCCGCCGCATCGCCACGATCCGCACCTGCGCGCGTCCTCGCCGCGTCCGCCCGCGGTGCCTTCGCCGGTGGCGGTGCCGCTCGACGAGGCGCCGCTCGCCGGGCTGCCGCGCGGCGCGGTGTCGGCGCGCGTGCACGAGACCATGCTGCATTGCGAGGGCGTGCCGCTGATCGCGCTGCTGCATGCCAGCGGCGCCGTACCGGACGGTCCGCTGCGCGGGCCGCACCTGTCGCGCTACGTGCAGGTCGATGCCCGCGACGGCTACCGGGTGCTGTTCTCGCTGGCCGAGCTGGACCCGGGCACCGGCAACCGCGCGGTCTGGATCGTGGACCGCTGCGACGGCGCGCCGCTGGATGCCGAAACCGGGCCGCTGCGCCTGCTGGCGCCGGACGACGTGCGCGCCGCGCGCAGCGTGCGCCAGCTCGAGGCGATCACCGTGGTGGTGGCGCCGTGAGCCGGGCCGCACGCTGGCTGCGCGGATGCGCGGGCCTCGCGCTGGTCGCGCTGCTCGCGGCCTGCGGGCCGCGCGCAGCGGATGCCGGCGCTGCCGCCCAGGCCGCGGGCGACGCCTCCGCGCAGCCGCTGACCGTGTTCGCCGCCGCCAGCCTGAAGGAGGCGATGGACGCCGCGGCCGCCGCCTACGAGGCGGAGGCCGGGCAGCCGGTGCAGGTGTCCTACGCCGCCAGTTCGGCGCTGGCGCGGCAGATCGAGCAGGGCGCGCCGGCGGACGTGTTCGTTTCCGCCGACCTGGAATGGATGGACTGGCTGCAGGCGCGCGACCTGGTCGATGTCGCCACCCGGCGCGAGCTGCTGGGCAACACCCTGGTGCTGGTGGCGCCCGCCAGCGGCGACACCTCGCCGGTCGAGCTGGCGCCGGGCGCCGACCTGGTCGGCCGCCTGCGGGGCGGGTGCATCGCGCTGGCGCTGACCGAGAGCGTGCCCGCCGGCAAGTACGCCAAGGCCGCCTTCCGGTCGCTGGGGCTGTGGGACGCGTTGGCGCCGCACGTGGCCGAGGGCGACAGCGTCCGCGCGGCGCTGATGCTGGTGGCGCGGGGCGAGGCGCCGCTGGGCGTGGTCTACGGCAGCGATGCGCAGGCGGAGCCGGCGGTCCGGGTGGTGGCGACCTTCCCCGAGGACAGCCACCCGCCGATCGTCTACCCGGTCGCGCGGTTGGCGCGCAGCCCGCATCCGCAGGCCGCGGCCTTTGTCGACTGGCTGGAGACGCCGCCGGCGCAGGCGATCTTCCGCGAACGCGGCTTCGCCCTGCGCTGAAGCGACGCGCACGATGCCGACCGCCGCGGAATGGGATGTCGTCGCGCTGAGCCTGAAGGTGGCGCTGGCGGCGTCCCTGGCGAGCCTGCCGCTGGGCGTGGCCACCGGCTGGCTGCTGGCGCGCCGGCGCTTTCCTGGCAAGGCGCTGCTCGACGCGTTGATCCACCTGCCGCTGGTGCTGCCGCCGGTGGTGATCGGCTACCTGCTGCTGGTCGGCTTCGGCGCACAGGGGCCGCTCGGGCGCTTCCTGGGCCAGTTCGGGATCGAGTTCGCGTTCCGCTGGACCGGCGCCGCGCTGGCCAGCGCGATCATGGGCTTCCCGCTGATGGTGCGCGCGATCCGGCTGTCGATCGAGCACGTGGACCGACGGCTGGAACAGGCCGCGGCCACCCTCGGCGCCTCGCCCTGGCGGGTGTTCGCCACGGTGACGCTGCCGCTGGCCTGGCCGGGGCTGGTGGCGGGCGCGGTGCTCGGCTTCGCCAAGGCGCTGGGCGAGTTCGGCGCCACGATCACCTTCGTCTCGGCGATCCCCGGCCAAACGCGCACCATCGCCTCGGCGATCTACGGCCTGATGCAGGTCCCCGGCGGCGAGGCCGGCATCTGGCGGCTGGCGCTGGTCTCGATGGCGCTGTCGCTGGGCGCGCTGCTGGTCTCGGAATGGCTGGTGCGCCGGCAGCGCGGGGAGACGGCGGAATGAGCCGGACGCCGGGCCGCGCGCCGATGTTCCGCATCGACGCGCTGCTGGAACGCGGGGATTTCCGCCGCCGCGTGCGCATCGAGGAGGATGCGCGCGTGATCGCGCTGACCGGGCCGTCGGGCGCCGGCAAGACCTCGGTGCTCAACGCCATCGCCGGGCTGCAGCGCCCGCGCGAGGGCCGTATCGAGATCGCCGGCACGACGCTGTTCGACCGCGAGGCCGGCATCGACCTGCCGCCGCACCGGCGGCGCGTGGGCTACGTGTTCCAGGACGCGCGGCTGTTCCCGCACCTGGACGTGCGCGCCAACCTGCTCTACGGCCGCCGCCGCGGCGCGCCGGCGCGCTTCGCCTTCGAGCCGGTGGTGGACCTGCTGGGCATCGGCCACCTGCTCGGCCGCCGCACCGCCAACCTTTCGGGCGGCGAAGCGCAGCGGGTGGCGATCGGCCGCGCCCTGCTCTCGCAGCCGGCGCTGCTGCTGTTCGACGAGCCGCTGTCGGCGCTGGACCAGGCGCGCCGCGAGGACCTGATCCCCTACCTGCAGCGCGTGCGCGACGAGGCCGGGCTGCCGATGCTCTATGTCAGCCATACCGCCGACGACGTGCGCCGCATCGCCGACGTGGTACACCGGCTCGACTGACCACAGGAGCGAGCGATGGCCAGGCCCCGCTGGAAGGACTTCCCGGTCGAACGCGTGCGCCGCTTCCTCGAACCGGGGCCGGTGGTGCTGCTGTCCACCGGCTGGCGGGGCGAGCGCGGCATCATGACGCTCGGCTGGCACATGATGCTGGGCGAAGACCTCGTCGGCACCTACCTCTGGCAGTCCAACCGCAGCCACGCGCTGGCGCGGCGCAGCCGGCAGTGCGTCATCAACCTGCCGACCGCCGACCTGCTCGACACCGTGGTGCGGATCGGCAACTGCAGCGGGACCGAGGGCGACAAGTTCGATCGCTTCGGCCTGACCGCGCTGCCGGCGCGCGACGTGGACGCGCCGATGATCGGCGAATGCCATGCCGCGTTCGAATGCCGCCTGCACGAGACGCGCATCACCGCCGACTATCCGCTGTTCGTGTGGCGCGTGGTGCGCGCGCACGCCGCGGCCTCGCCGAAGTACCCGGCCACCGTGCACTACCGCGGCGAGGGCCGCTTCATGGTGAGCGGGCGCGAGGTCTCGCGGCGGCGGCTGTTCCGGCCGGACATGCTGGAGATGTAGGCGCGGCGGCGCGCCCGCGGGCGGGAGCGGGGCGATCGGGCCGGAACCGCTCCGGTGCCGATGCGGGCGCATCGGTGGGCCGCTTCGGCCGCGGCGATCATCGACGCGGCCTGCACGCGAGACAGCGGATAACGCCCGCCATGCTCCGGTCCCCGACCGTCCTCGCCCTCGCCTGTTGCTGCGCCCTCGCGCTGGCCGGCTGCGGCGGGTATCCGCGCGACGCCGAGGGCAGCCTGCGACGCGCGTACGAGGACGCGTTGCGCGTGGGCCTGAGCCACGACCCGCCGTTCGTGGATCTCTCCGCCGACGCACCGGCGGGGCTGGAGGTGGACTGGATCCGCCGCTTCGCCGAGGCGCGCGGCCTGCGGGTGGAATGGGCCGTCGGCGGGCACGAGCGCCTCGTGCAGGACCTGCTGGCGTTCCGCCTGCACCTGGTCGCGGGCGGCCACGACGAGGACTCGCCCTGGCAGGACGTGTCGTGGTCGCTGCCGGCGCGATGGCGCACCGGCGAGGGCCTGGTCGAACGGCGCTTCGCGCTGCCCCCGGGCGAGAACGCCTGGCAGCTCGCCGTCGATCGGCAACTGCATGCCGACGCGGCGCGGCTGGCGGCGGGCGACGCGCCGTGAGCGAGGACGCCACCTCGATCGCGGCGGTGCGGCCGCGCGCGCCGCACCCGCTGCCGGAGGCGCAGCAGGCGCTGCTGCGGCGCGCCGAGCGGCTGTGCTGGTGGTCGCTGCTGGCGCTGGGCGCGGTGTCGGTCATGATGTACGCGGTCATGGGCGGTTCGCAGGCGATGAAGACCGCGCTCGCCGAGGACCTGCTGAGCCTGCTGCCGCCGGCGGCGTTCCTGGTCGCCGCGCGCTTCCGCCGCAAGGCCGCCGATGCCGAGTACGTCAACGGCCGCGAACGCGCGTTCGACATCGCCTTCCTCGCCGCTTCGGTGGCGCTGGCCGGCGTCGGGCTGCTGCTGGTCTTCGACGGCGCGCATACGCTGCTCACCCGCGCGCACCCGGTGATCGGCAGCGTCGAGCTCGGCGGCCAGGTGATCTGGAAGGGCTGGCTGATGATGGGCGCGCTGGCGCTGTCGGCGGTACCGCCGGTGATCCTGGGGCGCATGAAGCTGCGGCTGGCGCGGCAGCTCGAACTCAAGCCGCTGCACACCGACGCCGACATGAACAAGGCCGACTGGCTGACCGCGTTGGCCGGCATCGCCGGCGTGGCGGGGATCGGCTTCGGGCTGTGGTGGGCCGATGCCGCCGCGGCGATCTTCATCGCCGTCGAAGTGCTGCGCGACGGCGCGCGCAACCTGCGCAACGCGATCCGCGACCACCACGACGCGCGCCCGCAGCAGGTCGACCGCAGCGACGACGACCCGCTGGTGGCCGCCGTGCGCGACGCGGTCCGCGCCCTGCCCTGGGTGCGCGGCTGCCGCCTGCGCCTGCACGAGGAAGGGCTGCGCCTGTGCGGCGTGATCTGGCTGGAGACGGACGCGGACGGCCTGACCCCGCAGCGCCGGCGCGAGGCCGAGGCCACCGCGCGCGGCGTGCACTGGCGCATCGCCGAAGTCACCGCAACCGTCGCCGACACGGGCGATGCGCAGGCGGAGCGCACCGCATGAGCATCGACTGGAGCGCCGACCTGGTCGGCTGGGCCGCCACCGCCGTGCTGATGGCCACGCTGATCCGCCAGATCCGGACGCAGTGGACCGCCGACAGCGTCGAGGGCGTCTCCGCCTGGCTGTTCGCGGGCCAGATGCTCGCCTCGGTGCTGTTCATCGTCTACAGCGCGCTGGTCTCCAACCCGGTATTCGTGGTCACCAACGCGCTGATCCTGCTGACCGCCGTGGTCGGCCAGGTGCTGGCGGTCGTCAAGCGGCGCCGGCAGGCGCGGGAAGACGGCTCGGCGTAGGCGCATTCCCCGCCGCGAAACGGGTAGCCTGTGGCGATGCCGCCCTTCCTCGCCGACCCCGACGACGCCGCCGAACGGATCCTCGCCCGCCTCGACGGCCCGCTGCACCTGGGCACGCCGCTGGGGCTGGGCAAGCCGCACCGGCTGCTCAACGCCCTGTACGCGCGCGTGGAACGCGATCCGTCGCGTCCGCTGACGATCTACACCGCGCTCTCGCTCGATCCGCCCGCGCCCGGCAAGGGCCTGCAGGCGCGCTTCCTGCGCCCGTTCCTGGATCGCCACTTCGGCAGCGACTTCCCGCGCCTGGCCTACGTGGCGGCGCTGCATCGCGACGCCCTGCCGCCGCACATCGCGGTGGAGGAGTTCTACATGCAGTCAGGCGCGTTGCTGGGCTCGTCGCAGGCGCAGCGGCGCTACGCCAGCCTCAACTACACCCACGTGCCGCGGGCGCTGGCCGAGCGCGGCGTGAACGTGATCGTGCAGAAGGTCGCCGCGCATCCGGAAGACGGCCGGCTGTCGCTGTCGTGCAACACCGACCTCACCCTCGACACCCTCGACGCGCTGCAGGCGCGCGGCCTGCCGCGGCCGCTGCTGGTGGCCGAGATCGATCCGCAACTGCCCTGGCTGGGCGGCGGCGCGGCGGTGGACGCGGCGTTCTTCGACCTGGTCGTGGAACCGCCGCCGCCGCATCCGCGCCTGTTCGGGCTGCCGCGGCAGCCGGTCGGCGACGTGGACTATGCGATCGGCTTCCGCGCCAGCGCGCTGGTGCGCGACGGCGGCACCCTGCAGATCGGCATCGGCACGCTGGCCGACGCGCTGTGCCACGCGCTGGCGCTGCGCCACACCGACAACGCCGCCTACCGCCGCGTCATGCACGCGCTCGATCCGGGCATCGCCTCGCACCCGGCGGTGATCGAATGCGGCGGGCTGGCCCCGTTCGAGCACGGCCTGTACGGCTGCAGCGAGATGATCAACGAAGGTTTCCGGCGGCTGGTGGAAACCGGCGTGCTGCGCCGCCGCGTGGTGGACAAGGCCGCGCTGATGCAGCGCCTCAACGACGGCAGCGCCAACGAGCGCGAACGCGAACTGGCCGCGCGCGACGGCGAATTCCTGCACGGCGCCTTCTACCTCGGCTCGCCCGATTTCTACCGGTGGCTGCGCGAGCTGGACGAGGACACCCGCCGCAGCATCGGCATGAAGCGCGTGCGCGAGGTCAACGAGCTGTACGGGCTCGACGAGGGGCTGGAACGCCTGCAGCGGCGCGACGGGCGCTTCTTCAACAGCTGCATGATGGCCACCGCGCTGGGCGCGGCGGTCTCCGACGGCCTGGAGGACGGCCGCGTGGTCTCTGGCGTGGGCGGCCAGTACAACTTCGTCGCCATGGCCCACGCCCTGCCCGACGGCCGCTCGGTGCTGCTGCTGCGCGCCCACCGCCGCCATCGCGGCCGCGACGAATCCAACATCCGCTGGCGCTACGGCCACGTCACCATCCCGCGCCACCTGCGCGACCTCTACGTCACCGAGTACGGCATCGCCGACGTGCGCGGCCGCACCGACGAGGACTGCGCGATCGCAATGATCTCGGTCGCGGATGCGCGCCACCAGGCCGGCCTGCTGCGCCAGGCACGGGAATCGCTGAAGCTGCGCGCGGACTTCGTGCCGCCGGCGACCTGGTCGCGCAACACTCCCGAGCGCCTGCGCAAGGCGCTGGCGCCGCTGCGCCGCGACGGCACCCTGCCCGACTACCCGCTCGGCAGCGACTTCACCCCGGTGGAGCAGCGCCTGGCGAAGGCCCTCGCCTGGCTGGCGGACGCCACCGCCACCCGCGCCGGCAAGGCGCGCACGGTCGCGCGCGCCTTGCTGCGGCCGGCGCCCGTGCGCGACGACGAGGCGATCGCGCGCATGGGGCTCGAACGCCCCGCGGCGTGGGGCGAGCGCCTCGAGCGGCGCCTGCTCGCAGCCGCCCTCGAGGCCACCGCGCCGGAAAGCGCGTCCGCTGCCTAGGGCCTGTCCACGCGCATGGCATGCCTCTCGCCCTGCGGGCGCGCGCGGCAAGCGCGCGACGGCGCGCATGGCGATACGCAGCGCAGCGATGACGACCGCGTGCGTCCGCAGGCACGGCAGTCCGGGTTCGATCTGCAACGTCGAAGCCGTGACTTCTCCCGCAAGCGGGGGCCATCCTGGTTTTTCCTTCCCCGCAAGCGGGGCATCCTGTTTTTCCCTTCCCCCGCAAGCGGGGACCATCCTGATTTTCCTTCCCCCGCAAGCGGGGGAAGGTGCCGAAGAAGGGACGACATGGGCCCGCTCGCAGGGGACAGGAAAAGCAAGACGCCCCGCGAGCGGAGGACGGGATCGCCTTCGCGCGCTGAACCGGCGATGCACGCGTGCGCGAGGCTTCACGCCCGGTAGGCGGCGCGCTGGCCATGGTGCGGTCACACGTCCACCGTCGAGGCCGCCCATGCGTCCCAGCCTGCTGTTCGTTCCGCTCTTCGCCCTCGCCGGTGCGCTGCCGGCGCAGACGCCGTCCGCGCCCGCCGGGACGCAACCGCCCGAGGGCACGCTGCAGCAGCGGCAGCCGGCCGCGGAGACCGGGCGCCTGCTGCGCGCGCAGGTCCTGCTGGCGCGGGCGCGCTTCTCGCCGGGCGAGATCGACGGCGCCGCCGGCTCCAACCAGGCGCGCGCGCTGCGCGGCTTCCAGGCCGCGCGCGACCTGCCGGTCACCGGCGAGCTGGACGAGGCGACCTGGGCGGCCCTCAACGAAGACACCGCGCCGGTGCTGGTGGAGCACCGCCTGACCGCCGAGGATCTCGGCGCCCCCTACGTCGACATTCCCGAGGACATGATGCGCAAGGCCGAGCTCGACCGGCTCGGCTATACCTCCGCCTGGGAAGCGCTGGGCGAGCGCTTCCACGCCAGCCCCGACCTGCTGCGCTTTCTCAACCCGCGCGTCGAGCCGCGCGAGGGCGCCACGCTGCGCGTGCCCAACGTGCGCGACCTGCCGCCGCTGGGCACGGCGGCCAAGGTGGTGGTGGACGAATCCGACGCGACGCTGACCCTGCTCGACGGCAACGACCGCACCATGGCGCAGTTCCCGGTCACTTCCGGCAGCGAGCACGACCCGCTGCCGATCGGCGAGTGGCGGATCGAGGCGGTCGTGCGCGACCCGACCTTCCACTACAACCCCGACCTGTTCTGGGACGCGGATCCCGCGCACGGCAAGGCCACGATCGCCGCGGGCCCCAACAACCCGGTCGGCCCGGTGTGGATCGATCTCTCCAAGCCGCACTACGGCCTGCACGGCACGCCGGAGCCGCGCAACGTCGGCAAGACCGCCTCCCACGGCTGCGTGCGCCTGACCAACTGGGACGCGCTGGCGGTCGCCGACGCGGTCGAGGCCGGCACGCCAGTGCTGATGCGGAAGTAGGACCGCGGCGATGCGCGCGGCGGCCGGCTTCGCTGTGGTGCTCGCGATCGCGCTCGCGGCGTGGCTGTGGTGGGCGCGACCGGTCGAGGTGCGCCCCACGGCGTCGGCGATGGATGCGCCCGCCACGACCATTCCCGGCGACGACGATCCGCAGAAGCCGGACCCGCAGGCGGGCGATCCGCCACGCGGCGACGCGCCAGCGGCGGGCATCCTGCCGCCGCCGGTGCCGACGCGCACGGCCATGGACGCACCGCCCGCCGCGACCGCGCCGTCGGCCGCTTCCACGGACGCCACGGCCGCGCTGCTGGTGCCCGTGCAGGGCGTCGGCCGCGAGGCGCTGCACGATACCTTCAGCGATGCGCGCGGCGCGGGACGTCCGCACGATGCCATCGACATCATGGCGCCCGCCGGCACGCCGGTCCTGGCGGTCGCCGATGGCCACGTCGAGAAGCTGTTCGACAGCGAGCGCGGCGGGCTCACGCTGTACCAGTTCGAGCCCGGCGGCCGCTACGCCTACTACTACGCCCACCTGCAGGGCTACGCGCCCGGCATCGAGGAGGGGCGCGCGCTGCGGCGCGGCGAGACGATCGGCTACGTCGGCAGCACCGGCAATGCCGATCCCGCCGCACCGCACCTGCACTTCGCGATCTTCCGCCTGGGCCCGGAGCGGCGCTGGTGGGAAGGCGAGGCGATCAATCCCTATCCCTACCTGCGCGACGGCACCGCGCTGCCGTAGGCACGTCCCGCGTCGCGGCCGCACAGGCCGCATCGACGATCCCCGCGGGGGAACTCCCGCTTCCGCTCGTGCGGCCGAACGCCCTGCGGCCGGCCGCTTCGCGCGCCGCGCGAACGCATCGTCACCGTTCTCCAGAAAGCCGCATCGCAGCGGCCGCGCAGCGAGCGCGCACGCGGAAATCTGGCGAAGGGAGACGAGAGGACGCGGTGTGCGCCTGCGGCCCGGCGGGCGATCCGACAGCGGCATGCTGCAGCGCAACTTGACGGTGCGCGCAGGCGAGACCAACCTTGGCCGGCTTTGACCAAACTAATTTCGCATTCCGAAAACCGCTTGTCAAGCACCCGCGCCGACGCCCCTGGACATCCGCGGGGCCGGGCGGGGGCCGAGGGGAACGACGCATGACCAAGGCAACGCGACCGCGCCGGAGCGCGACGGACGATCCCACCGAGGCGACGGATCGCAAGCTCCGCAACACCGTGCAGTCGCTGGCCAAGGGCTTCCGGGTGCTGGAAGCGTTCACCGCGGATAACGAGGAACTGTCGCTGAGCGAGATCGCGCTCTCGGCCGGCCTCGATCCGGGCACCACCTTCCGCATGCTCAACACGCTGGTGGAACTGGGCTACCTGAGCCGGGTGCCGGAGAGCCGTCGCTTCCGCCTCACCCTCAAGGTGCTCGACCTCGGCTTCCACGCCATCGCGCGCAGCGACATGCGCAGCGTCGTGCGCCCGGTGCTGCGCTCGCTGGTCGGCGACGTCAACGAGGCGGCCAGCTTCGCCGTGCTGCAGGGCCCGGACGTGCTCTACCTCGAGCGCGTGCGCGCCGGCATCACCCGGCTCGGCGTCGACATCCGCATCGGCACCACGGTGTCCACCGTGCGCACGGTGGTCGGCCGCACCATCCTGGCGTTCCTATCGGCGGCCGAGATCGCGCGCGTCACCGGCCTGGACCCGACGGCAGGCAACGCGGAGACCGACGAACTCGCGGCCGGCCTGGCCCGGATCCGCGAGGACGGCCACGCCGTGCTCGATTCGCAATTGACCGAGGGCCTGCGGATCCTGGCGGTGCCGGTGCTCGACGCCGACCGCTACCCGCTCGGCGCGATCAGCGTGGCGGCGCCATCGATCCGCTGCACGCCCGAGGAACTGAGGGCGACCGCGCTCGAGCCGACGCTGGCCGCCGCCCACGACATCGCCCGCGCGATGCAGGCCAGGGGGAGCATCGCCGTGACGCCGTCCAGAACCTGACGGGCGCGTCGCCGGCAGGACGCCGCAGCGCCCCGCCCCCCCCAGCACCGACCTCCATCGAACGATCGCGCGCCCTGCGGCGCGCGGCGCCGGGGGCCTCTTCGCCTCGTTTCCCATCGCGAGACCCGCCATGCTCACCACCGCATCCGCCGCAACGCCCGCCAGCGCCGCCGCGCCGTCGCCGATCCACGCGCAGGCCGAGATCGGCGCCCGGCTCGAA
Source organism: Luteimonas huabeiensis HB2 (assembly GCF_000559025.1). Taxonomy (GTDB): domain Bacteria; phylum Pseudomonadota; class Gammaproteobacteria; order Xanthomonadales; family Xanthomonadaceae; genus Luteimonas; species Luteimonas huabeiensis. Next base: position 79,280 of record NZ_JAAN01000011.1, on the reverse strand, counting down.
CGCCTGCCGATCACCCGGCAGGTGTTCTGGGCGCGCAACATCGTCGGCGCCGCCACCTTCTTCGACGGCTACACCGTCATCGCCATCGCCTACGCCATGCCGGTGCTGGTGCGCGAATGGAGCCTGACCCCCACCCAGGTCGGCGCGATCCTCTCCGCCGGCTATGCCGGCCAGCTCGTCGGCGCGGTGTTCTTCGGCTGGCTGGCCGAGCGCATCGGCCGCCTGCACGTGCTGCTGTTCACCATCCTGCTGTTCGTGTCGATGGACATCGCCTGCCTGTTCGCCGGCGGCGCGCTGGCGATGATGGCGTTCCGCTTCATCCAGGGCATCGGCACCGGCGGCGAGGTGCCGGTGGCCAGCGCGTACATCAACGAGCTGATCGGGTCGAACAAGCGCGGCAAGTTCTTCCTGCTCTACGAGGTGATGTTCCTGCTCGGCCTGCTGGCCGCCGGCGGCATCGGTTACTTCCTGGTCCCCGCCTACGGCTGGAAGACGATGTTCCTGGTCGGGCTGATCCCCGCCGGCATCCTGATCCCGCTGCGCTTCTTCATGTTCGAATCGCCGCGCTGGCTGGCCTCCAAGGGCCGCTACGCGCAGGCCGACGCCATCGTCTCGCGGCTGGAGCGCAGCGCCGAGCAGCGGCACGGCCCGCTGCCGGCGCCGGTCGTCGACCCGAGCGCGCTGACCCGCAAGACCCGGAGCGACTGGCGCGAGCTGTTCGGCCCGGTCTACCTCAAGCGCACGCTGGTGATCTGGGCGCTGTGGTTCTGCTCGTACCTGGTCGCCAACGGCATCATCACCTGGCTGCCCACGCTGTACCGCGAGCACTTCGGCCTGCCGTTGCAGCAGAGCATCGCGTTCGGCTTCCTGACCTCGTTCGCCGGGGTGATCGCGGCGGTGATCTGCGCGCTGTCGATCGACAAGGTCGGCCGCAAGCGCTGGTACGCCTGGGCCTTCGCCGCGGCCAGCGTGCCGCTGCTGGCGCTGGCCGTGCTGGGCGGCACCTCGGCGCTGCAGGTGCTCGCCTTCGCCGCGCTCGCCTACGCCGCGGTGCAAACCATCACCTTCTCGCTCTACCTGTACTCGGCCGAGCTCTACCCCACGCGCATCCGCGCCATCGGCACCGGCGTGGGCAGCGCCTGGCTGCGGCTGGGCTCGGCCAGCGGCCCGATGCTGGTGGGCGCGGTGATCGCCGGCCTCGGCATCCGCTATGTGTTCGCGATCTTCGCCGCGGTGCTGCTGGTCGGCGCGCTGATCACGGTTTTCTTCGCGCTCGAGACCAAGGGCAAGTCGCTCGAGGAACTCTCCCCCTGATCCAGGCGCCGGCGCCCGCCGGCGTCTCCCCCGCGTCGAACCTCCGCTTCGACCCCGTTCCACCCGACCTACAGAAGGAAGCCCCATGAGCAACATCGATCTGCGCGGCCTCGTGCCCGCCCCCGTCACGCCGTTCACCCGCGACGGCGCCGTCGACTACGACGCGATCAAGCGCATCGGCCGCTGGCTCGGCTCGATCGAAGGCGTGAAGGGCCTCACCGTGCTCGGCCACGCCGGCGAGGGCACCTTCCTCGAGCGTGACGAGCAGGCCCGGGTGATCGCGACCTTCCGCGAAGCCGTGGACGACCGCATCCCGATCATCGCCGGCATCACCCTCGAGGGCACCAAGGTCGCCGCCGACGAGGCCAAGCGCGCGGTCGAGGCCGGCGCCTCGGCCGGCCTGATCTATCCCTCGCACGGCTGGCTGCGCTTCGGCTACCAGAAGGGCGCGCCGCAGGACCGCTACAAGGCCATCCACGAGGCCAGCGGCCTGCCGATGATCCTGTTCCAGTACCCGGACGTCACCAAGGCCACCTACGACCTGGAGACCCTGCTCGACATCGCCGCGCTGCCGGGCGTGATCGCGATGAAGAACGGCGTGCGCAACATGCGCCGCTGGGACCGCGAGATCCCGGTGTTCCGCAAGGAGCGCCCGAACGTGCCGGTACTCACCTGCCACGACGAGTACCTGCTGCACACCATGTTCGACGTCGATGGCGCGCTGGTGGGCTACGGCTGCATCGCGCCCGAGCCGCTGATCGAGATGATCGAGGCGGGCAAGGCCAAGGACTACGCCAAGGCCCGCGAGATCCACGACCGCTTGCTGCCGGTGACCGCGAACGTCTACCACCGCGGCTCGCACATGGAAGGCTCGGTCGCGCTGAAGTGGGCGCTGGTCGCGCGCGGCCTGCTCGAGCACGCCACGGTGCGCTCGCCGCTGCTGCCGCTGGCCGAGGGCGCCGACCGCGAGATCGCCGAGGCGATGGCATCCGCCGGCCTGGGCAAGGTGGCCTGACGCCGCGCCCGCCGCGGGGGCGGCGCTACCCGCCCCCGCACCCGCGCCGCACGGGCGGCGCCTGCCCGACGGCGCATCGCCGTCGCGAACCCGTCGTCGTCACAGGAGCGCGCCATGTCGCGATGCCCGCCCTTGCCCCTGCTTTGCCTGTTCGCCCTCGCCGCCATGCCGGCGGCGCCCGCGCTCGCCGAAGACGGCGCGCCCACGCTCGCCGAGCGCGGCATCCGTCCGCGCCTGGTCTGGGCCAACGACTACGCGCACAACGTCTCCGGCGGGCTGTCGCGCGGCGGCCGCAACGCCGGCGGCGTGGTCGCCGGCGCCGACCTCGACCTCGACCGGCTGTTCGGCATCGGCGGCGCCACCCTGCGCGTCACCGGCGCCTGGTACTACGGCGACAGCGTGTCGCGGCACGAGATCGGCAACCGGGTGAAGGTGCAGGGCTACTGGTACCCCGACCAGCAGGCGCAGCTCGCGCAGTTGAGCTGGGAGCAGGATTTCGCCGGCGGGCGCTGGCAGCTGGTGGCCGGCCGCATCAACACCACCTGGCAGTTCGCGCGCAGCCGCTTCGGCTGCCGCTTCGTCGGCGCCTCGGACTGCCCGTTCCAGCTGCCGCAGGCCGACGGCGGCTTTGTCGGCTTCCCGTTCGTCAACTGGGGCGCGAAGCTGCGCTACAAGCCCGGCGCCGCCTACCTCGCCGCCGGCGCGTTCGAGCTGAAGCCGCAGCGACGGCTGGACCACGGCTTCGACTGGCGCCTGGGCGGCAACGCCGGCGTGCTGGGCACGCTGGAAGCCGGCTACGAATCCGCCGCCTCCGACGGCCCGCCGCGCCGCGCGCTGGCCGGGCTCTGGTACAACCCGGCCGACTACGCGGACCTGCGCTACAACCGCGCCGGCGCCCCGCGCGCGCTCGCCGGCGGCGCCCCGCACATGCATACGCAAGCGCGCTGGGGCGGCTACGCGATGGGCGAACGCATGCTGTACCGCGACCCCGCCGGCGGCAAGCGCAACCTCACCCTCGCAGGCGCCGTGGCCGCACCCTTCGACCGCCGACAGGTCTACGACCTGCAAGCCAACCTCGCCGCGCTGCTGGCCGCGCCGTTCGCCTCGCGCCCGGGCGACAGCCTGGCCGCCAGCGTCAACTACTACCGCTTCGGCGCACGCCAGCAGGGCCACATGAACGACCTGCTCGCCGCGGCCGGCAGCGGCGACCGCATCGCCCGCGACCAGTTCATGGCCGAGGTGAACTACGCCTTCCGCATCGGCCACACGCCGCTGACGCTGGTGCCGAACCTGCAGTTCATCGCCAACCCGGACATCCTCGGCCGCCCCGACGCCGGCCGCGCACCGGCCGACGCCTGGGTGGCCGGCCTGCGCGTCATGTTCAACGCCGGCGGCCCGGGCACGCCGAAGTAGCGCGCGCCCGGACACGCGGGCGATAGCGCCCAGGTCGAATCGGCCTTCGACCTGCGACGTCGAAGCCATCCCTACCGCCCGCAGCGGGGATCACTCTGTTTTTCCCTTCCCCCGCAAGCGGGGGAAGGTGCCGAAGGCGGATGGGGGCACGCCGCAGGCGTGTAAAGCGGCCCTCATCCGGCGCTGCGCGCCACCTTCTCCCGCTTGCGGGAGAAGGAACAACATGCGCCCGCTTGCGGGAGAAGGGACGACATGCTCCCGCTTGCGGGAGAAAGGAGCGGCATGGTCCCGCTTGCGTGAGAAGGGACGGCACGGGCCCCGCTTGCGGGGAAAGGGATCGCCTTCGCGCTGAAGTTGAGCCTAGCGCAGCGCGCGCGCCGCGTCGGCCACCGCCTGCGCGGTGATGCCGAAGTGCGCGAACAGCACCGGCGCCGGCGCCGAGGCGCCGAAGCGGTCGAGGCCGACGACCGCGCCGTCGAGGCCGACGTACTTGCGCCAGAAGTCGGTGATGCCCGCTTCCACCGCCACCCGCTTGCGCACCGCATCCGGCAGCACCGATTCGCGATAGGCCGCGTCCTGGCGGTCGAACACGTCGGTGGACGGCATCGACACCACCCGCGCGGCGATGCCGTCGGCCTCCAGCAGGGCCTTGGCCTCGACCGCGAGCGATACCTCGGAGCCGGTGCCGATCAGGATCACCTCGGGCGCGCCGTTCGCGGCATCGGCCAGCACGTAGCCGCCGCGCGCGATGGCCTCCACCTGCGCGGCGTCGCGCGGCTGGTGCGGCAGGTTCTGGCGGCTGAACACCAGGCAGGACGGGCCGTCCTGGCGCTCGATGGCGGCCTTCCACGCCACCGCCGACTCCACCGCGTCGCAGGGGCGCCAGACGTCGTTGTGCGGGATGTAGCGCAGGCTCGCCAGGTGCTCGACCGGCTGGTGGGTCGGGCCGTCCTCGCCCAGGCCGATGGAATCGTGGGTGTAGACGTGGATCGCGTGCGCGCCCATCAGCGCGCTCATGCGCACCGCGTTGCGCGCGTAGTCGGAGAACACCAGGAAGGTGGCGTCGTAGGGCAGGAAGCCGCCGTGCAGCGCCAGGCCGTTGGCGATCGCGGTCATGCCGAACTCGCGCACGCCGTAGTAGACGTAGTTGGCGCCCGGATCGTCGCCGGCGGCGTCCTTGCTGCCGCTCCACAGGGTCAGGTTGGAGCCGGCCAGGTCGGCCGAGCCGCCGATCAGCTCCGGCAGGTGCGGCGCGTAGGCCTCGATGGCCATCTGCGAGGCCTTGCGCGAGGCGACAGTGGGGCCGTCGGCCTGCAGCTTGGCGATGTAGCGCGACGCGGCCTCGGCGAAGCCCTCCGGCAGCTCGCCGTGCGAGCGCCGGGTCAGCTCGGCGGCCAGTTCCGGATGGCGCTGCGCGTAGGCGTCGAACAGGCGGTTCCACTGTTCCTCGCGCACCAGCCCGGCGTTGTTGGCGCGCCAGCCGTCGTAGATCTCGGCCGGGATCTCGAACGGGCCGTGCGCCCAGCCCAGCGCCTTGCGCGTGGCGGCGATCTCGTCGGCGCCCAGCGGCGCGCCGTGCGAGGATTCCTTGCCCTGCTTGCCCGGCGAGCCGAAGCCGATCCGGGTGCGGCAGCACACCAGCGTGGGCCGTTCGTCCTCGGCGAGCGCGGCCTCGATCGCGGCCTTGATCGCGTCGGCATCGTGGCCGTCCACGTCGCGGATCACGCGCCAGCCGTAGGCCTCGAAGCGCTTGGGCGTATCGTCGGTGAACCAGCCCTCGACCTCGCCGTCGATGGAGATGCCGTTGTCGTCCCAGAACGCCACCAGCTTGCCCAGCTTCAGCGTGCCCGCCAGCGAGGCGGCCTCGTGGGAGATGCCTTCCATCAGGCAGCCGTCGCCCATGAACACCCAGGTGCGGTGATCGACGATGGCGAACTCGGGCCGGTTGAAGCGCTGCGCCAGCAGCTTCTCCGCCAGCGCGAAGCCGACCGCGTTGGCGAAGCCCTGGCCGAGCGGGCCGGTGGTGGTCTCGACGCCCGGGGTGACGAAATTCTCGGGATGGCCGGGGGTGCGGTGGCCGAGCTGGCGGAAGTGCTTCAGCTCCTCGATCGGCAGGTCGTAGCCGGACAGGTGCAGCAGCGCGTACTGCAGCATCGAGCCATGGCCGTTGGAGAGCACGAAGCGGTCGCGGTTGAACCACTTCGGATTGTTCGGGTTGTGGCTGAGGTAATCGTTCCAGAGCACCTCCGCGATGTCCGCCATGCCCATCGGCATGCCGGGGTGACCGGACTTGGCGGCTTCCACCGCGTCGGCGGCGAGGAAGCGGATGGCGTTGGCGAGGTCGCGGCGGGTCGGCGTCATGGGATATCGGAGAACGGTGGCACCCGACGGTTCGCGGGCGACGTATTGTCCCATGCCGTGGCCCCTCCTGGCCCGCCGCGCCGCGCCTTGCCCGCGAATGCGGCGCCGGTCGGCCGGAAACCGGCGCCGCGGCGCCGCGCGCCGCTCAGCCCCACAGCGCCGGCAGCGGCGGCGACATCCGGCCCTCGCGGTAGACGATGCCCTGCGGCCAGTCCTCGGCCTGCAGCCAGGGCCCGTCGAGATCGCAGACCTCGCACGCCTGCGCCAGGACGAACCCCGGCGCCACCGACACCGAACCGCCGAGCATGCAGCCGACCATCAGCCGCAACCCGGCCCGCCGCGCCGCGTCCGCCAGCGCCAGCGCGGCGGTCAGGCCGCCGGCCTTGTCGAGCTTGATGTTGACGAACCGGTAGCGTCCGGCGAGCGCGGGCAGGTCCTCGGCGGTGGAGAACGACTCGTCCGCGCACAACGCGATCGGGCTGCGGTATCCGTCGAGTTCGCCGTCCGCGCCCGCGGCGAGCGGTTGCTCGATCAGCTCGACGCCGTAGCGCTGCAGTTCCGGCACGTGGGCGCGCAGCGCGTCCGCGCTCCACGCCTGGTTCGCATCGACGATCAGGCGCGCGCCGGGCGCGCCGCGGCGCACCGCGGCGATCGCCGCCACGGGCGAATCCTGCGCCACCTTGACCTTGAGCCAGGCGTGGCGGGCGTACGCGCGCGCCGCGCGTTCGTATTCCTCCGCCGGGCGGATGCCGAGGGTGACCGCGCTGTCGACCGGCCGCCAGCGGCCGACGCCGGCGCGCTGCCAGGCCGGCACTCCGGTGAGCTTGGCTTCCAGGTCCCACAGCGCGGCGTCCAGCGCGTGGCGCGCGCCGCCCGCCGGCAGCAGGCGCAGCAGTTCCGCGCGGCCGCAACCGCGCTCGATCTCCGGCCGCACCGCCTCGATCTGCGCCAGCATGCGCTCCGGCGATTCGCCGCGGTAGGCGACGCCGCCGGCCTCGCCGCGGCCGACGCAGCCGCGCTCGCGCAGCTCCACGATCGCCACCTGCGCATGGGTGCGCACGCCGCGCGCGATGGCGAACGGCTCCTTCAGCTTCCAGGCGTGCGGCCTGGCCAGGAGTGCGCGTGCGCGCCCCATGTCAGCCCAGGATCGCCGCGACCGCGGCATCGAGCGCGCCGCGCATCGGGTCGAACGCGGGCACGCCCAGCTCGCGGCCGGCCGCCTGCAGCGCCGCTTCCGCCTGCGCCGCGTCGAGCGCCGAGGTGTTGAGGCTCACGCCGGCCAGCCGCGCCGCGGGATTGGTCATGCGCGCCATGCGCACGTACAGCCCCGCCGCATCCCGCAGGCCCGGAAGCGGATAGTCCGGCCAGCTCACCATCCGCGTGCGCGACGGGTCGTGGCACAGGACCAGCGCATCCGGCTGCGAGCCGTGCAGCAGCCCCAGCGAGACGCCGGCGTAGGCGGGATGGAACAGCGAGCCCTGCCCCTCGATGACGTCCCAGTGCTCGGGCGCCGCCGCCGGCGAGATGCACTCGGCCGCGCCGGCGATGAAATCGGCGACCACCGCATCCACCGCGATGCCGGCGCCGGCGATCATGATCCCGGTCTGTCCGGTCGCGCGGAAATCGGCATCGACGCCGTGCGCGCGCATCGCCCGCGCCAGCGCCAGCGCGGTGTATTTCTTGCCCAGCGCGCAATCGGTGCCCACCATCGCCACCCGCTTACCGGAGCGCCGCTTGCCGGTCGCGCGCGGCAGCCCGGGGGGCGGCACGCGCACGTCCACCAGGCGCGCGCCGCCGCGCAGCGCGGCGGCGGCCAGCCCCGGCACCGCGGCCAGCGGCGTGTGCAGGCCGCTGACGATGTCCAGGCCCGCCTCGGCGGCGGCGCCGAGCAGGCGCGCCCAGTGCGCGGGAATGCGCCCCTCCGGCGGCGTCACCCCGATCGCCAGCGATCGCGCGCCCGCCGCGACCGCCGCCGCGGGGTCCAGCTCCGGCAACCCGAGGTCGACGCGGCAAGCGCCCATGCGCCACTGGCCGATGCAGTCGCCGGGGACCCAGTCGCGCAGGCCGAACGCGGTCTTGGCCTTGAGCGGGCTGGTCTCCTCGCCGAGGAACAGCAGGTAGGGCTTGCGAAGCGAGACGGTGCCCGCGGGCGCGGCGCGGCCGGTTGCGTCCGCGGCCGCCGCCGTCTCCCGCCCTGCCGCCGCCATCTCGTCCATGCTCGTTCCCGTGTTCGATCCACACGCATTGCAGCAGGTGCGCGGCCGGCGCGCATCGGAGGAAACCCGGATGTTGGCGGCCGGCGATGGCGGCGGATGCACACGTTCGTGACAGGCGCTTGTCAGTCCCGCGGCGGGGTGCTAGAACCGGAACGGGCCTGACGCAGCGCAACAATCCGCTCGCCGCCGGGGGCCCGACGTGGACCTCGCCCAGGCCAGCCCAGGAAGCGCCCGTGTTGACGCTCGACCACAATCCCGCGATCGATCCCGCCGACAGCGCGGCGGCGGCGCGCGCGGCGCTGCTGAAGTCCCTGGACATGGCCGATCTGTGGCGCGCGTGCGCTTCGCTGGTGACGCGGGTGCTGCCCTGCCATTCCTGCAGCCTGATGCTCGACATCGACGGCTACGCGCCGCAGCGCGGCCATCATTTCCTCGCCCAGGCGCACGACAGCGAGGGCCTGCCGGTCACCAGCCTCGACGTGGCCGCGCCGTTTCTCGACGCCAACCCGCAGGTGCGCTGGTACACCTTCTCGCAGATCGTGTCCCAGGACGCCCTGGCCGCGGCGCGCCTGCGCGCGCAGAACCCGGCGCCGGGCTGGCGCGAGTTCATCCACATGGCGTTCTGGAACGGCAGGCGCCTGGAGGCGGTGCTCAGCATCCGCATCCGCGCCGAGCGCACCGCGCTGTCCGATCGCGAGCTCGCCTTCCTGACCGAGCTGTACCCGGTGCTCGACGCCAGCCTGCAGCGGGTCCGCTCGCTGGAATCGGAACGGATCCGGCACAAGGCGTTCGAGGCGCTGCTGTATCGGCTGCCGCTGGCGGCGGCGATCGTCGACGACCGGCTGACGCCGCTCTACGTCTCCGCCGAGGCCCGGAAGCTGCTCGGCGCCTGGTCGGGCACGGCCGCTGCCAGCGGCCGGCTGCCGCTTGCGGTGGAGCGGGCCGTGCGCCTGGGCCTTCCCCAGGCCGACCCCGCGGCGGCCGCGCCCGGCGCGGTCGCCGTGCCGCACCCCGGCGACGCGCGCGTGCTGCGGATCGCGATCGGCGCGCCGCTGCAACTGGCCGCAGGCCGGCGCCATTTCATCCTGACCTTCATGGAGGGCGCCTCGGCCGGCGCCGCGCCGGACGCTTCCGCGCGCGCGCTGCCGCTGCTGTCGCGGCTTTCGCCCAGCGAGCGCAAGGTCGCCGCGCTGGTCGCCTCGGGCCTGCGCAACCACGACATCGCCGAGCGGCTGTGCCGCTCGCGCAAGACCGTCGAGAGCCAGATCAGCTCGATCTACCGCAAGCTCGACGTGGGCAACCGCGCACAGCTGGCGCGCCTGCTGGCCGGGTAGTCCCGGCGCGCGCCCGCTCAGTCGCGCGCCGGTGCGGGCAGGAACCGCGCGGCCAGCGCCTCGGCCGCGGCGCGCAGATCGGCCTCGCCGCCGCGCGCGTTGACGTGCAGCGCCACCGCCACGTCGTGCTGCGGCCAGTTGGCCAGGTACGACAGCGTGCCCTTCACGCTGCCGCTGTGGGCGACGTAGCGGCGCCCGTCGGCGTCTTCCTGCACCCGCCAGATCAGGCCCTGCACCGGCACGGCATCGCGCGAGGCGGGCTTGCCCGGGGGCGGCGGCAGCAAGGTCACCGAGGCGTCCAACTGCGGGCGGTACATCTCGGCGATGGCCTCGGCGCCGAGCAGCCGGCCCGTATTGAGCGCATGCGCCATGCGCACCATGTCCTCGTCGCTGGAAAGGATGCCGCCGCCGACGTACTTGTAGCTGACGTTCTCCTGCACCGCATTGCTCAGCACGCCCGACCCGGCGTCCCATTCGTAGCCGCGCGCGCGCCGCGGCACGATGCGCGCCGGCACGTCGAACTGGGTGTCGGCCATGCCGGCCGGCGCCCACAGCCGCTCGCGCATGTAGGTTTCCATGTCCTGCCCGCTGGCCTGCTCGATCGCGGCCTGCAGCAGGTTGGTGGCGAACGTCGAGTAGTTCCAGTGCCGGCCGGGGTCGAACAGCAGCGGCTCGTGCATCCAGCGCCGGGAGGCGGCCTCGATGCCGTCGAACTGCTGGAAACGCAGCACGTCGCCCTCGCCGAACTCGCCGTCGCGGTAATGGCGGATGCCCGAGGTGTGGGTCAGGATCTGGCGCACGGTGATCGGCGCCTGCTTGCGCGGGAACCACGGCGCGTAGGTCTGGATCTCCGCGTCCAGGTCGATGCGACCGCGCTCCACCAGCTGCATCAGCGCGATCGCGCCGACGACCTTGGAGACGGAGCCGATGTTGTGCACGGCATCGCCGCGCATCGGCACCGCGTTCTCCGCATCGGCCACCCCGACCCCGGCCGACCACACCAGTTCGCCCCCGACCATCACCGCGGCGGTCGCGCCGGGCGCGTGCGCGGCCTCGCGCAGCCGCTCCAGTTGCGCGCTCAGGTGCGCGGTATCGAGCGCCTGCGCCGGCAACGCCAGCGCCAGCAGCAGGGCCAGCAGCCAGAGGCGGCCGAGGGCGTGGAACGGAGTTCTGTGGGGTCGCATGGTCAAGGTCCGGTCGGCGGTCGGTCGGCGAGGTGGCGCTGCAGGAAGCCGGCGATGGCGGCGTCGACCCGCAGCTCGTTGGCGTAGCGCATCATGTGGTGGGTATCGTCCACCACCACCATCGTCTCGTGCGGCACGCCCAGCGCGCGCAGGCGGTGCACCAGGTCCACGGTCTGGCTGAAGCGCACGTTGCGGTCGTCGTCGCCGTGGATCAGCAGCGCCGGCGAGCGCCAGCCGTCCAGCGCCGAGACCGGCGAGGCGCGCCAGGCGGTCTCGCGCGCGCGTTCGGCGGCGGCCTCGTCCGCGTAGTGGCGGCGGTCGTAGAGGTGCGCGTACTCCGGCGCCGTCCAGTCGTGCACGCCGTGCACGTCGACCCCGGCCTTGAACAGGTCCGAATCGTGCGCCAGCGCCATCGCGGTCAGATAGCCGCCGTAGGAGCCGCCGTAGAGGCCGATGCGCTGCGGATCGACGCCGTCCAGCGCCTGCAGGAAGCGCCCGGCGGCGCGGATGTCGCGGTACTCGGCGCCGCCGGCCACGCCCGAGTCCGGCGGGAAATGGAAGTCGTGGCCGTAGAACGGCCCGAGCCGGTAGTTCACCGCCAGCACCACGAAGCCCTGGCTGGCGAGGTACTGGTTGATCGCGTAGGCGTTGGCGTAGTAGCTGCCGTAGTGCCAGGTCAGCAGCATCTGCCGCTGCGGCCCGCCGTGGGCGAACACCACCGCGGGCCGGCGTCCGCGCCCGGCGCCCGGCGGCGGCTCGAACAACTGACCGTGCACGAGGGTCCCGTCCTCGGCGGCGAACTGCACGCGCCGCGGCGCGACCAGCCGCTCGGCCGGGAACCCCGGCTGCGGCCGGGCGAGCCATCGCGGCGCGCCGTCGGCGCCCAGCCGCGCCGGCAACGGCGGCTGCCGCGCGGTCGCGCCGAGGAACAGCAGCTCGCCGCGCGGCGTGAGCGCCGGCGCCCACTCCGAGCCGGCGCCCGAGGTCAGCGCCTGCGGCGCGGCGCGGTCCACCGGCACGCGGAACAGGTGGCGGCGGTCGATGTCGTCGGGATCGTCGCCGGCGTTGGCGCTGTAGACGATGCTGCGGCGGTCGGCGCTCAGCGTCGCCTGCTCGACCTGGAACGCGCCGGGGGTCAGCAGCAGCGGCTCGGCGCTGTCCGGGGCGAGCGAGTACAGGTGCATCCAGCCGTCGCGGTAGGACAGGAACACGATGCGGCCGTCGGCGGCCCAGTCGAACAGCGCCGGCAGGCCGCCGGGCAGCGAGTCGCGCAGCGCCTCGCCGCTGGCCCAGCGCCGCTCGGCCTCGCCGGTGCCGGCATCGGCGACCCAGATCGACCAGGGCCGCGGCACGAAGCTGCGCGGCGCGCCGTCGCCGGTCGCGCGCCGCGCGAACAGCAGCCGGCGGCCATCGGGCGACCAGCGCGGCAGCGAGTCGCGCGCCACCTCCGGCGCGATCCACACGATCGGCTCGTCGGCGTCGCGGAACACGCCGATCAGCGTGTGCGAGCCGCGATCGACGGTGAACGCCAGGCGGTCGCCCTGCGGCGACCAGGTCAGCGCACCGACCTGGCCGGCGATCTTCAACAGCCGCTGCGGCTCGCCGCGGCCGTCGGTGGCGGCCACCAGCGCCTCGTCGCCTTTCAGCCAGGCCACGCGCGCGCCGTCCGGCGACAGCGCGGCGCCGTCGCCCTCGCCGAGCAGGCGCGGCGCGCCGCCCTCGAACGGCACCGCCCAGACCTGCACCTTCGGCGGCTCCGGCAGCGAGCCGGCATTGACCGGGTCGCCGCGGCCCCAGTTGCTGCCGTGCTCGCCGCCGCGCACGTAGACCACCATGCGCCCGTCGTCGGACAGCTGCAGGCCGCTCATGTCCTGGCCGTCGTCGTCCTCGTAGCCGGTCAGGCGGCGCGGCGCGAAGTCCGGGCCCTCGGCCACCCACACGTTGCGCCGGCCGCGATGGGCGGACAGCCAGGCCACGCGTTCGGCCGCGGGCGCGGCGACCAGGCCGCTGGGGAAGTCGTAGTCGCGGACCTGTTCGAGGGCGAACGCGCGCACGCTGCCGGCGCAGGCCAGCCAGAGCGCCAGCAGCACGCAGAGCGCCACCGCGGCACGCGCGGCGCGATCGCGAGGGACGGTGGGATCGCATGCGTGCATCGGAAACTCCTCGGCGGTGGCGAGGCGCCCATCATGGCGCCCCGGCGGCGCGGCCGCGAGCGCGGCGATCAGAACCGCACCCGCGCGCCGAGGGTCACGTAGCGGCCCAGCACGTCGTAGTAGGGCGAATAGAGCGAGCCGACCGGCGGATCCTTGTCGAACAGGTTGGCGGCGTTGGCGTACAGCTCGATCTCGGGGCCGGCGTCGTCGCTCAGCCGGTACTTCACGCCGAGGTCGTAGTAGACGTAGCTCGGGATGCGGTTGTTGGTGATGTTGATCGTGGTGTTGTAGTTGCCCGCCGAGATGTAGCGCGCGCGGAAGTCGGCGCCGAAGCGGCCGTTCTGGTAGCCGATCGAGGCCACGCCGCGCCAGCGCGGCGTGCCGAGGCCGAACGAGTAGCCCTGCGAGGTGACGTACTCGATCCGGCTGACGCCGTCGTCGGTGGTCAGGCTGTCCACCCAGGTGCCGAGCAGGCGGAAGTTCAGCGCGCCCGGCAGCGAGGAGACCCGGCCCAGCGGCAGCAGGTAGGCCGCCTCCACGTCGATGCCGTTGGTCTGGTAGCGCGACAGGTTGGCGTAGCTGGAGACGATGCGGGAGATGTTGCCGCTCGCATCGCGGGTCACGCGCCCGCACATCTCGGCGTTGCCGTTGTAGCAGCGGGTCACGATGTCCTGCGCGCTGACCGAGGTGATGACGTTGGCGATGTCGATGTCGAAGTAGTCGATCGACATGTCCAGCCCCGGCACCGACGTCGGCGACCAGGCGAAGCCGAAGGTGGTGGTGTCGGCCTCCTCCGGGACCAGGTTGGGATTGCCGCCGCCGTTGGTGAGCGCGTACACCGTGGTGTTGGTGAACGGATCGGTGATGTTGTTGTAGCCGGTGGTGGTCTGGGTGTAGAGCTCGGTCAGGTTGGCCGAGCGGATGTCGCGCGAGCGGGTGAACCGGGCGCGCACGCCCTCGACGAACTCGTTGGTCAGGCCGAGCTTCCACGACCAGATCGAGCCGGTGGTGTCGTAGTGGCTCAGGCGCGCGGCGCCGTTGAACTCCAGCCGCTGGAAGAACGGCACGCCGTCCAGCACCGGCACCACGGTCTCGAGGAAGCCTTCGGTCACGGTGTACTCGCCGGACATCGCCGAGGGGTTCCAGCGGGTGAACGCGTTGGCCGCGCTCAGCGCATCCACCGTCTGCCGCACCGATTCGCGCCGCGCGTCGATGCCGACCGCGACCGAGACCGGCCCGGCGGGCAGCTCGAACGGCTCGCCGCGCAGATCAGCGCCGGCGAGGTGCATCACCGTCTTCGCCCGGCTGCGCGGGGTGCCGGTGACGTAGGCGGTGGCGGCCTCCGAGGGCGCGCCCAGGCCGAACAGGTCGATCGGCACGCAGTCGGTCGCGGGATCGGTCAGCGCGATGCGGCACACCGGGTTGCCGGTGGTCGGGTCGATCACCGAGTCCACCGCGTTGGCGTACTGCTCGGTGAGGATGCGGTACGGCACGTTGAGGTTGTTCTCGTGCTCGCCGTAGCTGTAGAACGCGCTCCAGCGCCAGGTCTCGCCGAAGCCGCCGTCCAGCGCCAGGGTCGCCTGCCGGGCCACGCGCTCGAAATCCATCCGCGAGTTGGCGAAGTCGGCGGTGTTGAAGCGGCCCATGGTGAAGCCGGTCTCGCCGGCGGAGAGCAGGGCCTGGCGCACTTCCTCGGGGAGGAAGGCGTTGTCGATCCCGATGGCGAGGTTGCCGCGGTTGTCGTCGCCCACGTAGACGTAATCGTTGGCCACGCGCGACTGGCGGTACTCGGCGGTCAGCTTGAGGTCGTCGTCGAGCCACCACGTCGCGCGCGCCAGGCCCGCCCATCGGGTCTGCGGGGTCATCAGCGGGCTGAGGTCGTCGGCCGAGGGGCCTTCGCCACCGATCATCGAGGTGCCGACGACGGTGCCGTAGTCGAAGTCGCGCAGCGAGCCGTCCGGGTTGAACGCCTTGCCCTTCAGCACGCCGCTCATGATCAGGCCGCCGTAGGCGGCGTTGGAGAAGCCGACGTCGGCGACGGTGGTGTAGCTGCCGTCGCCGTTGGAGACCTGCGCCCAGCGGCCCACGTTCGGCCGGCTCGTCTTGGGGATGATGCCTTCGTGGTCGGAGTATTCGGCGCCGACCACCAGGTGGCCGCGGCCGCCGCCGAACGCGGTGCCGAAGGCGAAGCCCAGCGCGCGCTGCTCGGCGTCGTCGTAGGAGGACTCGCCGCCGTGCAGGTCGAACTTGATGCCTTCCAGGGCCTCGTCGATGGCGATGTTGACCACGCCGCCGACCGCGCCCGAGCCCCAGGCCGCCGAGGCGCCGCCGGTGACCACGTCCACGTCGCGGATCATGATCGTCGGCACCGTGTTGAGGTCGTTGTCGCTGACGAAGCGGCGGCCGTCCAGCAGCACCAGGGTGCGGCTGGTGCCCAGCCCGCGCAGGTCGACCGGCGCCTGCCCGGCGCTGGTGTTGGTGCCGGTGGTCTGCGCCGAGGTCGTGGCGCGGAACTGCGGCATGTCGTTGAGCGCGGCGGCCACGTTGGGCCGGGCGACGACGTCGAGTTCCTCCGGCGCGATCCGCATCGTCGGCGTCGGCGACACGAAGCCGGGCCGGTCGATGCGCGACGCGCTGACCGTGACGTTGCCCAGCGTGCGCACGCCGTCCTCCTGCGCGTCGCCATCGGCCTGGCTCGTCTGCGCCAGCGCCGGAAGCGCGCCCGCCAGCGCGAGCCCCACGCCGAGAAACAGCCTCGTCCTCAAACAGTGCACGACGTTCATGCGATCGACCTCGGTTGCGCGGAGCTTCCGCTGGGGAGAGGGCCCGCAGCCGTGCGCCGCGCGTTCGGCGCCGGCTTCGGATGCGTGGGCGGGTGCGCGCCTGCGTCCGTCGTTCGCGGATACGGGCGCGGGGCGAGTTTCGATGCTAGGTGCCGCCACCGCCCCCCACATCGGGGGAAACCCTCAATTCCCGCTCGCGTCGCGCCCGCCGCGTTCGGCCGCGTCCTCGACCTGCGCCCACACCCGCAGCAGGTTGCCGCCGGCGATCCTGGCGATGTCCCGCTCCGCATAGCCGCGCTCGCGCAGGCCGTCGATCAGCGCGGGATAGTCGGCCACGCTGCGTAGGCCCCGCGGCAGGTTGCCGCCGACGCCGTCGAAGTCCGAGCCGATGCCGACATGCTCCACGCCCAGCAGCGCCACCCCGTAGTCGATGTGGTCGAGGACCCGCTCGATGGTGGTCGTCACCCGGGGATGCGTCCGCCGCCACTCGGCCTCGAACGCCGCGCGATCCTCCGGCGGCAGCCCCGCCGCCGCGCGCCGGGCGTTGCGCTTGTTGAAATCGTTGCGCGCCCGGTACAGCGCCTGCAGGTTGGCGGCACCCTCGGGCTCGACGAAGTTGGTGCCGAAGGTGACCTGCACCACGCCGCCCTTCGCGGCGACCCGCCTGGCCAGCGCGTCGCCGATGTTGCGCTCGAAGCCCGGGGTCAGCCCGCGGAACGAGGAATGGCTGGCGATCACCGGCGCCCGGCTCAGCTCGATCG
Organism: Luteimonas huabeiensis HB2; assembly: GCF_000559025.1. GTDB lineage: Bacteria > Pseudomonadota > Gammaproteobacteria > Xanthomonadales > Xanthomonadaceae > Luteimonas > Luteimonas huabeiensis. Next base: position 62,746 of record NZ_JAAN01000011.1, on the reverse strand, counting down.
CCTGCGCGGCGGCCTCGTCGGAAAGGTGCGAGACATCGACCATGATGCCGAGGCGGTTCATCTCCGCGACCGCCTCCCGGCCCAGCGGGCTCAGCCCGCCCCACTTCTTCTCGATGTCGTAGGAGGAATCGGCGAAGCGGTTCGCCGCCCCGTGCGCCAGCGTCACGTAGCGGATGCCGCGGTCGTGGAACAGGCGCAGCCGCGACAGGTCGTCGCCGATGGGCGCGGCGTTCTCCATGCCCAGCGGCAGCAGGACCCGGCCGCCGGCGCGCAGCCGCTCCACGTCGCGCGGCGAGCGCAGGAGCGCGAACTTGTCCGGGTGCCGCGCCGCCAGCGCCTCCACCGCGTCGATCTGCGCGTGCGCGGCCTGGGTCGCGGCGCCCGACGCGTCCTGCTCGGCCGAGGTGTAGATCGACATGAAGGCCACCGCCAGCCCGCCGGCGCGGGCGCGCGGGTAGTCGAACTCGCGATCGGGCGCATCCGCGCCCAGGTCCGCCCACCGCGACTGCAGCAGCGCCGGCGCATCGATGTGGGTATCGACGATTCCCACCGCGGGGCGTTCGTCGGCGCGCGCCCCGGCGCACAGGCACAGGGCGGCCAGCAGCGCGGTGGCGTGTCGCGGCATCGGCAGGCGGCGGTGGCGCATGGGACGGCTCCTGGCGGCCGGGCGGTCTAGGGGTGCGGAAGCGGCGCCAGGCGGGTTGCGCGCGGACGACTTCGCGCGCCTGTCTCCGGCGAGTCGCCGCCGCGCCCGGTCCCCGCCGAGTGAAGCAGATGCCGGCGCCGGCGCCATCGGGGGAAACCCCGATTCCGCGCCGGCGCGGATGCGGCACACTGCCCCGTGCCGGCTGCCGGCGCGCTCGCCGCTTGCGCGGCGACGCCCGCGCCCGGTCCTCTTCCGCGGAGTCGACGACCATGGACCGAAATTCCGGATCGCGCGCCTTCGCGCCCATCGCCGCCGGCGCACTGGCCGCATTGCTCGCCGCCGCGAGCTGGACCGCGCAGGCGCAATCCGAACCCGGCCAGCGCCCGCGCGCGCGGGAAGCCGGGGTGGCGATCGGCATCCATCGCACCGGCGCGCTGAACGCCATCACCGACGTGGCCGGCGTGCGGGTCGGGCACGCGACGCTGGCCGAGGGCGAGCGCCTGCATACCGGCGTCACCGCCGTCCTTCCCCACGGCGGCGACCTGTTCGCCGAACGCGTGCCCGCGGCGATCGTGGTCGGCAACGGCTTCGGCAAGCTGGTCGGCGCCAGCCAGGTCGAGGAACTCGGCGAACTGGAAACCCCGATCCTGCTCACCGGCACGCTCGGCGTGTGGAAGGCGGCCGACGCCCTCGCCGCGTGGATGCTGGCGCGGCCGGGCATGGAGGACGTGCGCTCGATCAATCCCGTGGTCGGCGAGACCAACGACGGCGTCCTCAACGACATCCGCCAGCGCGCGCTGCGGCCCGAGCACGTGCATCGCGCGCTGGAGACCGCGTCCACCGGACCGGTCGCCGAAGGCGCCGTGGGCGCCGGCGCGGGCACGGTGGCGTTCGGCTGGAAGGGCGGCATCGGCACCAGCTCGCGGATCGTCGCCGCGGGCGGCGCCGACTTCGCCGTCGGCGTGCTGGTGCAGAGCAACTACGGCGGCCGGCTCGCCATCGCCGGCGTCCCGGTCTGGGCCTCGCTGCCGGAGCCGTCGGAGCTCGCGGCGCCCGACAGCGGCGACGGCAGCATCATGATCGTCGTGGCCACCGACGCGCCGCTCGATGCGCGCCAGCTGCGCCGCCTGGCGACCCGCGCGCTGGTCGGTCTCGCGCGCACGGGTTCGAACATGTCGCACGGCTCCGGCGACTACGTCATCGCGTTCTCCACCTCGCAACGCGTGCGCCGCCGCCAGGGCGTGCCGTTGCGCGCATCCGCGGTACTGGCCGACGACGCGCTCACGCCGCTGTTCGAGGCCGTCGCCGACGCCACCGAGGAATCCATCGTCAACTCCTTGTTCCGCGCCGAGACCGTCCGCGGGCACCGCGGCACCGCGCCCGCGCTGCCCCTGCAGCCGGTGCTGGACGCCCTGCGCGCCGCCGGCGCCCTGGCGCACGGCACGGACCGGCGCTAGGTTGCATCGACATATCGCGTACGCCCCTTCTCCCGCAAGCGGGGACCACGCTGTTTTTCCCTTCCCCCGCAAGCGGGAACCATCCTGTTTTCCCTTCCCCCGCAAGCGGGGACCATCCTGTTTTTTCCTTCCCCCGCAAGCGGGGGAAGGTGCCGAAGGCGGATGGGGGCATGCCGCGGGCGTGCGAAAGCAGCCCTCATCCGGCGCTGCGCGAGAAGGAACGACATGCGCCCGCTTGCGGGAGAAGGAACAAGATTGTCGTGGTCAAGTTTTGGTGGACACGGGGATAGGGGATTTCAGGTAGTGGCTTTTTCGTAGTCGGCTGGAGATCGATAGCCGAGTGTGGAGTGCAGTCGGTGGGTGTTGTAGAAGCCGGCGATGTAGTGAGTGATGTCGGCCAAGGCTTCGTTGCGGTTGGCGTAGCGGCGCTGCCAGACCCGTTCCATTTTCAGGCTCAGGAAGAACCGCTCCATCACCGCGTTATCCCAGCAGTTGCCCTTGCGGCTCATGCTGGCGACCAGTACAGACCAGCTCGGCCGGCATGTTCGGCGCCATCGCCCAGCCCACGACCTTGCGCGAGTACAGGTCCACCACCGCGGCCAAGTACAGCCAACCGCGTTCGGTGCGGATGTAGGTGATATCGGCCACCCAGGCCTGGTCGGGGGCATCTGGCTTGAAGCGCCGGTCCAGGATGTTGGCGGCCACCGGCAGGTCATGCCGGCTGTCGGTGGTATGGACGAACTTGCGCTTCCAGCGCGCCTTCAGCCCGTGCTGCTTCATCAGCCGGCGGACCCGGTAGCGACCGGCCGACAGGCCCTGGGCCTTCAGGCTCGCACTCAGCCGGCGGCTACCGTAGCTGCCGCCGCTGGCCTGGAAGGCGGCCTGCAAAGGGGCAGCGAGCGTGCAGGCCCTCGGTGCGGAGTACCGCCGACGGGCTGCATACAGTCCCGAGCGGCTCACGCCCAGCAGCCGGCACAGGCGGCTGGTGTCGGCCTTCTCCTGCCACTGATTGATCATCTGCTGGATCACTTCAGTTCCCGGGCGAAGAAGGCCGATGCTTTTTTTAACAACGTGTTGTCCTCACGTAACCGCAGGTTCTCCCGCTCCAACTCACGACGCACGGCGCTATCGACCAGGTCCAGGTCGCGGCACACCTGGCCTACGCTCAGGCCTTGGTCTCGGATCATCTGCACCACCTGCAGCTTGAAGGCGGTATCGAACGTTCTGCGGATACGGGGCGTCATGTCGTTCAAAGTCCTCGTTGGGGATGATCATCCCCTATCGAGGTGTCCACGAGAATTAGACCAGGGCAGATGCGCCCGCTCGCGGGAGAAGGGGGGGCATGCCCCCCTCGCGGGAGAAGGCGCGACATGCGCCCGCTTGTGGGAGAAGAGACGACGGGCCTCGCTTGCGGAAGCTGCGACAGCTTCGGCGCTGCAGGTCGAATCGCGATGCGCCTTGGGCCTGTTCGCGCCGTCGCTCTTCCTGCCGCGCAGGCCCGCAGGGACAGTGCGAGGCACGCGATCGGTATTCACAGGTCTTAAGGCGGGTACAGCGGCGGCAGCGGCGGCGCCTCGGCTTCGGCCGCCGCCGGCGTGCGCCAGCGCGGGCCGTGGCGGAAGGCCTCGCGGACCGCCGCGCGCGCGGCCCGGACGTCGCCATCGGCCCAGCGCGCGCGCTGCAGCGCCTCCACCGCCGCCACCTGCGCGGGCTCGGCCAGGCGCGCGCGCAAGGCATCGAGGTCGGCGGCCGGCGGTTCCGACAGGCCGCACAGCGCCGAGGCGACCTCGCCCAGATCGCCGGTATCCAGGACCTGCCGCAACGCGCGCAGCCGCTGCGCCTCGCTGCCGCCATTACCTGCGGCGCGCGCGCGATCCGGACCATCCCGCGGCGCCTCCGGGGACGCGGGCCGCCGGTACAGGCCCCACGCCAACGTGACCAGCCACAGCAGCGCGAAGACCACCGTGGCCAGCGCCCACGGGCGCACCGGCTCCTGCACCCCCGGCACGCGGATCCAGCCCGCATCGTCATCGTCGTCGCGCGACGCCACGGCGGCCGGAGCCTGGGCCGGGGCCGCGGCGACGGCGCCGGCCGCCACCTCGATCCGCAGGTCGGGCAGCGCGGCCTCGCGCGCGGCGTCCGCGCGCACGTCCCACCAGGCCAGCCGCGGGCCACGCACCCGCACCGTACCCGCCTGCGCCGGCACCACCGAGAAGCGCCGCGTGGCACGCACCTGCGGCCGCCCGTCCTCGAAGCGCTCCTCGATCTCGGGCGGCTCGGGGAACACCTGCGCGCCGCCGTCCACCTGCAGTTCCAGCGGCGGCAACTGGCCGCCGCTGGCGCCGTCGGCGCGCGCCTCGACCACGATCTCCACCGCCTCGCCCGCGCGTGCGCGCTGCGGCGCGGACAGATACGTCAGTTCCAGCGCGCGCAGCGGCAGCCAAGGCTGCGGGGCCTGGTCCGGGATCGGCCGGATCTCCAGCATGCGCGGCGCGCTGTGTGCGCTCAGCAGGCGCGAGCCGTCGCCGAAGATCTCGTCGAAGAAACTGCCGGTGCCGCGGCCGGTGAAGCGCGCGCCGGGGAGGGTCAGCGTGCCGCTGCGGTCGGGTACCAGCATGAAACGGCGCTCGACCACGGTGTAGCGGCGCCCGCCGAGTTCGCGGGTGTACTGCACGTCGCTGCCGATGCGCTGCAGCGAGGCGCCCTCGGGCGCGGGCTGCTCCAGTTCGCCGGAGATCAGCGGCGTGGCGTAGTGCAGCCGCAGCGTGTAGCCGATCGCCTGCTGGACGTAGCCGTGCGGCACGTCCAGCTCGGACTCGATGAAGGCGGGCTCGCCGGCGCGCGCCGGGGCGCTGTCCGGCGGGCCGACCGACAGCGTCAGCGGCGCGGTGGTCGCGCTGCCGACCGCCAGCGCCGGGATCCGCAGCTCGCCGGCCCGGCGCGGCTCCAGGGCCACGGCATGGAGCGTGCGCGCGCGCTGGCGCCCATTGACGATCTCCACCTGCCGGGTGCTGGTGTGCGCGCTGAGCCGGAAGTCGCGCTCCAGCGGCGACCAGTCCGGCGCCGGCGCGCCGGCCTGCTCGCTTTCGACGTTGAGCGTGGCGGTCTCGCCCAGCGCGATGCGGTCGCGATCGAGCCAGGCGCGCACCTGCGCGTGCGCGCCGGCGGCGGGCCACAGCAGGGCCAGGCAGCAGAACAGGGAAAACAGGCAACGCGGCATGGTCAGGATCCTGCGCCGAAACGGCGGCGTTCGTGCTCCAGGCGGAACTTCTCGCGCAGCAGGCCGCCGGGGTCGTCGGGTACGCGGCGCAGCCAGGCCTCGTTGGCCTCGCGCTGCTCGCGCTCCTCGCGGGTCTCGGCCGGCGCCCCCTCCGCCCCGGACTCCGCCTCGCCGGCCGTGTCCGCCTGCCGCATCGCCTCGTCCATGCGCCGGCGCTGCGCCTCGTCCGCGGCCTGCTGCGCCTGGGCGTCGGCGCCCTGCGGCTGCTCGCGCTCGGGGGCATCCTGCGCCGGCGCATCGGCGGCGCTGTCGCCGGCCTGGCCGCTGTCCTGCGCCTGCTCGGGCGATTCGCGTCCCGGCTGCGCCTCGCCCTGCTGCTCGGAGTCGCCGCGCGGGTCCGGGCGCTGGCCCGAAGGCGGCGGTTGCCGCCGCATCGCCTGCCGTACCGCTTCGCGGTTGGCCAGGGCATCGGCCATGCCCGGCTGCCGGCGCAGCGCCTCGTCGTAGGCGGCGATGGCCTGCTCGTAGCGGCCCGCCTTGGCCAGCGCGTTGCCGCGGTTGTAGGCGGCCTCGGCCCCGGGCAGGCCGCGCCAGGCGGCTTCCGCGCGGGCGTAGTCGCCGGCACGGTAGGCCTCGATGCCTTCGCGCATCCGCGCATGCAGCGCCTGGTCGGCGCGTCGCCACAGGCCGCCGCGGGGCGCGGCGTCCGCGGGCTGCGCGGCGGCCGTCTCCGGCGCCGGCTGCGCGCGCGCCGGCGCGGCCAGCAGCAGCGGCCCGCACAGCGCCAGCGCCAGCACCGCGAGCGCGCCGCCGCGGCGGAACGCCAGCGCGGCCAGCACCAGCAACGGCAGCAGCAGCCAGTAACCCTCGTCCAGGCGCACGCCGTCCGCTCCGCCCTGCGCGGCCCCTGTGCCGGCACCCGCGCGCGGATCGAGCACGCCGAGCGCGCGCAGATCGCCGTCGCCGGCCTCCAGCGGGGCATAGGCGCCGCCGCCGGCGGCCGCCACCGCGCGCAGCGCCGGCGCGTCGAGGCGGGTGCGGCCGAAACTGCCGTCGTCGCGACGATAGGCGGCACCGGCCGCGCTGCCCAGGCCCAGCACGGACACCCGGTAGCCGTCGGACGCGGCCGCCGCCGCGGCGCGCGCGGCGACGCCCGAGGCCTCGCCGGTCAGCAGCAGGATGTCGCCGCGCTGCGCGCCCGCCTGCCGCAGCAGGCGCACGGCGTGGCGGATCGCGCGCTCGGGCCGGTGGCCGTCGACCGGCATGATCGCGGGCGAGAGCGCATCGAGAAACAGCGCCACGTTGGCCGCGTCCGAGGTCAGCGGCGCGACGGTGAACGCATCGTCCGCCCAGACCACCAGCCCGGTCTGGCCGCTGCCGCGCGCCCGCAGCAGCGCGGCGATCTTCGCCCGCGCCTGCAGCAGCCGCGAGGGCGGCAGATCGTTGGCGAGCGCCGCGCCCGACAGGTCGAGCGCGATCACCAGCGGCGCCGCTTCCTGCGCCAACGGCTGCGTTGCGCTGCGCCAGCTCGGTCCCGCCAGCGCCGCCACCGCGAGCGCCAGCGCCGCCAGCAGCGCGGCCAGCCCCCAGGCGCCGCGTCCGCCGCCGCGCGCGGCCAGCAGGTGCGGCAACAGGTGCGGGTCCACGGCATCGCGCCACGCCGTGGCCCGCCGCCGGCGGCGCAGCCCCCACCAGGCCGCGAGCGGCAGGACCAGCAGCGCCCACAGCCAGGCCGGGCGCAGGAACACCAGTGCGCCGAGCCCGCTCATGCGTCCGCCTCCCGCCGCCGCAGCCGCGCGTTCGGCCAGGGCGCCAGCGCGAGCAGCCCGAGCAGCAGCGCCAGCGCGAGCGGCACGTGGTAGCGCTCGACGCGCGGCCGCACCGCCTCGGCCGGCCGCTCGACCGGCTCCAGCCGGTCGATCTCGGCATAGATGCCGGCCAGCTCCGCGGTATCGCGGGCGCGGAACATGCGCCCGCCGGTCATGTCGGCGATCCGCTCCAGCGTGGCTTCGTCGATCTCCTCGGTGCCGCGCGACGGCAGGCGGAAGCCGAAGACGGACATGCCGCCGCCCTCGCCGCCGAAGGCGATGGTATGCACGCGGACCTGGGCGTCGCGCGCCAGCTCCGCGGCCTTGAGCGGATCGAGCAGCCCGGCGGTGTTGACGCCGTCGGTGAGCAGGATCAGCACCCGCTGCCCGGCCGGCTGCGCGCGCAGCCGCTTCACCGCCAGCCCGATCGCGTCGCCGATGGCGGTCTCGCGCCCGGCCAGGCCGACCACGGCGTCGAGCAACTGTTCGCGCACGCTGTCGCGGTCGAAGGTCAGCGGCGCCACTGTGTAGGCGCGGCGGCCGAACAGCAGCAGGCCGACGCGATCGCCGGCGCGGCGGTCGAGGAAGTCGGCGATCACCGCCTTGGCCGCGGTCAGGCGATCGACCACGCGGCCGCCGAGCAGCATGTCTTCCTCCGACATGCTGCCGGAGAGATCGACTGCCAGCATCAGATCGCGCGCGGCCCGGGGCGGTTGCACCGGCTCGCCCAGCACCTGCGGCCGCGCCGCCGCCACGCACAGGCACGCCCAGGCCAGCGCCGCGATCCACAGCCGCGCCCCGCCACGGCCGCGGCCCGCGCCGCGCGGCGGGGCCACCGCCCGCAGCCGCTCGCCCCAGGGCACGCGCAGCGCGGCGCCGCCCGGCCGCACCGCCGGCAGCAGGCGCCGCAGCAGCCAGGGCAGCGGCAGCGCGAGCAGCAGCCAGGGCCAGGCGAAGCCGTCGAAAAGTCCGCCCAGCGCGCTCATCGCCGCAGGCTCCAGGCCAGGAAGACCGATCGCGCGGCGGCGCGCAGCGCCTCCGCCTCGGCCGGCGCCACATCGCGGCGGTAAGCGCCGTCGCGCAGCAGCCGCGCGGCCTGCGCCGGCAGCCCTGGCAGGCCGCCGCCGGGCTCGCGGACATGGCGCAGCCAGTCCTCGCCGTCCAGCGTCGCGGCGTGCGGGTCGTGCCGGCGCGCGGCGCGGCGCAGCAGTTCGGAGATCGCCGCCACCTGGGCCGCGGGCGTCGGCGCGGCGGCGACGGCCGCGTCGTACAGCGCGCCCAGGCGCCGCCGGTGCCGGCGCGCCCGCCAGCGCCAGGCCAGCAGCGCCAGCGCGACCGCCAGCAGGGCCAGCACCAGCAGCCACCAGCCGGGCGCGGGCGGCCACCACGCCGGCGCGGGCGGCTGGTGGATGTCGCGCAGCACGAGCGCGGAGGGCGCCATCACCGCGCCCGCGATCCCGGCGACGCGGCCAGCCACGCATCGCTGGCCGCGTCCGTGGACAGCGGCACGATGCGCACGCCACGGCCCGGCAGGTCGGCCAGCAACGCTTCCAGCGGCGCCACGAACGCCTCGCGCCAGCGCGCGCGCTGCGCCGGCGCGCCGAGATCCAGGTCGATGCGCCCGGCGCTGTCATCGAAGCCCAGGACCGCTCGCGGCGGATCGGTCTCCAGCGGATCGGTCAGCGCCACCACGGTCACCTCCGCGTGCGCCGACAGGCCGGTCCAGCGCTGCAAGGGGATCGCCGACAGGCTGGCCGGCTCGGCCAGCACCAGCAGGCGCGAGCCGGGCCGCAGCAGGCGCGCGGCGTGGTCGAGCGCCACCGCCAGGCCGGCATCGTCCTCCGGCGGCGCCGCGTACCAGCGCACCAACGCATCCAGCACCCGCAGCGCCCCGCGCGGGCCCGCCCGGGGCGGCACCGGCGGCTCGCGCAGGCTGCCGCGCAGCGCGGCGACGCGATCGCCGTCGCCGATCGCGCGCCACGCCGCCACCGCGCCCGCGCGCGCGGCCTGCACCGATTTGAAGCGCACGCGGGTGCCGAAGTACAGCGCCGGCGCGGTGTCGGCCACGACCAAGGACAGCCGCTCGCGCTCGACCTGGTAGAGCTTGGTATGCGCCTGCCCGCTGCGCGCGGTGAGCCGCCAGTCGATGTGGCGCGCATCGTCGCCGGGGGTATAACCGCGCGATTCGGCGTACTCCATGCCGCGCCCGCGCAGCGGCGAGGCGGCCTGCGCGGCGCTGCCGTGGCGCGCACGGCGCGGCGCGCGACGCCCCAGCGCCGCACCGCGCAGCGCGACGAGCTCGGCGAGCGTCGGCGCCACGCCGTCGTTGCGGTCGATGGGGCTGGGTTGCGTCATCGGTCGTGTCTCTTGGCCACGGATCGCGCGGACCGGCGCGGATCGCTCGACGGGATTGCGCGCGCGCCCGCGCGAGCCGTGGTGGAAATCGCCCCTTATGGCAGCGGCACCCGCTCGATCAGCGCCGCGACCAGGCGATCGCCGTCCCAGCCTTCCGCGGTCGCCTCGTAGCTGGGCAGCACGCGGTGGCGGAGCACGTCCGGCGCCACCGCGCGCACGTCCTCCGGGGTCACGTAGTCGCGCCCGGCCAGCCACGCGCGCGCCCGCGCGCAGCGCTCCAGCGCGATCGAGCCGCGCGGGCTGGCGCCCCAGGCGATCCGGCGCGCCAGCTCGGCGTCGTAGCGCTGCGCATCGCGCGAGGCCAGCACCAGTTCCACCAGATAGCGCTCGAGCTGCGGCGCGAGGTGCAGGTCCAGCACCGCCGCGCGGGCGTCGAACACGTCGCCGGCCGGGATCCGCTGCGGCGGCGCCTGCGCCTGCCGCAACGTCTGCCGCGCCCGCTCGCGCGCCAGGCGCAGGATCTCGGTCTCGGCGGAGGCGTCGGGATAGCCGATGCGCACGTACATCAGGAAGCGGTCGAGCTGCGCCTCGGGCAGCGGGAACGTCCCCTCCTGCTCGATCGGGTTCTGCGTGGCCATCACCAGGAACAGCGCCGGCAGCGCGTAGGTCTCGCGGCCCACGGTCACCTGCCGCTCGCCCATCGCCTCCAGCAGCGCCGACTGCACCTTGGCCGGCGCGCGGTTGATCTCGTCGGCCAGCAGCAGCGAATGGAACACGGGGCCGGGCTGGAACTCGAAGCGCCCGTCCTGCGCGCGCCAAACCTCGGTCCCGGTCAGATCGGCCGGCAGCAGGTCGGGGGTGAACTGCACCCGCGCGAAGCTCGCTTCCAGCCGCGCCGCCAGCGCGCGGATCGCGCTGGTCTTGGCCAGCCCGGGCGCGCCCTCGACCAGCAGGTGACCGTCGGCCAGCAGCGCGATCAGCAGGCGCTCGATCAGCGCGGACTGGCCGACGATCTCGGCCGAGAGGTCGTCGCGCAGCACGCGGAAGGCATCGTGCAGGCGCGGGACATCGGGAACAGGGGGCTGGGCCTGGGAATCCATGGATCGCCGCTCGGCGGCGCGGAGTGCGCCGGGGCCCAGTTTGACCGAAACGGCGCGACAAGGTTCTCCGCCCCCGCGACGATCGCGACGGCGTTCAGATCGCGCACCGGCGCCGGAAGCGCCTCGAAAACGGAAACGGGGCCCCGCGGCCCCGTTTCCGCACGCGGGCGGCGGCGCCTCAGCTGCGCTGCGCGACCCGCATCACCTTCGGCGTCACGAAGATCAGCAGCTCGGCTTTCTCGCGCGAGCGGTTGCGGTTCTTGAACAGGTTGCCGATGATCGGCAGATCCGCCAGGAACGGCACCTTGGATACATCGCTGCGGTCGCGGAACTCGTACACGCCGCCGATGGAAACGGTCTGGCCGTCGTCGATCAGGACCGCGGTGGTGATGCTGCGCTTGTTGAGGTTGGGCACCTCGCCGAAGCCTTCCATATCGGTAAAGCCGCTGATCTCGTCCTTCTTGATCTCCATCGCCAGGAACACGCGGCCGTCGGCGGTGATCGTCGGGGTGACCTTGAGTTCCAGCAGCACGTCCTTGAACTGCACGGTCGGCACGTTGTTGCTCTGTCCGCCCGTAACGGTGAGGTAGCCGACTTCCTGACCCTGGCTGATCACCGCCTCGCGCTGGTTGCTGGTCACGATGCGCGGATTGGAGATCACTTCGCCGCGGCCCTCCTGCTGAAGCGCGGAGATTTCCAGGTCCCAGTTGACGTAGTTGCCGAGGATGGTCAAAGCCAGCGAACCGGCAGCGCCTTCGATATTGGAGACCGGACGGTTGAAGTTGAGGGGGTTCGTGAATACCGGCGGACCGTCGCGGTCGGGATTGTTGAGCGACCGGAGAAAAGACTGGTTGCTGTCGATGCTGCCGGACGTAATGACGCGGTCCTTGGCGCCATACACCCCGAACCGCGCCCCCAGGTCGCGCGCGAACGACTCGTTCGCGATCACGATGCGGGCCTCGATCACCACCTGGTCGACCGGCTTGTCGAGCGCGGCGACCAGCCGCTTGATCTCCTCCACGCGCGCGGGGATGTCGATCGCGAGCAGGGTGTTGGTACGGCGGTCGAAGCTCAGGCTGCCGCGCGAGGACAGGAAGCCGCGGTTGCCGCCGGAACTCGCGCCGGCGCCGCCGCTGCCGGCCTTGCTCTCCTCGGTCAGCAGCTTGGCGATGTCCTCGGCGTTGCCGTAGCTGATCGGGATGTACTCGGTGACCATCTCCGCGCGGTCCTCGATCGCCAGCCGCGCGTCCTCGCGCGCCTGCTCGAACGCGGCGATCTCCGACTGCGGCGCCACCCACACCACGTTGCCGTTGCGGCGCTTGTCCAGCTGCTTGGCCTGCAGCACGATGTCCAGCGCCTGGTCCCACGGCACCTCCATCAGGCGCAGGGTCACGTTGCCCTGCACCGAGTCGGAGGCGACGATGTTGATGCCCGACTCCTCCGCGATCATCTGCAGCACGGTGCGGACCGGGATGTCCTGGAAGTTGAAGGTGACGCGGTGGCCGCTGTAGGTGCGCGGCCCCTCCTCGATCACGCTGGTCGTCGCCGACTGCCCGGCCGCGGGCAAGCCCACGGCGCCGACCGCGCGCTGCGGCGCGGCCGCGCGCGGCACCAGCTCGACGACGTACTCGCGCCCGGACTGGTAGGCCATCGGCTCGAACTCGCCCTGGGCGCTCAGCACGATGCGGGTGCCGGTGCCGCTCTGCACGGCGTCGATACGCTGCACGGGGGTGGCGAAGTCGGTCACGTTGAGCGGGCGCTGCAGCGAGGGCGGCAGGCTGCTGTTGCCGACGTCGATGACCACGCTGTTGCCCTGCGTGCGCATGTCGGGCACCGCGCCCTCGCCGTCGAAGGTGAGGATCAGCTTGCCGGAGCCGCCGTCGCCGCGCTTGAAATCGACCTTGGACACGCCAACCGCGCCGGGCAGGCGATGCGCGGGATCGACCGCCGCAGGCGTCGCCGACTGCGCGGCCAGCGGCGCCAGGGACGGCGCCGGCTGCGCGGCGTTGACCCCGGCCGCGGCCGCCAGCAGCCCCGGCAGCAGTCCGATCAGGACGCCGCGCGCCAGAGGCCGGCCCTGCGCTTTGCTAACGATCATCTCGAATCCCCTTTCAATTGTCATTGAGCGCAATCGACGCCGGCCGTTCCAACCAGCCGCCCGCGCCGTCCGACACCAGTTCCACCAGTTCCACGCGGTCCTCGGCCACGGCGGTCACGCGCCCATCGTTCTGGCCGAGATAGTCGCCCGGCCGCACCCGGTGGGTGACCTTGTCGGGCGCCATCACCAATGCGACCAGGCCGCCGCCGCGTCCGATCGTGCCGACCATGTCCAGACTGTCCAGCGGGAATTCCTCCAGCGGCTGCTTGCGGCGGTTGGAATCCGGCCGCGGGCCGCTGCCGCCGGCATCGGCGGTGAAGGCGTCGCTGAAGGGATCGCGCAGCCCCTGCGCGGCGTACTCGAAGGTCTCGAACTGCTGCATGACCGGCAGCGGCTCCAGCGGCGGCGCCGGACGCGCCTGCACCTCGGCCACCCATTCCTCGAGATTGGGCGCGCCGCCCGGGGTGCTGGTCACGCCGCGGCCGCAGCCGGCCAGCGCCAGGGCGAGGCCGGCGAGCGCGCAGGTGCGCCCCACGATGCTTCGCATCCGCATGTCAGCGCCCTCCCCCGGCGTTCGCCTGTTCCTGCTCGGCGGTCTCTTCCTCGTCGAGGTAGCGGTAGGTCTTCACCGTGCCGGCGAGCTCCAGCGCGCCGCCGGGGCCGATCGAGGCGCCGTCGCGCGGGCGCAGCGAGATGTCGTGCATGGTCATGATCACCACCCGCGGCAGCGAGGCCACGCCGCTGACGAAGGCGCCGAACTGGTGGTAGCTGCCGCGCATCCGCAGCGCGATCGGCTTCTCGGCGTAGAACTCCTGCGGCGTTTCCGGGCCCGGCTGGAACAGATCGGTCTGGATGCCGGTGGCCAGCGCGGTCTGCGAGATGTCCACGATCAGGTCGGGCATCTCGGTGCGGCTGGGCAGCTGGCGCAGCATCTGCTGCAGTTGCTGTTCCATCTGCGCGAGCTGCTGCTTGAGCGGCTCCAGGTTGGCCGCGCGGCCCTGCTTCTCCTCGAACTGCGCGCGCTTCTCGGCCTCCTGCCGCTCCAGCCCCTCCAGTTCGCTGCGCTTGTCGCGGATCACCACCCACCACAGCAGGCCGAAGATCAGCAGGCCCACCAGCACGCAGAACCCGATCTTGTACTCGCGCGGCCAGGACCCGGTGTTGTTGAAGTCCAGCTCGCGGAGCGACATCTTGCGCTTCTGGCTCACGGCGCGGCTCCTCCGGTCGGGGTCGCTTCCGCCGCCTCGTCCGCCGCGCCCTCGGGGGCGCTGGGATTGGCCAGGGTGACGGTCAGCCGGAACGCGTAGGGCAGGCCCGGCATCGCCGCGCCCTCGGCCGCGCGGGCTTCGATGATCGACAGGTCCGGGCGGGTCATCCAGCCGGAGCCTTCCAGGTTGCGCATGTAGGTGCTGACCCGGGCGTTGGACTGCGAACGGCCTTCCAGGGTCAGGCGCTCGCCCTCCTGCTTGAGCGAGGTCAGCATCACCCCGTCGGGGATCGTGCGCACCAGCGAGTCGAACAGGTGCACCATCTGCGAGCGGCTGGCCTGCAGCTTCTCGATCACGTCCTTGCGCGCCAGCAGCCGCGCGCGCTGGCGGTCCAGCTCGTCGATCTCCTTGATCCGCTCGTCGACCTGGGCGATCTGCTGGTCGAGGAAGGCGTTGCGCGCGCGCTGCCCCTCGATCTGGGCGTTGTAATAGGTGTTGACCGCCAGCCACAGGGCGAGGCCGGCGACCGCCGCCAGGGCCAGCATCGCCCCGAATTCCTTCTGGCGCTGCTTGCGGCGCTCGGCGCGCCAGGGCAGCAGGTTGATGCGGGCCATCAGTCGAAGCTCCTCAGCGCGAGGCCGCAGGCGATCATCAGCGCGGGCGCGTCCTGGGCCAGCGCGTGCGCCTGCACCCGCGGCCCCAGGGTCATCTGCGCCAGCGGGTTGGCGACCACGGTCTGCACGCCCAGTTGCTCCTCGACCATCTCCGGCACGCCGGCGATCGCCGCGCAGCCGCCGGCCAGCACCACCTCGTCGACGCGGTTGAACTCGCTGCCGGCGTAGAAGAACTGCAGCAGGCGGCTGATCTGCTGCACCAGCGCCTCCTTGAACGGTTCCAGCACCTCGATCTCGTAGCTCTCCGGCAGGCCGCCCTGGCGCTTGGCCAGGCCCGCCTCCTCGTAGCTCAGGCCGTAGCGGCGCATCACCTCGTCGGTGAGCTGCTTGCCGCCGAACACCTGCTCGCGGGTGTACAGGCTGCGACCGCCGCGCAGGATGTTCAGGGTGGTCATGGTGGCGCCGATGTCGACCAGCGCGACGATGCCGTCGCGCGGCGCCGCCAGCGCGCCGGCCAGCAGCGCGTAGGCGTTCTCGATCGCGAAGGCCTCCACGTCCATCACCTTCGCCGTCAGCCCGCCGAGCTCCAGCGCCGAGGCGCGCATCTCGACGTTCTCCGAGCGCGAGGCCGCCAGCAGCACGTTGACCATCTCCGGGTTGCCGGGCACCGGGCCCAGCACCTCGAAGTCGAGGTTCACTTCCTCGATCGGGTACGGGATGTAGTTGACCGCCTCCAGCTCCACGGCCGACTCCAGCTCGTCCTCGTCGAGCTCGCCCGGCATCGGGATGACCTTGGTGATGACCGCCGAGCCGGCCACCGCGGCGGCGGCGTGCTTGGCCTTGGTGCCCGAGCGCGACACCGCGCGGCGGATCGCCTCGCCCACCGCCTCCACCTCGACGATGTTCTTCTCCACCACCGCGTTGGGGGGCAGCGGCTCGACCGCGTAGTGCTCGACGCGATAGCGCTCGCCCGAGCGCGACAGCTGCAGGAGCTTGACCGCCGTCGAACTGATATCCACGCCTACCAGCGGCGGCTGCTTTTTTGAGATGAGCCCCACAGAAATTCCCCTTGCGTCACGTGCGCTTGGCTGCGCTACGTGCCCCGGCGCATTAAATAACGGACTTCGTGCGCCTTGGCAACAAGCAGGCGGCCGGACCGTGCCCCAGTGCGCGCTTCCCGGGCCCCGGCCCTTCGCGGCCGCGCGGCGCCGCCGGCGGAAGCTGAATGCGCCGGCATCGGTCCCCGGGACGGCCAGCCTCTATACTCCGCGGCCAGACTCCCAGGCCACGCCCCCCGCAGGAAACGCCCTCGATGTCCCGATTCCGCCGCCTGTTGCGCTGGTCCGCGCTCGTCTTCCTCGGAATGGCCGCGCTGGGCATCCTCGCCGCGGCGACGCTGTACTTCGTCGTCTCCGCGCGCCTGCCCGACGTGCAGTCGCTGCGCGACGTCGAGCTGCAGGAACCGCTCTACGTCTACGCCCGCGACGGCAAGCTGATGGCGCTGTTCGGCGAGACCCGGCGCTACCCGGTCCGGATCGAGGACGTGCCGGAGCGGGTCAAGCAGGCCTTCATCGCGATCGAGGACAACCGCTTCTACCAGCACCATGGCGTGGACTACAAGGGCGTGGCGCGCGCGATCTGGCTGCTGGCCACCACCGACGACCGCCGCGTGCCCGGCGGCTCCACCATCACCCAGCAGGTGGCGCGGCAGTTCTTCCTCAGCTCCGAGTACAGCTACACCCGCAAGCTGGCGGAGATGCTGCTGGCGATGAAGATGGAGCGCGAGCTCAGCAAGGACGAGATCTTCGAGCTGTACCTGAACAAGAGTTTCTTCGGCAACCGCGCCTACGGCATCGCCGCCGCGGCCGAGTTCTACTACGGCAAGGCCCTGGACGCGCTGAGCCTGGACGAGATCGCCACCCTGGCCTCGATCCCCAAGTTCCCGTCCAGCGGCAACCCGGTCACCAACCCGGAGCGCGCGCGGATCCGCCGCGACTACGTGCTGCAGCGCATGCGCGAGCTGGGTTTCATCTCCCAGGCCGACGAGCGCCTGGCGCAGGCCGCGCAGATGCACGCCGAGCCGCACGAGCGCCCGGTGGAGGTGTACGCGCCCTACGTGGCCGAGATGGTGCGGCAGGAGATGATCGCCCGCTACGGCGGCGACGTGCTGACCCGCGGCTACCACGTGACCACCACCATCGACCCGGTGGCGCAGACCGCCGCCGACCGCGCCCTGCGCGAGGGCCTGCTGGCCTACGACCGCCGCCACGGCGTGGCCAAGCCGGAACAGCACTTCGAGCTGGCCGACGACGAGGACGCCGCCACCGCGGCCGCGCGCCTGCGCGGCATTCCGGCCCAGGGCGGCCTGCTGCCGGCGGTGGTGATGCGCAGCGGCGGCGGCACCCTGGACGCGGTCCTCGCCGACGGTACCGAACTGACCCTCGACGCGGCGGCCAGCCGCTGGACCAACCGCGCGCCGTCGGCGCTGGCCGTGCGCGGCGACGTGATCCGCGTGCGCCGGATCGAGACCGCCGCCAAGCCCGCGGCCGAAGGCGAGGACGCCCCGCCGCCGGCGATCAGCTACCAGTTCGCGCAGCTGCCGCGCGCGCAGTCGGCCCTGGTGTCGCTGGAATACGACACCGGCGCGCTGCGCGCCCTGGTCGGCGGCTTCAGCTTCGCCGGGCAGAAGTTCAACCGCGCCACACAGGCGCGCCGCCAGCCCGGCTCCAGCTTCAAGCCCTTCATTTACGCCGCCGCCTTCGAGAAGGGGTTCAACCCGGCCTCGATCGTGGCCGACGCGCCGGTGGTCTTCCGCATGCGCCGCGGCCAGGAATGGCGCCCGCAGAACGACGATGGCCGCTTCGCCGGCCCGATGCGCCTGCGCGAAGCGCTGGTGCGCTCGCGCAACCTGGTCTCGGTGCGCCTGCTCGACAGCATCGGCGTGGACTACGCGCGCCGCTACATCAGCCATTTCGGCTTCGAGGAATCCGAGCTGCCGCCGAACCTGTCGATCGCCCTGGGCACGCCCTCGCTGACCCCGATGGAGATCGCGCGCGGCTATGCGGTGTTCGCCAACGGCGGCTCGCGGATCACCCCGTGGTTCATCGACGAGGTCAAGGACCGCGACGGCCGGCAGGTGTTCAAGGCGGAGCCGGCGGTGGCCTGCCGCGGCTGCGGCTCCGACGGCCGCGCCGCCACCCCGGCGGAGACCTACGTCGTCGACGGCTTCAATCTCGGCCCGGCGCAACCGCCGGCGCCGCCGCGCCCCGCGCCGGCGGAGACGCCGCCCGAAGCGATCCAGGTCGCCCGCGACCCGGATGCGCCGGTCGCCCCGCGCGCCATCGACGAGCGCGTGGCCTACCAGCTGGTGTCGATGATGCGCGACGTGGTCGCGCGCGGCACCGGCGCCGCCGCCAGGGTGCTCGAGCGCGAGGACATCGGCGGCAAGACGGGCTCCACCAACGACCATCGCGACGCCTGGTTCTCCGGCTTCGGCGGCAACCTGGTCACCACCGTGTGGGTGGGCCGCGACGACAACCGCTCCCTCGGCTACCGCGAGTACGGCGGCCGCGCCGCGCTGCCGATCTGGATCGACTACATGCGCGCCGCGCTCGACGGCCAGCCGATCGCACCGAACGATCCGCCGGCCGGCATGGTGCAGGTGGCGGTGAGCGCCAGCGGCCGCCTGCTGCCGGGCGGTACCGGCGGCATCCTGGAGTACGTCAAGGCCGAGGACCTCGATCGCATGGCCGCGGAGGCCGACGACGGCTACGACGAGGCCATGCCCGGCGAGGAAGCCTTCGACATCTTCTGAAGCTTCCGGGGCGACGCCCGCGCGCGACGCCTGAACGCACCGGGACCGCGCAGGCGATGCCGCCCTGCCGCGGCATCGCCCGGCACGCGGGTGCGGTACATTCGGCCGAACCCAGCGGGGGACTCCTCATGCATCGCGCCCGCCAGCACGCCGAAACGCGCACCCGCGAACGCCGCCATCGCCTGGCCCACGAGGCCGCGCGGCTGATGGCCGAGGGCGGCATCCGCGACTACTACCAGGCCAAGCTCAAGGCCGCCCACCGGCTCGGCATCCGCGACGACGCCTCGCTGCCGCGCAACCGAGAGATCGAGGCGGCGCTGCGCGAGTACCAGCGGCTGTTCCTGGGCGAGGACCAGGCCGGCGCGCTGCGTCTGCGCCGCGAGGCCGCCGCGCGCGCGCTCGACTTCTTCGCCGCCTTCGAGCCGCGCCTGGTCGGACCGGTGCTGGACGGTACCGCCGACGCCAACTCGCCGGTGCAACTGCAGCTGTTCGCCGACGATCCGGACG
The DNA here is from genome assembly GCF_000559025.1 of Luteimonas huabeiensis HB2. Lineage (GTDB taxonomy): Bacteria > Pseudomonadota > Gammaproteobacteria > Xanthomonadales > Xanthomonadaceae > Luteimonas > Luteimonas huabeiensis. Next base: position 43,919 of record NZ_JAAN01000011.1, on the reverse strand, counting down.
CGGTGACCCGCTTCCTCGACGAGCGCGGCATCCCCGCCGAGCTGCGCAGCCGCCGGCTGCGCATGGACCGCGATCGCGTCGAGGACGTCCCGGTGTGGGTGTTCCTCGCCGACGGGGTCGGCTTCGACCTCGCGGTGCTGCCGCGCGTGGCGCTGCGGCAGGCGCCGCTGTCGGGCATCGACGAGCGGCCGATGCGGCGCGCCTCGGCGGCGCAGCTGCGGCAGCTGCTGGCCGAGGACGAGATCGCCGGCTACGAGGCGCGCGGCGCGAGCGGGCGCTGAGGCGCGGCGGCGCGCACCGAACCCGCCCAGCCGAACACGTTGAGCTCGATGACCACGAACGCCGCCAGCCACAGGCTGGCGTCCCAGGCGTCGAGGCGGGCCTCGCGCTGGCCGCCGATCGCCAGCGCCCACCACGCCAGCACGAAGGCCGCGAGCGCGGCGTAGAGCGCCCAGGCCGCCAGGCGACGGGCCCGGTGGGTGCGCCGCCAGTGCGCGGGCATGCGCAGTTCCAGCTCCAACGCGAGCACCACGCCCAGCCAGGTGGCGGCGTTGGCGAAGTCCAGGCGCTCGCCGGCCAGCGCGTAGTCCACGCAGGCCCAGACCACCGCCAGGCCGGCCAGGCCGCGCAGCAGGCGCACCGCCGCGCGCGACCACCGCGGCAACCGCCAGTCGCCGGTCTCCCACTCGAACAGCAGGAGCAGCAGCACCCAGGCGGCGGTGTCGATGGCCTCGGTGGGCGTGCCCTGCAGCGCGTACAGCGCCACGTTGCCCGCCAGCAGCGCGTAGATCGCCCACTTGAAAAGCGCGAAGCCGCGGACGGGCCGCGGCTTCGGGGCGACGGCGATGGCCGCCGGCGCCATCAACGCTTGTCGATGGCCACGTAGTCGCGGGTATCGGCGCCGGTGTAGATCTGCCGCGGACGGCCGATCTTGGCCTCCGGATCGACCTGCTGCTCCAGCCAGTGCGCGACCCAGCCGGCGGTGCGGCCGATGGCGAACATGACGGTGAACATCTCGGTCGGGATCTTCAGCGCCTTGTAGATGATGCCGCTGTAGAAATCGACGTTCGGGTACAGCTTGCGCTGCACGAAGTACTCGTCCTTCAGCGCCGCCTCCTCGAGCTTCATCGCCACTTCCAGCAGCGGATCGTCGATCTGCAGCTCGCCCAGCACCTTGTGGGTCATCTCGCGGATGATCTTGGCGCGCGGGTCGAAGTTCTTGTAGACGCGATGGCCGAAGCCCATCAGGCGGAAGCCGGAGTTCTTGTCCTTGGCCTTGGCGATGGCGCTGTCGACGTTGTCCGGGGTGCCGATCTCCTCGAGCATCTTCAGCACCGCCTCGTTGGCACCGCCGTGCGCCGGCCCCCACAGCGCGGCGATGCCGGCCGCGACGCAGGCGTAGGGGTTGGCGCCGGTGGAGCCCACCAGCCGCACGGTGGAGGTGGAGGCGTTCTGCTCGTGGTCGGCGTGCAGGATGAACAGCAGGTCCAGGGCCTTGGCCACGACCGGGTTCAGCTCCAGCGGCTCGCTGGGCACCTCGAACATCATGTGCAGGAAGCGATCGACGTACTCGAGGTTGTTGCGCGGGTAGCGGATCGGCCAGCCGATCGAATAGCGGTAGGCGGCCGCGGCGATCGTCGGCATCTTCGCCAGCAGGCGGATCGCCGCCATGCGGCGCTGCTCGGGATCGGCCAGGTCGAGGGTGTCGTGGTAGAAGGCCGACAGCGAGGCCACCGAGCCGCACAGCATCGCCATCGGGTGGGCGTCGTGGCGGAAGCCGTTGAGGAAGCTCTTCAGCGCCTCGTGCATCATCGTGTGGTGCGTCACCTCGTGGGTGAAGCGCTCGAACTCCTGCTTGGTCGGCAGCTCGCCGGAGATCAGCAGGTGCGCGACCTCGAGGAAGCTGGACTGCTCGGCGAGCTGCTCGATCGGGTAGCCGCGATACAGCAGCACGCCGTTGTCGCCGTCGATGTAGGTGATCGCGGACTTGCACGACGCCGTGGCGGTGAAGCCGGAATCGTAGGTGAAGCAACCGGTCTCCTTCGGCAGCTTGGCGATATCGATGCAGGGATTGCCGAGGGTTCCGGTCAGCACCGGCAACGTCACCGACTTGTCGCCGGCGCTCAGCGTGACCTGGTCAAGTGTTGACACAGCACACTCCTTACTGAGGGTCGTGGCGGCCCCGGGGGACGCGACGACGGCATGGGTCATGCGGGAGAGAACCGCGGCGCGGCCGCGGGAACCACCATTATCGCATACCGGCGCGTAGGGACTGCTCCGCCATTGGTCGCATGCGCGGACGGGCCGGGCGCGCAAACGCCAGCGGCCGCCACGAGGGCAGCCGCTGGATGCGATCGGTCCGTCGGTCCGCGCCGCGCGATGCGCGGCCGGCGCTTACTTGGCGTAGCGCTTGCGGAACTTGTCGACGCGGCCGCTGGTGTCCATGATCTTGTTCTGGCCGGTGTAGAACGGATGCGTGGCCGAGGACACTTCGATCTTGACCAGCGGGTACTCGTTGCCGTCCTCCCACTTGACGGTCTCCTTCGCCGTGGCAGCGAGGGTCGAGCGGGTCAGGAAGCGGAAATCGGAAGTCACGTCCTGGAACACGACTTCGCGGTAATCGGGATGGATGTCGGCCTTCATGGCGGCACCGGGCTTGCGGGAAGCCGCTTAGTGTAGCGGGCGGACGCGGCGGGCGCAATCGGCCCCGGGCAGCGCCGCTCAGCCGGCCGCGAGCGCGCGGCGCATCCGCTCGTGGAACCGCGCCGGGGCGTAGCGCAGCGCGATCCGGGCGTTGTCCGGGGCGCCGTCCTGGCGCAGCCAGTCCACGACGGTGGCGCCGCGGGTGTGGCGGCCGTCCAGCTCCACCGCCAGCGGCCGCTCGGCCCACGCTTCCACGCCCTCGGGCTCCAGCGCCACCGCCATCGCCAGCGCGTCGGCGGCATGCCAGAGGTCGCCGCGGCGATCGACCGACCACAACCGGGTATGGCGCGAGATGTCGGCGTAGAACCGCGCCCGCGGGGAATCGGCCTGCAGCCAGGCTTCGGCCTCGGCATGCGGGAAGCCATGCGCGATGGTCGCCTCCCAGTCCACCAGGTCGAAGCGCGGAAAGGCCTGGAACACGATGTGCGCGGCCTCCGGATCGAAGGCGATGTTGAACTCCGCCGCGGGGGTGATGTTGCCGTGCGCGGTGACCGCGCCGCCCATCACCACCAGTCGCGCCACCCGCTGCGGCAGGCTCGGGTCGAGTTTCAGCGCCAGCGCGAGATTGGTCAGCGGGCCCAGCGCGACCAGCAGCAACCGGCCGGCGTAGGCATGCGAGAGCCGCAGGATCGCCAGCGCCGCGTGCTCGGCCTCGGCCTGCCGCGCCGCGGGCGCGTAGCCGACGTCGCCGAAGCCGTCCTCGCCGTGCACGTAGCCGGCGTCGCGGGCCGGGTGCAGCAGCGGCGCCTCGGCGCCGGCGAACACCGGCACGTCCAGCCCGCACACCTCGACCAGCTTCAGCGCGTTGCCCACGGTATGGCGCAGGCCGACGTTGCCGGCGGCGATGGTCAGCCCGACGACGCGGTGCGCGGGATCGTCGAAGGCCATCAGCAGGGCCAGGGCGTCGTCGACCCCCGGATCGGTATCGATGAGCAGCGGAATGCGTTCGTCCATCGGGCCATTATGCCCGCGACGCGGGTCAGGCCGCCGCGTAGCGCGAGGCGCCGCCGATCCAGCGCTCCACCAGGCGGTCGGCCACGCCCGGCGCCTCGGCCTGGAGGCGCTCGGCCAGCGCGTGCACCTGCGGCAGCAGCGCGGCATCGCGGACCAGGTCGGCGACGCGGAAACTGGCGATGCCGGTCTGCCGCGTGCCCAGCAGCTCGCCCGGCCCGCGCAGCGCCAGGTCGCGCTCGGCGATGACGAAGCCGTCGTTGGTCTCGCGCATCGTCGCCAGCCGCTCGCGCGCCAGCCGCGACAGCGGCGGCTGGTACAGCAGCACGCAGCTCGACGCGCTGGCGCCCCGCCCCACCCGGCCGCGCAGCTGGTGCAGCTGCGCCAGGCCCAGCCGTTCGGCGTTCTCGACCACCATCAGCGAGGCGTTGGGCACGTCCACGCCGACCTCGATCACGGTGGTGGCGACCAGCAGCCCGAGCGCGCCGTCCTTGAACGCGCGCATCACCGCCTGCTTCTCCGCCGCCTTCATGCGCCCGTGCACCAGCCCGACGCGCACCTGCGGCAACGCCGCCTGCAACTGCTCGAAGGTGCTCTGCGCGGCCTGCGCGACGACCTCGTCGCTGTCGTCGATCAGCGTGCAGACCCAGTACGCCTGCCGCCCCTGCGCGCAGGCCGCGCGGATGCGGTCGATCAGCTCGGGCCGCCGGTGCGCGCCCAGCGCCACGGTACGCACCGGCGTGCGCCCGGGCGGCAGTTCGTCGATCGCCGACACGTCGAGATCGGCGTAGGCGGACATCGCCAGCGTGCGCGGGATCGGGGTGGCGGTCATCACCAGCTGGTGCGGCAGCAGGCCGTCGTCGCCGCCCTTGTCGCGCAGGGCCAGGCGCTGGTGCACGCCGAAGCGGTGCTGCTCGTCGATGATGGCCAGCCCCAGCCGGCGGAAGGCCACGCCTTCCTGCATCAGCGCGTGGGTGCCGACCACGACCTGCGCGCTGCCGTCGGCGATGGCCTCCAGCGCGCGGGCGCGGGCCTTGCCGGAGACCTTGCCGGCCAGCCACGCGGTCTCCACGCCCAGCGGCCGCAGCCAGCCCTGCAGGCTGGCGAAGTGCTGCTCGGCCAGCAGCTCGGTGGGCGCCATCAGCGCCGCCTGCGCGCCGGCTTCGACCGCCAGCGTCGCCGCCAGCGCGGCGACCACGGTCTTGCCCGAGCCGACGTCGCCCTGCACCAGCCGCAGCATCGGCCGCGGCCGCCGCAGGTCGTCGCGGACCTGCGCGAACACCCGCCGCTGCGCCGAAGTCAGCGCGAACGGCAGCGACGCCTCCAGCCGCGCCGCGAGCGCGCCAGGGCCGTCGAATGCCGGCGCGGCATGCCGCTGCCAGGCGATGCGCTGGCGCCGCAGGCTGAGGTGGTGCGCCAGCAGTTCCTCGATCGCCAGCCGCCGCTGCGCCGGATGAGTGCCGGCCGACAGCGCGGCCAGGTCGGCGTCCGGCGGCGGCCGGTGCACGTACAGCAGGGCCGCGCGCAGGCTCGGCACCTCGCCGCGCAGCGCCGCCGGCAGCAGTTCCAGCGCATCGTCGCCGGGCAGGCGCTCCAGCGCGCGCGCGATCAGCTTGCGCAGCAGCGCCGGGCCCACGCCCTCGACCTGCGGATAGACCGGCTCCAACTGTTCGTCCAGCGGCGCTTCGTCGCCGCCGAGCGCGCGGTAGCTGGGATGCACGATCTCCAGGCCGTGCGGGCCCGGGCGCGGCGTGCCGTAGGCCCGCAGCCGCGTGCCGGGGGCGAACTGCGCGAGCTGCGCGGCGCGGAAATGGAAGAAACGCAGCAGCAGGGCGCCGCCCGAGGCGTCGCGCAGCGCCACCCGCAGCACCGGGCGGCCGCGGAAGCCCCGCTCGGCCGCCTCCACCGTGCCTTCCACCTGCGCCGGCACGCCCGGGCGCAGGTCGCGGATCGGGGTCAGCCGGGTGCGGTCCTCGTACTGCCGCGGCAGGTGCAGCCACAGGTCCTGCAGCGTGGCCAGCCCGCGCGCGGCCAGCCGCTGCGCGGTCTGCGCGCCCACCCCGGGCAGCGTCGTCAGCGGCGCCCTGCCCGGTTCGGGCGATGCGGCGCTCATCGCCTCATCCCGCCCCGCGCGCGGCGCGCGACGGCCGCTCAGCGCAGCGCGAGGATCGCATCGACCTCGAACGCGGCGCCCTTGGGCAGCGCCGAGACCTCGATGGTCGAGCGCGCGGGGTACGGCGCGGAGAAGAACTCGGCCATCGCCGCGTTGACCGCGGCGAACTCGCCCAGGTCGGTCAGGTACAGGCCCAGCCGCACCACGTCGTCCAGCGATCCGCCGGCCGCGGCGCAGACCGCCTCCAGGTTGCGGAACGCCTGCCGCGCCTGCGCGGCGACGTCGCCCGGCACCAGTTCGCCGGTGGCCGGGTCCAGCGGGATCTGGCCGGAGAGGAACACGGTGTCGCCGGCGCGCACGGCCTGCGAATACGGGCCGATGGCGGCCGGGGCCTGATCGGTGCTGACGGGAATGCGGGGCATGCGGACTCCAGCGTGATGAGTGGGGCGAGTGGCTCGGATCGGAGGCGATTCTAGCGTTCGCCGAGCGCCGCCGCGTCGTGCGCGGGGCCGAACTCCAGCGCCACCCGCAGCGGACGCTGCTCGCGCAGCAGCAGCGCGCGCGCCTGCGCCGCCGCCTCCGGCGGCAGCGCGTCGTCCACGGCGAGCGCGTCGCCGGCCAGGGTCGCGACCACCCGGCCGTCGCGCAGCACCAGCCGCGCGCCGGGCAGGCGCGGCACCTTGTCGCCCGGCAGCAGGGTACCGGCGAGATTGAGCGGGTCGGACGCGCCGATGCAGACCAGTTCGCCGTCCGCCGGCCGCGCGCGGACCCCGCGCAGCAGTCCCACCGCCTCCGGCAGCGCGTACTGCTCGCCGGACAGCCCGGCCACGAAGCGCCCGCCGCGCACCTCGCCGCGCGCCTCCAGCCGCCGGTACACCCGCACCAGTTCGCGCCAGGGCGGCAGCCAGCGCGGTTCGCGTTCCAGGATCCGCCAGCCGACCACGCCGTAGCGGCGCAACAGCACGCGCGCGGCGTGCTCCACGTCGGCCTCGTCGCGCGGGCCCGACGGCCGCCGCGCCGGCGCCCAGCGGCCGGCATCGGCGATGCCCAGCGCCATGCGCGCCCCGCGCCGGCCGCGGCCGCGCACCGACGGGCGCCGCGACGGCGGCACCAGCAGCGCGCGCAGTCCGGCGAAGCTGTCGCAGTGCGCCACCCCGGCGGCGGCCAGTTCCGACAGCGCATCCTCCAGCTCGGTGCGCAGCAGGCGGGTCTCGTCGAGCAGCTCGTCGAAGAACGCCGCGCCGCCCGCCGACAGCGCCTCGGCCACGCGCCGCGCGCGCGAGGACAGCGCGGCGGCGTCCGCATCCGACTGCGCGATCCGCGCCCAGCGCGCCGCCTCGCGGCGCGGCAGCAGCGCCACCGGCGTCTGCCGCAGGCTGCCGCCGCGGGTCCCGACGCCTGCGTCTGCCCCGCGCGGGCGCAGCCGCAGCCAGGCGATGCGCCCGGCGGTGCACAGTTCGTCGAGCCAGCCGATCGCGTAGCCGCGTACGCGCGCGGCCAGCAGGTCCGCCTCCCACGCCGCCGCCGGCGCCTCGTAGCCTTCCAGCTGCGAGAGTACGCCGGCCAGCGCGTCCGGGCCGGTGCCGCGGGTCGCCGGCGCCACCCGTTGCCAGTCGCAGAGAAAGCGCACGAAGTCGGCCAGCGACACCGGCTCGATCTCGCGCCGAAGCCGGCCCAGGGTCTCGCGATGGATCCGCGCCAGCAGGCCGCGCTCGCACCATTCGATCGCCGCCGCGCCCACGGAAGGCGCGGCGGGCGAGAACCGGCCCTGCGCGGCGCTGCCCTCCCGCTCCAGCGCGAGCAGCGCGGCCTGCACGACGGCGGGGCGCAGGCCGAGCGGCGCGGCCAGCGCAGCGACGGTCGCCGGCCCGAGCGCGCCGAGCCGGCCGCGCAGCAGTTCGCGCGCCGCGTCCTCCGTGCTCCAGTCCACCGCGGCGTAGTCCGGCGGCGCCTGCAGCGGCGGCGCGGCCCCGGCGCCTGGATGCAGCGCACGCAGCATCGGCAGGCGCTCGGCCGCGACCCAGCCTTCCACGCCCGGGCCGGCAGACAGCCGCGTCGCACGCCCCGCGCGCGCCAAGCTCTCCAGCAGGGCGGACGCGCCGGGCATGCGCGCGGCCTCCTCAGCCGTCAGCCAGCCCAGTTGCATCAGCGCATCGTGCAGCTCGTCGGCGTCGCGCGCCTCCGGCCAGGCCTCCGCGCGCACCCGCTCGATCGCCTCGGGATCGAGCCGGCCGAGGTCGTCGGCCTGGGCGGGATCGGCATAGCGGCGATGCTGCACGGCCTGGGTGCGGCGCTCCTCCAGCGGCGCGTCGTCGAGGAACGCGTAGGGCCGCGCATTGACGGCTTCCGCCGCCAGCGGCGAGGGCGCGGCGAGATCGCGCGCCACGACCTCGATCGCGCCGGACTCCATCCCGCGCAGCACCGCCAGCCAGCCCGGCGCGTCCATCGCCTCCTCCAGGCAATCGCGCAGGGTCTGCGCGACCAGCGGGTGGTCCGGGATCTCGCGCTCGCCGACGATGTTCTCCAGGCACGCGACCTGGTCCGGGAACACCGCCGCCAGCAGGTCCTCCGACTTCATCCGCTGCAGCTGCGGCGCGACCTTGCGCCCGCCGGCGAAGCGCGGCAGCGCCAGCGCGGTGGTCGCGTTCCAGCGCCAACGCACGCCGAACAGCGGCGCGTCCAGCAGGGCCTGCACCAGCACGTCGCGGGCGCTGGACGAATGCAGGTAGCGGGCGACCTCCTGCAGCGGGAAGCTGTGCGAGGTGGACAGCGACAGCACGATCGCGTCCTCGGTCGCCGCCGCCTGCAGCTCGAAGTTGAACTGGCGGCAGAAGCGCTTGCGCAGCGCCAGGCCCCAGGCGCGGTTGACGCGGCTGCCGAACGGCGCGTGGATCACCAGCTGGGTGCCGCCGCTGTCGTCGAAGAAGCGCTCCATCACGATCCGCGACTGCGTGGGCAGCGCGCCCAGCGCCGCGCGCGCGGCGGCCAGGTAGTCCAGCAACTGCACCGCGGCGGCCGGCACGACGCCGGGGATTTCCTGCAGCCAGGCCAGCGCGGCGGCGCGCGCGCGCGCGCCGGCGGCCGCGCCCGGCGCATCGAGCCGCGCTTCCACCTCCGCGCGCAGCCGCGACACGCCGGCCGACAGTTCATCGCTGCGGCCCGGCGCCTCGCCGATCCAGAACGGGATGTTGGGCGGCAGGCCCTTGGCGTCCTCCACCCGCAGGCGGCCGGGCTCGATGCGCAGGATGCGGTAGCTGGCGTTGCCGAGCTGGAACACGTCGCCGGCCAGGCTCTCGACCGCGAAGTCCTCGTTGACCGTGCCGATGCCCTGCGCCTCCGGCTCCAGCAGCACTGCGTAGTCGCCGGTGTCGGGGATGGTGCCGCCCGACATCGTCGCCAGCATGCGCGCGCCCTTGCGCCCGCGCAGGCGCCGGTTCACCGCGTCGCGGTGCACGTGGCCGGCGCGCGGTCCCTGGCGCCCGGCGTAGCCTTCCGACAGCATCCGCACCACGGCGTCGAAGTCGGCGCGCGGCAGCGCCCGATAGGGCCAGGCGCGCCGGACCAGCGCGTACAGCGCGTCCTCGTCCCAGTCGCGCTGCGCGGTCTCGGCGACGATCTGCTGGGCGAGCACGTCCAGCGGCACCGACGGGATGCGCAGCGCGTCCAGCTCGCCGCGGCGCACGCAGTCCAGCAGCGCGGCGCACTCGACCAGCTCGTCGCGGCTGGCCGGGAACAGGCGCGCCTTCGGCACCCCGTCCACCGAATGCCCCGCGCGACCGGCGCGCTGCAGGAAGGCGGCGATCGAGCGCGGCGAGCCGATCTGGCAGACCAGGTCCACCTCGCCGATGTCGATGCCCAGCTCCAGCGAGGCGGTGGCCACCAGCAGGTCCAGCTCGCCGCGCTTGAGCCGCTGTTCGGCATCCAGCCGCGCCTCGCGGGCCAGGCTGCCGTGGTGCGCGGCCACGCGATCGCGGCCCAGGCGCTCGCCCAGGTGGCGCGCGGCGCGCTCGGCCATGCGCCGGGTGTTGACGAACACCAGCGTGGTGCGGTGCGCCCGCGCGAGCGCGGCGATGCGGTCGTAGAGCTGCTCGGCCTGGTCGTTGGACAGCACCACCGACAGCGGCGTGGGCGGCACCTCCAGCGCCAGGTCGCGCTCGCGCGCGAAGCCGACGTCGACGATCGCGCAATCGCGCGGCGCCGAGTCCGCATCGGCGCCGGTCAGGAAGCGCGCCACCGCCTCGATGGGCTTCTGCGTCGCCGACAGCCCGATGCGCTGCAGCGGGCGCCCGCACAATGCCTCCAGCCGCGCCAGCGTCAGCGCCAGGTGGCTACCGCGCTTGTCGCCGGCCACCGCGTGGATCTCGTCCACGATCACGCTCCTGACCGTGGACAGCATCGCCCGGCCGGATTCCGAGCCCAGCAGCACGTACAGCGATTCCGGCGTGGTCACCAGCACGTGCGGCGGGCGCCGGCGCATGCGCGCGCGCTCGGCCTGCGGCGTATCGCCTGTGCGCACCGCGGTGCGGATGTCGACCTCGGGCAGTCCCAGTCGCGCCAGTTCCGCGGCGATCCCGGCCAGCGGCGCCTCCAGGTTGATCCGCACGTCGTTGGACAGCGCCTTCAGCGGCGAGACGTAGACCACCCAGGTTTCCTCCGGCAACCGCGCGTCCGGGCGCGCCAGCGCCTCGCGCACCAGCGTGTCGATCGCGGTCAGGAACGCGGTCAGCGTCTTGCCCGAGCCGGTCGGCGCGGACACCAGCACGTCGCGCCCGGCGCGGATCGCCGGCCACGCCCGCGCCTGCGCGCCGGTGGGCGCGGGAAACGCGCTGCGGAACCACTGCGCGACGGCGGGATGGAAGGCGTCGAGAGGCATCTGCCCGGTTCGGAAGGCCGCGCGCGGCGGCGGGTGCGACGGTCGCGCCTTCCGTGGCATCTTCGTTGGATTGCCCGGTCGGCTGCGCCGCATGGCCGGAATGTGCGCCCGTCCGCGGCCGGCTTCAACCGCGCCCGCCCCGGCGGTTCAGGCGCGCCCCTACGTCCAGAGGCCCTCCCCATGCCAAGAATGCTGTTCGCCGCCCTGTCCGCGCTGTGCCTGCTTGCCGGTTGCACCACCGCCCCGCCACCGGCCGACGCGGTGCTGCTCGGCCGCGTCTTCGACGCGCGCGCCGGGCGCGTGGTGGAGGACGGCGCGGTGGTGGTCGCATCCGGGGCGATCCTCTGCGCCGGTCGCGCGCGCGACTGCCGCTGGAATGCACGCACGCCGGTGCACGACTACGGCCGCGCGCTCCTGTTGCCCGGCCTCATCGATCTGCACGTGCACGCCCGGCCGCACTTCCTCGGCGCGTTCCTGCCTTCCGGCGTGACCACGGTGCGCGATGCGAACAACACGTTGGATATGATCGCCGCCATGCGCGCCACGGCGGGCGCGCCGCGCATCCTCGCCAGCGGCCCGATGCTCGACGGCGAAGGCAACGTGTTCTCGGGCGGCCCCTCGCCGCTCGGCAGCCGCCCGCTCGGCGAGATCATGCCGATCACCATCGCCGGCGAGGACGATGCGGCCGCGGCGGTGAACGCGCTGGCCGAAGCCGGCGTCGAGTGGATCAAGCTCTACGAGCAGGTGCCGCCGGCGGCGTTCGACGCCGCGTCGCGCGCCGCCGGCGCGGCCGGCCTGCCGGTCATGGCCGACCTGGGCACCATGCTCACCCGCGGGCTGACCCAGGCCGAGATCGACGCGACCCAGGCCGCGCGCGCCGGCGTGTCGAGCCTCGAACACCTCAGCGGCGCCGCGCTCGCCTACCGCCGGCTCGGCGGCGACCCGCTCGCCGACGCCCTCGACGACGCCTTGCTGGACCGCATCGCCGGCGAGATCGCCGCCAGCGGCATGGCGGTCGTCCCCACCGTAGGCAACGCGCGCCAGTTCGCCAGGCCGGGCAGCCTCGCCCTCGACGACCTGCCGGGCGCCGGACGGATGCGCCCTTACTTCGCCGACTATTGGAAATATCTCGAAGGCGCGGTCTCGGGCGACCGCGCCACGCCCCGTGCCGCCGCCGACCTGCGCTTCGTCTCGGCGCTGCTGCCGCGCCTGCTGGCCGCCGGCGTGCCGATCGGCGCGGGCTCGGACCTCCCCGCCGCGCCGTACATGCTGCCAGGCGGCGCATTGCACCAGGAGCTGGCGGCGCTGGTCGACGCCGGCCTGGAACCGGTGCAGGCGTTGCAAGCGGCCACCCACGTCGCCGCGGACATCCTCGGCCGCCCCGACCTCGGCCGGCTCGAGACCGGCGCCCGCGCCGACATCGTGGTCGTCGACGGCGACCCGCTCGCCGACATCCGCCACACCCGCAGGATCGCCGCGGTGTGGTTCGAAGGCGAACCGCTTGATCTCGACGCGGCCTGGCGCGCGGTCGAAACCGCGCTGCAGGCGGCCACGGATGAGCAGGCCCAGGAAGCGGCATGAAGGAAAGTAGCGGCACCGCTACCGCAGCCGCGCCGGCGGCGCCTTCGCCGCCCCGGGGGCGGACAGCCGCGGCAGCGTATCGCCGCTGGCGCGTGCGCTCGCCGGATGGTGGGTCGTGTTGGATTCGAACCAACGACCAGCGGATTAAAAGTCCGATGCTCTACCGACTGAGCTAACGACCCGGCGCTCGACGAGGCGCGGGACAGCCCGGGCGCCTCGGGGCGGGAATTGTGCCACGCCCGCCCAGGTGGGGCCATCGACGCGGCCGCCGCCAGGCGGCCGGCGCCGTTCAGTCCGCGCGCGCGAACACCAGGCTGGCGTTGGTGCCGCCGAAGCCGAAGCTGTTGGACATCACCGTGCGCAGGGCGGCATCGCGGCGCTCGCGCACGATGGGGAACGCCTCGGCCTCCGGGTCCAGCCGTTCGATGTTGGCGGAGCCGGCGATGAAGCCCTCGCGCAGCATCAGCAGGCTGTAGATCGCCTCGTGCACGCTGGCCGCGCCCAGCGAGTGCCCGCTCAGCGCCTTGGTCGAGGACAGCGGCGGCACCGCTTCGCCGAACACCTCGCGCACGGCCGCCAGCTCCACCAGGTCGCCGAGCGGGGTCGAGGTGCCATGGGTGTTGAGGTAGTCGATCGGACCCGGCGGTTCGTGGCCCAGGCCGGCCAGCGCCATGCGCATACAGCGCACCGCGCCCTCGCCGGAAGGCGCGACCATGTCGGCGCCGTCGGAGGTCACCCCGTAGCCGACCAGCTCGGCCAGGATCTCCGCGCCGCGCGCGCGCGCATGCGCCTCGTCCTCCAGCACCAGCATGCCGGCACCGCCGGCGATGACGAAGCCGTCTCGGTCGGCGTCGTAGGGCCGCGAGGCGGCCTGCGGCGCATCGTTGCGGCGGGTGGACAGCGCGCCCATCGCGTCGAACTGCGCGGTCATCGCCCAGTGCAGCTCCTCGCCGCCGCCGGCGATCATCACGTCCTGCGCGCCGTGGCGGATGAGGTCGGCGGCCGCGCCGATGCAGTGGGCGGAGGTCGCGCACGCGGCGGAGATCGAATAGCTCAGCCCGCGGATACCGAACGCCGTGGCCAGGGTGGCCGATACGGTGGAGCCCATCGAGCGCGGCACCATGTACGGGCCGACCTTGCGCACGCCGCGCGCGCGCAACAGGTCGGCGGTCTCCACCTGCCATTGCGGCGAGCCGCCGCCGGAGCCGGCGATCAGGCCGGTGCGCGCGTCGCGCACCTGCGCATCGCTCAGGCCCGCCTGCGCGATCGCGTCGCGCATGGCGACGTAGGCGTAGCCCGCGGCGTCGCCCATGAAGCGCTTCAGCTTGCGGTCGATGTGCGCGTCCAGGTCGATCCCGGGCACGCCCGCGACCCGGCTGCGCAGGCCGAGTTCCGCGTACTGCGGCACGAAGCCGATGCCGGAACGCCCCGCGCGCAAGGCTGCGGACACGCTCGCGGCGTCGTTGCCCAGGCACGAGACGATGCCCATCCCGGTGACCACCACCCGGCGCATGCTCAGAAGCCCTCCGTGGAGGCGAACAGGCCCACGCGCAGATCGGACGCGGTGTAGATCTCGCGCCCGTCCACCAGCGTGCGGCCGTCGGCGATCACCATCTCCAGCCGCCCGCGCAGGACGCGCCGGATGTCCAGCTCGTAGGCGACGAGCTTCGCGCTCGGCAGCACCTGGCCGGTGAACTTCACCTGCCCCACGCCGAGCGCGCGACCGCGCCCGCTGGCGCCCAGCCACGGCAGGTAGAAGCCGCACAGCTGCCACATCGCATCCAGGCCGAGGCAGCCGGGCATCACCGGGTCGTCCTCGAAGTGGCAGGCGAAGAACCACAGGTCCGGGTGGATGTCCAACTCGGCCTTAACCACGCCCTTGCCGTAGCGCCCGCCTTCGGACGAGACCTCGGTGATGCGGTCGAACATCAGCATCGGCGGCGCCGGCAGGCGCGGGTTGCCGGGGCCGAAGAGCTCGCCGCGCGCGCAGGCCAGCAGTTGCTCGCGGTCGAAGGAAGCGGATCGGGTCATGTCGTCGTGCCGTGTGGAAAGCCGCCTACTTTGCGACATTTCCGCCCGAAAGCCTTGACCGTAATCAAAACATCCGGCATACGCGGGCGTACGCAAGCTGGCCGCCCGCGGCGCACGGGCGCGAGGACCGACCATCGCGGCCAGCCTCGGCACGGCCGCGATCTCCCCTCGCCGCCGGCGCCTGCCGACGGAGGCGGCACCGCCGGCGGCAGGCGTGCCGCGCTCGCGAACGCGACCGGCGGCGTGCGTCGGCGACGTCAGCGCGAAGCCAACGCCCGCACCTCGACCTCCACCCGGCGATCCGGCGCCAGGCACTCGACCAGCGCCGTACGCGGCAGCGCATCGCTGCACGCGGTGGTCACCGGCTGCGATGCGCCGCGCCCCACCGCGACCACCGCATCGGCCGGCACGCCGTGGGCGACCAGCAGCGCGCGCACCGTCTCCGCGCGCTGCTGCGACAGCCGCTGGTTGGCGCTGTCGCTGCCGATGCGATCGGTATGCCCGATCACGGTCACCGTCGCCGCCTGCGCGTCGCCGATCTCGGCGGCGAGCTTGCGCAGCTGCTCGCGGCCGGCAGGCCGCATGTCACGCTCGGCGTGGCCGGCGAACGCGAACAGCGCGTCCGCCGACAGGGCGATCCGGCGCACGCCCTCGGTCGCGGGCGCGGGCGCGGCCACGGGCGCGATCTCGGGCGGATCCAGCAGCGCCGCGCACGACGCCGGCTGCCAGTGGAAGCTGCGGCCGAGCAGATCCTTGTCGAAGATCACCTTGTACTGGCAGGTCTTGACGCCCTCGGGCGTGCGGAAGTGGAACAGGTAGTCCCATTCGCGCACGCCGATCAGGCCTTCGCGGAAGTGGGGCCGCCCCAGGGCTTGGTAGAGCTGGTCCTTGGTGACGCCGGCACCGACCGCGCGCAGGTCGTCGAGATTGGGGAACGTGCCCTGGGCGAGCACGGCGCTGTCGGGATCGGGGAAGACCACTTCGCCGGCCACGCCCTCGGGCGTGATGTCGCGGCTGACGTGGCGGGTACCGCATGCGCTCAGCGCGATGGCCAGCGCCGAGGCGGCCAGGGCCAGGCCGATGCGGGTGTTGAACGGAGTCTTGGTCATGTCGTTGGACCTCTGCGTGGGGAGCGCGCCTGCGGCGCGGCCGGGCGTGCCCGCCCGGGGTTCCCCGTGGATGATGGATGCGGTGGGCCCGGCACGGTGGTGCCGGGCCCCGGGGTTCACCACTGAATGCCGGCGCCGACCGAGAAGCCCCAGTCGCGGGCGGTGTTGCCGCTGGCCTGGGCGCGGTAGACGTAGCGGCCGTTGTCGGTGATGCCCGACAGACCGATCGCCATGCCGTACTCGCTCTGGTAGCCGCCGAAGCCGACCGCCAGCATGCTCTTGCCCGGCAGGTAGGCCTGCGGCAGGCCGGCCATCGCCATCGCCGACGCGGTCGCGCCGCGGTAGCCGCGGTCGATCGTCCACAGATCGCCCTCGATCTGGTTGATGCGACCGTCGGTGTAGGCGTTGGCCGCACCGATGGCGTGGTTCACGCCGGCGTTGAGCTGGTTGACGTTCACCGCATCGGTACCGGCGATACCCGGCGCCACGCCGGTCACCGTGCGCCCGCCGACGTTCACCTCGCCCGTGGACGAACTGTTGCCGACGTAGGCCGCGTTGTAGCTCGCCTGCGCGCCCACCGTGGTGGCCGAGCCCGCGCCCAGGGCCACGCTGTTGCCGTGGCTGGCGGTGGCGCCGTGGCCGAGCGCGGTGCTGTCGGCCGCCGAGGCGGTCGCACCCTGCCCGAGCGCGGTGCTGCCGGCGCCGCTGGCGACGCTCTGGTTGCCGACCGCGACGCTGTCGGCCCCGCTGGCCACCGCGCCGTTGCCGCCGGCGGCCGCATTGGTTCCGGTCGGCGCCGGCGCCACGTAGGGCTCGTCCTGGCTGATCCGGAACGGGCCGCTGGCGCCGTTTTCCAGGTTGGTGATGCGATTGTCGACCTCGACCACGACGCCTTCGATGTCGGTCACGCGATCGCCCAGGTCGGTGATGTCGCCGCGGATGTCCACGATGTCGCCCTGGATGTCGGTGATGTCGCCGCGGATATCGACGATGTCGCCCTCGATCTGGGTCACCCGGCCATCGAGCTGATCGATGCGGTTGTTGACGCCGCCGATCTGGGTGTCGGTGTAGCTGTTGGCCTCGCTGATCGCGTGGGTGACGCCCGCCTGCAGCTGGCTGACGTTGACGCCGTCGGTCGCCGCCGAACCCGCCGCGACGCCGGTCAACTGGCGTCCGCCGATGTTGAGCTCGCCGCTGGAATCGCTGCTGCCCACGTAGGCGCCCTGGTAGCCCGACTGCGCGCCGACCGTGGTCGCCGAGCCCGCGCCCAGCGCGATGCTGTTGGCGTGGCTGCTGACCGCGCCGGCCCCGATGGCCAGGCTGTTGAGCGACAGCGCCTGCGCCTGCGCGCCCAGCGCCAGCGCGCCGGTGCCGTCGGCGCTGCTGCCCAGGCCCAGCGCCACCGCCTGCTCGCCGGCCGCGGTCGCGTCCTTGCCGGCCGCGATCGCGTCCTCGCCCGAGGCGCCGTCGTTGTCCTCGTTGCCGCCGCCGGTGGAGTTCACGCTGTAGTAGCGCGTGCGGCTCGCGGCGACGGTATCGCGCAGCTGGCCGACGTTGACCGCATCGGTGTCGTCCACGCCCGCGGCGACGTTGGTGATGATCGTATTGCCCGCGTCGATGCCGGCGAGGGTCACGCTCGGGCCGCCGACGATCGTCAGGCCGGCATCGCCCAGCCGCACGTCCGGGCCGATCGCCACGCCGGTGCCGTCGATCACGGTGTCGCCCGCGGTCACGCTGTCCACGTCCAGATCGCGGTTGAGGGTGATCGCCACCACGCCGTTCTGGTCGGCGCCGGTCTGGGCCACGCCGATGTTGGCGTCGCCCTCGAACGTCACCAGCCCGTCGGGGCCGATGTTGACCTGGTGGCCTTCGGCATCGGCGAGGTTCCAGCCGGCGTTGGCGGCCTGGTTGACCAGGTCCAGCTGCTCCTCGGTCGCCGCGCGGCCGGAGCCGTCGGCGAAATCGGGATAGTCGATGGTCTGGTTCTGCAGCCCGCCGATGGTGCCGGTGTCGCCGCTGATCGCGATCGGGTTGGCGCCGCCCACCGAGATCGCGTTGCCGCCGATGGTCGTCGTGCCGCCGGCATCGCGTACCGCGATCGCACCCGCGCCCACCGTGGTGGCGTTGCCGGCGCCGTCGTCGACGGCCAGGCCGTCGGTATCGAGCACCGCGTCGCCCGCGGTCACGCTGTCCACGTCCAGATCGCGGTTGAGGGTGATCGCCACCACGCCGCTCTGGTCGACGCCGGTCTGGGCCACGCCGATGTTGGCGTCGCCCTGGAACGTCACCACCCCGTTGGGACCGATCTTGGCCTGGTTGCCGTCGGCATCGGTGACGTTCCAGCCGGCGTTGACCAGGCCGCTGACCACGGCGAGCTGGTCCTCGGTCGCGGCCTGGCCGCTGGTGAAGTTGTCCGGATCGAAGGTGCGGTTCTGCAGTCCGCCGATGGTGCCGGTGGCGCCATCGACCACGACCGGGAACGCGCCGCCCACGGTCAGCGCGGTCGGGGCGAGCGTACTGGTGTAGGTCCCGTCGCCGACCGCCACCGTGCCCGGCGCGATGTTCACCGTGGCGCTGCCGTCGGTCGCGGCAAGGCCGCCCGCGGTCAGGTTGGCGACGTTGCCCGCGCCGTCCTCGATCGTCACGCCGTCGGTGTCGAGCACCGTGTCGCCCGCGGTCACGCTGGCGACGGTGATGTCGTCGGCGAGGTCGAAGGTGAGGTCGGTGCCGTCGCGGGCGACGACGATGTTGCCGTCGTCGTTGGCGAAATCGACGGTGGCGCCGGGCGCCACGACGCCGGCGGCGCCGCCCTGGGCGCTGACGTTCCAGCCCTGTGCGGCATAGCCGATGGCATCGTGGACGGTGTTCTCGCCGGTGCCGCCGATATTGGTCATGGTCACCGTGTGGGTGTCGGGGTCGTAGGCGGCATTGCCGCCCAGCACGTCGGCGATCGATGCGCCCGCGGTGTCCAGGTCGCCGGCCAGCGCGTTCAGCGCCAGATTGGTGCCATACAACTGGCTGCCGTTGATGGCATCGGTGCTGGTGGCGCTGATGCGGCCGGCGGCGACGTTGGTCAGGGTGCGCTTGTCCTGCGCGGTGCCCACGCTGACCGTCCCCACGGGGCTCGCCCCGGCGAAGGCGTAGGTGGTCTTGTCCACCACGACGCTGGCGGTGCCGACCGCCGCCGCGGTGGCCGCACCCTGGCCCAGCGCCACGGAACGCGCATGCCCCGCGGTGGCCCCCACGCCCAGCGCCACGGCATTGGCCGCGGTGGCGGCGGCGTTCTGGCCGAACGCCGCGGCGCCGACGGCGGTGGCGCGCGACTGCGCGCCGACCGCCACCGTGTTGGCGAACGTGGCCTGGGCCGCATGGCCGAAGGCGCTCGCCGACGTGCCCGTGGCCTGCGCCAGGCGGCCCACCGCAGATGCCGACGCCGCCGAGGCCAGGGCGCCATCGCCGTGGGCAAGGGCGGACGCGGCGGTGGCACCGGCGCCGCGACCGGACG
The DNA here is from genome assembly GCF_000559025.1 of Luteimonas huabeiensis HB2. Lineage (GTDB taxonomy): Bacteria > Pseudomonadota > Gammaproteobacteria > Xanthomonadales > Xanthomonadaceae > Luteimonas > Luteimonas huabeiensis. The sequence continues at coordinate 25,053 of NZ_JAAN01000011.1, read as the reverse complement.
CCTGCGCGGCCTCGGCCGATGCCGTCGCGCCATCGCCCTGGGCGATCGACGAGGTCCCGCTGGCGGCGGCGCTGCGGCCCAGCGCCAGGGCCGCCTCCGCCGTGGCGCTGGCGCCGTCGCCGACCGCGGCGGCGGCGACCTGGTCGGCCAGGGCGGCACGGCCGATCGCCGTGGCGTTCTGGTAGACCGCGTTCGCGCCGGTGCCGATGGCGATCGCGTTGACGTTGAGTGCCTCCTGCCCCGGCGCCGGCGCGAAGCCGGACACGGCGCCGGTGCCCAGCGCGATGCCGTCGGCGGCCAGGCCGCGACTGTTCGTGCCGTTCGCGACCGCGTTGCTCCCCGAGGCCCAGGCATCGGTGCCGCTGGCCTGCGCGTTCACGCCGCTGCTGCGCGCGCGCGTGCCGGAGGCCTGCGCGTTGGCGGCGATCGCGTGCGCGTCGTAGCCCTGGGCGACGGCATTGACGTCGGAAGCCAGCGCGTCGTGGCCGATGGCGATCCCGTTGTCCGCGCTCGCCTCGGCGATTGTGCCGATCACGATGGCGTTGTCCACGCTCGCGGCCGTCTGCGGGTCGGACTCCGCGCCGGTGCCGATGACGATGGAGTTCAGGCCGCGGCTGACGGCCGCCTGGCCGACGGCCACGCCGCCCTGGTCGTAGGCGGCCGCGCCGCTGTTGCCCAGCACGGTGGAGTTGATCGCCTTCGCGTTGACGTCGTAGCCGATGGCGACGCCGCGGTGAGCGCCGGCATCGACCACGGCCTCGTGGCCCACCGACAGCGAGGAATCGCCGCCGGCCACGGCCGCGGGGCCGATGGCCATGGCGTTCTCGCCGGTCGCGCCGTCGTTGCCGCGGTTGGCGATTTCCGTGGTGTTGGCGCTGAAGTACTTGTTGCCGTTCTCGTCGATGGCCTGGTTGAGCTGATCGACGTTGACCGCCTGGTTGCCCAGCACGCCCGCGGCCACGGTGACGGTGCCGTCGGCGTTGTAGCGCACCGCATCGGCGGGCAGGATCTCGACCGTCCCGTCGGTCACCGCGCCCAGGGCCTCGACGACGCTGTTGAAGGTCACGTCGTTGCCGGCCGAGTCCTTGACCGTGATCGGACCGTAGCTGCCGTCCGGGTTGACCGCGACGCCGCCGCCGACCAGGTTGGCCACCGCCTGCTGCGCGCCCCGCAGCTGCCGCACGTTGACCGCATCGTAGCCCTGCGCGCCGTCGGCGACGTTGACGATGCGGCGCTGGAAGCTGCCGCCGGCGACCGAGTTGCCCACCGACACCGCGCTGCCCGGCGCGGCCGAGCCGGTCAGATAGCCGGCTCCGCTCACGTCCGCGTCGCGCGCGATCGAGTTGCGGCCCAGGGCGATGTTGCTGCCCTCGGCGACCGCGTGGGCGCCGACGGCGACGCCGTTGCCGCCGGCCGTCGCGTCCTTGCCCAGCGCGAGGCTCTCGCTGCCGGCGGCCTGCGCGCCGCTGCCCAGCGCCACCGAATTGGTGCCCGCGGCCGTGTTGTCGCCGATGGCGACGGCCTGCGCGCGCGCGCCGGCGCCATCGTTGGCGCGGCGGCCGATGGAGATGTTGTTGTTGCCCTGCAGGCCACGGCCGGCCTCGGTGCCGAGCGCGAGGTTGTCGTCGCCCTCAACGCCGGTGCCTGCGTCGTAGCCGATGGCCGTGGTCAGGTTGCCGACCACGTTGCGCCCGGCGCGGGTGCCGATGGCGACGTGATCGGTGCGGTCGCCGGCATCGGTACCCGCCGTGCCCACGCCCGCATCGGTGCCCAGCGCGATGCCGCGCTGAGTGGCGGCCTGCGCGCCCCTGCCCGCGGCAATTGCGTCGACCGCGCCGGCGGTGGCCCGGCCCAGCGCGACGCTGTCCTCGCCGCCGGCGATCGCCTGCGCGCCGATGGCGGTCGCACCGAGGGCGCCGGCCTGCGCGCCGGCGCCGATCGCCGTGGCCCGGCTGCTGAACGCCCCGGCCACCTGCGCGCCGGTGCCGATGGCCAGCGCGTCCTGCGCGAACTCCGACCCCACCGCGGCGCCGTCGCCCAGCGCCAGCGTCCGGTTGCCGGCGGCGGCGGCATTGCGGCCGATGGCGATGGCGCCATCCCCGTCGGGGATATCGGCATCGGCGGTGCCGACGCGGGCCGCCTGGCCCAGGGCGATGCTGCCGGTGGCGCCGGCGGTGGTCGAGGCGGCGTCGCCGGCGGCGAGGCTGCTGTCGCCGGCGGCGATGGTCTCGGGACCGATCGCGATCGATTCCGCGCCCAGGGCCCGGGAGTCGGGGCGCGTCGAGGCGGCATGGAAGTAACGCACGCCGCCGGCGCCCGCCTCGATGAACAGATCGAAGATCTGCTGGCCGGTGACCGCATCCGTGCTGGTCGCGCTCAGCTGACCCGGGGCCACGTTGGTGATCCGCAGGCCGCCGGCGTCGATCCCGCCGGTGGTGACGCTGGGCGCGCCCGGGCCCAGGCGCAGGCCGGTCGCATTGAACGTCGCCGTGCCCACGGCGACCCCGGTGGTGGACACCGTGGTCGCGCCGGTGGTCAGGCTGGTGGCGGTCAGGTTGGGATTCAGGGCCAGCTGCACGCTGGCGGCGTCTTCCGCGCCGCCCAGGGTCACGCTCACATTGCTGTCGCCGGCGAAGGCGACGGTGCCGCCCGGACCGATGTTGTGCGTACCGGCGCCGACCGCGACGTTCCAACCCGCCGCGGCCTGCTCCTGGACCTGCTGAAGCTGGCCGAGATTGACCGCGTGATCGGCCGCCGTGGCGTTCGCCACGCCTGCGACCACCAGGCCGCCGGCGTGGATCCCCGTCGTGCCGATGCTGGGCGCGCCGGCGCCGAGGCTCAGGCCGGTGGCGCCGAGCACCACGTCCGTACCGATCGCCACCCCGGTGCCGTCGATGCGCGTCGTGCCCGCGGTCAGGCTATCGACCGTCAGATCCGGGTCGAGCGCGATCTCCACCACCGCGGCGTCGGCGCCGCCGGTCTGGACGACATCGATGTTGGAACCACCGGAGAAGGTCACCACACCGCCCGGCCCGATGGCCGCCGGCGTGGCGCCATCGGTCACGGTGAAATCCTGGGCGGCCAGCGGCCCGCCGGTCATCGCCAGCGCAAGCAGCGCCGCGGACCCGAGGCTCTTGACGGCGCGGCGCTCGTCGCGCGTCGCCTGCCCGGGCCGATCGCCGCTCGCCAGTTCGGACGCCACGACCCACTGTCCCATGCTGGCGTTCCAGACCTTCCGGAAAATTCTGTTCATCGCTGTTGCTCCGTTCTGTGCATCGGCCGGTGCCGATTGACCTGAGGAAGACAAAAAATTTGATTTCTGTCACAAATTTTTATGAATCCATTAAGCACAAAACGTGCCAACTCGATCACGTTTTTACGGGCCGCGGGCGAAAGGCTCTGCAACAGGAATCCACGTTGGACTCCTGGCGTCGATTTATGACGTTCCCCGTCAATCCGGCTCGCGACGGATTCCGATCACGGGACGGCGCTGCTATAAGAGGCGCATGCGCACTCTCGTCCTCGTCTTCGCGGCCCTGGCCCTCCCGGCCTGCCCGGCCGCCGCCCAGCCCTCGTCCGCGGCGCCCTCCCAGCCCCGCTCCCTCTACGCGGTCAGCGCCGCCGGCCTGGGCAGCGCGATGAGCTACTGCATCGCCAGGCATGGCCGGATGCGGCAGGGGTCCGAGGCGGAACGCTGCTATGCGCGGGCCAGGGCGATCCTCGGCGCAGCGGGCCTGCGCGACCGCGCCGCGCAGGTGGATACGCGCTGCGCCGACCCCGCCACCTTCAACGAGTGCATCACCCCGGAGATCGGCCGCCTGGTGTACGACCTCAACGATCGCTTCATCGAGGAAGGCCTGTAGCGTCCGCAAGCGCGGACACGATGGCGCAGACGCGCGACGGCGCGCTGGGCGCCATGCGACGCGCTACGCCAGCGCGCCCGGCGTCAAGCGCTTCGAATCGACCGCCCGCACTTCGCACATGCCCGAGACGAAGGCCGGCGGGGCGGGCACGCCCAGGGGAACGGCCGCGAGGCCGGCCTTCGCGTCGCCGGCTCGCGGCGAGCGAGCCCATCGGATCGAGGGCGGCGTAGGAGCGGATCGCTCAGCGGATGCCGGACGCCCGCCCCTCGCGCGACCGCGCGACCGCGTCTTCCGGCGTCATCGCACGCACGCGGCTCAGGCCGGCAACGGCGCGCCAGCGACGTAGCGGGTCGGGTCCGGCCGTCCAGCGGCGGCGAATCCGTTCGCACGCAGGCGACAGGCATCGCAGCGGCCGCAGGCGCGGCCGTCGTCGTCGGCGCGGTAGCAGGAGACGGTCTGCGCGAAGTCCACGCCCAGCCGCAGGCCCTCGCGCACGATGTCGGCCTTGCTCATGCGCAGCAGCGGCGCGCGGATGCGCAGGCCGGCGCCTTCGACGCCGGCGCGGGTGGCGAGGTTGGCCAGGCGCTCGAAGGCCTCGATGAATTCCGGGCGACAGTCCGGATAGCCGGAGTAGTCCACCGCGTTGACGCCGCAGTAGATGTCCGCCGCCCCCAGCACTTCGGCCCAGCCGAGCGCGATCGACAGCATGATGGTGTTGCGCGCCGGCACGTAGGTCGAGGGAATGCCCTCGCCGCCCGCATCCGGCACCTCGATGTCGTCGGTCAGCGCGGAACCGCCGATCGCGCGCAGGTCGACCGCGACGGTCTTGTGCGCCACCGCGCCGGCGGCCTGCGCCACGCGCGCGGCGGCGGCCAGCTCGGACGTGTGGCGCTGCCCGTAGCGCACGCTCAGCGCGTGCACGGCATGGCCCTGCTCGCGCGCGATGGCGGCGACGACGGCGGAGTCCATGCCACCGGAGACGAGGACGACGGCTTTCTTCATCGGGGTTGGGGATTCGGGATTCGGGATCGGGGAATCGGAGCGCCCCGGCACCGGGCGCGCGACGCGCCTCATTGTCAGCGCCTGCCGGCCGCGGCGCCAGTCAGCGACCGGGCGCGTCGTCCCACAGCAGCTTGTGCAGCTGCAGCTGGAAGCGCACCGGCAGGCGGTCGGCGACGATCCAGTCGGCGAGTTCGCGCGGCGAGACCTGGCCCTTGCTGGGCGAGAACAGCACGTCGCAACGCGCCGCCAGGGCGTGCTCGTGGAGCACGCCGCGCGCCCATTCGTAGTCCTCGCGGCCGCAGATCACGAACTTGATCTGGTCGTGCGGGGTGAGCAGGGCGAGGTTCTGCCAGCGATTGCGGTGGACCTCGCGCGAGCCCGGCGTCTTGATGTCGAGCACGCGCGACACCCGCGGATCGATCGCGCCGATGTCGAGCGCGCCCGAGGTCTCCAGGGAGACCGCGAAGCCTGCGTCGCACAGCCGCCGCAGCAGGACCGTGCAGCGCTTCTGCGCCAGCGGCTCGCCGCCGGTCACGCAGACGTGGCGCACCCCGTAGGCGGCGACCTCGTCCAGGATGGCGTCGATGTCGCGCCAGGCGCCACCGTGGAAGGCGTAGGCGGTATCGCAGTAGGCGCAGCGCAGCGGGCAGCCGGTCAGGCGCACGAACACCGTCGGCCAGCCCGCGTCGCGGGCCTCGCCCTGCAGGGACAGGAAGATCTCGGTGATGCGCAGCCGATCGAGCGCCGGGGCGACGACCGGCGCCTCGGGCGCCACGGTGTTCATGCCGGCCATTCTACCGGCCGCCCCGCGCGACCGCCTGAAGCCCGCGGGCCGGCGGCGCGGGCCTGGCTAGCGCAGCCGTCCGAGCTGGATCGCGCGCAGGCGGTCCTCGGCGGTACGCGCGGCGTCGGTGCCGGGGTAGCGGTTGCCGACCTCGGCAAGCGTGGCCTCGGCGGCGTCGACCTGCTGGCGCCCGTACTGCGACAGGCCGACCTTGAGCATGGCGCCGGGCGCCTTGTCGCTGGTCGGGTAGCGTTCGAGCAGGGCCTGGAACTGCTGCTGGGCCAGCTCGTAGTTCTGGGTGACGTAGTAGCTCTCGCCGAGCCAGTAGAGGGCGTTGGCCGCGTAGGTGCCCTCGGGATAGAGCTGGAGGAACTCCTGGAACAGGGTCGAGGCGTCCGCGTACTGCCCGGAGCGCAGGGCGTCGAAGGCGATCTCGTAGGCGGCGCGCTCGTTCTCGGCGCCGGCCAGCGCGGAACCCGCGGCCGCGGCACCGCCTGCGGGCGGCGGCGCCGGCAACGCGGACGCGGCGCTTGCGTCCGCGGCTTGCGGCGGATCGGGCAACGTGCCGCCGGCCCCGCCCTCCAGACGGTTGAGACGACCGTCGATGTCGAGGTACTGGGCGCGGCTGGTCGAACGCAGCTGCTCGGTCTGCTGCTGCAGTTCCTCCACCTGCGCGCGCAGCGCCTGCAGCTCGCTGCGCATCAGGTTCATCTGGTTGAGCAATTCGATATTGCCCTGGTTGCCCGCCGCCTGCTGCTCGAGCAAGGCCACGCGATCGGCCAGGCTCGCGCGTTGCGCGAATGCGGGCGCGGCCGCCACGAGGGCGGCCGCGACCAGGGCTGGGGCGATCAGCCTGCGCATGCGGCTCAGCGCGCGGTGTAGACGATCTCGACGCGACGGTTGCGCGCCCAGCAGTCTTCCGTGGACTCGGTGCAGACCGGACGCTCCTCGCCGTAGCTGACGACGGTCAGCTGGGTGGCCGAGCCGCCGTTGGCCTGCAGGGCCGACGACACGGCATTGCCGCGGCGCTCGCCCAGCCCCAGGTTGTACTCGCGGCTGCCGCGCTCGTCGGCGTTGCCTTCCAGGGTGATGCGCGAGGACGGACGGTCGCGCAGGTACTTGGCGTGGCAGGCCATCGCGGCCTGGAACTCCGGACGCAGCGCATCCTGGTCGAAGTCGAAGTACACCACCCGCTGGCGCAGGCAGGCATCGGTGTCCAGGTCCTCCGGGCCGTAGGCGCCGCTGCTGGGCTGCTGGGGCTGGGTGGTCACCGGCGGCGGCGTGGTCTGCGCCGGCGGCTCCTCCTTCACCTTCTTGGAGCAGCCGACAACGGCGACGCACAACGCGGCGGCGAGCAGGACTCGGGTGGTGGTGTTCATCTCGTCGTTCCCTAAGTGGTTGTTCAGGTGATTCAGATTGAGTGGGTGGATGTGCAGACCGCGTCAGCGCTGCTCGCGGTACGGGCCCCAGGCCGGCTCGCGGACATCGCCGTCCGCGAGCACCAGCCGTTGCCGGACCCGACCGTCTGCAGAAACGGCATACAGCACCCCACGCCGCCCCTCGCGCGCCGCGTACAGGATCATGCTGGCGTTCGGGGCGAAGCTCGGCGACTCGTCGAGCGACCCCGGCGACAGCGTGGACCAGCGGGGCGAGCCCAGACTGCGATCCAGCACGGCGATACGGTACACGTTACCTGAACCCTGCGCCACGGCGATCTTCTGGCCGTCGAACGACACGCTGGGGTCGGCGTTGTAGCTGCCCTCGAAGCTGACCCGGCTGGCCCCGCCGCCGGTGGCCGGGACCTGGTAGATCTGCGGGCGCCCGCCGCGGTCGGAGGTGAAGTAGATGGTCGCCCCGTCCGGGCTCCAGGCGGGGGAGGTGTCGATGGCGAAGTGGTTGGTGAGCTGGGTCAGCGCCTTGCTGCCCAGGTCCATGACGTAGATCTCGGGGTTGCCGCTGCGCGAGAGCGTCATCGCCAGGCGGCGGCCGTCGGGGGAGAACGCCGGGCCGCTGTTGATGCCGCGGAAGCTGGCGACCAGTTCGCGGCTGCCGGTATTGATGTCCTGGATGTAGATCGAGGAGTTGCGGCGCTCGAAGCTGACGTAGGCCAGCTTGCTGCCGTCCGGGCTCCAGGCCGGCGACAGCAGCGGCTCGTTGGAGCGGACCACGGTCTGCGGGTTGTGCCCGTCGGAGTCGGCCACGATCAGCGCGTAGCGGGCGCCCTCGCCCACCCCGGTCTGGGTGACGTAGGCGATCCGGGTCCAGAACGCGCCGCGCACGCCCAGGATCTTCTCGTAGATGGCGTCGGCGATCTGGTGGGCGACGTCGCGCATCGAGGCGGAGCGGCCGGTCATCGCCATGCCGATCAGGCGCTCCTGCTTGGCCACGTCGAACAGTTCGTATTCGACCCGGTAGGCGCCGGCGCCGGCGTCGAGCACGCGCCCGACCACCAGGAAGTCCTGCCGCAGCGCGCGCCAGGTCGGGAACTGCACCTCGCTGCCGCGGGTCGGCCGCTCCACCACGTCGCGCTCGGGCAGGGTGCGGAACTGGCCGGAGCGGTCGAGGTCGGCGCGGATCACCGCCGCGATGTCGGTATCGGGCGCGCCGGCCGAGCCCTGGTAGGGCATGGGCACGATGGCGATGGGCAGGGCCGAGGCGTGGCCGCCGACGATGTCGATCTCCAGGCCCTGCTGTTGCGCCGCGGCGAGCGACGGCAGCAACAGGGAGAGCAGGACGAACAGGCAACGCGCGAATGGTTTCATCAGGACACCCGGTCTGGAAGGAGGTTCTGGACGATCCGCGCCGCGGACCGCCGCACAGCTTGGACGCGGCATCCGCAGCGGAAGGTGAACGCGGAACGCGTCAACGATCCTGCGCGGTGAAGTTGAGGTTGAGGCGGCGATTGAACACCGATTCGAAGCCGGCATAGGGCAGCGGCGCGGCGCGGCGCACGGCCGCCTCGACCGAACGCCGGCCGAGGGCGTCGTAGGGGCAGCTCGGGTCGAACTCGACCTCGAGCACCTCGCCGCCCGGCAACTGGGTGATGTAGAGGCGGCAGCGCTGGCCCAGCGGCACGTTGTCGGGCCGCGTCCACTGCCGGGCGATCGCCTCCTGCAGGGCGGCGGCGTACCTGGCGGCGAGGTCGCTGCTGCCGTCCGGCCGGCCCGGCGGGGGGCTGGCGGCCTGCGCCGAGGCCGCGGCCTGCTCGGCGGCCTGGCGCGCGCGCGCCTCGGCGATCTGGCGCAGGCGCTGCTCGGACAGCTCGGCCTCGCGGCGCAGCCGCTCGCGCTCGGCGCGCAGCTTGCGCAGTTCTTCCTCGCGCTGCTGCTGCGCCAGCCGGCGCTTCTGCTCGGCTTCCTCCTGCCGCTGGCGCTCGGTGAGGTCGATCTGTTCCTGGCGGCGGCGCGCCTCCTGCTCGCGCTGCGCGGTCAGCTCCGACTCCGCCTCCCGGCGCGCGGCGTCCTGGTCCACGGTATCGGGCTCGGGGATGCGCTCCTGCGGCTGCGGCTGCGGCTCGACCGGCGCATCCTCCGGCACCGGCGCGGGCAGCGGCTGCGGCGGCGGCACGGTCTCCTGCTCGACCGGCTCGGGCTCGGGTTCGGGCAGCGGCTCGGGCGGCGCCGGCGGATCGGGCAGCGGCTCGGGCTCGGCCGCCAGCGCGCGACGCTGCGCGGCGCTGAGCGCGTTCGGGTCGATGATGTCGGCGCTGACCGGCGAGCCGAACGCGGGCTCGGCGCGGCTGCGGGTCCAGTCCAGGCCGAACACCAGCATCAGGACCAGCAGGACGTGCAGCCCCAGCGCGAGCAGGACCGCACGGACCGTCTCGGCGCGCTGCTGCCGCATCAGCCCCCCGCCTCGAGCGGCCGGCTGAGCAGGCTCACCTTGGTGACGCCGGCCTCGTTGATGGTGCTGATGGCGTCCATGATCAGCTGGTAGCTGGCGGCGCCGTCGCCGCGCACCAGGATGGTCGCCTCGGGGTTGTTGGCGTGGATCGCGCGCAGGCGCGCCAGCAGGTCCTCGCGGGTGACCGACTGGTTCTGCTGCTCGACCATCAGCGCCAGCGCGCCGTCGGGATAGACGCTGACGACCACCGGATCCTTCGGCGCGCCGAGCGAGCGCGCGTTGGAATCGGGCAGGTTGATGTCGGTGCCCAGGTTCAGCAGCGGCGTGGTGACCATGAAGATGATCAGCAGCACCAGCATCACGTCGATGTAGGGCACGACGTTGATTTCGTTCTTGAGCTTGCGGCGCTTGCGGCGGCGCAGGGTGACGGACATGGTCGGTCCTCGCAGTCGGGTCGGGTCAACGCGCGGAGGTCGCGCGCGGGGTCAGCCCTCGCTGGACTGGCGCTCGAGGATCGAGGAGAACTCCTCCGAGAACGCCTCGTAGCGGCCGGCGATGCGCTCGACCTTGGTCGCGAAGCGGTTGTAGGCCCAGACCGCGGGAATCGCCGCGAACAGGCCCATCGCGGTGGCGATCAGCGCCTCGGAGATGCCGGGGGCGACGGTGGCGATGGTCGCCTCGCGCACGTTGGCCAGGCCGTGGAAGGAGATCATGATGCCCCACACGGTGCCGAGCAGGCCGACGTAGGGCGCGATCGAGCCGACGTTGGCCAGGAACTCCAGGTTCTGCTCCAGCCCGTCGATCTCGCGCGCGCCGGCCACCCGCATGCCGCGCTGCGCGGCCTCCAGGCGCGAACGGCTGTCGCCGCCGCGGCGCTGGCGCGAGTACTCGCGGAAGCCCGATTCGAAGATCGCCTCCAGGCCCTCGATCTCGCGGCTGCGCTCGGTCGCCGCGGCGTACAGCTTGGTCAGCTCGGCGCCGGACCAGAAGCGTTCCTCGAACCGGTCGGCCTCCTTCACCGCGCGGTCGAGCAGGCGCTTCTTGCGGAAGATGATCACCCACGAGGCGATCGAGGCCAGCAGCAGCAGCAGCATGACCAGCTGCACGGGGATCGACGCGTGCAGGATCAGTTCCATGACGTTGAGGTCCTGGCCCAGGGCGGCCGCGTCGGCGCCCGCAGCCAGCGCGGGATCGGCCACCGCCGCGGCCTCCTCGGGCAGGGGCTCGACCTGGGTGGCCTGCAGCAACATCGTCAGTGGGATCATGCATCCGCTCCGGTTCTGTTCGGTCCAACGCGCGCGGCCCGCGGCCGCGCCCTCATCGCCCCGCCGCGTGCTCGCGGCGCGGGCGCACTTCGTGGCGGCCGGTGGCGTCCTGTCTCAGTCCGGCCGGACTTGTTTCGATCTGAGCTCCGAGTACAGCGGCTCCGGGATCCCGCGCGGCCTGAAGCCGCTCGCGCCCAGCGCCGCCACCCGCACTTCCGCGTCCAGCAGCAGCTCGCCGTCGCGATGGATCGCCTGCGCCAGCACCAGGCTGGCGCGCCGGCACTCGGTCAGCGCCACCGAGACCCGCAGCGCATCGTCCAGGCGCGCCGGCCGGCGGAAGTCCATGCGCATCGCCCGGACCACGAACACCAGGTCGTGGCGCGTGCGCAACGCTTCCTGTCCGTGGCCGAGCGCGCGCATCCACTCGGTCCGGGCGCGCTCCAGGAACGCCACGTACTGCGCGTGGTACACCACGCCGCCGGCGTCGGTATCTTCCCAGTAAACCCGAACCGGATGGCTGAACGCGTGCTGATCGGAACCGGCGGCGATCGCGCTCATGGCGTGCCCCCGGAAGCGTCTTCCGCGCCCGCCGGCGCGGCATCGGCGAACAGGTCCTCGCGCGGGCCGCGGACCGCCAGCCCGAGGTGGCGGTAGGCGCGGGCCGTGGCCATGCGCCCGCGCGCGGTGCGTACCAGGAAGCCCTGCTGGATCAGGTAGGGCTCGATCACGTCCTCGAGCGTGCCGCGCTCCTCCGACAGCGCCGCGGCCATCGACTCCACCCCGACCGGGCCGCCGTCGAAGTTCTCCACGATCAGCCGCAGCAGGCGGCGGTCGAGTTCGTCGAAGCCCTCCGGGTCCACCTTGAGCATCCGCATCGCCGCGTCGGCCACCTCGCGGTCGATGCGCCCGCCGGCACGGACCTGGGCGTAGTCGCGCACCCGCCGCAGCAGGCGGTTGGCGATGCGCGGGGTACCGCGCGAGCGGCGGGCGATCTCGCCGGCGCCGTCGGCTGCGCACTCGATGCCGAGGATGGCGGCCGAGCGGCGCACGATGCGGGTCAGCTCCTCGACGTCGTAGAACTCCAGCCGCTGCACGATGCCGAAGCGATCGCGCAGCGGCGCGGTCAGCAGGCCCGCGCGGGTGGTCGCGCCGATCAGGGTGAACGGCGGCAGGTCGAGCTTGATCGAGCGCGCGGCCGGGCCCTCGCCGATCATGATGTCGATCTGGAAGTCCTCCATCGCCGGGTACAGCACTTCCTCGACCACCGGCGACAGGCGATGGATCTCGTCCACGAACAGCACGTCGTGTGGCTGCAGGTTGGTCAGCAGCGCGGCGAGGTCGCCGGCCTTCTCGATCACCGGCCCGGAAGTGACCCGCAGGCTGACTCCCAGCTCGTTGGCGATGACGTGGGAGAGCGTGGTCTTGCCCAGCCCCGGCGGACCGAAGATCAGCACGTGGTCCAGCGACTCGCCGCGGCGCTTGGCGGCCTCGATGTAGATGCCGAGCTGCTCGCGCACCGGCTGCTGGCCGAGGTAGTCGGCCAGGCGTTGCGGGCGGATGCTGGCCTCGACGGCCGCGTCCTCGCGGGTGGCGTCGGCGGCGATGATGCGGTCTTCGCTCATCGCGCTATGGTCGCACGCGCCGCGGCGCGCGGCACCCGCTCAACGCCCTCCCCGGCCGCCCACGCCGCCTCCGCCCCGGAAATCGACCCGCCCGTCCCAGGACGTGCGGCGACGACGCCCTACGCCGCGGGGACGTTCCCGCCGCCCGCCCAGGCCTGCGCGGCCAGCTCGAAGCTGCGCAGGCGCGCGGCGTGGTTGTAGATGTTGGCGGTGAGCATCAGCTCGTCGGGGCGGTGCCGGGCGACGAAGGCGCGCATGCCCTCGCCCACCTGCCGCGCATCGCCGATCACCGCGCAGGCCAGCGCTTGCTCGACCATGGCCTTCTCGGCCGGCGTCCAGAACGCCTCGATGTCGTCGATCGGCGGCGGCACCAGCCCGGGCTCGCCGCGGCGCAGGCGCACGAACGCCTGCTGCTGGGTGGTGAACAGCCGCCGCGCCTGGGCCTCGTCGTCGGCGGCCACCACGTTGAGCGCGAGCATCGCGTAGGGCGCCTGCAGCCGCTGCGAGGGCCGGAACTCGCGCCGGTACACCGCCAGCGCCTCGTCCATCGCCGCCGGGGCGAAGTGCGAGGCGAAGGCGAACGGCAGCCCGAGCGCCGCGGCCAGGCGCGCGCTGAAGAGGCTGGAGCCGAGCAGCCAGACCGGCACGTCGGCGCCGGCGCCGGGCACCGCGCGCACCGCCTGCCCGGGCTTGGCCGGCTCGAAGAAGTGCAGCAGCTCGACGACGTCGTTGGGAAAGGCGTCGGCGCTGTCGAAGTAGCGGCGCAGCGCCCGCGCCGTGGCCTGGTCGGTGCCGGGCGCGCGGCCCAGGCCGAGGTCGATGCGCCCCGGGTACAGCGCGTCGAGGGTGCCGAACTGTTCGGCCACCTGCAGCGGCGCGTGGTTGGGCAGCATGATGCCGCCGGCGCCGACGCGGATGGTCGAGGTGCCGCCGGCGATGTAGCCGATCAGCACCGCGGTCGCGGCGGAGGCGATGCCGGGCATGTTGTGGTGTTCGGCCAGCCAGTAGCGGCGATAGCCCAGCCGCTCGGCGTGGCGGGCCAGATCGAGCGAGCGGGCGAAGGCGGTGGGCAGGTCGCTGCCCTCGGTGACCGGGGCCAGGTCGAGGATCGAAAGCGGGAGATCGGCGTGGGTGTCCATTCCGCCCAGTTGGGGACGCGCGGCGGCGTTTGCCAGGGCCGTCCGCGGTTCCTAGCGTTCCAGCACCGGCGGCAGCGGGCAGTGCAGGACGCCGCAGATGGTGCGCAGCAGTTCCGATTCGGCCACCGAGATGCGGCCATCGTGCAGCACCGCGTCGGTGATGGCTTCCACCAGCACCTGCTTGGCCAGGGGGTCGAGCCGGTCGAGCGGCTCCCAGACCGCATCCAGCGCCTGCGCGCCTTCGGCGGGCGGGGCATAGGGCACGTGGTCGCGCGGCAGCACGCGCTGCAGGCCGGCCAGGTACGCGCGGCGCGCGGCCTCGGCGTCGCCGCCGTGCCCGGCCTGGGCCACCACCGCCAGCAGCAGCGCGAACTCGCGCTTGACGTTGCCGGCCTTGCGGCGTCCGAAGCGCGCATGGCGGCCCGGGTCGAGCGACTCCATGACCTGCACCCGCAACAGCTGGCCCAGGCAGTACTCGAACAGGCAGACCCGCGAATCGGCATGGGTCATCGCGTGCACCACGTCGAGGAAATCGCCCAGCTCCGGCCGCGGGCGCAGGCGCAGCACCGGAAAGGCGAGCTGCGCCAGCGGCAAGCGCTGCATCGGGTGCAGTTGCGCCAGCGCCGTGCGCAGGTGCTCGGCCGCCTCGGCCACCGCCGGCCCGAGGCGCGCGGCGATCTCCTCGCGCTGCCGCGCGCGGACCTCGTGCTCGCCGTCGAACAGCAGGGCCAGCAGCAGCGGCACCGCCATGTCGCGCCGGCGCGCCGCCTGCCGCAGGGGCTCGGGGATCGCATCGACGATGGCGCCGGCCCGCTGCCAGTCGTCGTCCTGCGGGGCGGCCACGTGCGCGGCCACCATCGGCGCGGTCACCGCCAGCCGCGCCCGCGCTGCGGGCAGCGGGGCGGCCGTGGCGCCGGCACCGACCAGACCGAGCTGCAGATCCTCCTCCAGCCCGTCCGGCGGGCGCTCGCGCCAGCGCGCCTTGAGCCGGCCGAGCGCCTCGGCGTCGAACGCCGGATCCAGCGCGCGGATGCGCTCGAGGATCGGCGGGTGGGTGGCGAACAGGCCGCGCAGGCCGGTGCCGTCGCCGAACAGCATGTGGCTGACCTCCTCGGCATCGGCTCGCTCCTGCAGGCGCGAGCCCGCCTCCACGCCGGCGATCTTCTTCAGCGCCCCGGCCAGGCCCTGGGCCTGGCGGGTGAACTGCACCGCCGAGGCGTCGGCCAAGACCTCGCGCGAGCGGCTGACGCCGGCCTTGATCATGCGCCCGAAGAACAGCCCGGCGTAGCCGACCAGCATGCACAGCAGCGCCATCACCAGCACCATGCCGGCGCTGCGCCCGCGCCCCCCGCCCCCGCCGTGCACGAGGATCTTGCGGCCGATCAGGCCCAGCATCAGGATGCCGAACAGCACGCCCATCAGGCGGATGTTGAGCCGCATGTCGCCGTTGAGGATGTGGCTGAACTCGTGCGCGATCACGCCTTGCAGCTCGTCGCGGTTGAGCCGCTCCAGCGCGCCGCGGGTCACCGCCACCGCGGCGTCGGAAGGCGAATAGCCGGCGGCGAAGGCGTTGATGCCCGGCTCGTGTTCGAGCACGAACAGCGCCGGCATCGGCACCCCGGACGCGATCGCCATTTCCTCGACCACGTTGCGCAGCCGGCGCAGTTGCGGATCGGTGGTGTCTTCCGGGACCAGCACGCCGCCCAGCTCCGCCGCCACCCGCGTGCCGCCGCCGCGCAGCGAGGCGACCCGGTAGAGCGAGCCGAGCCCGATCACCGCCAGCGCACCGACCGCCGCGACCGCCATCGCGCGCGGACCGCCGCCCAGCAACACCATCACCCCCAGGACCACCAGCGCCACGATGCCCGCCACCGCCAGCGCGAACAGCGCCACCAGCCAGGCCGTGTTGCGGCGCGCCCGGGTCTGGCGTTCGAAGAAGCTCATGGCAGGGCCGGGACTCGGGAACGGGGGTTCGGCATCGGGAAGAGCAGGCGCGACCGGGGCGCGGGGGCGGCGCCACGCGCCGGCCCGCACGCTACCGCCACCAAGCAACCCGACTCCACAATCCCCAAGCCCGGTGCCTCAGAACTGCACCTTGGGCGCCTCGCGGACCTCGGCGCGATCCTCGGGGATGTCGAGCAGCGCGGCGGGCTCGAACTTGAACATGCCGGCGACGATGCTCGACGGGAACACCTCGCGCTTGTTGTTGTAGGCCATCACCGCATCGTTGTAGGCCTGGCGCGCGAAGGCCACCCGGTTCTCGGTGCTGGTCAGCTCCTCGGTCAGCTGCATCATGTTCTGGCTGGCCTTGAGGTCGGGATAGGCCTCGACCACCGCCAGCAGCCGGCCCAGCGCGCCGTTGAGCGCACCCTGGGTCTGCGCCAGCTCGGCCATGGCGGCCGGATCGCCGGGGTTGGCCTTGGCGGCCTGCAGTCCGCCGAGCGCGGCGCCGCGGGCGGCGACCACCGCCTCCAGGGTCTGCCGCTCGTGGCTCAGGTAGCCCTTGGCGGTCTCGACCAGGTTGGGGATCAGATCGAAGCGGCGCTGCAGCTGCACGTCGATCTGGGCGAAGGCGTTCTTGAACGCGTTGCGGGCGGTCACCAGCCCGTTGTAGATGCCGACGCCCCACAGCGCGGCGACCACGACCAGACCGAGAAACACCAGCAGGATCAGCAAGCTACCCATCGAACCTCCCCTTGTTCATGCAAATTGCCGAGCAGGCGCTATGATCGGCCTGCAGCAAGCATACGCAGGGGACAGACCCGATGAAAGACAAGGCGCAGCGCCTCCGCCGCGGGCGGGCCTGGCAATTGGGGCTGGTGAGCATGTTGCTTCCGGTGGCGCTGGGATCGGCGGCGCAATCGCAGCCCGTCGCCGTGGCCGCGTCCGTACAGGACGAGCCGGTAGCGAGCTTCCCCGCGCCCACCGACGGCCGTCCCGAGCAGCGCCCGCCGCCGGTCGCCACGCAGCCCCTGGCGCCCGGCTTCGACGTGCGCGAGTTCGAGGCGATGGCGCAGGCGCTGGTCGCCGATCAGCGCGTGCCCGGGCTGGCGATGGCGATCGTCCACGACGGCCGCGTGCTGAGCGCGCGCGGCTACGGCATCACCGACGTGCGCGCCGCCGAGCCGGTCGACGCCCATACCGTCTTCCGCCTCGCCTCGCTGTCCAAGTCCTTCGCCGGCACCATCGCCGGCGTGCTCGTCTCCGAGGGCGCGCTGCGCTGGGACAGCAAGGTGGTGGACTACCTGCCCGGCCTGCGCCTGGCCGACCCGCAGGCCGCCGAGCGCGTGACCGTGGCCGACGTGCTCAGCCACCGCGTCGGCCTGGGCCGGCACACCTACGACCGCGACATCGAGCGCGGCGCCGACTACAACACCCTGGTGCACAAGCTGTCCGACGCGCCGATGACCTGCGCGCCCGGCGAGTGCTACAGCTACCAGAACGTCGCCTTCAGCCTGGTCGGCGACGTGGTGTTCGCCACCTCGGGCCAGTTCTACAGCGAGGCGGTCTCGCGCCGGCTGTTCAAGCCGCTGGGCATGAACGACGCCAGCTTCGGGCTGGAAGGCATCCAGAGCAGCCCGCGCTGGGCCAAGCCGCACGTGCGCGCCGGGCGCGGCTGGACCTCGCTGATGCCCAAGCCGACCTACTACCGGGTGGCGCCGGCGGCCGGCGTCAACGCCAGCATCAGCGACATGGCGCAATGGTTGATCGCCCACCTGGGCCACCGCCCCGACGTGCTGCCGGCACCGTTGCTGGCGACGCTGCACTCGCCGATCGTCGGCACCCCCGGCGAGATGCGCAGCCGCGCCAGCTCGTGGCGCAGCCAGCGGCTCAACGCCGCCGGCTACGGCCTGGGCTGGCGCGTCTACGACTACGCCGGCCACCGCGTGGTCTTCCACGGCGGCGCGGTGCAGGGCTACCGCGGCCTGATGGCGATGCTGCCCGAGCGCGGCCTCGGCCTGGTGGTGTTGTGGAACAGCGAAAGCAGCCTGCCCTCCGGCCTGATGCCCACGGTGATCGACCGCGCGCTGGGCCTGCCGCCCCAGCGCTGGCTCGACGTCGACGTCGGCGACATGCTCTATGCCCGCAGCCCGGCCGGTCGGGAAGACGCGACGACGCCGGCCGGCCCGGCCGCCAGCAGCGCCCACGCGCAGCCCGAGTAGCGCTGCACCGGCAGGCGACGCCCGCGCTCGTCGATCGCGACCGGAACGGCGATACGGCTCGCCGGCAGCGGCCGCGCACGGGAGCGGCGCGGACTCGCTTGCGGCGGGCGACCGCCCCCCGCGTACCGGCGGCGCGCCGGCTCGGCGTTTCGCATCTATCGTCCCGGCACCGTGCCGGCGAGCCGCCGACGCGGCCCTTCGAGGCAAGCGCCTGCGACCGCAGGCGCCCTCCGCCTTTCGGGCGCCCGGTCGCCTGGGCGCGGTCCGCCCCGGCGACTGGCCGCATGCCTGGGTGCAGGCGATGCACGGCACCGCGACAGCGGACGGCCGATGAGACGCCCGGACCGCGACGACACGCCCGGCCGGACACCCGCGCTCGCCCCTGCGCGCCTCGACCGGCCCGAGCGGGGGCGAAGCACGAAAAAGCCCCCTCCGACTGGGCGGCGGAGGGGGCTATGGCATGACGGCGATCGGGGGATCGCTTACATCAGCGGCGCGGGTGCGGCGGGAATGGAGACCGGCGGCGCCTTCTTCGCGGCGCGCTTGGCGGTCTTCTTGGCGACCTTGCGCGGCGCCTTCTTCGCGGCCGACTTGGTCGCCGTCTTCCGCGTGGCCGTCTTCTTGGCGGTCTTCTTGGCGGTCTTCTTCGCCGCCTTGCGCGGAGCGGCCTTCTTCGCGGTCGACTTGCGCGCGGTCTTCTTCGCGGTCTTGCGCGCGGTCTTCTTCGCGGCGGACTTCTTGGCCACCTTCTTGGCGGTCTTCTTCGCTGCCTTCTTCGCGGTCTTCTTGGCGGCGGTCTTGCGGGTCGCCTTCTTGGCGACGGTCTTGCGGCCGACCTTCTTCGCCGCCTTCTTCGCGACCTTGCGGACCGCCGACTTCTTGGCGACCTTCTTGGCCGCCTTCTTGGCGGGGCGTTTCTTCGTGGCTTTCTTCGTGGCCATGTGATGGCTCTCCTCGTCTGTGGACTTCAAGTACTACGGGCCCAGTACGCAAACGCCGCGGGAGTCGGACCCGCGACCAACCGCCGACGCGCCGGGCGCATCGGGACGGATTCCTGCGCCTCGCAGCGGACATCGGCCTGGCCGGTTCCGCGTCGTGGCGCGTCCGAATGCAGACACCCGCACCGGTACGGCGCGGGTGTCGTCGGAAGGGATGCTGGCTTTTGCAGGGGAGACGAGGACTGGCTCCACCTTTCGGAACTTCGGGGCGGAAGGCTCGGTTGTGTCGCTCGATGTCGTCCCGGTTCGGATCACTCTTCCCTGCGGCGGCGTGGTTTGGGCGAAACCTAATCACGGTTTTTTCCACTGTCAACACTTTTGCGCGCGCGACGACGCGATCGCTTTCGCGCGATCTGCACATCGACGATCGTCTTCGCCGGCGCACGCGTCGGCGCGCGCGCGTCATGGACCGCCGGCCGAAGACGACGCATGGATTGCGGACGCTGTTTTCAAGCGTTTTTTCGTCATCGCGCCGGACGCGCGCGTCGGCGCGCTCGTGCTCACGCGTCGCGAGCGAAGCAGCGGATCGCCGCCGGCGCCGGATGAACCCCGGGCGAAATCCGGCGCGCCCGATGCGCGCCTTATCGCGCTGCAACGACGCCTTTGCGCGGATTTGCGCGAACCTTGCGCACGGGTTTCGACCCGCCGAAGGCATCGAGCGCGCTCCGGACGCGTGCGCAGGACGCGAGCGACGGATGGGGAAGCCGCCTCGCCGGCGAGCATGGGCGGCGCGCATGTCGTGCCGCGACGTGCCGTCGCTCCGCTCGCAGGCCGGGCATGCGCATGGTCTTGGGGCGACGCGCCCGGCGTTCGCCCGCCCAAACGCAACGCGCCGCCCGAAGGCGGCGCGTCGCGAACGGAAGGCGGGTCCGACTCAGTCGGCGTCTTCGAGCAGCGAGGCGTAGTCGTCGGGCTCGAGCAGTTCGTTGAGCTGCTCGGTGTCCTCGATCTGGACCACGAAGATCCAGCCCTCGCCGTAGGCGTCCTCGTTGATGGTCTCCGGCTTGTCGGCGAGGTCGGCATTCACCTCGACGATGGTGCCGGTCACCGGCGAATAGACGTCCGAGGCCGCCTTCACCGACTCCACCACCGCGGCGGCGTTGCCGGCCTCGACGCGGTCGCCGACGTTGGGCAGATCGACGTACACCAGGTCGCCGAGCAGGCCCTGGGCGTGATCGGAGATGCCGACGGTCACCCGGCCGCCGTCCTCGATGCGCGCCCACTCGTGGGACTTCAGGAACTTCAGGTCGCCGGGGATCTCGCTCATCGGGGGCTCCGTATTGGCTGGGGACTGCGGGGCGCTAGTGTAGCGAAGGCGGTCTGCGCGGTGTCGATTCCGGACGCAGGCGCCCTCAGCCGAGCACGCCCGGCTGCGGCTGGCCCTCGCGCACGAACGGGTAGCGCACCACGCGCACCGGCACCTCGCGACCGCGGATGTCCACCCGCACCTGCCCCGGGTCGCCGGCCGGCACCCGGGCGAAGGCGATCGCCTTGCCGAGCGTGGGCGAGAAGGTGCCCGAGAGCACTTCGCCCTCGCCGGCGCCGCTCGACACGCGCTGGCCGTGGCGCAGCACGCCCTTCTCGTCCATCACCAGGCCGATCAGCTGGCGCGCGCTGCCGTCGGCCTGCTGACGCTCCAGCCGCGCGCGGCCGATGAAGTCGCGCCCCTCGTCCAGCGACACGGTCCAGCCGAGGCCCGCCTCGTAGGGCGTGACCGTTTCGTCCATGTCCTGCCCGTAGAGCGCCATGCCCGCCTCCAGGCGCAGGGTGTCGCGCGCGCCCAGGCCGGCCGGCTTCACCCCGGCGGCCAGCAGCGCGTTCCAGAACCCGACCGCGCGATCCTCGGGCAGCACCACCTCGAAGCCGTCCTCGCCGGTGTAGCCGGTGCGGGCGACGAACAGCTCGGCGCCGTCGGCGGTGCGCACCGTGGCGGCGGAGAAGCGCGCCAGGCGGGCGGCGGCCTCGCGGCCGGCGGCATCGAGCAGGCCGAGCACGCGCTCGCGCGCGTTCGGGCCCTGCACCGCGATCATGGCCAGCTCGGGCCGCTCGCGCACCTCCACGCCGAAGGCCTGCGCGTGCGCCTGGATCCAGGCCAGATCCTTGTCGCGGGTGGCGGCGTTGACCACCAGCCGGAACCAGGGCTCGTCCATGAAGTAGACGATCAGGTCGTCGATGACGCCGCCGTCCTCGTCCAGCATGCAGGTGTACAGCGCCTTGCCCGGCTTCTTGAGCTTGTCGATCGAGTTGGCGACCAGCCGGCGCAGGAACTCGCGCACGCGCTCGCCGTGCAGATCGACCACGGTCATGTGGCTGACGTCGAACATGCCCGCGTCGCGGCGGACCTGGTGGTGTTCCTCGATCTGCGAGCCGTAGTTGAGCGGCATGTCCCAGCCGCCGAAATCGACCATGCGCGCGCCGAGGTCGCGATGGGTCTGGTTGAGTACGGTCTTGCGGGTCATGCGGACGCCCTCGTATCGGAAGCCCGGCATTATCCCAGAGCGCGCCGCGGAAAGCCGGCGCGCGGCGACTCATTCGGCCGGCTCGACCCGCAGCGTCATGCCTTCGGCGCCGACCACGCGCACCGGCGTGCCGGCCGGCAGGTCGGGCCCCGCCACCACCCAGAAGGCGTCGCCGATCTTGACCCGGCCCTCGCCGGACACGATCGCCCGCTCCAGCGGCACCACGCGGCCCAGGTGGTGGGCGGCGCGGCGGTTGAGGGTGGGATGGTCGCTCTCCGGCGCGCGCTTGCGGAACCAGGTGCGGTAGACCTGGATCGAGGCGAAGCTCAGCAGCACGAAGGCCACCGCCTGCCACAGCAACGGGATGCCCGGCACCAGCAGCACGATGGCGAAGACCGCGGCGGCGGCGAAGCCCATCCACAGCATGAAGGCGCCGGGCGCCAGCGTCTCCGCCGCCAGCAGCAGCAGCGCCACCGCGGCCCAGGCCACCACCTCCCAGCGCATGGCTCAGTCCCCTCCGCGCTGCTGCGACAGGCGCTCGCGGGTGGCCGCCTGCTGGTTGCCCAGCGCCTCGCGCGCCAGCTCGGCGATGCCGGCGATCGAGCCGATCACGCCGCTGGCCTCCATCGGCATCAGCACGAACTTCTGGTTGGGCGCGGTGGCGAGCTTCTCGAACGCCTCCACGTACTTCTGCGCGACGAAGTAGTTGATCGCCTGCACGTCGCCCTGGGCGATCGCCTCGGACACCATCTGCGTGGCCTTGGCCTCGGCCTCGGCCAGGCGCTCGCGGGCCTCGGCCTCGCGGAAGGCGGCCTCCTTCTGGCCCTCGGCCTCCAGGATCGCGGCCTGTTTGTCGCCCTCGGCGCGCAGGATCTCCGACTGCCGATGGCCCTCGGCCTCCAGGATCACCGCGCGGCGGTCGCGTTCGGCCTTCATCTGCCGCGCCATCGCATCGACCAGATCGCGCGGCGGGGCGATGTCGCGGATCTCGATGCGGGTGACCTTCACGCCCCAGGGGTTGGTCGCGTGATCGACCACGTTCAGCAGCTGGGCGTTGATCGCCTCGCGGCCGCTCAGCGACTCGTCCAGGTCCATGGAGCCGATCACGGTGCGGATGTTGGTCTGCACCAGGGCGATCATCGCGATCTCCAGGTTGGAGACCTCGTAGGCGGCCTTGGCGGCATCGAGCACCTGGAAGAACACCACCCCGTCCACCCGGACCACGGCGTTGTCCTTGGTGATGACGTCCTGGCTCGGCACGTCGAGCACCTGCTCCATCATGTTCACCTTGCGCCCGACCCCGTAGACGATCGGCACCAGGAAATGCAGCCCCGGGCCGAGGGTCCGGGTGTACTTGCCGAACCGCTCCACCGTCCACTCGTAGCCCTGCGGCACCATGCGCACCGTCTTGAAGAGCACGATGATGCCGGCCACCAGCAGTACCCCCGTCAGGAAACCGGTCGCTCCCATGGCGTTGCCTCCTCCGATATTGGTCGCATCCCCGACGGAGTATAGGCGCCCGGTGTGACCTGCACGGGCGCTGCGACGCTTCGCCCGCCCGGCGCATCTGACCTACCGACATGCCGCCCGACCCGCCCCTTCCCGCCGCCCCGCCACTGGGCCCGCCGCCCGCGGCGGCGCCGTCCGCCTCCGGCTTCGCCATCGAGGTGCCCGAGACCTTGCTGGGCCGCGCGCGGCGAGGCGAGCGATCGGCGTTCGAGCAGCTCTACCGCTGGTTCGAGCGCCCCACGTTCACCCTGGCGCTGCGCATCTGCGGCGACCGCGACAGCGCCGCCGACGTGCTGCAGGACACCATGCTGAAGATGATCGACCGCATCGGCGACTTCCGCGGCGCCAGCCCGTTCTGGGGCTGGCTGCGGCAGATCGCGGTCAACGAGTCGCTGATGCGACTGCGGCGCGGGCGCAAGTTCGACGGCCACCTCGACATCGACGAGCAGCCGATCGCCGCGGACACGTCGCCGCCCGCGGCGGCCGCCGACGCCGCCGCGCTGCAGCGCGCGCTGGCGGAACTGCCGCCGGTCACCCGCAGCGTGCTCTGGCTGTACCACGCCGAAGGCTTCACCCACGAGGAGATCGCCGCGCTGATGGAGCGCACGCCGAGCTTCTCCAAGTCGCAGGTCGCGCGGGGCACCCGCCGCCTGCGCGAACGCCTCGATCCCGACCGCCCCACGACGCCCACACCATGAACGCCCCGCTTCCGCCCCCGCCCGAGACCTGGCACGACGCCTTCGCCCGACTGCCCGCCGAACCCCCGCCCGCCGGCGGCTGGCAGGCGCTGCAGGCGCGCCTGCCCGCGCCGCCGCCGACCGCGCGCGCGCGCTGGCCGCTGTGGGGCGCGCTGGCGGCCTCGCTGCTGCTGGCCGTCGCGCTGCCCATGCGCCTGCCGATGGCGCCCGTCGACGACACCCCCGCGCCCATCGCCACGACCGTTCCCGACCCTGCATTGCGCGGGCTGCAGGCCGAGTCGGCGCAACTGGAAGCGCTGCTGCCGCTGCTGCGCGACGACCGCGTCGCCAGCGGCACCGCGGCGCTGATGGCCGGCGAGCTGGAGCTGCGCCTGGCCGAGATCGACGCGCGCCTGCCCGCCGCCGGCGACCCCGCCGCCGAGCGCGCGCTGTGGCGGTCGCGCGTGGAGACCCTGCGCGCGCTGACCCGTCTGGAAGGCGAGCGCGCCTGGCTCGCCGCCCAAGGCGGCCGCTTCGACGCCGCCGTCGTGCGGATCGACTGACCCCTCTCCGACGACCGAGACCGCCATGAACGTTTCCTTCCGCACCGCCGCGCTCGCCCTCGCACTGGCCGCCGCCGCGCCCTGGGCCGCCGTGGCGCAGAACGCCGACACCCGCGACCTGGACGCCGCCCGCGCCGACCTGCAGCGCGCCGCCGCGCGCCTGGCCGAGCTCACCCGCGAACGCATCGGCGACGGCGCTGGCGCCTTCGGCGATCTCTCGCGCCCGGTCCTGGGCGTGGTCCTGGCCGCCGACCCCGAGGCCGGCGTCCGCATCGCCGCCGTCACCCCGGGCGGCGCGGCCGCCGCGGCCGGCCTGCGCGCGGGCGACCGGCTGGTCGCCGTCGACGGCCACCGCATCCTCGGCAGCGACGGCGCCACCCGCCTCGACAATGCCCGCGGCCTGATCGCCCGCCTGGAGGCCGATGCGCCGGCGCGCATCGGCTACGTGCGCGGCGGCCGCGAGGCGACCGTGTCGCTCACCCCCAGGCCCGGGCCGCGCATCGCGGTGCTGTCCGGCGACATCGGAAGCGCCGTGCAGGACGCGCTGGCCGGACTGGACATGGAGGCGCTGCGGCAGAGCGTCGAGCAGGCGAGGATCGACACCGCCGGCATCGGTGCGGACATCGAGCGCGCGCTCTCCGCGGCCGGACTGGACGCCGACTGCACCGGACCCGACTGCGCCATGCCCAGGCTGCTCGCCGCCGCGCGCTGGCGCGGACTGAACCTGGCGGCGGTGGACGCCGAACTGGGCCGTTACTTCGGTACCGACCGCGGCGTGCTGGTGCTCTCGGCCGGGCGCCTGGACGGGCTGCGCGCCGGCGACGTCATCCAGCGCATCGACGGCCGCCCCGTGTCCACGCCGCGCGAGGCGATGCAGGCGCTGCGCGAGCGCCCGGCGAACGCGCGGGTGGAGATCGCCTACCTGCGCGACCGCAAGCCGGGCACGGTGCAGGCGACCGTGCCCGAGGTGCGCAGCCTGCGCATGCCCGCGCCGCCGGAACCACCGGCTCCGCCGGCGCCGCCCGCATCGCCGAAGCCGTCGGCACGGCCCCTCTAGGGTGAATCGACATTCGACCTGCAGCGCCGAAGCTGTCCGTTCGCCCGCAAGCGGGGCCATGCCGTCCCTTCTCCCGCAAGCGGGGGCATGTTGTCCCTTCTCCCGCAAG
>NZ_JAAN01000010.1 GCF_000559025.1 Luteimonas huabeiensis HB2 | reverse complement strand
CGCCGCAGGCGTGTAAAGCGGCCCTCATCCGGCCCCGCTTGCGGGAGAAGGGATCGGGATGACCCTGCTTTGCGGCAGAGGGCACACCTGGGCGCCCAACGGGCCCTAGACGGGTGCCGGCACTTCGATCCGCAGCAGTTCCAGCGGCCCGTCGAGGGCGGCCAGCATGTGGACGCCGGGTTCGTCGGTCCAGCCGACGGCATCGCCGGCGGCCAGCGCCTGCGCGCCGAGCGCGCTGCGGCCGTGCAATACGTGCAGCCAGGTCCAGCGCCCGGGCGCCAGGCGCAGTTCGATCGCCTCGCCGGGCGCGACGCGCGCGGCGCTCGCCCGCGCGGGCGCCAGGGCCTCGTCGTCCAGCAGCGGGCACCAGCATCCGGGCCGCGCCGCCGGATCGGCGCTGCCGGCGATCCGCCGCGGCGGGGTGTTGAGCGCGGGCGGCTGCAGCCACAGCCGCAGCAGTTCGACGGGGTGCTCGTCGGACAGGTTGCGCTCGACCTGCTCGGTGCCGCGGCCGGCATCGAGCAGTTGCACGCCGCCGCCGTAAAGCTCGCCGGCCTCGCCGTCGCCATCCGACCAGGCCAGCGCGCCGCAGCGCACCCAGGTCAGGAGGCGCATGTTGGCGCGCCGCTGCGCCGGCGGCGCGGCGCCTGGCGCGAAGGTTTCCTCGGCCAGCACCCGCAACGCGCCGAAGCCCATCCAGGCGCGATCGACGAACCCGCCGGCGGAGAAACTGTGGACGGCGGCCACGCCGTCGTGGGACAGGCGGCCGCGGCCGGCGCCGGGGCGGTAGAGAGGCATGCGGGACTCCTGCGGAACGTGGGCAATGCGAAGGCCGGACAGCGCGACGCCCCCGCGAGCGGGGGCGTCGGCGGCGACGCGGGGACAGCCTATTCCGCGGCGGGCGCGCTGGCCTCGGTGGTGATGCGCAGTTGCACCTCGTCGCTGACGTTCGGCGCGTACAGGCCCAGCCCGAAGTCGGTGCGCTTGAGGGTGGTGGTGGCGTCGAAGCCGATCGTCGGCCGCTGCGTCATCGGGTGCGCGCCGACCTTGTTGAGCACGACGTCCAGCACCACGGGGCGGGTCTGGTCCTTGATCGTCAGGTCGCCGGCAACGCGCAGGCGGCCCTCGCCGGCGGCCTCGACGGCGGTGGACTTGAAGGTCGCCTGCGGGTAGCGCTCGGCGTCGAAGAAGTCGGCGCTCTTGAGGTGCTCGTCGAACTTGGGCACGTGCGAGTTCAGGCCCGACATCGGCAACGTCACCTCGACGCTGGAGGCGGATACGTTCTCCGGGTCGTAGACGATGCGCCCGTCCACCTCGCCGAAGTGGGCGATCGGGTTCGAGAAGCCGAAGTGGCTCCACTGCGCGATCACGTCGGTGTGGGCCGGGTCGATCTCGTAGGTTACCGGGGCGGCGAAGGCGGCGCCGGCGGCCAGCGCCAGCAGGCTGGCGAGCGCGCGGCGCTTGAGGATTGCGGTCTGCATGGGAAGCTCCTTCTTGCGTGGGGCGGACGGGTCAGAGGATGCGGCAGGCTTCGTCGAAGGACAGGCGCGGGGAACGGTCGAAGATGCTGGCCGGATCGCCCTTGCCGAGGTTGACGAGGAAGTTGGAGCGGATCGCGGTGCCGGCGAAGAAGGCCGCATCGACCTTGGCGGCATCGAAGCCGGTCATCGGACCGGTGTCCAGGCCGAGCGCGCGCGCGGCCAGGATCAGGTAGGCGCCCTGCAGGGTGCCGTTGCGGAAGGCGTGGTCGTGACGGCCCTCGCGCGGGCCGTCGAACCAGCTCTTGGCGTCGGTGTGCGGGAACAGGTAGGGCAGCTTTTCGTGGAAGTCCTCGTCGTAGCCGACGATGGCCACCACCGGCGCGCTCATGGTCTTGGCGCGGTTGCCCTCGTCCAGCGCCGGCTCCAGCTTCTTCTTCGCCTCGGCCGAGCGCACGAACACGAAGCGCGCCGGCGACTGGTTGGCGCTGGTCGGCCCCCACTTCAGCAGCTCGTAGAGCCGGTGCAGGGTGGCGTCGTCGATCTCGCCGGAGAAGCGGTTGTAGGTGCGCGCGGTGCGGAACAGCTGGTCGAGCGCGGTGTCGTCGAGGATGGCCATCGAAGAGGATCCTTGCGGGCGGGCCGCGGCGTGAACGGGAGGGCAAGTGTAGAGTTCCCGCGGTGAAGCCGCAGCCGCGGCGCCCGGAACGGAAGGTCACGCCCTTGGAACATGCTCGGCCCGGCGATGCGCACGACCTCGCGTGCACGGTGTGGACGCTGAGCGACGGCCATGCCGGCAACGTCCGCCAGGCCGCGGCGCTGGGCGAAGCGCTGGCCGCGGGCACGATGCGGGCCTGGACGCTGCGCGCGCGCGCGCCCTGGCGCTGGTGCGCGCCGCGGCGGCTGCCGGGCAGCCGGGGCGCGTTCGGCCCGGACTTCGCGCAGGCGCTGGCGGCGCCGCCGCTGCTGGCGATCGGCTGCGGCCGTCAGGCCGCGCTGGCCACGCGGCTGGCCGGCGCGACCGGCGCGCGCAGCGTGCAGATCCTCGATCCGCGCATCGACCCGCGGCACTGGGACCTGGTGATCGCCCCCGAACACGACGGCCTCGCCGGCGCCAACGTGCTGGCGCCGCTGGGCAGCCTGCATCCGGTGGACGACGCCTGGCTGCGGGCCGCGCGCGAGGCCTTCCCGGCGCTCGGCGCGCTGCCCGGCCCGCGCACCGCGCTGCTGGTCGGCGGTCCCAGCCGCCACTATCGGCTCGATGCCGACGCGTTCGCGCGCCTGCTCGCACGGCTGGCCCGGACGGTGGCGCGCGAGGGCGGCAGCCTGCTGGCGACCGCCTCGCGGCGCACCCCGGCCGCGCTCGCGGCGGCGCTGCGCGCGCTGCCCGCCGGCGCGCCCGGCCTGCGCTGGACCGGCGAGGCCGACGGCCGCAACCCCTACCCCGGCCTGCTCGCCTGGGCCGACCGCATCGTCTGCACGCCCGACTCGGTGAACATGCTTTCGGAAGCCTGCGCCACGCGCGCACCGGTGTTCGTGTTCGAGCCGGAGCGGCTCGGGGGCCGCCCGCGCCGCTTCCTGGATGCGTTGCTCGCGCGCGGCCGCGTGCGCCCGGTGGACGACGCGCTGGCGCCCTTCGAGGCCGAACCGCTGCGCGAGACCGCGCGCATCGCCGCGCTGGTGCGCGAGCGGCTGGCGCTGCGCTGACCCGCCGCCGGCGACATCGGCGCTCATGCGCCGATGCGCTGTTCGTCCTCCCGGGCCGTATCGGCATGCAGCGTGCGAACGCGCTTGCCTTTCGCCGCAAGCGGGGGGAGCGCTCCGTTTTTCCTTCCCCCGCAAGCGGGGAGCGCTGCGTTTTTCCCTTCCCCCGCAAGCGGGGACCATCCTGATTTTCCTTCCCCCGCAAGCGGGGGAAGGTGCCGAGCGGGAGAAGGGACGGCATGAACCCGCTTGCGGGAGAAGGAGCGGCATGCGCCCGCTTGCGGGAGATGGGATTGCTTCGGCGCTGCGGGTCGAATGTCGATACGCCCCAGGGCCTGAAGACCGGCCCTGGATGGCGCGCCGCTCCGCGTCAGGGCGACGCGGGCCGCTCGGCCGCCTGGCCATCGACGGCCAGGCCCACGGTCGCGGCCGCGGCGCGGATGGCGGCGCGGGCCCGCTGCAGCGGGGCGCTGTCGGCGACCAGCCGCGGCCGCCGGTCCAGGGTCTGCGCCAGGCCCAGTGCGAGCAGGGTGGCGTGGGCGTCGAGCAGCGCGGCGGCGGCCTCCGCGTCGAGCAGGCTCTCGTCGCGCGCGGCGGCCAGCAGCGCCGGCGTCGCGCGCGGCGCCAGCAGCGCCGGGCGCGCGTGCGATTCGCGCAGCACCAGGTACTGCAGCAGGAACTCCAGGTCCACCAGACCGCCCTCGCCCTGCTTGAGGTCGAACCGGTCCTCGCCGCTGCGGTCGAGTTCGGCGCGCATGCGGCGGCGCATCGAGGCCACGTCCTCGCGCAGCGCGTCCGCCTCGCGCGGGCGCGCCAGGGCCTCGGCGCGTACCGCCTCGAAATCGGCCAGCAGGCCGGCATCGCCGGCCACGCCGCGCGCGCGCACCAGCGCCTGGTGCTCCCAGGTCCAGGCGCGCTCGCGCTGGTATTCGGCGTAGCGCGCCAGCGAGGACACCAGCAGGCCGCTGGCGCCGTCGGGGCGCAGGCGGATGTCCACCTCGTAGAGTCGCCCCGCGCCGGTCACCGTGCCCAGCAGGGCGACGATCTTCTGCGCCAGCCGCGCGTGCCAGCGGATCGGATCGAGCGGGCGCGCGCCGTCGGACTGGGCGTCTTCCGGCGCGTCGTACAGGAACACCAGGTCGAGGTCGGAGCCCACGCCCAGTTCCTCGCCGCCGAGGCTGCCGTAGCCCAGCACCGCGAAGCGGGCGCCCGCGATCCCGCCGTGCGCCTCGACCAGGCTGCGGCGCGCGAGCGCCAGCACCGCCTCCACCACGCCATCGGCCAGCCAGGCCAGCTGGCGGGCGCTGTCCTGCGCCGACTGGCGGCGGTCGAGCGTGGCCAGCGCGATGCGGAAGCTCAGCGTCTGCCGCACCTCGTTGAGGGCGTAGAGCGCGTCCTCCAGGTCGTCGCGGCGCAGCGCCGCCACGCACGCCTGGCGCAGCGCGTCGCGGTCGGGCAGCGGGCCTTCCGCGCGCACGTCGAGCAGTTCGTCGAGCAGCAGCGGGTGCGCGGCCACGCGCTCGGCGAGGAAGGCGCTGCGGGTCACCAGATCGACCAGCCGCGCCAGCGCCGCGGGGCGTTCGTCGAGCAGCGCCAGGTAGCTGGAACGGCGCAGGATGTTGTGCAGCAGCGCCAGCAGCCGGCGGATCGCCATCAGCGGCCGGTCGGCGGGGGCGCTGGCCTGCAGCAGCACCGGCATCACCCGCTCCAGCCGGGCGCGGGCGATGTCCGGCAGCTCGCGCACGCCGGGCGAACGGGCGAAGTCGCGCAGCGCGGCATCGACCGCCTGCGCCTCGCCGAAGCCGGCGGCTTCCAGCGGCGCGGCGTCGCCGCCCTCGGGCAGGCCGCGCCAGTAGCCGGCTAGTCCCTCGTCGCCGGCGGCGAGCGCGCGTTCGCGTCCGAGCAGCGAGCCGAACGCCGCCGAGACCGTCGCGCGGTGCCGTGCCAGCGTTTCGGCCAGCGTCGGCCAATCGGTGCCGAGACCCGCGGCGATGCGCAGGCGGTCGGTCGCCTCGGCCGGCAGCGCGTGCACCTGCGCATCGCGCAGCATCTGCAGCCGGTTCTCCAGCCGGCGCAGCCAGCGGTAGGCCGCGAGCAGCCCGT
Organism: Luteimonas huabeiensis HB2; assembly: GCF_000559025.1. Classification (GTDB taxonomy): domain Bacteria; phylum Pseudomonadota; class Gammaproteobacteria; order Xanthomonadales; family Xanthomonadaceae; genus Luteimonas; species Luteimonas huabeiensis. The sequence goes on along the minus strand of NZ_JAAN01000010.1, from coordinate 205,290 downwards.
CGGCGGTCGCCTGCGGCACGTGCCGCGCCCGGGCCAGCGCGCGCAGCGCCGGCTGCAGGCGGCGCTCGCGCAGCGCCGGTTCGCGGCCGCCGTGGATCAGCTGCAGGGCCTGGGCGAAGAACTCGATCTCGCGGATACCGCCGGGGCCGCGCTTGACGTCGTCCTCCAGCTCGCGCCGCGCAACCTCGGCGCTGATCGCCGCCTTCATCGCTCGCAGGCCATCGAGCGCGCCGAAATCCAGGTAGCGGCGGTACACGAACGGCCGCAGCTCGGCCAGGAAGGCCTCGCCGGCGGCGAGGTCGCCGGCCACCGGCCGCGCCTTCTGCCAGGCGTAGCGCTCCCAGTCGCGGCCCTCGCGCTGGAAGTACAGCTCCATCGCCGGAAAGCTCAGCGCCAGCCGCCCGGCATTGCCGAACGGCCGCAGGCGCAGGTCGACGCGGTGGCAGAAGCCGTCGGCCGTGGTCTCGTCGAGCAGCTTCGCCAGCGCCTGGCCGAGGCGCACGCACCAGGTCTCGGCGGCGAGCGGGCGCGGCCCGTCGCTCTCGCCCTCGCGGGGATAGGCGTAGACGAGATCGACGTCGGAACTGAAATTGAGCTCGCCGCCGCCCAGCTTGCCCAGCGCGAACACCACCAGCCGCACGACGCCGCCATCGGCATCGCGCAATGCGCCGTGGCGGGCGACGAACTCCGCCTCCAGCGCGTCGTGCGCCAGTTGCAGGCAGCGCTCGGCCAGCGCCGTCGCGCCGGCGAGCGTGGCGTCGACGTCGTCCAGGCCGAGCACGTCGCGCCAGACCAGCCGCGCGGAGACGGCGGCGCGCCAGCGCCGCAGCGCGCGCGCCCAGTCCTCGCGGCCGCCCTGCGACAGATCCGGCTCGGGCCAGGGCGCGGCGCCGTCGTCGCGCGCCAGCGCCGCCAGCAGCGCCGGCTGGCGCTCGAAGGTGTCGATGGCGAAGTCGCTGGCCCAGGCCACCCGCGCCAGCCGTGCGGCGAAGACGGGGTCGTCGAACGGGATCGCCCGCTCGCCGGCGGCATGGCGCAGGCGCTCGATCGCGCGCGCGGCCAGGGCATCGAGCGCGGCGTCGCCCGGCGGCGGCGCTGGCGGGGAGGCGGTGTCCATCGCCGCGATTGTGGCATCCCGCCGGGCAAGCCGCGGCGCGGCGGGCCGCAGGCCTATCCGGCGCCGCCGTCCTGCGCCTTGTAGGCCTTCTCCTCGACGAAGCTCGACCCGGCCAGGCGGTTGATCGCGTTCTTCAGCGCCACGCGCTCGCCGTTGGTGGTCGCCACCGCGCGCGCCAGCCGCACGAAGCCGTCGCCGAAGTCCTGCGCGCGCTCGCATTCGCGCAGGCCGTCCTGGATGTCCCACATGCGCGCGTTGACCGCCTTCAGCTCGGCCTTGCGCGCGGCCAGCTCCGCCTGCGCGGCTTCCAGCGGCGCCCACAGCGGCCGCAGCCCTTCGAGCTCGGTGCGCACGTGCGCCAGCTTGCCGGGATCGTCCAGGCGCTCGGCCTTGATCTCCAGGATGGTGATCTTGTCGGCCAGTTCGCCCGCCGAGACGGGAATCAGGATCTCGCTCACTGGGTTGTCCTACCGTCGCCGCGGCGCGGCGCTCGCCGGGCGATTATCGCATCGCCGCGCCGGCGCCCCTACCGCGCCGGCACGGGCGCGCCCGCCCGGCCGCACGCCGGCCATGCCGATCGCCCGGCGGCGCCGGTGCATCGCGTCGCCGTGGTTTCGGGCGCCTCCGATCCCGCGGTCGCGGGCTCCGGCGCCGCGTCCGTCCAGCCGGCGCCCAGGGACTTGTACAAGGCGACGACGCCCTGCAGCTCCGCCAGCTCGCTGAGCGCCAGCGCGTCGCGCGCCTGGTGGAGGGCGCGCTGCGCGACGAGTACCGGCAGGTAGGCGCTCAATCCAGCGGCATAGCGCCGGGTCGCCTGCTCCAGGGCGCGCTGGCTGTCGGCCGCGGCCTCCCGCAATGAAACCTGCCGCTGGCGCTCGGTGGTCCATGCCGTCAATGCGTCCTCCACGTCGCCAAGCGCGGCGCGCACGTCGCGCTCGTACACGCTTCGCGCTGCGTCGGCATCGGCCTGCGCCGCAGCCACCCCCGCGCGCGCCCGGCCCGCATCGTAGACGGACCGGCTGCCCTGTATCGCCGCCGACCACGCCAGGCCGGCGCCCGAGAACAGATCGTGGATGGCGCTGGCCGCGGTGCCGATGCCCAGCGGGATCCGGAACGCGGGAAACCGTCCGGCCTGCGCGACGCCGATCCGCGCGGTGGCGGCGGCCAGGCGTCGTTCGTCCGCCCGCAGGTCGGGGCGCGAACGTATGACGTCCGAGGGCAGCCAGAGCGGCAGGCCGGCGGGCCGGGGCAAGCGCGGCGCCGGCGCGCTCAGGGCGGCGCGCCAGTCGCCCGGGAACCCGCCCGTCAGGATGCCGATGGCATGGCCGAGGCGTGCGATGTCCGCTTCCAGCAACGGCGGCTGCGCCTGCGCCGTTTCGCGCTCGGCGCGCGCCTGCATGACGTCGGCCAGCGTGCCCAGGCCGCTGCGGTACGCGCGCTCGGCCAAGCGCTCGGCGTCGACGAGCGTGCCGACGTTCTCGCGCGCGATCGCCAGGCGCAGCTGCGCGGCGCGCAGCCCGACGTAATCCGACACCAGCTCGGCCACCAGGCTCGCTTGCAGCGCACGATGATCCTCGACCAGCGCCTGGATGCCCGCGTCGGCGGCCTCGACCGCCCGGCGGGTGCGGCCGAACAGGTCCAGCTCCCAGCTGGCATCCAACCCCAGGTGCCAGGCCCTGGCGCGGCCGCCGGGCGGCGAGTCGAGCGCATCGCTGCCGCGCGCGGCTTCGCCGGCAGCGCCGATCGACAGCTCGGGCATGGCGGCCGAGGCGACCTGTATCCGCACGGCGCGCGCCTGCCGCAGGCGCGCCAGGGCGATGTCCAGGTCCTGGTGATGCGCCAAGGCCCGATCGACCAGCCTGTCGAGCAGCGGATCCTGGAAGGCGCGCCACCATGCGCGCAGGTCGTCGCGATCGCCGCCGGGCCGGGTGGCGTCGGCCTCGATCCAGTTCGCCGGCGCGTCCAGCGCCGGCGCGCGGTAATCGGGGCCCACCGTCGCGCAGCCGGACAGGCCCGCCAGCAGGCAGGCCGCCAGCGCCGCGTGCCGGCGCGGGCAGGCATGGGAGCACGATGCGCGCATGCCGCGCCTCACAACCAGCGGTGCAGCAGCGAGACGAGCCGGCCCCGGGCCGCCGGTTCGCCGCCCGGTGGGGCGACCTCGATGCTGCCGGTCATACCGGCCACCAGCACCGCATCGCGCGGGACGCGCTCGAACTCGACGCGCACGGGAATGCGTTGCGCCAGCCGCACCCAGCTGAAGGTGGGCGCCACGCTCGGCAGGCCCTGCGCATCGGCCTGCTGATTGGCATCGGCGATGCCGCGCCCGATGCTCGCCACCCGGCCGGGCACCACCTCGTCGAAACCCATCAGGCGGATCCGCGCCGCGGCGCCGGGCCGGATGCCGCGCAGCTTGGTTTCCTCGAAGTAGCCGGTGATCCAGAAGCTGTCGGCGTCGATCAAGGCGATGTTCGGCTGACCCGCCACGGCGTAGTCGCCATCGTTCAAGCGCAGGCGCGTGACGTAGCCGTCGGTCGGCGCGCGCAGCACGGTCCGCGCGAGGTCCAGCTTCGCCCGGTCCACGGCGACCTGCGCGCTGCGCAGCTCGGCCCGGGCGATGGCCACCGCCTGGCGCGCGCGCTGGATGTCCTCGGCGGCCACGAGGCCCTCCATGCCCCGGCGCCGCCGCGCCTCCCCGGTCTTCTGCCGCAACGACGCTTCCGCGGCCGCCCGTTGCGCTTCGGCATGGGCCAACGCCAGCGCGAAGCGGGCGCTGTCGATGCGGTACAGGATCTCGCCGCGCTCGACGTACTGATCGTCCGCGACCGCGACCTCGACGACGGTGCCGGACACCTCGGGCGCGATGCGCACGATCTGCGCGCTGACGCGGCCATCGCGGGTCCAGGGCGCGACGACGTAGGCGCGCCAGAGCGCGACGACCAGGATGGCGGCGGCGACGACCAGCGAGACGGTGAGCCCGACCCGCAACCATTGCTTGGCTTGGAACATGCGTTCAGACATAGAGCACCAACAGCGAGACGAGGCAAACGGAAACGGCGAACTCGAACAGGCCCGGATGCCAGACCCAGCGCAGCAGCCCGCTGCGCGCCAGCGCGAAGCGGATGCCCAGGTAGATCGGCAGCGCCGTGCAGGCGTAGACGAAGAACGGCGGCAGGTAGATGCCGGCCAACGAACACTCAGCGAGCATGGGCGTGGGCTCCCGGGGCGTGCGGACCGTCGTCGGCGTGGTCCTCCAGCAGCGCGGCGATGTCCAGCAGCACGGCCGCCAGCCGTTGCGCTTCGGCCCGCGCGGCGCCCGACCCTGGCGGCAGGCGCCGCAAGGCGCTCGCGGCGCGACGGGCGTGGCGTGCGGCTCGCGCGGGATCGCCGGCGCGCCGGCGCATGCGGTGCAGCGCCGTCTCCAGCACGCGGGGCCACGCGGCGTCGACCGGCGACTGCCGCAGCCGGCGTCGCAGGCCCAGGACCTCCCGCCCCAGGTGCAGGTCCGCCAGCGCCCGGGCGATGGCGCGATCCATCGCCTGCGGCTGATTCCCGAGCAACGCACCGAGCTGCGCGATGCGATGCTGCTGGCGCCATTGCCACGCCTTCGCATCGGCGTGCTCGCCGCGCAAGGTCGCCAGCGCCTCGTCGCGGATGCGCCGGCGCAGGCGCGCGACGTCGCGCGCCGGGTCGCGCGGCAGCACGATCCTGAACCCCAGCAGCGCGAAGCACGTCGCCAGGATCCAGGCCGCGGCGGCGTTGAGGAACGTCGCGAAGTCGTAGCGCATCGGGTTGTCCGCCGCCGCCAGCGTCGTGAAGGCCACCAGGTAGGCGACGCCGGCCAGGGCGTGCCGGGGCACCGTGGTGGCGCAGACGCCGGGCAGCCAGAACAGGCCCAGGACCACCAGCAGCAGCGGCAATCCCACCACGTGCGGCAACACCACGAAGGTGCACAGCAAGGCCATGGCCGCCGCGGCCACCGTGCCCTTGATGAACTCGATGGCGCCGAGCGCGGGATTCGGCGCGGTGGACAGCAGCGCGCAGGCCGCCGCCAGCCCGGCCAGCATCATGTTGCCGTGCGTCCAGCCGGTGGCGATCCAGAACGCACCGCCCATCGCCACGGTCAGCATGGCGCGCGCGCCGTTGCGGATCGCCGCCGAAGCGTCGCGGTGGAACGGCACGGACACGCGCGCCGCGGCGGGCCTGGTCCGATGGAAGCGGCCGAGGGCGTCGAGGGCGTCGAGGTAGTCGTCGAGCTGCTCGACCAGGCGATCGCCCGCGATCGTCAGCGCGGCATGCTCGGACGCGTCGTCGAGCCGCGCGTTGGCGAGCATCGACGCCAGCCGCGCACGCAGGCCGGCCAGGATCCGGGCGGCGCGCGCCGCGCCGCGGGCATCGGGCGCCTGCGACAGGACACGCTCGGCCTGCCGCCAGGTCCGCTCCCAGTCGGTCTGCAGCGACTTCAGCGCGTCGAGGCTGGCGCTGTGTTCGCGCATGGGCGGCGTTCCGCCGACCAGCGCGGAAAACAGCGCCACCATCGTTTGCCGCACCGCGCCGGCGCGATGCGCCAGGTCGGCCGACTCGGCTCTGCCCAGCGCCAGCAGGTCGTCCACGCCGTACGTCTCGACGATCAGCTTGCGCCGGCCTGCGTCCAGGGGGCGGCCGCCCGGCACGCCGCTGCCTTGGAGGGCCTGAGGGTGCGTCGAAAGGACGCCGGCGGTGGCGGCCGCCAGGCGAGCGAGCTGCGCGGCCAGGCGGCTGCGCACGCTGCGGGCGCTGAACAGCGCCGACACCACCGCCAGACACACCACGCCGATCAGCACGCACGCACCGCGCCCCATCACCTGGTCGAAGGCGAGCTCCGGATGCTCCATGGCGCCATAGGCCGCCAGTCCCACCGTGTAGCCCGCGAGCGTGGCGCCGTAGGCCCTGAAATGCCGCAGCAGGGTCATGCCCGCCACGCAGAGGCCCAGCCATGCGCCGAAGCCGATCAGGAACAACCCGGGCATCTGCCCGAAGGCGCTCAGCAGGACGAACGCCGCCAGCATGCCGGCCAGGGTGCCCAGCACCCGCCACACGCCCTTGCCGATCACCGCGCCCTGTACCGGGTTGATGACCAGCAGCACGCTGGAGGCCGCCGCATAGGGGGCGTGCAGGTCCAGCAGATAGGCGACCACCAGCGCTAGGCACGCGGCCAGGATCGAACGCATCGCGTAGGTCGCGCGCGGCGTGGTCAGGTCGAGCCGCAGCAGCCCGCGCGCGAGCCGTTCCCGCAACTGGGCACGCCGGTGGGGCGGGATGGCCGGAGAGGCCGAAGGCGCGTTCGCGCAATGCAACGAGAGACCCCTTCCGCAGCGATGAATCGCATCACTGTAGGAAGGGCCGATCGTTCCGAAAAGTGAATTTATTGCAGCTCGAAGGATGCGCTCAACGCACTCGTCCCGCGCGCGGCCGCTCGGCCCTGCGCCCGCCCGGCACCGGCGCCTCGTCCTGGCTGCAGAGGGCATGGATGGTGTCGCGCAACCAGCGATGGGCCGGATCCTCGTCCAGGCGAGGGTGCCAGGCCTGCGTCAGCAGCACGGTCTCCAGTGGCGTCGGCAGTTCGAACAGGCGGATGCCGAGGCCCGCGGCGAGCGCGCTGCGGGCCAGATGCCTGGGCAGCGGCAGCAGCAGGTCCGAATCCTGCAGCGCGAACAGCGCCGTATAGGGGCTGGGCACGACCAGGGCGACATGCCGGCGCAGCCCTTGCGCTTCCAGTGCCGCATCCACCGGCCCGACCGCCTTCCCCCGCCGCGACACGCTGATGTGCTCCCAGCGGACGAGGCGTTCAGGCGTGATCTCGTCCTCGAAGATCGGATGACGCGCCCGGGCGACCCCCACGAACGTCGTGGTGAAAAGCGACTGCACGCGGATCTCGGGCCCCAGCTTGCGCGAGGCGCTGATGAACAGATCGATGCGCCCGCTGCGCAACGCCTCCTCGTCGACGTCGTCTTCCTCCGGCGAGAAGCGCAGCATCGCGCGCGGCATCTCGGTGGCCATCGCACCCAGCAGATGGCCCAGGTGGATGCTCACGAACTCGTCGGTCGCGCGAACGTTGAAACGCCGCTCCAGCGATTTGAGGTCGATCTCGGCGCCGGATTCGAACACCCGCGCGGCTTGCTCGACCGCCAGGTGCACGCGCTCTCGCAACGCCAGCGCCCTGGGCGTGGGCACGAGCCTGCGACCGACCTGGACGAAGACCGGATCCCCCAGCGCCTCCCGGATGCGGCCCAGCGTACGGCTCATCGCCGGAGGACTCAGGTGCATCCGTCTGGCGGCGCCGACGACGCTGCCTTCCTCCAGCAGGGCGTCCAGGGCCAGGAGCAGGTTGAGATCGGGACGGGCCACGGCGCCCTCGCTGCATCGTTGATCGTCGCGCAATCATATTTCAGGCCGGATGATCCGGACGGCATCGAACGCCCCGCCTCCGATCGTCGCTCGATCCGTCCGCGTTGCCGGCTCCCGGTCCCGCGCGCAGGCGCGTGCCGTCGGGCAGTCGCCGACACCTTGCCGTCATGACGCTCGGCCCGAAGGCGCGCGCCGGGTCTAGGCAGGCGGCCTCGACCGGGAGCGAACAGGACGTCGCGCAGCGGCGGCACGCGCCGACCGGCGGAAAGCCGGCTGCGGCGTCCCGCGATCGGAAGCGAAAGCAAAAAAAGCCCGCGACCGGAATCCGGTTGCGGGCTTCTGCTCCCTCCCCCACGTCGGGTGCGGAGCCATCGTGAACGAAGTGTCAGCGGCGATGCACGCTGCAGTGCAAAACGAAACCCGCGGGTACAAAAAGCAATGAAAACAGACACCTGCGTATGGTTGGCGCCACGATGCGGTTGTAACCGATTACCCGCTGCCATCGCGCCGTTCGTGCCCGGCGATGGACGCGTGGCGCGCGGCGCCGCCGATGGGTGCCAGCCGCGTGCGAATGCGCGAAACCGCTCATGGCGGCGACGGTCGCGGCCGCCTGCGCAGGTCGCGCAGGACTTCGCGCGCGGCGTTGCGGCCCGGGATGCCGGTCACGCCGCCGCCGGGGTGGGTGCCCGATCCGCACAGGTACAGCCCGGCGATGGCACCGCGGTAATCGGCCTGCCCCAGCAGCGGCCGGGCGCTGAACAACTGGTCCAGGCCAAGGGCGCCGTGGAAGATGTCGCCGCCGACCAGGCCGAACTCGCGCTCCAGGTCCAGCGGCGACAGCGCCGAATGCGCGATCACGCTGCGGCGGAAGTTCGGCGCCACGCGGTCGACGGTGTCGATCATCAGCTGCGCGACGGTCTCGCGGTGCGCGTCCCAGCCGCCGGCCACCTGCGGATGCACGTGCTGGCAGAACAGGCTGGCCACGTGCGCGCCGGGCGGCGCCAGGCCGTCGTCGAGGGCAGAAGCGATCACCAGCTCCACCACCGGCTCGCGCGCCCAGCCGGGGTTGTGCGCCTTGGAGCGCGCATCGAACCAGGCGCGCTCGAAGTAGGCCAGCGAAGGGCCGATCAGGATCCCGCTCTGGTGGTGCGGCTGCAGGCGCGTGCCGGGCGCGCAGGCGAAATCCGGCAGTTCCGACAGCGCCACGTTCATGCGGAAGGTGCCGGAGCCGCAGCGGTAGGCGTCGATGCGCCGCGCGGTGTCGTCGTCGAGCGCATCGCGCGGCAGCAATCGCTGGTAGAGCAGCTTCGGGTTGACGTTGGCGATCACCGCGCGCCGGGCGAGCACCTCGCGGCCGTCGGCCAGGACCGCGCCGCGTACGCGGCCGCCATCCACGCGCAGTTGCGCGACCTCGGCGCGGATGTCGATGCGCACGCCGCGCGCCTGGCACTCGCGCGCCATCGCCTGGGTGATCGCGCCCATGCCGCCGATGGCGTGCCCCCAGGCGCCGGGCTTGCCGTCGACCTCGCCGAAGACGTGGTGCAGCAGCACGTAGGCCGAGCCCGCCGCGTAGGGGCTGGCGAAGTTGCCGACGATGGCATCCCAGCCGAGCGCGGCCTTCAGCGGTTCGCACTCGAACCAGGCGTCGAGCAGGTCGCCGGCGGAACGGGTGAGCAATTCGAGCAGATCGCGCCGCGCCGCCAGGTCCAGCCCGCGCAGCGCGCGCGCCACCTCCCAGGAGGCGAGCCAGTCGGACAGCGTCATCGCCTCGCCCGGGTTGGGCGGGGTGCGGTGCATCAGCCGCCGCAGCACCGCGACCGCGCGCGCGAGCATGGCGGCGTAGGCGGGCAGGCGCTCGAGGTCGCGCGGCGAGCGCCGCGCGAGCTCGGCCGCGGTGTGCGCGCCGCCGAGCCGGAACGCGTCGCCGTCGGGCAGCGGCAGGAAATTGGCGAACGGGCGCTGCACCACGCGCAGGCCGTGCTCGGCCAGGCGCAGGTCGCGGATCACCGCCGGATCGAGCAGGCCGACGGTGTAGCTGCAGGTGGAGTTGCGGAAGCCGGGATGGAATTCCTCGGTGACCGCGGCGCCGCCGACGATGGCGCGGCGCTCCAGCACGCGCACGTCCAGCCCGGCCGCGGCCAGGTAGGCCGCGCAGACCAGGCCGTTGTGGCCGCCGCCGACGATGACGACATCGTGCGCTTGCGTTGCCAGGGCGCTCCCTCCCCGCGGCCTGCGGGGCGGGCCGTCGCCGCGCAGGGTTCCGCGGCGCGCGCCCGCCGTCAACCGGCCGCGCTCAGCCGGCGCGCGGCAGCAGCCGCTCCACCGCGTCGGCCAGCAGCGCGGCCGCCTGCGGGCGGCCCAGCGCGGCGGCGGCCGCGGCCGCGCGCGGCAACGCCCCGGGATCGGCGAACAGCGCCTCGAGCCGCGCGGCGAGCGCGGGCGCGTCCAGCTCCGGCTCCGGCAGGCACCAGCCGGCGCCGGCGGCGGCCAGGGTCTCGGCGTTGCGGCGCTGCTCGTCGCGCGAGCCGCCCTGCGGGATCGGCACCAGGATCGCCGGCCGCCCGACCGCCAGCAGGTCGGCGATGGTGGTCGCGCCGGCGCGGGTCACGACCAGGTGCGCCGCGCGCAGGCGCGCGCCCATGTCCTCGAAGAACGGCCGCACCTCGGCGTCGATGCCGGCCTCGCGCAGCCGCGCCTGGCACTCGGCGGCGTCCTCGCCGCGGTATTGCAGCCCGACCCGCAGCCGGCGCCGCAGCGGCTGCGGCAGCGCCAGCAGCGCCGGCGGCAGCACGCGGCCGAACACCGCCGCGCTCTGGCTGCCGCCCACCACCAGCAGGTGCAGCGGGGTCTGCGCGTCGAGCGCGGGATACGGCGCGCGCGCCTCGAGGATGGCGCGGCGGACCGGGTTGCCGGTCTCGACCACCCGCGCGGCCGCGCCGTCCAGGCCGGCGGTGTCCGGGAACGAAACCGCCACCGCGTCGGCGAAGCGCAGCAGCTGGCGGTTGGCCAGGCTCAGCCGCGCGCCCTGCTCGTGCAGCAGCAGCGGCAGGCCGCAGGCCTTGGCGGCCAGCGCCGGGGCGAAGCTGGGATAGCCGCCGAAGCCGACTAGCGCCGCGGCGCCGCGGCGGCGCAGGTCGCCGCGCGCGCGCCAGGCCGCGCGCAGGATGGTGCCGGCGGCGGCGGCCTTGCCGGCCAGTCCGCCGGCCAGGCTGCGCGCGGGCAGCACCACGTGCGGCAGGCCGTCGAGCGCGTGGGCGTAGGCCGCGCCGCGCGCGTCGGTGTAGATCACCGCGCCGTGGCCGCGCGCGACCAGCTCGCGCGCCAGCGCCTCGGCCGGGAACAGGTGGCCGCCGGTGCCGCCGGCGGCGAGGGCAATCAGGTGGGTCAACGCGATCGGTCCGTGCGGCGGGCAGGCGACTATAGCGCCCGCGCCGCAACGGTCGCCGCGGGCGCGGCCGGAGACCGGCGGCGGGCATGACTTCTGGCGCCGGTGGCGCCCGCGTGCGGCCTGTACCATGTCGCCCGCGCGCGTTGCGCGCGCCCCGCTCCGCCCCCCAGTACCGACGCGGCCCCGCCCGCCCCGGCCGCGCTCCCGCGGCCGGCGCCACGGGCCGCGCGCCGACGGATCTGCCGATGACCGCCTCCAAGACCAAGCCCCTCCTGATCGTCGCCGCCGTCGTGGTGGCCGGCGTCCTGCTCTGGCGCGGCTGCAGCGGCGACGGCGAGACGCCCGCGGCCGGGCCGGGCGGCCCCGGCTTCGGCCCCGGCGGCGAGCGCCCGCCCACGCCGGTGCGCGTGGCGCCGGCGGTGCGCGAGCCGCTGGCGGTGCAGCTCAAGGCGCTGGGCACGGCGACGCCGCTGCAGTCGGTGACGGTGCGCTCGCGGGTGGACGGCGAGCTGCTGCGGATCGCGTTCGAGGAAGGGCAGGCGGTGGAGGCCGGCGACCTGCTGGCCGAGATCGACCCGGCGCCGTTCCGGATCCGGCTGGCCCAGGCCGAGGGCCAGCAGAAGCAGCACCTCGCCGAGCTGGAGAACGCCCGCATCCAGCTGCAGCGCTTCCGCGACCTGGCGCGCGACGCCTACGTGTCCGCGCAGGACGTGGCCAACCTGGAGGCGCAGGTGCGCCAGTTCGAGGCCCGGCGCGAGATCGACCAGGCCGCGGTCGACGAGGCGCGGCTGCAGCTGCGCTATACCCGCATCGTCGCGCCGGTGGCCGGCCGCGTCGGCCTGCGCACGGTGGACGTGGGCAACCTGGTCCGCAGCAGCGACGCCGAGGGCCTGGTCAGCATCGCGCAGACGCGGCCGATCAGCGTGCTGTTCTCGATCCCGGAGACCGCGCTGCCGGAGCTGACCGCGGCGGTACGGCGCGATCGGCAACTGCCGGTGGAAGCGTGGGACCGCGAGGAGCGCCGGCGGCTGGCCACCGGCACCCTGGCCAGCATCGACAACCGCATCGACACCGCCACCGGCACCCTGCGCCTGCGCGCGCTGTTCGCCAACGAGGACGACACGCTGTTTCCGAACCAGTCGGTCAACGTGCGCCTGCAGCTGGCCGACGACGAGGCGCTGACCATCCCCGACGCGGCGGTGCAGTTCGGCAGCCAGGGCACCTACGTGTACGCGATCGACGACGACGACACCGCGCGCGTGCGGCCGGTGCGGCTGGGCGCCTCCAGCGGCGGCCGGGTGGCGGTGCTGGAGGGCCTGCAGCCGGGCGAGCGCGTGGTGCTGGAGGGCCTGGACCGCCTGCGCGAGGGCGCGAAGGTGGAGGTGGTGCAGACCGACGCGCCGGCGGATGCCGACGACGCGCCGGCGCCATGAGCGGTCCTGCCGCATGAACCTCTCGCGCCCCTTCATCCTGCGCCCGGTGGCGACCACGCTGCTGATGCTGGCGCTGCTGCTGTCGGGCCTGTTCGCCTACCGCCTGCTGCCGGTGGCGGCGCTGCCGCAGGTGGACTACCCGATCATCCAGGTGCTGACCTTCTACCCGGGCGCCAGCCCGACGGTGACCACCAGCGCGGTGACCGCGCCGCTGGAGCGCCGGCTCGGGCAGATCCCGGGGCTCAACCAGATGGCGTCGAGCAGTTCCGGCGGCGCCTCGGTCATTACCCTGCAGTTCTCGCTCGACGTGGACCTGGGCGTGGCCGAGCAGGAAGTGCAGGCGGCGATCAACGCCGCCGACAGCTTCCTGCCCGACGACCTGCCGATGCCGCCGGTCTACCGCAAGGTCAACCCGGCCGACACCCCGATCCTGACGCTCGCGGTGACCTCGGCCACGATGGCCCTGCCCGAGGTCTACGACCTGGTGGACACGCGCATGGCCCAGCGCCTGTCGCAGCTGCCCGGGGTGGGCCTGGTGAGCCTGGCCGGCGGCCAGCGCCCGGCGGTGCGCATCGAGGCCAACCCGAACGCGCTGGCGGCCGCCGGCATCGGCATGGCCGACATCCGCGCGGCGATCGCCGCGGCCAACGTCAACATGCCCAAGGGCAGCTTCGACGGGCCGACCCGGGCGATCATGCTCGACGCCAACGACCAGATGCGCTCGGCCGAGGAGTACCGCGCGCTGATCGTGGCCTGGCGCGACGGCGCGCCGCTGCGGCTGGGCGACGTGGCCGAGGTGGCGCAGGGCCCGGAGAACCGCCACCTGGCGGCCTGGTCGGGCGAGGTGCCGGCGATCCTGGTCAACATCCAGCGCCAGCCCGGCGCCAACGTCATCGAGGTCGTGGACGCCGTCCACGCGCTGCTGCCGCAGCTGCGCGCGACCCTGCCCGAGGCGGTCCAGGTGGCGGTGCTCAGCGACCGCACCGAGTCGATCCGCGCCTCGATCCGCGGCGTGCAGCACGAGCTGGTGCTGGCGATCGTGCTGGTGGTGCTGGTGACGTTCGTGTTCCTGCGCACGATCCCGGCCACGATCATTCCCAGCCTGGCGGTGCCGCTGTCGCTGGTGGCGACCTTCGGCTTCATGCTGCTGGCCGGGTTCTCGCTCAACAACCTCACGCTGATGGCGCTGACCATCGCCACCGGCTTCGTGGTCGACGACGCGATCGTGATGCTGGAGAACGTCGCCCGCCACCTGGAGGCGGGCAAGTCGCGGCTGCAGGCCGCGCTCGACGGCGCCCGGCAGATCGGCTTCACCCTGATCTCGCTGACGGTGTCGCTGATCGCGGTGCTGATCCCGCTGCTGTTCATGGGCGACGTGGTCGGCCGGCTGTTCCACGAGTTCGCCATCACCCTGGCGGTGGCCATCGGCATCTCGCTGGTGGTCTCGCTGACGCTCACGCCGATGCTGTGCGCGCGCTTCCTCAAGGCCGGGCGCGGCCATGCCATCGCGGAGCCGGGCGCCGCCGAAGACGCCCGCGCGACGCACGCGGCCGGCGCCGAGGGCGACATCTTCGACCGCGTGGTCGCCGGCTACGACCGCGCGCTGCGCTGGACGCTGGCGCGGCAGCCGCTGATGCTGGGGGTCACCGTGGCCACGCTGGCGCTGACCGCGCTGCTGTACCTCGCGGTGCCCAAGGGTTTCTTCCCTTCGCAGGACGCCGGCCTGATCCAGGGCATCAGCGAGGCGCCGGCCACGGTCTCGTTCGATGCGATGGCGCGGCGCCAGCAGGCGCTGGCCGCGGCGATCCTGGAGGACCCGGACGTGGTCTCGCTGTCGTCGTTCATCGGCGTGGACGGCAGCAACGCCACCCTCAACACCGGCCGCTTCCTGATCGAACTCGCCCCGCACGCCGAGCGCGAGGCCGGCGCGCCGGCGATCATCGCCCGCCTGCAGCGGCGCGCCGCGCAGGTGGAGGGCGTGGCGCTGTACCTGCAGCCGGTGCAGGAGCTGTCGATCGAGGACCGGGTCAGCCGCGGCCAGTACCAGCTCGCGCTGACCGGCCCCGACGCCGCCGCGCTGGCCGAGTGGACGCCGCGGATGATCGAGCACCTGCGCGGCACGGGCGCGCTGGCCGACGTCGCCGGCGACCAGCAGGATCGCGGCCTGCAGGCCTGGATCGACATCGACCGCGACGCCGCCGCGCGGCTGGGGATCCCGGTCTCGGCGATCGCCGACGCGCTGTACGACGCCTTCGGCCAGCGCCAGGTCTCGACCATCTTCACCCACGCCAACCAGTACCGGGTGGTGCTGGAGGCCGGCACCCGCTTCCAGGAAGGCCCGGAGGCGATCGGGCGCATCCACGTCGCCACCGCCGACGGCCGGCAGACGCCGCTGTCGGGCATCGCCCGGGTCGAGACGCGCACCGCGCCCCTGCTGGTCAGCCACATCGGCCAGTTCCCGGCGGCGACGGTGTCGTTCAACCTCGCGCCCGGCGCCTCGCTGGGCGAGGCGGTCGCGCAGATCGAGGCCGCGCGCGCCGCGGTGGGCCTGCCCGCGGCGATCGAGCTGCGCCTGCAGGGCGCGGCGCAGGCATTCCGCAACTCGCTCTCCAGCACGCTGTGGCTGATCCTGGCCGCGGTGCTGGTGATGTACATCGTGCTCGGCGTGCTCTACGAGAGCTTCATCCACCCGGTCACGATCCTGTCCACCCTGCCCTCGGCCACCGTCGGCGCGCTGGCCGCGCTGCTGCTGGCCGGGCGCAGCCTGGACCTGATCGCGGTGATCGGCATCATCCTGCTGATCGGGCTGGTCAAGAAGAACGGCATCATGATGGTGGACTTCGCCCTGGAGGCCGAGCGCGAGCGCGGCATGGCCCCGCGCGATGCGATCCACCGCGCCGCGCTGCTGCGCTTCCGGCCGATCCTGATGACCACGCTGGCGGCGCTGTTCGCGGCGATCCCGATGATGCTGGCCAGCGGCTCGGGCGCCGAGCTGCGCCAGCCGCTGGGCCTGGTGATGGTCGGCGGCCTGCTGGTGAGCCAGGTGCTGACCCTGTTCACCACGCCGGTGATCTACCTGTTCTTCGACCGCCTCACCCGCCGCCGCGCCCGCGCGGCGGCCGCCGACGCGCAGGCGCCCGCACGCTGATGGACGCACCGGCGGACAGCGCGCGGGTCAACCTGTCGCGGGCCTTCATCGAGCGGCCGGTGGCGACGGTGCTGCTGGCGGTGGCGGTGGTGCTGGCCGGCATGCTGGCCTACCGCATGCTGCCGGTGGCGCCGCTGCCGCAGGTGGACTACCCGGCGATCCAGGTCAGCGCCAGCCTGCCCGGCGCCAGCCCCGAGTCGATGGCCGCGACCGTGGCCACGCCGCTGGAGCGCGCGCTGGGCACCATCCCCGGCATCACCCGCATCACCTCCAGCAGCGGCCAGGGCACCACCCGCATCGACCTGCAGTTCTCGCTGGACCGCAACGTCGACGAGGCCGCGCGCGAGGTGCAGGCCGCGCTCAACGCCGCGCAGGCGCAGTTGCCGGCCGGCATGCCGGGTCTGCCGCAGTTCCGCAAGATCAATCCCTCGCAGGCGCCGATCATGAGCCTGGCGCTGAGCTCGGATCGGCTGTCGCCGGGCGAGGTCTACGACGTGGCCTCGACGGTGATCGCGCAGAAGATCGCGCAGATCCCGGGCGTGGGCCAGGTACAGGCCGGCGGCGCCTCGCTGCCGGCGGTGCGGGTGTCGCTGAACCCGAACGCGCTGAACCAGTACGGCATCGCGCTGGACGAGGTCGCCGGGGCGATCCGCAACGCCAACGCGCTGCGGCCGCTGGGCCAGGTGGTCGCCGGCGAGCGCCAGTGGCAGGTGGGCGCCGAGCTGCAGCTGCGCGCGGTGCAGGAATACCGCGACCTGATCGTGGCCTGGCGCGACGGCCGCCCGGTCCACCTGCGCGACGTGGCCCAGGTCGCCGAGGGCACCGAGAACCGCTACGCCGCCGGCTTCCACAACGACCGCGACGCGGTGCTGCTGATCGTCAGCCGCCAGCCCGGCGCCAACATCATCGAGACCGTGGACGCGATCCACGCGCAGATGGCGCAGCTGCGCGCGCTGCTGCCGCCGGACGTGGACATGGCGGTGGTGATGGACCGCTCGCCGGTGATCCGCGCCACCCTGCGCGAGGCCGAGCACACCCTGCTGCTGGCGGTCGCGCTGGTGGTGCTGGTGGTGCTGGCCTTCCTGGGCAGCTGGCGCGCGGCGCTGGTGCCCACACTGGCGATCCCGGTCTCGCTGCTGGGAGCGCTGGCGATCGTCTGGCTGGCCGGGTTCTCGCTCAACACCATGTCGCTGATGGCGCTGATCGTGGCGGCGGTGCTGGTGGTGGACGACGCCATCGTGGTGCTGGAGAACATCGCCCGCCACCTCGAGGCGGGGCTGCCGCCGTGGCGGGCGGCGATGCGCGGCGCCGGCGAGGTCGGCACCACGCTGCTGTCGATGAACCTGGCGCTGGCGGTGGTGTTCGTGTCGATCCTGTTCCTGGACGACTTCGTCGAGCGGCTGTTCCGCGAGTTCTCGCTGACCCTGGTGGCGGCGATGGCGGTCTCGCTGCTGGTCTCGCTGAGCCTGACCCCGACGCTGTGCGCGCGCCTGCTCGGGCGCAAGGACCCCGACCGCGTGGTCGGGCCCTGGCAGCGCCTGGGCGGGCTGGCGTTCGAGGGCCTGCGCGGCGCCTACCTGCGCACCCTGGGCCGCACCGTGCGCCACGTGCCGCTGGCGCTGCTGGCGCTGGCTGGCACCATCGCGCTCAACGTCTGGCTGTTCGGCCAGGTGCCCAAGGGCACCGTGCCGCAGCAGGACACCGGCCAGTTGCGCGGCTTCGCCCGCGGCGACGACGGCCTCTCGTTCCAGGTCATGCAGCCCAAGATCGCGGCCTACCGCGAGCTGCTGATGTCCGATCCCGCGATCGAGCACATCTCCGGCTACATCGGCGGCGACACCGGGGTCAACAACGGCTTCATCATGATCCAGATGAAGCCGCTGGCCGAACGCGGCGTCTCCAGCCGCGAGGTCATCGACCGCCTGCGCGCCAGCGAGCCGAAGATCCCGGGCGGGCGCATCGGCCTGTGGGTGGACCAGGACATCCGCATCGGCGGCGGCGGCGGCAACAACGAGGGCAACTACGACCTGCAGCTGCTGTCCGGCGACATCGCCCCGCTGCGCGAGTGGACCCCGCGGGTGCGCGACGCGCTGGCCGCGCTGCCGCAGCTGACCGACGTGGATTCCAGCGGCGACGAGGGCATGCGCCAGGTCGTGCTCGACATCGACCGCGACGCCGCCGCCCGCTACGGCGTGGACATGCGCACCATCGCGACGGTGCTCAACAACGCCTTCAGCCAGCGCCAGGTCGCCACCCTCTACGACAGCCTCAACCAGTACCGGGTGGTGATGGAGCTGGACCCGCGCTACACCCAGACCCCGGACACCCTGGAGCAGGTCCACGCGATCGGCGCCGACGGCCGCCGGGTGCCGCTGTCGGCGTTCGCGACCTGGTCCTACGGCATGGCCCCGGACCGGATCCGGCACCGCGAGCAGTTCGTCGCCACCGACGTCAGCTTCGCGCTGGCGCCGGGGGTGAGCCTGGGCGAGGCAGTCGAGGCGATCGATGCGGCGATGGCGCGGATCATGCTGCCCACCGAGGTGATCGCCAAGCTCGGCGACGAGGCCGGCAGCCTGCAGGAGATGCGCGAGCGCCAGCTGTGGCTGATCCTGGGCGCGGTGCTGGCGGTGTACCTGGTGCTGGGCGTGCTGTACGAGAGCTTCGTGCTGCCGCTGGCGATCCTGTCGATCCTGCCCTCGGCCGGCATCGGCGCGCTGCTGGCGCTGCTGCTGTTCGGCAACGAGCTCGACCTGATCTCGCTGCTGGGCCTGTTCCTGCTGGTCGGGGTGGTGATGAAGAACACCATCCTGATGGTGGATTTCGCCCTGGCCGCGCAGCGCGAGCGCGCGCTGACGCCGGAGGCCGCGATCCTGGAGGCGGCCAGCCTGCGCTTCCGCCCGATCCTGATGACCAGCATCGCCGCCCTGCTCGGCATCCTGCCGCTGATGCTGGCCACCGGCGAAGGCTGGGAGATGCGCCGCCCGCTGGGCATCGCCATCGTCGGCGGCCTGCTGGTCAGCCAGTGGCTGACGCTCTACACCACGCCCGCCGCGTTCCTGGCCCTGGCGCGGCTGCGCGCGCGCTTCGCGCGGCGACGCGCCGGCGCCGGCGCGTCCGCGTAGGCGCGCGGCGCGACGCCCCCGCTCAGCGCGGCAGCAGCGGCGGGCGCGCGCGGTACCACTCGCGGGCGCCGAGCGTGTGCAGCCGGCGCTCGCCGCCCTGCAGCTCGGCGCCGACGCCCAGCACGCCCCAGCGCGCGTACAGGTCGCCCTGCGGCGTGCCGTCGGCCACGCGCAGCCGCGCCTGCAGGTCCACGCGGTCGTTGCGCGCCTCCAGCCCGTCCACGATCAGCTCGCCGCCGCGCACGCGGGTGCGCGCGGTGGCCTCGACCTCCCCGGCATCGACGATGCGGCCGATCCAGCGCGGGAACGCGGTGCGCTCGGCGAACAGCGACAACAACAGGCTCGCGTCCTTCATCCGCAGGCGCACGTCGCTGTCGACCGCGAACGGCTCGCGCCAGGTCAGCCGCGCGCCCGAGAGATCCACGTCCGCCCACCAGGGCGCGTCGTCGGCGCCGGCCAGGCGCACCTGGCGCAGTTGCAGGCGCAGCGGCTGCAGGCGGTAGTCGCGCCGGCCCTCGCGCTCCCGCCGCATCGCACCGGCCACCGAGAGGTTGCCGTGCAGCTCCGAGGCGCCGACGCGGATGCCGGCCCCGCGCCCGCGCAGATCGATGTCGCCCCGCACCACCTCGCCCTGCGGGTCGATGCGCAGGTCGCCGCCGAGGGTGCCGGAGCCCGACAGCAGGCGCAGGCTGTCGCCGGGCAGATAGCGGTTGTAGACGCGCAGGTCGGGGATCTGCGCATCCTGGAAACGCAGGTGCGCCTGCAGGCTGCGGCGGAACGCGGCCAGATCGCCGTCGGCCTCCAGGTCCAGCCGCAGGTCGCGCCCGCGCAGGTACTGCGCGTCCGGTTCGCGCAGCGCGGCCACGGCGAAGCGCTCGGCGAGGATCTCCACCCGCGTGCGCCGCGCCGCATCGTCACCCTCCACCCGCGCGTCCACCCGGGCCTGGCCGGAGAACACGCTGTCGAACACCTGCGCGCGCAACTCGGCATCGCGGATGCGCGCGGTGCTGCCCGGCGCCAGCCGCCCGGCCTCGAGCTGCAGGTCGGCCTCGACGTCGGCCACGCCCTGCAGGCGCAGCCAGCCCTCGGCCGGCAGCAGCGGGTTGATCCAGCGCAGCGAGCCGAACCGCCAGGCCAGCGCGACGCGACCGGACAGCGTGCGCACCCAGTCGAGCGCGGATTCGGCGTCCAGCCGGCGCTGCGCGCTGCGCAGCCGCGCCTCGACGAAACCCGGGCGATCGGCCTGGCGCGGCATCCGCGCCCGCACCTCCACTCCGCCCTCGGCGATCTCCGCGTCCACCCGCAGCGGCCGCTGCGCCGGCGCGGCGTCGTCGCCGGCGGTGGACAGGCGCGTCTGCAGGCGCACGCTGCCGCCGGGCTGCAGTTCGCCGCGGACCAGGGCCAGGTCGGCATCCAGCCGGCCCGGCTCGGCGTCCATGCGCCAGCCGATGCGCCCGTCCTCGCCTTCGACCAGCGCCAGCCCCGGCACCTCGCCGTGCGCTTGCAGGCGCGCGTCGGCGATGCCGAGCTTGCGCCGGCCCGGCGCCTCCTGCGGCCGGTGCGGCGGCAGCGCCAGATCGAAGCGGAGCGGCCCGTTCCCGAACACGCGCAGTTCGCCGTACCGCACCGAGGCGCGCGGCATGTCCAGGCGGGACGGGAAGATCTCCAGCGCACCGCCGCCGAACACCTTGGAAAAGCCGAACGCGGCCTCGCCGCCGCCCTCGAAACGCCAATCGTCGAACCGCAGGCCGCGCAGCGTGCCGGTCCTGATCTCGTCCATGCGCAGGCGCCACGGCGAGCGCCGCGGCGCGGCGCCGGCCGCGGGCGGCGCCGCGTCCTCCTCGCTGCGGCGGGACCGGTCGGTGGCCAGCGCCACATCCTCGGCGCGCACGGTGCCGATGCGGACCTGCCGCCGCAGCAGCGGCAGCACCTGGATGCGGCCGGTCGCGCGGGTGGCCTCGGCCTCCCAGCCGGTCGCCCGCGAGCGCCCGCGCATGCGCACGTCGCGCACGTGGACGTGACCGGGATACAGGCTCGCCGCCCAGCGCCATTCGGCGTGGAAGCGCTCCGGCTTGCGGTTGACGACGCGCTCGCCGACCTCGGTGTTGAGGAAGACGTTGGCCGCGAGCAGGTAGAGTCCCCACAGCGCGGCCAGCGTCCATGCGCAGGCGCGCAGCCCGCGGCGGCGCCGCCGCCCCCACGCGCGCACCGCGACGAACGCATCGGCCGCGTGCGATCGCACACCCTGGCCGCGCCGGCCGGGCGCCGACTCGTCTGATTCGGGTTGGTTCATGGCATCCGGTTCCTCGTCGGGCCGGCGGCGCGCCCGGCGGGCGCCAGCTTAGGCGCCGCGCGCCGACGCGCCCGTGAAACGGGCCGCGACGGCGCCGCGCTCAGCGCGCGGACTCGAAGAACATCAGGTACACGAAGCGGCCGTTCTCCAGCGTGTCGCCGAACGCCTCGCCGGCGGTGTGCCACAGCCACGGCCGCAGCAGCACCAGGCGATTGAAGCGCATCGGCACGCGCATGGTCATCTCCCACTTGGACGCGTCGTTGCTGTCCTGTTCGACGATGGCGCGGTGCAGTTCCGCGCCGGTGCGGAAGCCGAGCGCCTCGATGCCCGCCTGGGTGATCGGCGCCTGCTCGGTGCCGGTGGGCAGGTGGCGGAAGAACTCGGTGCCGCCTCGGCAGTCCTCGGGGCGGCTCAGGTAGAGGATGCCCGACCACTGCGCGCCCTGGTCGATGTGGACCCGCGCGCGGCCCACGTCCTGGGCGAGGGTGATGCGGAACTTGCAGTGCGACTGCGGCGGATCGATCGCGCGCAGCGGCTCGCCGACGATCCGCGACACCGCCTCGTCCAGCTGCGGGATCTTCACCCGCTCCACGGAATTGCGGCCCGGGAAGGCGCCCTGCTGCGGCGGGTAGGTCAGGCGCAAGCCGGCTTCGCGCAGGCGCTGCGCATCGCTCGGACCGAGGAAATCGTCGACGACGACCAGGGAAGTAGGCATCGGCGCAGCCTAGGCGCCCGCGACGGCGGGTTCAAGCGCGGGCGCGCTTCGCGCGCGGCGGCCGCCCCGGCTCTGCTCAGCCGTCCCGCTCCGGGGACGGCGCCGGCCGATCGCCGCCGGCGGCCGCCAGTCGGGATGCCACCTCTCCGGCACGGACCCGCAGCGCCGCCTCCGGCGCCAGCGCCGCGAGCCGGGGCCGCGCCCGGTGCAGTTCCTCCGCCGCCTCCTCGTGCCGCCCCAGCTCGACGAGGCACTCGGCCAACGGGATCCGCCATTTCGCCGTGGCGGTCGAGTCCGCACCGTAGAGCCGGGAAAACGTCGCGACGACCGCCTGCCAGGCGGCGACCGCCCGCGGCCACTGGCCGCGACGCTGCGCGAGCCGGGCCGCCTGCATCTCCCACCGCAGCACCATCCCGGGCGACAGGCTGTCGCGCACCGCCTCCAGCCTCGCCAGCGCGGCCTCGGCTTCGTCGTAACGCCCGGCACGGATCAGCCATTCCAGCTCGCTCAGCTCGATCGAGCGCAACTCCGGCGCGCCTTCCGGCAGGGTACGCCGGCGCAAATCCGCGATCCGGCGCAGCGGTTCGCGCGCGGCCTCGACGCGGCCGACGCGCATCAGCAGGCGGGCCAGCACCATCTCCACTTCCTGAGTCGTCTCGTGGTCGCGGCCCATGTGCTCCCGGTACAACGCCAGCGCCTGCCGGTACAGCGCCTCCGCTCGCGCCACGCTGCCGCGCGCTTCTTCCATGATGCCCATCCCGAACAGCTTGCCCGCATAGGCGCGGCTGGTCTCGCCGTCGACGACCGCGCTGATGCGCAGGCTCCTGTCGAAATGGCGGGCCGAATCGTCGTAGCGGCCCAGATCCAGGTAGAGCCCCGCGAGCCGCGACTCCGCATCGGCGGTGAAGGTGCTCTGCGCGCCGAACAGCCGCGCGGTGAGCGCCAGGTTGCGCTCGGCGAGCGCGACCGATTCGTCCACGCGGCCCTGTACGTAGAGCGTGCGCGAGAGCGCGCCCAGCACCTGCTGGTACTCGACGCTGGTATCGCCATACGCCTCGAGCGCCGCGGCGAGCGCCGCGCGCAGCATCCTTTCCGACACCTCGAGCCGCTCGTGGCTGCCGTGGATCGCGCCCAGGTCGCGCAGCGCCGCGACCGCCTGCCGCCGCCACGCCGGGTCGTCGGGGCGTTCGCCGAGCGCCGCCAGCAGGCGCGCCTCCGCCCCGCGCTCGCAGCGCGCGCCGACCTCCGCGACCGCCTGCGCGTGCAGGATGCGCAAGCGCAGCAGCGGCGACGCGGCGCCGAAGCGGGGCTTCAGCGATGCCGACACGCCTTCCAGCCGCGCCAGGGCCTCGTCGTAGCGGCCCTCCTTGGCCGCCTGCAGCGCCAGCAGCACGTCCGCTTCCGCCGTTTCGGACACGGCGCCGGCCGCGCGCAGGCCGTCCGCCCCCGCCTGCAGGTGCCGCCATGCCACGCGCGGCAACCCCAGGTTCTGGTACGCGCGCCCGAGCGCGACCTGCAACCGCGCGCGCACGTCGGGCGCCATCGCCAGTTCCGCCTCCACGCGCGCCGCGCTGCGGTCCAGCACCTCGCGGGCGGTCAGCTCCGGGCGCAGTCCGCGCTCGCGCGGATCGGCGGCCTCGAAGGCGGCGACCAGGAAGTCGCTGACCTGGGTCGCCACGGCCGCGCTGGTATCCGCCGCCGCACGCGCCTGGATCAACTGGACGACGAAGAGCGCGCCGAGGCCGGACGCGATCGCGCCGATGGCGATCGCCTGCCAGTGCCGCCGCGCCCCCAGCCCGAGGATTCGCAGCCGCGACGGCCGGCGGGCGAGGACGGGATACCGGCCCAGGAAGCGTTCGACGTCGTCGGCCAGGGCCTCGACCGACGCGTATCGCGCGACCGGATCGACTTCGCAGGCGCGTGCGGCGATCGCATCGAGGTCGCCGGCCAGCCGGCGCCGCCAGCGGCAGGCCGGCCCGGCCCACCGGCTGGGTCGCGGTATCGGCGCCTGCGCGTCGTCCAGCGTCCTCCGCAGGGCGCGATCGGCGATCAGTTCGGCCAGCATCACGCCGAGACTGAAGACGTCGGCGGCCACGCCCACCGCGCGGCCGGCCACCAGCTCGGGACTGGCGTAGGCCGGCGTGGCGTAGCGATCGGCGGCCGAAACGGTGTCCGCGCCCACCAGCCGCGCGATCCCGAAATCCAGCAGCACGGGCGCGCCCTCGTCGTCCACCAGCACGTTGGCGGGCTTGAGATCGCAATGCACGACCGATTGCGCGTGCGCGGTCTGCACCACCCGGCAGATCCGCACGAACAGCCGCAGGCGATCCTCGAGCCCGAGGCCGCGCACGAACGCGTCGAGCGGCTCGCCCTCGACATGCTCCATGACCAGGTAATGCTGCCCGCTCTCCGAGACGCCGGCCTCGTAGAGCCGCGCGATGCCGGCGCCGCGGAGATCGGCGAGGATCTGCCGCTCGCCCGCCAGGCGCGCGGCGAGCGATGGATCGTAGGGCCGGCGCAGCACCTTCAGGGCGACCTTGCGCCGGTAGAGGCTGTCCACCCGCTCGGCGAGGAACACCGCGGCCATGCCGCCGCTGCCGATCAGCTCCTGCAGCCGCCAGGGCCCGAGCGTTCGGCCGACCCAGGCCTGGGGCTGCTCGGCGTCCAGGGCGACGGAACGGAGCGAGGCGCGCAGCCGCCCCAGCTCGGCGGTCTGCGCGCGGAGCAGCGCCAGCGCCTCGTCGCGCTCGGCGGGGTCGATCCCGAGCTGCGCGAGCGCGGCGGTCCATTGCTCGGGCGGGCGGTCGCAGACCGCCTCGAACAGCGCACGCACCCGTCGCCAGCGCGCGTCTGCGGGATCGGCGACCGCCAAGGCTAGCGCGCCCCGGCGGCGCCCCCGGCCTTCCCGGGAGCGGCTTCGCGTCGAGCGCGCGCCGTCCGGCAACGGGGCCGGCCGGGCGGGAGGTGCGGGCAGCCTGCGCCGTCCCGCTGGGAGGCCTCGCGTAGCGCGACAGGCGACATCGATGGGCTCACGTGGATCGCGACCGCTTCATCTTACGCCCGCCGTCCGCGCCGGACCGCCCACCGCACCCACGCAAGCGCATGGCGCAGCGCCAGCGGCATGCACGACCTGTCCAATGCGGGGGTCGGGAGCGGAGGCCAGGGGTCAGGGGGAGGACCGGGACCAGGTCGGGCTGGCCGTGGCAGCTCGAGCGCGACGTGCCATCGGTCAGCTCACCATCTTCGAACCCGCGTAGGCAAGAACAGGAACGAGCAGCATGCCGAAGGAGGCGATCGAGAAGCGAAACACCGTCCCGCAAGGACGCGCCGTTTTGCCCGCGACCCAGAAACCGCACCCGGAGAACAACAGGGCATAGGCCAGCACGGCACGGAAGAACCATTGCGGGTACAGGAACAGCACGCCGCATATCCCCAGCAAGCCAGCAGAAGAGATCAGCAAGAACACGAAGGCCGACTGCCTGTGGCTTCGGAACAAGCCCGGGAGAACCACCAGATGCGCCGCGACGATCGCAAAGAGCGCCAGGGACACCAGCGTTCTCAGTTCGCCGATCGTCATGCTTCGGTCAATCGATCTGAGCAGTTCTTCAAGCACGTCCTCGCCCTCGCTGCGGCAGGCTCGCCCTGGCGTCAGGTTCTCGCCCGGGATCGCACGACATCTGGCGCATCCGCCCGAACCCGGCGGCGATGCGCTCGTGCGAACCAGGTGCCGGGCCCGTCGCGCAGTATCGCCGGCCGCCCCCTGCCTTGTCGCTTCGCATCGAGGCTTCCGCGACGGCCCGAGGAGTCGGCGCGACGCCTGGATCGGCGCTGCGCCCGGCCTTCCGGAAGCACGAAGCCCGGCACTGGGCCGGGCTTCGTGGTCTGGCTTGCCGCAGGGCGGGGGATCAGAAATCCATGCCGCCCATGCCGCCCATGCCGGCGCCCGGCGCAGCGGGCTCTTCCTTCTTCGGCAGCTCGGCCACCATCGCCTCGGTGGTGATCATCAGGCCGGCGATCGAGGCCGCGTTCTGCAGCGCGGTCCGGGTGACCTTGGTCGGGTCCAGGATGCCGAACTCGACCATGTCGCCGAACTCGCCGTTGGCGGCGTTGTAGCCGAAGTTGCCCTTGCCGTCCTTCACCTTGTTGACGATGACCGAGGGTTCCTCGCCGGCGTTGGTGACGATCTCGCGCAGCGGGGCTTCCATCGCGCGCAGGGCGATCTGGATGCCGTGGGTCTGGTCCTCGTTGGCGCCCTTCAGGCCCTCGATGGCGGCCTTGGCGCGGATCAGCGCGACGCCGCCGCCCGGGACCACGCCTTCCTCGACCGCCGCGCGCGTGGCGTGCAGCGCGTCCTCGACGCGGGCCTTCTTCTCCTTCATCTCGACCTCGGTCGCGGCGCCGACCTTGATCACCGCCACGCCGCCGGCCAGCTTGGCCACGCGCTCCTGCAGCTTCTCGCGGTCGTAGTCGGAGGAGGTCTCCTCGATCTGCGCCTTGATCTGCTTGATGCGCGCCTCGATCGCCGAGGTGTCGCCGGCGCCGTCGATGATGGTGGTGTTCTCCTTGGAGACCTGCACCTTCTTGGCGCGGCCGAGATCGTTGATCGTGGCCTTCTCGAGGGTCAGGCCCACTTCCTCGGAGATCACGGTGCCGCCGGTCAGCACGGCCATGTCCTCCAGCATCGCCTTGCGGCGGTCGCCGAAGCCCGGGGCCTTGACCGCGCAGACCTTGACGATGCCGCGGATGGTGTTGACCACCAGCGTGGCCAGCGCCTCGCCCTCGACTTCCTCGGCGACGATCAGCAGCGGCTTGCCGGCCTTGGCCACGCCCTCGAGGACGGGCAGCAGGTCGCGCACGTTGGAGATCTTCTTGTCGTGCAGCAGGATGAAGGGATCATCCAGCTCGGCGCTCATGCTCTGCTGGTTGTTGATGAAGTACGGCGACAGGTAGCCGCGGTCGAACTGCATGCCCTCGACCACGTCCAGCTCGTTCTCCAGGCCCGAGCCTTCCTCGACCGTGATCACGCCTTCCTTGCCGACCTTCTTCATCGCGTCGGCGATGATGTTGCCGATCGACTCGTCGCTGTTGGCCGAGATCGTGCCGACCTGGGCGATGGCCTTGTCGTCGGCGGTGGGCTTGCTGATCTTCTTCAGCTCTTCCACCGCGGCCTTGACGGCCTGGTCGATGCCGCGCTTGAGGTCCATCGGGTTCATGCCGGCGGCGACCGCCTTGGAGCCCTCGCGGATCAGCGCCTGGGCCAGCACGGTGGCGGTGGTGGTGCCGTCGCCGGCGTTGTCGGAGGTCTTGGACGCGACCTCCTTCACCATCTGCGCGCCCATGTTCTCGAACTTGTCGGACAGCTCGATCTCCTTGGCGACGGACACGCCGTCCTTGGTGATCGTCGGGGCGCCGAAGCTCTTCTCGAGCACGACGTTGCGGCCCTTCGGGCCGAGGGTGGCCTTGACGGCATTGGCGAGCACGTTGACGCCGCGCACCATCTTCGCGCGCGCGTCCTCACCGAAACGGATTTCCTTGGCAGCCATTGTTGAACTCCGGAATTCGTGATTGGGGAATAGGGGATGGGTCGAAGCGGAGGAGCGGGACCGGAAGCGGGCGGGCGTTCGGCGCGAGGCGCTTGGCGAACTCCCGTCGCTCGAGTCCCGGGTCTCGCCCCGACGTCAGTTGAGGATCGCGAAGATGTCGTCTTCCTTCACCACCAGGTACTCGACGCCGTCGAGCTTGACCTCGGTGCCGCTGTACTTGCCGAACAGGACCTGGTCCCCGGCCTTCACCTTCGGTGCGCGCACGCTGCCGTTGTCGAGCGTCTTGCCCTCGCCCACGGCCACGACCTCGCCCCTGATCGGCTTCTCGGTGGCCGAATCCGGGATCACGATGCCACCGGCGGACACCTTCTCCTCCTCGGTACGCTTGATGACCACGCGGTCGTAGAGCGGCTTGATGTTGCTCATTTCAATCCTCTTTAAGTGATTGATCGGGTTGAAGATTGGCGGCGATGTTAGCACTCGCCCATGGAGAGTGCCAAGGCCGCGGACGGCAAGACCCGGCAGGCCGGGATGCCCGGGAGATGGGCACGCCCGGACGCCTTTCAAGGGGTCGGGAGGAAGATCGTGCGAACGACCGCCCCGGCCTGCCGCCGGGGCGGCGGGGCGATCAGAAGCGCCAGGCGGCGACCACCATGGTCTCGCCGTCGTTGGGCTGGTGGATGCTGGCGTTGGAGATGTGGCGGGCCAGCAGCGAGAAGCGGTTCCAGCGCCAGCCCGCGGTGCTGACGAACTGCGGGTCGCCCGACAGCGCATCGGTATGGCCGGTCTGCACGCCGACGCCGAAGCCCAGGGTCAGGCCGTTGTCGGTGCGCTCGTAGCGCAGGCCGGCATGGCCGACGGTGACGTCGTCCTCGAGGTCGTAGGCGGTGTCGTCGCGACCGCGTACGTGGATCGCGCCGAGCTCCCAGCGCAGCACCGCGTTGTCCAGCCGCCGGAATTCCGGCAACCAGGCGGCGGCGACCACGGGGGTGACCTCGTTGTCGCGGGTCCAGGAGGGGCCGGCGCTGACTTCGAACTGCGACTGCGCGGCGGCGGGCAGGCTGAGCGCGGCGGCGGCGAACGCGGCCGCCAGCGCGAGGGAACGGGACTGGGACATGGTGCGTGCGGGGGAAGACCGGGGGCGCACAGTGTAGGGCCTGCCGGGCACGGCGGCGCGGGCGCGGCGCGCGCCGCCGCCACGGCGCTGGGCTACCCTATGCCGTCCCCATGCCGCCGTCTCCCGCACCGTTGTCCGCCCTCCTCTGCCTGTCCACCTGCCCCGACGCCGAAACGGCCGGTCGCCTCGCCGAGCGCCTGGTCGCCGAGCGGCTGGCGGCCTGCGTCAGCCTGTTGCCGGGGATCGCGTCCGTCTACCGCTGGGACGGGCGGGTGACGCGCGCCGAGGAGGTGCAGTTGCTGATCAAGACCACGCGGGCGCGGCTGCCCGCCCTGCGCGACCGGCTCCTCGCGCTGCATCCCTACGAGGTGCCCGAGCTGATCGCCTGCGACGCCGCCGACGGCCTGCCCGCCTACCTCGACTGGATCGCCCGCGAGACCGCGCCGGAGGCGGCGGACTGATGCGCCTGCGGCGCTGGGCGACGCGCCTGCTGGCCGCGACCGCGCTGCTGGCCGCCGCCGGCGCGCAGGCGGCGGTCGATTTCGACGACCTGCTGCCGGTCGAGGAGGCCTTCGCGCTGCGCGCCACCGCGCCGACGCGCGAGCGCATCGAGCTGGACTGGACCATCGCCGAGGGCTACTACCTCTACCGCCACCGCATGGGCGCCGAAGGCCCGGGCTTTCCCGCCGACGGCCTGCGCCTGCCCGACGGCGCGCGCCACGTCGACGAGTTCTTCGGCGAGGTCGAGACCTATCGCGGCCGCGTGCGGATGGCGCTGCCGGGCGCGGCGGCCGCCGGCACGGACCGGGTGGTCGTGCGGGTGCGCTATCAGGGCTGCGCGGACGCCGGCATCTGCTACCCGCCGCAGACCCGCGAGGTGAGCGTCGCCCTGCCGGCGGCCGCCGGCGCCGGCGGCCGCGACGGCCTGGCCGCGCTCGGGCGCGCGCTCTCCGGCGGCGGCGGTACCGCCGGCCCGCTGGGGGCGCAGGGCGCGCCGCTGCCGCCGGAGCAGGCGTTCGGCTTCGAGGCGATCGCCGACGGCGGCGACCGCCTGCTGCTGCGCTTCACCCCGGCGCCCGGCTACTACCTCTACCGCGACCGCAGCAGCTTCCAGGTGCGCGGCGACGGCTTCGCCGCCGGCGCCCCGGACTGGCCGCCGGGCAGCGACCATCACGACGAACACTTCGGCGACGTGGTGGTCTACTTCGACCGCATCGACGTGCCGCTGCCGCTGCGCCGCAGCCACGGCGATGCCGGCACGCTGACCCTGACCGCGACCTTCCAGGGCTGCCAGACCGACGGCATCTGCTATCCGCCGATGACGCGCAGCGTCGAGGTCGCCGTCCCGGCCGGCACCCGCCCGGCCGCCGCGCAGGCGGCCGAGGCCCGGGCCGCCGCCGCGGCGACCCCGCCCGCGCCGGCGCTGCCGGACCGGCCCGGGGACGACGCGGCGCCGGCCACCACGCCCGACACGTCGCAGGCGGCGGCCGCGCCGCCCGCGGGGGCGGCCGCCGCCGCCGCGCCCGACGCCTCGGCCGGCAACGCCGGGCGCAGCCTGCCGCCGGCCGCGCCCGCCGCCGCGGCCGGCGCCGGCACCCTGGCCGGCGCGCTGCTGCTGGCGCTGCTGGGCGGCGTGCTGCTCAACCTGATGCCCTGCGTGCTGCCGATCCTGTCGCTGAAGGTGGTCGGGCTGGCGCAGAGCGGCGGCAGCCGCGCCAGCGCGCGCCGGCACGCCGTCTGGTACACCGCCGGCGTGGTGACGGCGTTCGCCGCGGTCGGCCTGCTGGCGGTGGCGCTGCGCGCGACCGGGCAGGCGCTGGGCTGGGGCTTCCAGCTGCAGCAGCCGTGGTTCGTCGCCGCCCTGGCCTACCTGGTGTTCGCGGTCGGGCTGGCGCTGTCGGGCGTCTACACCCTGGGCGGTGCGGTCGGCGGCATCGGCGGCTCGCTCGGCGCGCGCTCGGGCCCGGCCGGGGACTTCTTCACCGGCGTGCTGGCCTGCGTGGTCGCCAGCCCCTGCATCGCGCCGTTCATGGGCGGCGCGCTGGCGTTCGCCTTCGCCAGCTCCACCGCCGCCGCGCTGGGCGTGTTCGTCGCCCTGGGCCTGGGCCTGGCGCTGCCGTTCCTGCTGATCGGCTTCGTCCCGGCGCTGGGCGAGCGGCTGCCGCGCCCCGGCGCCTGGATGGAGACGCTGAAGCAGGCGATGGCCTTCCCGATGTACCTCACCGTGGCCTGGCTGCTGTGGGTGCTGGGGCGCCAGCGCGGGGTGGACGCGATGGCGCTGGCGATCGCGGGGCTGGCGGTGTTCGCCCTGGCACTGTGGTGGCACGAGCGCCGCCGCTGGACCGGCGGGCGCCTCGGCCGCGCGCTGGCGCTGGCGCTGGCGCTGGCCTCGCTGTGGCCGGTGCTGGCGGTCGGTCGCCTGGCGCCGCCGGCGCCGGCCGCGGCGCCGGCGACCGGCGGCGCGCAGCCCTACTCCGCGCAGCGGTTGCAGGCGCTGCGCGAGGCCGGCACCCCGGTCTTCGTCAACATGACCGCCGACTGGTGCGTGACCTGCAAGGCCAACGAGCGCCGGGTGCTGGCGGGCGCGGCCTTCCGCGCCGCGCTGGAGGCCGCCGGCGCCGAATACCTGGTGGGCGACTGGACCCACACCGATCCCGAGATCACCGCGTTCCTGGAAGCCCACCGCGCGGTCGGCGTGCCGCTGTACGTCGTGTACTCGCGCAGCGGGCAGGCCGAGATCCTGCCGACGGTGCTGACCGAAGCCACGGTGGAGGCCGCGCTGCGGCGGGCGGCGCAGTGAAGGCCTGGGTGGTGGTCGCGGTCGCGATCGGCGCCGGCCTGCTCGGTCTCGGCGCCAGCCTGCTGACCCGCGGCCCCGGCCCGCTGCTGGGCACCGAGACCGGCCAGCGCCTGGCCCAGGACGCGATGCGCGCCGCCGCCCCGGCCGCCCCCGAGGGCGTGGCGACGGCCCGCCGCGGCGCGCCGGTGCCCGCCTTCACGGTGGCGGGACTCGACGGCGCGTCGGTGGCGGTGCCCGGCGAGCTGGGCGGCCGCCCGCTGCTGGTCAACCTGTGGGCGAGCTGGTGCGCGCCGTGCATCGAGGAAATGCCGGAACTGGACCGCTACGCCCGCGAACAGGGCCCCGGCGGCACCCAGGTGCTCGGCATCGCGCTCGACGACGCCGAGGCCGTGCGCGCGTTCCTGGCGCGGGTCCCGGTGAGCTACCCGATCGCGCTCGACGCGGCCGGCCCGGCCGACGCCGGGGTGCGCCTGGGCAACCCGCGCGGGGTGCTGCCCTACTCGGTGCTGATTTCCGCCGACGGCCGCATGCTCAAGGCCCGTATCGGCCCGTTCGCCGCCGGCGAGATCGACGCCTGGGCGGGCGCCCGGTAACGGCGCACCCGCCCCACCATACGCGGGCGACTGGGAACCACCGACCAACTTCGCCCAAGTTCGGCGAACTGGACAGCAATAGCCGCATGCAGCAGACTGCGCGCCTCGCTCGTCCGACCTCCCGCATGGCCCGCCTGCTGCTGCTCCACGGCCCCAACCTGAACCTGCTCGGCAGCCGCGAGCCGGAGATCTACGGCCGCGCCACGCTGGCCGAGATCGACGCCGGCCTGCGGCGCACCGCGGAGGCCGCGGGGCACCGGCTGGACAGCCTGCAGGCCAATGCCGAGCACGTGCTGGTGGAACGCGTGCAGGCCGCGCGCGAGGACGGCACCGCCTTCATCCTCATCAATCCCGCCGCGTTCACCCACACCTCGGTGGCGCTGCGCGATGCGCTGGCCGCGGTCGCGATCCCGTTCATCGAGATCCACCTGTCCAACCCGCACGCCCGCGAGCCCTTCCGCCGCCACAGCTACTTCAGCGACCACGCCGTCGGCGTGGTCTGCGGCTTCGGCGCCGACAGCTACCGCTACGCGCTCGACGCGGCGCTGCGGCGGCTGGACGCGCCCGCGCCTTGAGCCCGCGCCGCCGCGCGCGCCTGCCGCATCCCTCTCAACGTCCACGCCCAGAGGCCGCCATGGATCTCCGCAAAATCAAGAAGCTCATCGACTTGCTCGAGGAGTCCAACCTTTCCGAGATCGAGATCAAGGAGGGCGAGGAATCCGTCCGCCTGTCGCGCAACCCGGTCGGCGCGATCGCCTACGCCCCGGCGCCCGCCGCGGCCCCGCCCGCGCGCGCGGCCGAGCCGGTGATGCCGATGAGCTCGCCGGTCGAGGCCGCCACCGGCGGCCGCACCGCCGAGCCCGCCGGCCCCGCGATCCCCGACGGCCACGTCGTGCTCTCGCCGATGGTCGGCACCTTCTACGCCTCCCCCGCCCCGGACAAGCCCGCCTTCGTCTCCGTCGGCCAGACGGTCAAGGTCGGCGACACCCTGGGCATCATCGAGGCGATGAAGATGTTCAACCCGATCGAGGCCGACGCCGCCGGCACCGTGCTCGCGATCCTGTGCGAGAACGGGCAGCCGGTGGAGTTCGATCAACCCTTGTTCGTGATTGGCTGAGGACTAGGGGCCAGGGGTCGGGGACCAGGGGCCAGGGAAAAGCAAAGCGCAGCAACTGCCGCTTTTCTCTGACCTCTGGCCTCTGACCCCCGGCCCCTGGCCACCAACACACCACTCCGGAATCGTCCTTCATGCTTGACAAAGTCGTCATCGCCAACCGTGGCGAAATCGCCCTGCGCATCCTGCGGGCCTGCCATGCGCTGGGCATCCGCACGGTGGCGGTGCATTCCACCGTCGACCGCAACCTCAAGCACGTGGCCATGGCCGACGAGTCGGTCTGCATCGGCCCGCCGCCGTCCAACCGCAGCTACCTCGACATGCCGGCGATCATCGCCGCGGCCGAGGTCACCGATGCGCAGGCCATCCACCCCGGCTACGGTTTCCTGTCCGAGAACGCCGATTTCGCCGAGCGCGTGGAGCAGTCGGGCTTCGTCTTCATCGGCCCCAAGGCCGAGACCATCCGCCTGATGGGCGACAAGGTCGAGGCGATCCGTGCGATGAAGGAGGCCGGGGTGCCCTGCGTGCCCGGCTCCGGCGGCCCGCTCGGCGACGACGCGGCGACCAACGTCAAGATCGCCCGCGAGATCGGCTACCCGGTCATCGTCAAGGCCGCCGGCGGCGGCGGCGGGCGCGGCATGCGCGTGGTGCAGACCGAGGCGGCGCTGGCCAACGCCATCGCCACCACCAAGCAGGAGGCCAAGGCCGCGTTCGGCAACGACATGGTCTACATGGAGAAGTTCCTGGAGAACCCGCGCCACGTGGAGATCCAGGTGCTGGCCGACGGCCAGGGCAACGCGATCCACCTGGGCGAGCGCGACTGCTCGATGCAGCGCCGCCACCAGAAGGTGGTGGAGGAAGCGCCGGCGCCGGGGATCACCCCGGAACAGCGCGCGCAGATCGGCCAGGTCTGCGTGGAGGCCTGCCTGCGCATCGGCTATCGCGGCGCCGGCACCTTCGAGTTCCTGTACGAGAACGGGCGCTTCTATTTCATCGAGATGAACACCCGCATCCAGGTCGAGCACCCGGTCACCGAGATGGTCACCGGCATCGACCTGATCCGCGAGCAGCTGCTGATCGCCGCCGGGCAGAAGCTGTCGATCCGGCAGGAGGACGTGGTGCTGCGCGGGCATGCGATCGAGTGCCGCATCAACGCCGAGGACCCGGAGACCTTCCTGCCCTCGCCCGGACTGATCCAGCACTTCCACGCCCCGGGCGGCCCCGGCGTGCGGGTCGATTCGCACGTCTACGAGGGCTACCGGGTGCCGTCGAACTACGACTCGATGATCGGCAAGCTGATCGTGCACGGCGCCGACCGCGAGCAGGCGATCTGCCGGATGCGGGTGGCGCTGTCGGAGATGGTGATCGACGGCATCAGGACCAACATCCCGCTGCAGGCGCGGATCATGCGCGACAAGGGCTTCCAGACCGGCGGCCAGAACATCCACTACCTGGAGAAGCGCCTGGCCGAGCGCCGCGAGAAGCCGCTGGCGATCGGCTGACGGCAGCGCGCGCCGGGCGCCGGCGCGCTACCGCGGTTGCTGCTGTTGCGGCGCTCCGCGCGCCGGCTCGGCGGACACCGGCAGCAGCTGCAGCTGGCCGGAGGGCGGGACGTCGTCGGGCGCCGGGCGCTGCGTGCCGGGGATCGGGCGGATGCCGGTGCTGGAGGCCTGGCTGACCACCATCACGTACTCGCTGGAGCCGTCGGGCCAGATCACCTTGAAGGTGCTGCCCGGCGGCAGGGTGGCGAACGGCGCGCCGCTCTGCGCGCGATAGACCGCGGCGATCTGCGCCGCGCCCAGCCGGCGGATCTCGTCGGGCGAGTCCACCGTGGTCTGCGCCACCTGCGACAGCTCGCGGTAGTTGTCGCTGATCGCGTCGATCATCACCCCGGCCGCGGTCACCGAGTACACGGCGAACGCCCCGATCCAGAACACCCGCCGCAGCTTGCGCGGCCACCTGCTGCCTGTCTGCCTCATCGCTCCGTCCTCTCCGACCCGCCCTGCAACAGCGCGTCGACCATGCGCCCGACCACCTCCGCCCCCTGCCGCGGAACGGCGGCGTCGTACACGAAACTCTCGAAATCCTGCGCCGGATCCTGCGAACAGATGCCGCCGTCGGCGCAGTACGTCGTCATCAGCGCGCTGTCCGGGCCGCAATCGAGCCCGGCGCGGCAGCCGGCGATCCGCCAGGCCAGCTCCGCGAACTGGGTGCCCGCGACCAGGCCGTCGTAGGCGCGGTCGCCGCTGGCGGCCACGCCCATGCCCGACGACAGCGCCGAGATCGCATCCGGATCGCCCGAATCGCGCACGCGCCGGGCCAGGTCGCGCCGGTAGGCCGGGCTGTCCTCCAGCGGCGCGCCCATCGCCAGCAGGCTGGCCTCGGCGGCGAGATGCCCGGCCTCGGCGGCCGCCTGGCGCTGGCGCAGGATGCTCGAGACGGTGATCGCATCGGTCGCCGCGAACCCCTGGCAACGCTGGGCGACGCGGCCGCGCGAGCGCGACATGGCGGTGGCCCCCGGCACGCCGAGCCCGTCCAGCAGCGCGCTGTCGCGCGCATAGCCGGCCGGCGAGGCGGCGAAGCCCGCGCAGTAGTCGTGGATGCGGCTGAGCGTCCACAGCGCCTCCGGATCGCCGGCCTGCGCCGCCGGCGCCAGGACGCGCGAGAGCGCGTGCAGATCGGGATCGCGCTCGAAGGCCTGCCGCAGCGCCTCGGAACGGCCGGCGGCCGGCATCGCCAGCCGGCGGCGCGCCGCGACCTCGCCGGGCGCGTCCGGCGCCGCGGCCGCCGTGGCGGGCGGGGCCGGCGACGCGGTCGCCGCAGGCGCCTCGGCGACCGCCGCCACGGGCGCCGGGGCCAGGCGCGCCGCGCCGGTATCGCCCAGGGCCTGCACGCGCAGCCAGACGGCCGCGCCCGCCAGGGCCAGCACCGCCACCGCCGCGATCCGTACCATGCCGGTCATGCCTGCATCGGATGCGCGGCCGCCCTTGAGCGCGATGCCGCCCATCAGCACGTTCCGCCGCGCATCGTCCTCGCCTCCTCGCTCGCCCCGCGCGCGCCGCGCGCCGGGCCCTCGCGCGGCATGGTACGCCATCGCGCGGCCGTCGGCGCCCTTTACCCCGGCCCGGGCCGGGCCCAAGATGCCGGCCCCGCCGCCGGACCGCGCCCCATGCCCTATCTCGAGCTCTCCCTGACCTGCACCGAGGACGAACAGCCGCGCTACGAGCGCGCGCTCGAGGACGTCGGCGCGCTGGCGGTCACCCTGCTGGATGCCGACGCCGACAGCGGCCACGAACGCGCGATCCTGGAGCCCGGGGTCGGCGAGACGCCGCTGTGGCGGACGCTGGTGCTCAATGCCCTGTTCCCGCACGACGCCGACCCGCTGCTGCTGCTGGCCTCGCTGGACGCGTTCGACCCGGCGCTGGACTGGAGCCGCGCCGCGTTCCGCAAGGTCGAGGACCAGGACTGGGCGCGCGCCTGGATGGACCAGTACGCGCCGCTGCGTTTCGGCGAGCGCACCTGGATCGTGCCCTGGAACTGCGAGCTGCCCGAGGGCGCCGACAGCGCCGAGGCCGCGGTGGTGCGGCTCGACCCCGGCCTCGCGTTCGGCTCCGGCACCCACCCGACCACCGCGCTGTGCCTGCAGTGGCTGGACGGCCTGGCCGCGCGCGGCGAACTGCAGGACCGCGCGGTGCTCGACTACGGCTGCGGCAGCGGCATCCTGGCGCTGGCGGCGCTGAAGCTCGGCGCGTCGCGCGCGCTGGGCATCGACAACGATCCGCAGGCGCTGGCGGCGAGCCTGGACAACGCCGCGCGCAACGCCGTCGGCGAGCGGCTGACGGTCTCGCTGCCCGCGGAGGCGCCCGCCGGCGCCTACCCGGTGGTGGTGGCCAACATCCTCGCCGCCGCCCTCGATGCGCTGGCCGAGACGATCGCCGCGCGCGTGGCGCCCGGCGGGCGGCTGGCGCTGTCCGGCATCCTGGACGGCCAGCAGGAGGAACTGCTGCGACGCTACCGGCCCTGGTTCGAGGCGCTGGCCGTCGCCCACGAAGGTGACTGGGTTCGCATCGAGGGCGTGCGCCGGCGTGATTGAATAGCGTCCTCGCGCCGCCGGGCGCCTCGCGGAGATCGCGAGCTTCCGCCGCCGGCCGCGCCGCAGGGGGATCGCGCGATGTTCGTCAACTGCCCGGGCTGCAGCGCCCTGGTCGCCACCGACCTGGTCACCGACCTGCCGCCGGAGCGCTGCCCGTACTGCAGCCACGCGCTGCGCGCGGCGGCGCCCGCCGCCGGGAGCGCGCCGCCGGCGCGATCGCCGCCGGAGACGCCCGCGCCGGCGCCCCCCATCGCCTCGCCCGGCGCGCCCGGGCCGCGCTTCGTGCCGCTGCGCGCCCGGCCGGCCACGGCCGAGGCGCCGGCACCGCAGCCGACCGCGACGCCGCGCCCCATCCTCGCCCCCGCCCCGGCGGCGAAGGCCACGGACGCGCAGGCGCCTCGCCCCGCGCCCGCGCCGCCTGCCGCAGGCGCGCACGCGGCGGGAAACGCCGCGACGCCGCCGCCCCCCGGCCCCGTGCCTCCCCCATCGCCGCGCCCTGTCGCCGCGCCGACGCCCGCACGGTCCGCGCCGAGCTTCCTGCGGCCGCGCGGCGGCACCGCGCCCGCGGCGCCGCGCGAGCGGCTGGCGATGGCGATCGCGATCCCGCTGCTGCTGCTCGCGCTCGGCACGCAGTTGCTGCTGGCCGACCGTGCGCGGCTGGCCGCGGACCCGGCCTGGCGGCCGTGGGTCGCGGCGGCCTGCACGGTCGCCCGCTGCACGTTGCCGGCCTGGCGCGAGCCCGGCGCCATCGCGCTGCTGCAGCGCGACGTGCGCCCGCACCCCGATCGCCCCGGGCAGTTGCGGGTGGCCGCCACGCTGCGCAACGACGCCGCGCGCGCGCAGGCCTGGCCGATGCTGTCGCTCACCCTGTCCGATGCCGAGGGCCGGCCGCTGGCCGCGCGCTGGTTCGCGCCGGAGGAATACCGTCCGGCCGGTGCGCCCGACACCCTGGCGCCGGGCCAGAGCGCCCGCGTCGGTTTCGACATCGTGGAGCCGTCGCCGCACGCGGTCGCATTCAACTTCGACTTCGGCTGACGCCGGCCGGCGCGCAGCGCGAACGCCGCGCCCCCCGACGTTCCTGGGGTCCGCACGCGCTTGGACTGCGTCGGGCCGCGCGCTAGACTCGCTCCCCCCGTCACGGGTCCGCACGCCGGGGAGGCGGTGGCGACCCGGCGCCGGGCCGCCGTCATGTCTCCGCGGGAAGGACCTTGAACGCCGCCGAACGCTCCGATCCGCCTACGCGCGCCAGCCAGCGCACGCCGCTGCGCGACCACGTCGCCAATTCGGTGCGCCGCTACATCGGCGATCTCAACGGCAGCGGCGCCAGCAACCTGTACGAGGTCGCGCTGCGCGAGCTCGAGATCCCGCTGTTCGTGGAAGTGCTCAACCACTGCGAGGGCAACCAGAGCCGCGCCGCGGCGATGCTGGGCATCCACCGCGCCACCCTGCGCAAGAAGCTGCGCGACTACGGGCTGACCGCGCCCGAGTAGGCGTGCGCGCGGCGTCGGCCGCGCGCGATTCCGTGCCTCGGCGGACGCGCCGCTACAATACGGCCCCGCCCGCTGCCCGCGTCTGCCGATGTCCGCCGATCTCCTGCCCGTGCGCCGGGCGCTGCTTTCCGTTTCCGACAAGACCGGCCTGGTCGACCTCGCCCGCGCGCTGGCCGCGCACGGCGTCGAGCTGCTGTCCACCGGCGGCACCGCGCGGGCGATCCGCGAGGCCGGGCTGGCGGTGACCGACGTCGCCGAGGCCACCGGCTTCCCGGAAATGATGGACGGCCGGGTCAAGACCCTGCACCCGGTCGTGCACGGCGGCCTGCTCGGCCGCGCCGGCGTGGACGACGCAGTGATGGCCGAGCACGGCATCGCACCGATCGACCTGCTGGTGCTCAACCTCTATCCGTTCGAGGACGTCACCGCGCGCGCCGACTGCACCCTCGCCGAGGCGGTGGAGAACATCGACATCGGCGGCCCGGCGATGCTGCGCTCGGCGGCGAAGAACTTCGCCCGCGTCGCGGTGGCGACCTCGCCGGCGCAGTACGCCGGACTGCTCGAGGAGCTGGCGGCGAACGGCGGCAAGCTGTCGGCGGCCACGCGTTTCGCGCTGTCGGTGGCCGCGTTCAACCGCGTCGCCCAGTACGATGCGGCGATCGGCAACTACCTGTCGGCCGTCGCCGATCCTTCGGCCGACGTGCCCGAGCGCGCGCGCTTCCCGGCGCAGATGAACTCGACCTTCGTGAAGGTCATGGACCTGCGCTACGGCGAGAACCCGCACCAGGCCGCGGCGTTCTATCGCGACCTGTACCCGACCCCCGGCACGCTGGCGACCTTCGCCCAGTTGCAGGGCAAGGAACTCTCGTTCAACAACATCGCCGACGCCGACGCGGCCTGGGAATGCGTGCGCCAGTTCGACGCGCCGGCCTGCGTCATCGTCAAGCACGCCAACCCCTGCGGCGTGGCGGTGGGCGTGGCCTGCGGCGATGCCTACGAGCTGGCCTACGCCACCGACCCGACCAGCGCCTTCGGCGGCATCATCGCCTTCAACCGCCCCCTCGACGGCGCCACCGCGCAGGCGATCCTCGACCGCCAGTTCGTCGAGGTACTGATCGCCCCGGACTACGCGCCCGAGGCGCTCGCCTGCGCGAAGAAGAAGGCCAACGTGCGCGTGCTGCGCATCCCGGCCGGCGACGGCGCCTACGGCATCGACAGCCGGCGCGTCGGCTCCGGCCTGCTGCTGCAGACCCCCGACGCGCGCACGGTCGGCCGCGACGAGCTGAAGGTGGTCACCGCGCGCGCGCCCGACGAGGCGCAGATCGCCGACCTGCTGTTCGCGTGGAAGGTGGCCAAGTACGTCAAGTCCAACGCCATCGTCTACGCCAAGGACCAGCGCACCATCGGCGTCGGCGCCGGGCAGATGAGCCGCGTCTATTCGGCGCGCATCGCCGGGATCAAGGCCGCCGACGCGCACCTGCGCGTGGAAGGCTCGGTGATGGCCAGCGACGCCTTCTTCCCGTTCCGCGACGGCATCGACGCCGCCGCCGAGGCCGGCATCCAGGCGGTGATCCAGCCCGGCGGCTCGATGCGCGACGCCGAGGTGATCGCCGCCGCCGACGAGCACGGCATCGCGATGGTGTTCACCGGCGTGCGCCACTTCCGGCATTGATCCCGGCTGCGCCGGCATCCTTCCCGAAGTTCGCTGCACACACTACGGGCCCCGGCCTGGCGCTCCCAGCCCCCTTCGGAGATCTCGCTATGAAAGTATTGGTCATCGGTTCCGGCGGCCGCGAGCACGCGCTGGCCTGGAAGCTGGCGCAGTCGCCGCGGGTGGACGAGGTGATCGTCGCGCCCGGCAACGCCGGCACCGCCAGCGAGTCCGGCTGCCGCAACGCGTCCGTGGACGCCGCCGATCTCGACGGCCTGCTGGCGCTGGCGCGCCGCGAGGGCGTGGCGTTCACCGTGGTCGGCCCCGAGGCGCCGCTGGTGGCCGGCGTGGTGGACCGCTTCCGCGCGGTCGGCCTGCGCATCTTCGGCCCGAGCGCCGCGGCCGCGCAGCTGGAAGGCAGCAAGGCCTTCGCCAAGGACTTCCTGGCCCGCCACGGCATCCCCACCGCGCACTACGCGGTGCACACCCGGGCCGACGAGGCGCTGCAGTACGTGCGCCAGCGCGGCGCGCCGATCGTGATCAAGGCCGACGGCCTGGCCGCGGGCAAGGGCGTGATCGTCGCCGCCACCCTGGCCGAGGCCGAGGCCGCCATCCGCGACATGCTGGCCGACCACGCCTTCGGCGCCGCCGGCGCGCGGGTGGTGATCGAGGAGTTCCTGGACGGCGAGGAAGCCAGCTTCATCGCCATGGTCGATGGCCGCACCGCGCTGCCGATGGCCACCAGCCAGGACCACAAGCGCGTGGGCGACGGCGACACCGGCCCCAACACCGGCGGCATGGGCGCCTACTCGCCGGCCCCCGTGGTCACCCCCGAGGTGCACGAGCGCATCCTGCGCGAGGTGATCGAGCCCACCGTGGCCGGCATGGCCGCCGACGGCATTCCGTTCACGGGCTTCCTCTACGCCGGGCTGATGATCGACCGCAGCGGCGCGCCGAAGGTGATCGAGTTCAACGTCCGCTTCGGCGACCCGGAGACGCAGCCGATCATGCTGCGCCTGCAGTCGGACCTAGCCGACCTGGTGGACGCGGCGATCGACGGCCGCCTGCACGAGGTGGAGGCGCAGTGGGACCCGCGCCCCTCGCTGGGGGTGGTGATGGCCGCCGAGGGCTACCCGGCCCGGCCGCGGCTGGGCGATGCCATCAACACCTGGGACGTGCCCGAGCCGGACCGCACCCGGGTCTTCCACGCCGGCACCCGCCTCGAAGGCGGCCAGGTGGTCACCGCCGGCGGCCGCGTGCTGTGCGTGTGCGCGCTGGGCGACAGCGTGGCCGACGCCCAGCGCCGCGCCTACGCCGCGGTCGCCGGCATTTCCTGGCCCGGCGAGTTCCACCGCCGCGACATCGGCTGGCGTGCGATCGGGCGCGAGCGGGGCTGAGCCCCGACCGGGTCAGCGGTTCACCATGCCCATCTGCTCGCGGGTGTAGCGGGTGCCGGCGGCGGCGTCGGGCGGGAAGATCGCGTCGATGCGGTCGAGCTCGTCGCGGGTCAGCCGGACGTCGAGCGCGCCGAGGTTCTCGTCGAGGTAGCGGATGCGCTTGGTGCCGGGGATCGGCACCAGGTCCTCGCCCTGCGCCAGCACCCACGCCAGCGCGAGCTGGCCGGGGGCGACGCCGCGGTCCTGCGCGAGGGCCCGCACCTGCTCGACCAGGGCGAGGTTGCGGGCGAAGTTCTCGCCCTGGAAACGCGGCGAGTGGCGGCGGTAGTCGTCGGGCTCGAAGTCGTCGGGGCTGCGGATCGCGCCGGTCAGGAACCCGCGGCCGAGCGGCGAGTACGGCACGAAGCCGATGCCGAGCTCGCGGCAGGCGTCGAGGGTGCCGTCGGTTTCGGGATCGCGCGACCACAGCGAGTATTCGCTCTGCAGCGCGGTGATGGGATGCACGGCGTGGGCGCGGCGCAGGGTCTCGGCGGAGGCTTCCGACAGGCCGAGATGGCGCACCTTGCCCTGCTCCACCAGCCGCGCCATCGCGCCCACGGTGTCCTCGATCGGCACCTGCGGATCGACCCGGTGCTGGTAGTAGAGGTCGATGGTCTCCACGTCCAGCCGCCGCAGGCTGGCCTCGCAGGCGGCGGCGACGTACTCCGGCCGGCCGTCGACGCCGCGCGCGTGCGGATCGTCCGGATCGAGCCGGATGCCGAACTTGGTGGCCAGGAACA
The DNA here is from genome assembly GCF_000559025.1 of Luteimonas huabeiensis HB2. Lineage (GTDB taxonomy): Bacteria > Pseudomonadota > Gammaproteobacteria > Xanthomonadales > Xanthomonadaceae > Luteimonas > Luteimonas huabeiensis. Next base: position 163,113 of record NZ_JAAN01000010.1, on the reverse strand, counting down.
CCTCGTCGCGGCGGCCGGCGATCGCGCGGCCGACCAGCACCTCGTTGGTGTGCGGGCCGTACATGTCGGCGGTGTCGAGGAAGTTCACGCCGGCGTCCAGCGCGTGGTGGATCACCGCGATCGATTCGGCGTCGCTCTCGCGGCCGCCGTAGAAGGCGCTCATGCCCATGCAGCCGAGGCCGAGGGCGGAAACCTGGGGGCCGTTGCGGCCGAGGGTACGGGTCTGCATCGTGCATGTCTCCTTGGGGGAAAGAACGGAACGGGGGATACGCGCATGGCGCGCGGAGGAACGCGGCGCGCGGCGGTCGAGGGCGACGATGCGACACCCGGCCGGCGCGGGGACGGAGGGGACAGGGGGCGGGTCGGCGTCCGGGGCGGCCTTCGTCCTCTTCATCCGGCGAAGGCGCCACTCTAGGGCCCTGGCCCGTCGCGAAAAATCCCCGGATCCGACATCGCGTCTGAAGCCGTGCTGCACAATCCCGGGCGCGAACGCGGCGTCGGGAGGTCGCAGCGGCGACCGGCGCCGGTTCGCTATGCTGCGAAACCCACCCCAGCCGACGGGCCGCGCCCGCCCCGCAGCATGGACACCCGCCCCCTGGGCGCCGTGGCGGCATTCGCCCGCGTCGCCCACCACGGCAGCTTCACCCGCGCCGCGGCCGAACTCGGCGTCTCGCCGTCGGCGCTGTCGCAGACGGTGCGCGCGCTCGAGCGCGAACTGGGCGTGCGCCTGCTCAACCGCACCACCCGGCGCGTGGCGTTGACCGAGCACGGCGCACGCTTCCTCGACCGCGTGCTGCCGGGGCTGGCGCAGATCGAAGACGCCTTCGACGACCTCGATTCCGCGCGCGGCACGCCCAGCGGCCTGCTGCGCATCAATCTCGCCCAGGCCGTGGCGACACGGCTGGTGCTGCCGCGGCTGGCGGCGTTCCAGGCGCGCTACCCGCGGATCGCGCTGGAGCTGTACGCCGACGACGGCCTGGCCGACCTGGTCGGCGGCGGCTTCGATGCCGGCATCCGGCTGGGCGAATGCCTGGCGCGCGACATGGTGGCGCTGCCGATCGGGCCGCCGCAGGAACTGGCCGTGGTCGCCTCGCCGGACTGGCTGGCGCGGCACCCGGCGCCGCGCACGCCGCAGGCGCTCGCCGGGCTGGAGTGCGTGCGCTTCCGCCGCATGGGCAGCGGGCGCATCCACCCCTGGGAGTTCACCCAGGACGGGCGCGACATCGGCGTCGAGGTGAGCGGGCGGCTGATCGTCAACAACGGCGCGCTGGCCCGGGAGGCGGCGCTGGCCGGGCTGGCGCTGGCGCAGCCGCTGCTGCTGGAGGTCGAGGAGGACCTCGCCGCCGGCCGGCTGGTGCGGCTGCTGCAGGACTACACGCCGCCGTTCGAGGGGCTCTACGTCTACTATCCCGCCCGCGAGCACCTGCCGCCGAAGCTGCGCGCATTCGTCGATTTCCTGCGCGCGCCCTCCCCGCCCGAACCGGTCGCCACGCCATGATCCCAGGCAACGCCCAGCTCACCATGTCGCTGCTGATGACGCCCGACATGGCCAACTTCTCCGGCAACGTCCACGGCGGCACCCTGCTCAAGACGCTCGACGAGGTGGCCTACGCGTGCGCCAGCCGCTACGCCGGCCGCTACGTGGTCACCCTGTCGGTGGACCAGGTGACCTTCCGCGAGCCGGTCCACGTCGGCGAGCTGGTCACCTTCCTCGCCTCGGTCAACTACACCGGGCGCACCTCGATGGAGGTCGGGATCAAGGTGGTCACCGAGGACATCCGCGCCCGCGCGGTGCGGCATACCAACAGCTGCTTCTTCACCATGGTCGCGGTGGACGAACAGGGCCGGCCGACGCCGGTCCCGCCCCGAGAGCCGCGCACCGCCGAGGAGCGGCGGCGTTTCGAGCAGGGCCGGCAGCGTCGCGAGATCCGCCAGGAACTGGAACGCCGCTACCTCGCCATGCGCGCGGTCGCGACCGAGCCGACCGAATAGGCCGGCCGTTGCGCGCGCCCCGGTGCCGGCGCGGGCGGTCAATCGGCCGGCGGCGGCCGCAGCGCCTCGCGCAGCAGCCCGGGATCGTCGCCGAACAGCGCGTCGACGCCGGCCTCGGCGAAGGCCCGGGCCTCGGCGCGGGCGCCGGCCTCGCAGCGCGGCGCGGCGCCCCCGCATCGCAGCGCCGGCGGCAGGAACGGGTCCTCGGGGCGCAGCGTCCACACGTGCACCGCCAGTCCGGCCGCGTGCGCGGCCGCCACCAGCGGCGTCGGCGCCGCCAGCGCGCCGGCGTCGTCGACCGGCAGCACGTAGCGCAGGTGCGGCGCGAGCACGTCGGCGTAGCCGGCGATCTTGGCCAGGCCCTCGGGCGTGAGCATCTGCAGGTAGGGCCGCGGCGCGCCGGCCAGCACGCGGTCGTGCGGCGAGGCCTCCGGGGCGCCGATCAACTGCGCCAGGAACACGTTGCGCAGGCCCGCCTCGTCGAGCAGCGCGCGCAGGCGCCGCAGGTTGCCGATCTCGAACGACTGCACGCCGACCGGGGCGCTGCGGGTGTAATCGTGCGCCCGCAGCGACGCCATCAGCGCCGCCTCGGGATCGAGCCCGCGGGCGTGGAAATGGCTGGAGTGCTTGATCTCCGGGACGATGCCGATCGTCCGGCCGCTGCGCTCCGACGCCGCGGCCACCGCCGCGACGATCTCGTCGAAGGTGGGCACCGGATAGCGGCCGTCGTGCGCGGTGCCGCGCAACTCGGGCAGGCGTTCGCGCGCGCGCAGCCGGCGCAGTTCCTCCAGGGTGAAATCCTCGACGAACCAGCCCTCGACCTCGGCATCGTCCACGCGGCGCACGGTGCGGCGCGCGGCGAACTCGGGATGCGCGGCGACGTCGGTGGTCTCGCCGATCTCGTTCTCGTGGCGCGCCACCAGCACGCCGTCGCGGGTCATCACCAGGTCCGGCTCGACGAAGTCGGCGCCGTCGGCGATCGCGCGTTCGTAGGCGGCCAGGGTGTGCTCGGGCAAGCGCGCGCTGGCGCCGCGATGCGCGATCACCGCCGGGCCGCGCGCGGAGGCGCGGATCGCCTCGCGCACGCCGGGCGCCAGCCGCGCCTCCGGTCCCGCGGCGGCGGCGGGCAGCGCCATCGCCGCGGCCAGGACCCCGGCGGCGATGCTCAGCAGGATCGCGAACGCGTGGTCAGAAGTCGCGGGCGAACCGCACGCCGTACAGCCGCGGCGAACCGGGGACGTAGGTGGGAATGCCGAACTGCATGCCGGTGTTGCCCGCATCGATCAGGTACTCCTCGTCGGCGAGATTGTGGGCGTAGGCCTGCACGTCCCAGCCGTTGGCCAGCCGCACGCCCACGTTGAGGTTCAGCAGACCATACGCGTCCTGGGCGATGCCCGGCGCGTTGTCGTCCTCGAAGTACACCTTCGAGCGCCAGCTGTAGTTCGGCCGCACGTACAGCTCGTGGCCGCCGCCCACCGGGCTGCGCCAGTCCAGGCCCAGGGCCACGGTGTGTTCGGGCGTCAGCCGGAAACGGTTGCCGGCCAGCGCCTGCGGCTTGCCGTCGTCGTCCACGGCGTTGAAGGACGCATCGATCCAGCCGTAGTTGAGGAAGCCGGTCAGCCGCTCGCCGAAGCGCTGCATCAGCGAGGCCTCGAAGCCGGTCGCGTGGGCGTTGCCGCCGTTGGTGGTCACGAACAGCGGAAGCGTCCCCGGCGGATTGGCGACCTGGGCCTGGAAGTTGCTGTAGTCGTAGTAGTAGGCCGCCAGGTCGTAGACGAAGCGGCCGCCGGCGGCCGTGCCCTTCAGGCCCAGCTCGTAGCTCCACACGATCTCGGCGGGCACCTGCTCCATCGCGCCGTCGTTGTACTGCAGCAGGTCCGGGCGGCGCCCGCGCGAGACGCTGGCGTAGCCGTTGAGATCCGGGGTGAAGCGGTAGTTGGCCACCGCGCGCCCGACCGCGGACGAGAAGGTGTCCGAGGCGGTCAGGCGGCCGTCGGTGACCGGGAACAGCGCGTTGGGGAACGCCACGCTGTCCGGGAACGACGGCAGGAACAGGCCCAGCACGCTCGGGGTGCCGTGGTGGAGCGCCTCGTAGCCGGACTCGACCTTCTCGCGGGTGTAGCGCAGGCCGAGGGTGAGGTCGAAGCGGTCGGTCATCGACCAGGTGCCGTCGGCGAACACCTCCAGCGCCTGCACGTCGCCGTGGTTGGCGTATTCCTCGGTGTGGACCGGCTTGAGCGGCAGCAGCGCCGGCAGCCCGAGCATCTGCTGCAGCGCCGGATGGATCGGCACCGCCGCCAGGCCGGTGTTGGGCGTGCCGTCGGGATTGAGCAGCGGCACCACCGGCAGCAGCCCGCCGACCGCGGCCGACAACCGCGGCGACAGCAGCGCGTAGAGGCTGCGCTCGTCGGTGGCGAAGGGCACCCGCTGCGCGCCGGATTCGTCGAACAGGCTGGCGCCGGCGAAGCCGCGGAAACGGCCGCCGGCGTCGTACTGGAAGCGCACTTCCTGGCTGAACTGCCGCCCGCGCGCGATCTCGGCGAACTCCAGCAGGTCGGCCTGGGAGCCGTCGGCGTCGAACTCCTCGGTGGAATCGAAGCGGCGCCAGCCGGTGATGGTGGACAGGCTCCAGTCGTCGTTGAGGCGGAATTCGCCCAGCAGGGTCGCGCTGTCGACGGTGCGGTCCAGGCCCAGCGCGCGGCCGCGGTTGAGATCGGCCGGCGCGTCCCAGAAGTCGGTGCGGCCCTGCCGGGTGGGGATCACGCCGCTGCGGAAGGCGGTGCCCGGCGGCGTGTCCTGCTGGTGGTTGAGGATCAGGTCGAGGCCGCCGGTCTCGCCCAGGTCCAGCCGCAGCGCGCCGCGGAAGGCCTGGGTATCGCGGCCGTTGAGCGCGCCGCCGGAGAGGTTGTCCACGCTGCCGTCGCGGCGCTGGTGGAACACCGCGAAGCGGCCGTACAGGCGATCGTCGACCAGCGGCGCGTTGGCGTGGCCGGTGAGGTAGGTCTCGTCTTGGTTGCCGAAGCCGAAGCGGAATCCGCCCTCGGAGGCGTTGCGCGCCTTGTTCTGGATCAGGTGGATCGCGCCGATCTGCGCGCCGCGGCCGAACAGCGTGCCCTGCGGGCCGCGCAGCACCTCCACGCGCTCCATGTCGAACAGCTCCACCACCGAGCCGCGCGAGCGGCTGATCGACACGCCGTCCTGGAACACCGACACGCGCGGCTCGCTGGTGGCGTCGCCGCTGTCGGAGGTGATGCCGCGGATCACGAAGCCGGGATTGTTCGGGCTCTGCACCTGGGTCTGCAGGCCCGGCACGTAATGGCCGAGCTGCTCGAAGCCGTCGATGCCGAGGTCGTCGAGGAACTCGCCCGAGTACGCGCTGATCGCGATCGGCACGTCGTGCACCTGCTGCTCGCGCTTCTGCGCGGTCACCACGATGGTGTCCAGCTGCTGCGGCGAGGCCGTCACCTGGGCCGCGGCGCGCGGCGCGGCCGCCAGGACGGCGAGACCGGCGAGCAGCGCCGGCACGAGCGGATGGACGCGGCAAGGCATGGCGAGGGTTCCCTCCGGGAGCGAAAGGAACAGCCTCGGCGGCGGCGATTGCGCGCGGGTGATGCCGCGGTGACAGCGCGATGACCGTGACGCGGACGCGCGCGGCGGACAAGAAACGGTCATCTGGGCGGCCTAGCGTGCCTGCTTCGCCGCACGCCAGGAGCCGGACACGATGCACTCGCCCGATCGCCGCCGCTTCCTCCAGGCCCTGGTCGTCGCGGCCGCCGCACCGCTGCTGCCGCCGCTGCGCGCAGGCGCGGCGCCCACGGTCTCGCGCGCGCACTTCCCGCAATCGGTGGCCTCCGGCGATCCGCGCCCGGACCGCGTGCTGCTATGGACGCGGCTGGCGGCGCCGGCGCGCCGCGTGCGCCTGCAGGTCGCCGAGGACGCCGGCTTCGCCCGCCTGCGCGTGGACCGCGAATTGCCGGTGCCCGAAGGCAGCGACGGCTGCCTGAAGGTGCGCGTGGAGGGCCTGGCGCCGGGCACCGGCTACCGCTACCGCTTCCTGCTCGACGACCCGCGCGACGGCACGGTGTCCTCGCCGGTGGGGCGCACCCGCACCGCGCCGGCGCCCGACGCCGACGTACCGGTGCGCTTCGCCTTCATGAGCTGCCAGGACTACGGCGGCCGCTGGTACAACACCCTGCTGCCGCTGCTCGACGAGGACCTGGACTTCGTCCTGCACCTGGGCGACTTCATCTACGAGACCGCCGGCGACCCGCAGTTCCAGGAGCAGGGCGGCGAGCGCGCGATCGCCTTCGACGACCTCGAGGGCGCGATCGCGCTGGAGCGCGGCGGCCAGCGCTACTACGCCGCGCACAGCCTGGACAACTATCGCCAGCTGCACCGCAGCGTCCGCGGCGACCCGGTGCTGCAGGCGCTGCTGGAACGCGCGCCGCTGGTGGCGATCTGGGACGACCACGAGTTCTCCGACGACTGCTGGCAGGACGTGGCCACCTACCGCGACGGCCTGCGCGACGAGCGCGACCGCGAGCGCCGCCGCAACGCCGAGCAGGCCTACTTCGAGTACATGCCGGTCGATCTCGAACTGGCCGACGCCGCCGGCGCCGGCGGCCAGGGCCTGCTGCCGGTCGGACGCGAGCGCCTGTTCCCGCACGTGCAACTGTGGCGCGGGCTGCGCTTCGGCAAGGCGCTGGACCTGCTGCTGACCGACTACCGCAGCGCGCGCCCCGACCACGCCATTCCCGAGGACGCGTTCCCGGGCGCGCTGGCCTACGACGCGAACGCGCTGCAGGCGCGGCTGCCGCGCCTGGGCCTGGACCCGGCGCAGGTCCGGCCCGCGCTGATGCCCTACGTGGACCTCGCCGAGCCGGCGCGGGCGCCGCTGCGCCCGGCGGTGCGGGCCGCGCTGCTGCGCGAGGGCGCCGAGGCCGGCCTCGACCCGGCGCGGGCCGCGGCGCGCGCCGACGCGCTCGCCGCCGGCCCGATCGCGCTGCCGGTACTGGCGCGGCTGCTGGACGCCTGGAACGCGGCCGCGCCGGCCGGGGCCAGGCTGGAGGCGCCCGCGCCCGACGGGCTGCCGCTCGGCCTGCCCTGGCTGGCGCTGGGCAAGACCCGCTCCTTCGCCGATCTCGGCGCGCGCTACATCGTGGTGCAGGAGAGCTTCGACCTGTTCGCTGCCCTGCGCGCGCTCGACGGCCCCGAATCGCCCTACGATCCCGCCCAGCGCGACTGGCTGGCCGGCCGCCTGCGCGACAGCGACGCGCGCTTCAAGGTCGTCGCCAGCTCGGTCTCGTTCACCTCGCTGGTGCTCGACCTCGCGCATCCCGAGGTGCGGGCGCCGGAGCCGATGCGGCACCGCGTCTATCTCAATCTCGACCACTGGGACGGCTTCCCCGCCGAGCGCCGGCGCCTGCTCGCCGAGGCCTTCGATCCCGCCGGCGGCACGATCCTGCTGTCGGGCGACATCCACGCCGGCTTCGCCACCCAGCACAGCGACGCCACGGTGGAGTTCACCGTGCCGGCGGTGTCCTCGCAGACGCTCGGCGCCATCATCGCGCACAGCGCCCAGGGCGACGGCCCGCAGCAGGACGCCACGCGGCGCCTGGCCGCCGCGCTCGACGCGCTGATCGCCGGCGGCAACCCGGCGGTGCGCTACGCGCAGACCCGCCGCCACGGCGTGGGCCTGGTCCGGCTGGACGGCGACCACGCCGAGGCGCGCTTGCTCGAACTGCCGGAGGAGACCTGCCGGCAGCGCCTGTACGAGCGGCCGGAGGCGGTCGCGCCGCTGCTGCGCAGCCGCGTCTTCGCGTTCTCCCGCGCCGACATGCGCCTGCGCGAAGCCTGAACCCCAGCGGCCTTTGAGCGCTGGCGGGCCCGCCTGCTAGGCTCCGCGCATCCGCACAGGAGCCCGCATGGCCGGCCACACCCAGTTCGCCCTGTTGCGCCAGCGGCGCTTCCTGCCCTATTTCGCCGTGCAGGCGCTGGGCGCCTTCAACGACAACGTCTACCGCCAGGCCATCATCGGCCTGCTGTTCTTCCTCGGCATCGACAGCGCGCAGCGCACGCTCTACACCAACCTCGCGCCGGCGCTGTTCATCCTGCCCTACTTCCTGTTCTCGGGCCTGGCCGGGCAGATCGCCGAGCGGATGGAAAAGCAGCGCCTGATCGTGGTCACCACCGCGATGGAGATCGGCATCATGCTGGTGGCTGCGGTCGGCTTCGCGACCGAGAACCTGCCGGTGCTGCTGGTGGCGCTGTTCGCGATGGGCGTGCAGGCGACCCTGTTCGGGCCGGTCAAGTACTCCATCCTGCCCTCGGTGCTCAAGCCCGAGGAACTGACCGGCGGCAACGGCCTGGTCGAGATGGGCACCTCGCTGTCGATCCTGGTCGGCATGATCTACGGCGGCCTGATCTTCCAGGTCGCAGGCGAGCACGGGCCGGAGGCTGCGGCGTTCTCGGTCATCGCGCTGGCGGTGGCCGGCAATGTCGCCGCGCGCATGATCCCGAAGGTCGGCGCCGGCGCGCCCGAGCTGAAGGTGCGCTGGAACCCGTTCCCGGAATCGGTGGCGGTGTTCCGGCTCGCGCGCCGCCAGCTCGCGGTGCGCAACGCCATCCTGGGCGTGTCGTGGTTCTGGTTCATCGGCACCGTGCTCACCGCGCAGCTGCCGACCTACGCCGAGCTGCACCTGGGCGGCGCGCAGGCGCTCTACATCTTCGCCCTGGCGCTGTTCTCGGTCGGCGTGGGCGTGGGCTCGCTGCTGTGCGAGAAGCTGTCCGCGCGCACGGTGGAGATCGGCCTGGTGCCGTTCGGCGCGTTCGGCGTCAGCGCCTTCCTGCTGGACCTCTACTTCGCCCGCCCCGGCGACGCGCTGGCCGCGGGCCTGGGCGTCCTGGAGTTCGTGCGCCAGCCCGGCAGCGCGCGGATCATGTTCGACCTCACCGGCATCGGCCTGTTCACCGGCTTCTTCGTGGTGCCGCTGTTCGCGCTGATCCAGAGCCGCACGCCCAAGCACGAACTGGCGCGCGTCATCGCCGGCATGAACATCCAGAACTCGGTGTTCATCGTCACCGCCGCGCTGGTGGGCATCGCCACCCAGCGCCTGCTGGGCTGGAGCATCCCCGAGCTGTTCCTGGCCCTGGCCATCGCCAACACGCTGGTCGCGATCTGGATCTTCGCCATCGTGCCCGAGTTCCTGATGCGCTTCCTCAGCTGGCTGCTGGTGCGCGCGCTGTACCGGCTGCGGCTGCACGGCATCGAGGCGCACGTGCCCGACGAGGGACCGGCGCTGCTGGTGTGCAACCACGTCAGCTACATGGACGCGCTGATCCTGTCGGCCAGCATCCCGCGGCCGGTGCGCTTCGTGATGTACCACCGCATCTTCGACATCCCGGTGCTGCGCTGGATCTTCCGCACCGCCAAGGCGATCCCGATCGCGCCGGAGAAGGAAGACCCGGAGCTGATGCGGCGCGCGTTCGACGCCATCGACGCAGCGCTGGCCGAGGGCGAGCTGGTCTGCATCTTCCCCGAGGGCCGGCTCACCGCCGACGGCGAGATCGCGCCGTTCCGCAGCGGCGTGGAGCGCATCCTCGCCCGCCGCCCGGTGCCGGTGGTGCCGATGGCGCTGCGCAACATGTGGACCAGCATGTGGAGCCGCCACGACTCGCGCCTGCGCCGCATGCGCATGCCGCGCCGCTTCCGCGCCCCGGTCGAGGTGCTCGCCGCCGCGCCGGTGCCCGGCACCGAAGCCACCGCGGCCTCGCTGGAGGCGCAGGTACGCGCGCTGCGCGGCGACGCGGCCTAGGGCGTATCGACAGCGCCGAAGCCGTCCCTTCTCCCACAAGCGGGGCCTGCGGCGTGCCCCCATCCGCCTTCGGCACCTTCCCCCGCTTGCGGGGGAAGGGAAGGCCTCTTTCGCGCGCTGAATGTCGATGCAGCCCAGCGCCTCCGCTCGACGCCCGCCTATGGCGAGAACGCGCCGTGGCGGTACCAGTGCGCGATCAGCCAGCGCGAGATCGAGATCCGCGGCGACAGCAGGATGCCGTCGTCGCCGCCGGTGCCGGCCAGTGCGTGGCCGATCTCGTCGCGGTCGAACCAGCGCGCGTCCTCGAGTTCGTCGTCGTTGACCTGCGGCGGGTCCGGCTCGGCCAGGGCCTCGAAGCCCAGCATCAGCGAGGACGGAAACGGCCACGGCTGCGAGCCCAGGTAGCGCGCGTGGCGCACCCGCACCCCCGATTCCTCCCAGACCTCGCGGGCGATGGTCTGCTCCAGCGTCTCGCCCGGCTCGACGAAGCCGGCCAGCACCGACCAGCGCCGCGGCGGCCAGCCGGCCTGCCGCCCCAGCAGCAAGCGCTCGCCGTCGGAGACCGCCACGATCACCGCAGGATCGGTGCGCGGGTAGTGCTCCACCCCGCAGGCCGGGCATTGGCCCAGCCAGCCGGCGCGGGCGTAGCGCAGCGGCGCGCCGCAGGCGCCGCAGTGGCGGTGGCGGCGGCGCCAGTGCAGCACCGCGCGGGCCTGGGCGAAGGCGGTGGCCTCCAGCGCCGGCCACTGCGCGGCGGCGGTGCGCAGGTCGATGCGCGGCGCGTCGGCGCCGACCGGCAGGACCTCGGCCGCCAGCGCGAACCAGCCGCGCGCCGCCGCGTCCACGCCCAGGAACACCGGATCGGCCGCGTCGAGCGCGGGCCGCTCGCCGGACGCGGGCGCCCAGGCCTCGCCGCGCGCATCCGTCAGCGCCTGCCCCTCGGCATCCACGACGATGCAGCGGGCATCGCGCCACAGGCGCGCCAGCGCCTCGGGCCGCGATCGCAGGTGCTCGGCACGGTCGAGGGGGGCCGCCACGAAGGCGTACGGGGGAGCGGAATCGGCGGAGGGCGCGGTGCCAGTCATCGGTCCGGATCGGCGCGCGCGCGAAGCGCGGGAACCGGAGTGTAGGCGCTGAAGCGTTCGGCGGCGTGTCGCCCGCGCCGGGCGGCGCCGCTCAGACCGCGAAGCTGCTGCCGCAGCCGCAGGTGGTCTTGGCGTTCGGGTTGCGGATGGTGAACTGGGCGCCGTGCAGGCTCTCCACGTAGTCCACCGAGGCGCCCATCAGGTACTGCAGGCTCAGCGGGTCCACCAGCAGGGTGACCCCGTCGGTCTCGATCGCCAGGTCGTCCTCGGCCCGGTCCTCGTCGAACTCGAAGCCGTACTGGAAGCCCGAGCAGCCGCCGCCCTGGATGTACACGCGCAGCTTGAGCGCCGGATTGCCCTCGCCGTGGATCAGCTCGCGCACCTTGGCCGCGGCCGCGGCGGTGAAGTCGAGCGGGCGCGAAAGCTGCTGATAGTCGGGCGCTTGCGGGAGCGGCATCGGTTCCATGGCGCACAGGATGGGGGGCGCGCCGCGCCGCTTCAAGCATCCGGCGCGGAACGCCCTGTCGCATCGCTCCAGGCGAACGACTGTTCTACCGGCGATCCGCCGCGCGGCTGCAGGCGGGCGGTGATGCGCGTGGGGGTGAACCCGGCCGGCAGCACGATGTCGCCCTCCACCTGCTGGAAGTACTTGAAGGAGTACGGCAGCGGCGGCGCGTCCTCGCGCTGGCGCAGGGCGTTCCAGTCCAGTTGCTGCAGCCGCCCGTCCAGGGTGCCCTCCACCAGCAGGCGCAGTTCGCCTTCGCTGGGCTCGCCGCGGTTGAGGTTCTGGGTGAGGGTGGCGGTCGCGTGCCAGACCTGGCCACCGCCGGGCGCGAGCTTCAGCTCGTGCACGGTCAGCCCGCGCCGCTGCGCGGTGGCGCCGACGAAGCGTTCGTAGAAGGCCAGGTCCGCGCGCAGGCCGGCGATCTCCTCGTCGCGCTCGGCCAGCGCACCCTGCAACTGCAGGTTCGCCTCGCGGCTGATCTGGTCGGAGCGGGCCAGGGTGGTGACTTCCTGCTCGAGCTGGGCCAGGCGCTCGCCCGGGTCCGCGCCGGCGCCGGCGGACGAGAGCACCGTCCACAGGCCCCAGGCGCCGAACAGCAGGCTGAGCGCCACGACCGCGATCAGCACCAGCGGCCACGGCGTGCGCGCGGCCGCGTCCGCGGGCGGCGGCTCCGCCCCGGCCGCGGCGGCTCGGGCGGGATCGGCGGCGACGGGGGGAACGGCGGGCTCCTGCCGCGGAGGGAGGCTGTCGTTCATCGGTCCGGTATAGCGAGCGTCCGTGAACGGGTCAAGAAACCCCGGCGACGGCGGGTCGGGCGACGTTCAAGCCGGTGAAGCGTGCAGGCGGGCTCCGACGGCGCCTGCGTATACTCCGGCGCGCACGCCCTGGCCGGAGAGCGCCATGTCCGAGGCACACCTGTTCGCGATCGGGGTCCTACTGGCCTGGCTGGCCGGCATCCGCGCCTACCTGACCGTGTTCGGCCTGGGCCTGGCCGGCGCGATGGGCTGGGTCGATCTGCCGCCGGCGCTGGAGGCGACGCAGTCGCCCTGGGTGCTGGGCGTGTCCGCCGTGCTGGCGGCGGTGGAGTTCTTCGCCGACAAGATCCCCGGGGTCGATTCGGGCTGGGACCTGCTGCAGACGCTGGCGCGGGTGCCGGCCGGCGCGTTCCTCGCCGCCGCCGCGCTGTCGCCGGACGGCGAACTGGGCGCCGGCATGCTCGCCACCGGCGCCGGCGTGGCCTTGACCAGCCACGTCCTCAAGAGCGGGTCGCGGGCCCTGCTCAACCTGTCGCCGGAGCCGCTGAGCAACTGGACCGCGTCGGTCGGCGAGGACGCAGTCGCGGTCGGCGCGCTAGCGCTGGCCTTCACCCACCCCTGGCTGGCGCTGGCCGTGGTGCTAAGCCTGGCCGCGCTGGGCGCCGGGGCGCTGTGGTGGCTGTGGCGCAAGCTGTCCGGGCGCGGCCGCCGGGCGCGGCCCGACGCCTCGGGCTGAGCCAGGGGCGCGAACGGGCGCCCGCGCACGGACCCTCGGCGCCGGCTCCGGCATACTCCGCCGCGGCGCCGAATCCGCGGTGCCGGTCGGGCGGGCGAGTTGCCTGCAGTACGGGATCGGGGCAGAGTCGAACGATGGGGACCGCAGACGACATCCTGCGCGCGGAGTTTCCGCCGGCGCATTACTGGCGCCGCTGGGCCGCCGACGCGCCGCCGCCGGTGGCCGCCACCGACGACGACGAGGCCGGCCGCGCCCGCGCCGAGATCGCCGCCGCGGCCTCGTCGCGGGCGCCCGCCGACGACGCCGCCGAGCCGCCGTTCCGGGTGATGATCGTCGAGGACGATCCCAGCCAGGCGCTGTTCGCCGAGAGCATCCTCGCCGGCGCCGGGATGCAGACCCAGGTGGTGGCCGACCCGGACCTCGCGATGCAGACCCTGGAGGGCTTCCGCCCCGATCTGGTGCTGATGGACCTGCACATGCCGTCGCTGGACGGCGTCGAGCTGACCATGATGATCCGCCGCCACGGCGCGTTCTCGCAGGTCCCGATCGTGTTCCTGACCGGCGACCCGGACCCGGAGCGGCAGTTCGAGGTGCTGGAGATCGGTGCCGACGACTTCCTCAGCAAGCCGGTGCGCCCGCGGCACCTGCTGGCCGCGGTGGACAACCGCATCCGCCGCGCCCGCGCCGCGCATCGCCAGGCCCCCGCCCCCGCCGCCGCGGCGCCGGCGGCCGGCCTGCTCGCCCGCGAGCCCATGCTGCTGCGCCTGGCCGAGACGGTGTCCGCGCGCCGCCCGGGCGCGCTGTTCCTGCTCGAGATCGAAGGCGTGGTCGCGCTGCGCGACCGCATCGGCTACGCGGGACTGGACGTGCTGCTGCGCGCAGCCTCCAGGCGGGTCGCCGAGCTGTGCGGCGCGCGCGCCTGCGCCCGCCTCAACGACATCACCTTCCTGGTCCTGGCCCAGGAGGCGCCGGCCGATCCGCTCGACGACGCCCGCGCGCTGCGCGACGGACTGGCCCGCGATCCCGTCCAGGCCGGCAACGAGACGCTGCGCGTGCGCGCGCGGGTGGGCGCGCTGCCGCTGCCCGGCGCCTTCGACGATGCCGGCAGCGCGCTGGCGGCCGCCGAACGCGCGTTGCGCGATGCCCGGCTCGACCCGCTGGGCATCGCGGTCTACACCCCGCCGCCGGCCGCGGACGCGGCCGACGCCGGCCTCGCCGACCTGGTCGCGCGCGCCGTCGCCGAGGACCGGCTGGAGCTGGCCTACCAGCCGATCGTGGCGGTCTCCGGCGGCCAGGACGCGCAGTTCCAGACCCTGCTGCGCTTGCGCGACGACCAGGGCCAGCTGCTGCCGGCCGGCGAAGTGCTGCCGGTGGCCGAGGACGCAGGCCTGCTGCACGAGATCGACCGCCGCGTGCTCGACCTCGCGCTGGACATGCTCGACCGGCAGCGCCGCCTCGGCCGGCGGGTGCGGCTGTTCGTCTCGCAGTCGCCGCGCAGCCTGGGCCGCGACGGCCACGCCGCGCGCCTGCTCGACGGGCTCGGCGCGTACGGCCTCGACGGCGCCGACCTGGTCGTCGACGTGCGCCAGGACGATGCGCTGGTGCACGCCGTATCGCTGCAGGAGTTCGGCGCCGCCGTGCAGCCGGCCGGCGTCCAGCTGTGCCTGTCGGGCTACCGGACCAACGGGGAAGCCGACTCGCTGCTCGCCCAGTTGCCGCTGAGCTACGTGCGGCTGGCGGCGTACTACTCCGCCGGCGTCGCCGAGCAGGCCGTGCGCGACGAGATGCGCGAGGCGATCGACCGCGCGCATCGCCAGGGCCTGCTGGTGATCGGCCAGCAGGTCGAGAATCCGCAGGCCGCGGCGACGCTGTGGATGAGCGGGATCGACTTCATCCAGGGCAACCTGGTGCACCAGGCCGGCAGCGGCCTGGAGTTCGATTTCCAGAACGCGGTGCTGTGAGCATGTCCGCCCCCGCCCGCTCCGCCCTGCCCATGCTGCGCTGGCTGGCGCTGGGCGCGGCGTCGGGAGCGGCGGCGATGCAGTTGCTCGACCTGCTCGGTCTGGCCGGGCCCTGGCAGGGCATCGCGCTGGTGCTGGCGCTGCTGGCGGTGTTCGCGATCGCCGCGGTGCTGTACCTGGTGCGGCAGCGCGAGCGCGCCTTGACCGAGGCCGAGGCGCTGGCCCGCGATCGCGACGCCGAGCGCGCCGAGCTCGAGGCGCAGCTGGCCCGCCACGCCCAGCTGGAGGCGGAACTGCGCCAGGCCAAGCAGGCGGCTGAATCGGCGGTGATGGCCAAGGGCGAGTTCCTGGCCACCATGAGCCACGAGATCCGCACGCCGCTCAACGGCATCGTGCCGATGCTCGACCTGCTGATGCACGCCGGCCTGGCCCCCGCGCACGCCGACCTGGTGCGCACCGCCTACGACTCCTCGCAGCAGATGCTGCGCATCGTCGACGACATCCTCGACTACTCCAAGCTGGAGGCCGACCGCCTGGAGCTGGAGATCACCAGCTTCAACCTGCGCGAGCTGCTTGAGGGGGTGATCCAGCTGATGGACCGCCTTGCGCAGGGCAAGGGCCTGCGCATGCAGCTGCAGATCGACCCCGGCGTGCGCCTGCCGGTGCGCGGCGATCCGGTGCGCCTGCGCCAGGTGCTGGGCAATCTGATCAGCAACGCGGTCAAGTTCACCGAGCGCGGCGGCGTGACGGTGAGCGTGCGCCGCATCGGCGAGAGCACCGCGCAGCACCAGTTGCGCTTCGAGGTGCGCGATACCGGCATCGGCATCTCGCCGGCCGGCCAGGCCCGCCTGTTCCAGGCCTTCAGCCAGGCCGACGCCTCCACCACCCGGCTCTACGGCGGCACCGGACTCGGCCTGGCCATCTCCAAGCGCATCGTCGAGCTGATGGACGGGCGCATCGGCGTGGAGAGCGCGCCCGGGCAGGGCTCCACCTTCTGGTTCGAGCTGCCGCTGCTCAAGGTGCGGGGCGACCTGCCCGCGCACGAGCCCGACGGCGACGGCCAGCGCCTGCTGCTGCTCAGCGCCGACCCGCGGCTGCGCCTGCGGCTGTCCACGCTGCTGCCCAACTGGGGGCTGCGGGTGACCTCGGTGGAGACCACCCAGGAAGCCCTGAACCGGCTGCGCGCGGCGGCCGCCCAGGGCGCGCCCTGGGCCTATTCGCTGGTGCTGGCGGACCTGGCCGGCATGCGCCACACCGCCCTCGCCCTGTCGCGCAACCTCGCGCGCACCGCCGTCTACGGCGAGCTGAAGCTGGTCGGGCTGTACGGCGACGAGCCGGTGCCGGAGGAAATCCGCAGCAGCGTCGCCCTGCTGAGCCGGCAGGCGCCCGAGGCCGACCTGCGCGCGGCCCTGATCGGCACCGCCGAGCCCGACGCGCCCTACGTGGAGGACGCCCTCGACCAGGGTGCGGCCGATCCGCCGCCCGCGCCGGCCGTCCTGCCGCCCGCCCCCGCGCCGGCGGCCGCCGCGGACGCGCCGGCGCCGCCACCGGTGCCGGCGCGCACGCCGCACGTGCTGCTGGTCGAAGACAACCCGGTCAACCTGATGGTCGGCCAGCGCCTGCTCGCCATGCTCGGCATCACCTGCGACACCGCCGGCAACGGCGAATCCGCGCTGGAGCGCATGGCCGCCGCGCGCTACGACGTGGTGCTGATGGACTGCCAGATGCCGGTCATGGACGGCTACACCGCCACGCGCCGCTGGCGCGAGGACGAGGCCGCACGCGGCGACGGCCGCCGTCTGCCGATCGTCGCCATGACCGCCAACGCGATGGCCGGCGATCGCCAGCGCTGCCTCGACGCCGGCATGGACGACTACCTGCCCAAGCCGGTCACCCGCAGCCAGCTGGAGCGCTGCCTGCAGCGCTGGTGGAGCCCGGCGCCGGAGGACGCGCAGGTGGACCCGGGCGCCGGGCTCGGCGAGTTCGCCGCGCTCGAGACCGCGGCGCCGCCCGCCGCCGGGCCGGCTGCGCCCGCCGCCGGCGATTGCGCTCCTGCCGATCCCCCGGAGGAGGCGATCGCATCGGCGCCCGCCGCCGGGGCCGCCTCCACGCCCGCCGACGAGACCCCGCCCATGCCCGAGCCCGAGCCCGTTCCGCCGCAGGCCGCCGACCTGCCGCCGGTCATCGACCCCGAGATCATCGGCGAGCTGCGCGCCATGCTGGGCGACGAGGTCGACCGCCTGGTGGACCTGTTCCTCGAGGACACGCCGCGGCTGATCGCGCGGCTGCAAGCCGCGGCCGCGGAACCCGATTACCAGGCGCTGCGCGACACCGCGCACTCGCTGAAATCCTCCAGCGCCAACCTGGGCGCGCTGCGGCTGTCGGCCGCCGCGCGGCGGGTGGAAGCCGGGGCGCGCCAGGGGCATCTGGAGCGGCCGACGGTCGCGGTGGCGATGATCGCCAACGAATTCGAGCGCGCCCGAGCGCAGCTGCGCTCGGGCAGCCCCACGCCGGCGTAGCGCCGGCGCAGGTCTTGCGGCGGGCGCGGACGATCAGTCGTCCATCTTGTCCTGCAGGTAGTTCTGCTCGCCCACCCGCTCGATCAGGTCGAGCTGGGTCTCCAGCCAGTCCACGTGCTCCTCCTCGTTCTCGAGGATGTCGGCCAGCAGTTTGCGGCTGACGTAGTCCTGCACGCGCTCGCAGTGGTCGATCGCCTCGCGCAGCAGCGGGATGCCCTCCAGCTCCAGCGCCAGGTCGCACTCCAGCATCTCGCGCGGGGTCTCGCCGATGCGCAGCTTGCCCAGGTGCTGGAAGTTCGGCAGGCCCTCGAGGAACAGGATGCGCTCGGACAGCTTGTCCGCGTGCTTCATCTCGTCGATCGATTCCTCGTACTCGTGCTTGGCCAGCTCGTGCAGGCCCCAATGCTTGAGCATCTTGGCGTGCAGGAAGTACTGGTTGATCGCGGTCAGCTCGTTGTAGAGCGCCTTGTTGAGGTACTGGATGACCTGGGCGTCGCCTTGCATGGCCGGCTCCGTGTAGCGGAAACGGCGCCTACTCTAGCGAGCCGCGACGCGGCATGACGGAACGCGAATCGTACGCATCGGCGCGCCCGGCACCAGCGTCGGGCGGCAACGGCCTCAGGCGGCGCAGGCGATGTCGGACAGCGCGACGACCTCGGACTCGCGACGGCCGTGGGCCTGGGCGAGCAGGTCGGCGGCCATGTCCACGCAACTGCCGCAGGTGGCGCCGCAGCCGGTGCGCATCGTCAGTTCGTGGACGCCGGCGCAGCCCGCGGCGGCGGCGGCGGCGATGTCGCGGTCGGTGACCCCGTTGCAGATGCAGACGTACACGGGCGCGAAACTCTAGGGACGGGTCCGGCCGCCATTGCGCCACAGTCGAGAATGATTGTCAATTTCCTGCCGAGAACGACATCCATCCGCGCCTTCCGCGGCGCCCGCGGCTTCGCGCACCGCCCCGGCGCCCTGCCCGGCGCGCGCGCGCGGCCGCGGGCTGCGCCGCGGCGCATGGCGGGCGGGGAACTGCAGGTGCGGCACCGCCTGCACCCCGGCGACCTGCCGGGCGAAGGGCGCCAGATGGCGCAGCGCGCTGACGTACACGCCGCGCTTGAAGGTCACCACGTGCTCGAGCGGATACCAGAAGTCCACCCAGCGCCAGTGGTCGAACTCGGGCTTGTCGCTGGCATCCAGGCGCAGGTCGCTCTCCCGCCCGGTGAACTGCAGCAGGAACCAGACCTGCTTCTGGCCGATGCAGACCAGGCGTTCGTTGCGGCGCACCGCGCGTTGCGGCAGGCGATAGCGCAGCCAGCCCGGGGTCGCCCCCAGCACCGACACGTGGCCGGGCAGCAGCCCGGTCTCCTCGCGCAGCTCGCGGTACATGGCCTCCAGCGGCGTCTCGTCGGTGTTCATGCCCCCTTGCGGGAACTGCCAGCCGTCGCGGCGCACGCGCCGGGCCCAGAAGACCCGGCCGTCGGGATGCATCAGCACGATGCCGACGTTCGGTCGATAGCCGTCCGGATCGATCACGATGCGGACTCCAGATTGCACTGCGTCCGACTCTGCCACGCCCTGCGCGAGGCGACAAGCGCATGACCGGCGATTGACGGCGGCGGTCCTGGCGTGGAGAATTCCGGGTTCTCCGCGCCGCTTCGCGGCCGGACGACCGATGGCTATGTAGCTCAGCCGGTTAGAGCACAGCACTCATAATGCTGGGGTCGGTGGTTCGAGTCCACCCATAGCCACCAGAATCGGGAATCCGAGGACATCCGGCGCAGCCCGGGTAGGTCCGGGAAACCCCTAAGGAATCAGGCGTTTCGGAGCATCCGCTGCTGCAGCGGGTCGCCAAGCGCGGCCATCTGGAGCAGGCGCACGGCTGCGGCTCCAGTCGAGCCGGGTCTTCGAGTACGCCATCGCCGCCGAGACGCGACTCGCGATCCGGCGACTGACCTGAGCGCGACGTTGCCTTTGGCCGTCGCTGTCCCGATCCAGCTCACGGCGACGCCCGCTCGCCGGCCGGCAGGCCTCGAGGGCCTCACGATGAACCAGAGCCCGATGTGCCGTGACGCGGCCCTGCCTGCCCCGCCGGCCGTATATACGTTGTGTGCACAGCCACAGGAACGCGCCATGCCCACCGCCGCCGCCAAGACCATCAACTTCCGGGCGCCTGCCGACAAGCAGGCGTTGATCGACCGTGCGGCGAAGGTGTCGGGCAAGAACCGTACCGAGTTCATCCTCGACGCCTCCTGCGAGAAGGCGCGCGAGGTGCTGGCCGACCAGACCCACTTCGCGGTCAGCCGCGCGGCGATGCAACGATTCAACGCACGGGTCGAAGCCCCTGGCCGAGCCCGAGGCGCTGCGCCGGCTGCTGAGCCCGCCGGCGCCGTGGGAGCGTTGACCGCTGGCGATCAGGCCTCCCGGCCGGCTTGACGACACGCTCCGGCTGGAGGACTTCCGCTGCACGTCGCCCGAACTCACGCGCTGGCTGATTGAGCGCACCCGCAAGAACCATCAGGAAGGCGCCTCCCGCTGCTTCGTCGTCTGCGACGAACAGCGCAACGTGGTCGCTATTGCGCGCTTGCCGCCGGATCGCTGTCGCATGAGGGCGCCCCAGACAACGTCGGGCGCAACATGCCCGACCCGATTCCCGTTGTGAGATCGACAGGCTTAGGCGCGGCGCTCAGAACGCGTCGGCCGGTACCCGCACCGCGCCGTCCATCAGCACCCGCGCGCTGCGGCTCATGATCGCGCGGGCCACGCTCCAGCGCCCGTCCGCCTGCACCGCCTCGGCGCCGACGCGCAGGGTGCCGGAGGGGTGGCCGAAGCGCACCTCGGTGCGGGCGCCGCCGCCGGCGGCCTGGTTGACCACGGTGCCGGGCACGGCGGCGGCGGCGGCGATGGCGACCGCGGCGGTGCCCATCATCGCGTGGTGCAGCTTGCCCATCGACAGCGCGCGCACGCGCAGGTCGATGTCGGCGGCCTCGATGCGCTTGCCGCTGGAGGCGACGTAGGCTGCCGGCGGGGCGACGAAGGCGACCTTGGGGGTGTGCTGGCGGGCGGCGGCCTCGGCGACGTCGGCGATCAGGCCCATGCGCACCGCGCCGTGCGCGCGGATCGACTCGAAGCGCGCCAGCGCCTGCGGATCGGCGTTGATCGCCTCCTGCAGCTCGCTGCCGGTGTAGCCGAGTTCGGCGGCGTCGAGGAAGATCGTCGGGATGCCGGCGTCGATCAGCGTCGCGCGCAGGGTGCCCACGCCCGGCACCTCCAGCGCGTCCACCACCCGACCGGTGGGGAACATCGCCCCGCCCTCCCCGGCCTCGGCGGGATCGAGGAATTCCAGCCGGATCTCGGCGGCGGCGAAGGTCACGCCGTCGAGCTCGAAGTCGCCGGTCTCCTGCACCTGGCCGCCGGCCATCGGCACGTGGGCGACGATGGTCTTGCCGATGTTGGCCTGCCAGATGCGCACCGTGCAGACGCCGTCGCGCGGCACCCTCGCCGGGTCGATCAGGCCGGCGGAGATCGCGAACGGGCCGACCGCGGCGGAGAGGTTGCCGCAGTTGCCGCTCCAGTCGACGAAGGGCTCGCCGATGGCGACCTGCCCGAACAGGTAGTCGATGTCGTGGTCCGGGCGGTCGCTGCGGGCCACGATCACCGCCTTGCTGGTCGAGGAGGTGGCGCCGCCCATGCCGTCGATCTGCTTGCCGTAGGGATCGGGGCTGCCGATCACCCGCATCAGCAGCGCGTCGCGCGCCTGTCCGGGCGCGCGGGCGCGCTCGGGCAGGTCGTCGAGCCGGAAGAACACGCCCTTGGAGGTGCCGCCGCGCATGTAGGTCGCGGGGATCCGCAGTTGCGGCGCGTGGGGCTGGGGAGATGACGACATGGATGTTCGACCTTGTGCGTGGTTGCCGGCGGCGGATCAGCCCCCGGCGCCGCTGCGGATGCCGGGCTCCGGCTGCCGGTTCCCGGCTTCGAGGAAGTCCTGCGCGAAGCGCTGCAGCACGCCGCCGGCCTCGTAGATCGAGACCTCCTCGGCGGTGTCGAGCCGGCAGGTCACCGGCACCTCCACCGTGGTGCCGTCGCGGCGATGGATCGCCAGGGTCAGGGTGGCGCGCGGGGTGCGCTCGCCGAGGACGTCGAAGGTCTCGGTGCCGTCGATGCCCAGCGTCTTGCGGTCGGTGCCGGGCTGGAACTCCAGCGGCAGCACGCCCATGCCGATCAGGTTGGTGCGGTGGATGCGCTCGAAGCCCTCGGCCACGATGGCCTCCACGCCCGCCAGGCGCACGCCCTTGGCCGCCCAGTCGCGCGAGGAGCCCTGGCCGTAGTCGGCGCCGGCCACGACGATCAGCGGCTGGCGGCGGGCCATGTAGGTCTCGATGACCTCCCACATGCGCATCACCCGCCCTTCCGGTTCCAGCCGCGCCAGCGAGCCCTGCTTCACTTCCCCGTCGATCACCGCCATCTCGTTGACCAGCTTCGGGTTGGCGAAGGTGGCGCGCTGCGCGGTCAGGTGGTCGCCGCGGTGGGTGGCGTAGGAATTGAAGTCCTCCTCCGGCACGCCCATCCTCGCCAGGTACTCGCCGGCGGCGCTGTCGGGCAGGATCGCGTTGGAGGGCGAGAGGTGGTCGGTGGTGATGTTGTCGCCCAGCACCGCCAGCGGGCGCATGCCGGTCAGCGTGCGCGCGCCGGCCAGCGCGCCCTCCCAGTACGGCGGGCGGCGGATGTAGGTGCTCTGCGGCCGCCAGTCGTACAGCGGGCCGACGCGCGCGCCGTCGTCGGGCTGCAGCGCGAACATCGGGCCGTAGACCTGGCGGAACTGCTCCGGCTTCACGCTGGCGCGGACCACGGCGTCGATTTCCTCGTCCGTCGGCCAGAGATCCCTGAGGTTGACCGGCCGGCCGTCGGCGTCGGTGCCCAGCGCGTCCTTCTCGATGTCGAAGCGGATCGTGCCGGCGATGGCGTAGGCGATCACCAGCGGCGGCGAGGCCAGGAACGCCTGCTTCGCGTAAGGGTGGATGCGGCCATCGAAGTTGCGGTTGCCCGACAGCACGGCGGTGGCGTACAGGTCGCGCTCGACGATCTCCTGCTGGATCGCCGGGTCCAGCGCGCCGCTCATGCCGTTGCAGGTGGTGCAGGCGAAGGCGACGATGCCGAAGCCCAGCCGCTCCAGCTCCGGCAGCAGGCCGGAGGCTTCCAGGTACAGCTGCACGGCCTTGGAGCCCGGCGCCAGCGAGGTCTTCACCCAGGGCTTGCGGACCAGCCCGCGCGCGTTGGCGTTGCGTGCCAGCAGGCCGGCGGCGATCACGTTGCGCGGGTTGGAGGTGTTGGTGCAGCTGGTGATCGCGGCGATGATCACCGCGCCGTCGGGCAGCAGGCCCTCGGCCTCCTGCGCCCGCGCCCGGTCCAGGCCGGTGGCGATGCCGCGCTCGGCCAGCGCCGAGGTGGGCAGGCGCCGATGCGGGTTGGAGGGCCCGGCCATGTTGCGCTCGACCGAGGACAGGTCGAAGGCGAGCACGCGCTCGTAGCGCGCGCCGGCGAGGTCGTCGGCCCACAGGCCGGCGGTCCTCGCGTAGGTCTCCACCAGCCGCACCTGCTGTTCCTCGCGGCCGGTCAGGCGCAGGTAGTCCAGGGTCTGGCCGTCGATGTAGAACAGCGCCGCGGTGGCGCCGTACTCGGGGCACATGTTGGAGATGGTGGCGCGGTCGCCAATGGTCAGCGCCGCGGCGCCCTCGCCGAAGAACTCGAGGTAGGCCCCCACCACGCGCTGGGCGCGCAGGAACTCGGTCAGCGCCAGCACCACGTCGGTGGCTGTGATGCCGGGCCCGGGCCGGCCGGTCAGCTCCACGCCGACGATGTCGGGCAGCCGCATCCACGAGGCGCGGCCGAGCATGACGTTCTCCGCCTCCAGCCCGCCGACGCCGATGGCGATCACGCCCAGCGCGTCCACGTGCGGGGTGTGGCTGTCGGTGCCCACGCAGGTGTCCGGGAAGGCGACGCCGTCGCGCACGTAGACCACCGGCGACATCTTCTCCAGGTTGATCTGGTGCATGATCCCGTTGCCCGGCGGGATCACTTCCACGTTGCGGAACGCCTTGCGGCACCAATCGATGAAGTGGAAGCGGTCGGCGTTGCGGCGGTCCTCGATGGCGCGGTTCTTCTCGAATGCCTGCGGGTCGTACCCGCCGCACTCCACCGCCAGCGAGTGGTCCACGATCAGCTGTACCGGCACCACCGGGTTGACCTGCGCCGGGTCGCCGCCCTGCTCGGCGATCGCATCGCGCAGCCCGGCCAGGTCGACCAGCGCGGTCTGGCCGAGGATGTCGTGGCAGACCACGCGCACCGGGAACCAGGGGAAGTCCAGGTCGCGCCGGCGCTCGATCAGCTGGCCGAGGTAGTCGCGCAGGCGCGCCGGCTCGGCGCAGCGCACCAGGTTCTCCGCGTGCACGCGCGCGGTGTAGGGCAGGCCCGCCCAGGCCCCCGGCGCGATCGCCTCGACCGCCTCGCGGGCGTCGTAGTAGTGGAGCGGGGTTCCGGGCAGCGGCTTGCGGTGGTCTGCGTTCATGGGCTCTGGCGATGGCTGGAGGTCGGCCGGCGGAGGCGCCGCCGACGCGCGGGCACGGGCGGACCGCTGGAAACCCGCGATTCTACCGCGCCGGGGTCCCGCGCCCGGCGGGCGCGGCCGGCGCCTGCGCTATCCTTGCGCCCCCGCGCTTCCCCCTCGCGTTCCTCCGGCCGACGCATGGACATCTTCAAGGTCTTCACCCTCGAGGCGGCGCACCGCCTGCCCAACGTGCCGGAGGGCCACAAGTGCGCGCGGCTGCACGGCCACTCGTTCCGCATCGAGCTGCACGTCAGCGGCGAACCCGGGCCGGAGACCGGCTGGGTGATGGACTTCGCCGATCTCAAGGCCGCGTTCCGGCCGCTCTACGAACGGCTGGACCACCACTACCTCAACGAGATCGAGGGGCTGGAGAACCCGACCAGCGAGCGCCTGGCGATCTGGATCTGGGAGCGCCTCAAGCCCGCCCTGCCGGCGCTGAGCGAGGTGGTCGTGCACGAGACCTGCACCTCCGGCTGCCGCTATCGCGGCTGAGCCGCGGCGCGTTCGCCGGGCGCCCGGGCCTCCCATTCAGGGAGACCCGCGGGCAAACGATTGATTCTCAAGGATTAACGCCGGCCATCGGCGGGCCCGGGCTTTGTTGCAATGCAACATCGCCCCCTCTATGCTGCACTGCACAAACCGGCAATCCCTGCCGGACCTAGCAGGATGTCGTCATGTCCATCAACGAGCAGTTCAACGCCACCACCCGCCAGTTCGCGGAGACCGCGGCGCAGGTGAACCAGCTGGCGCTGGAGAACTTCGAGAAGATCTTCGGCCTGGGCCTCAGCACGCTGGAGCAGAACGCCAGCGCTACCTTCGCCTACCTGGGCGAGCTGACCGCCGTGCGCGACCCGGAAGGCCTCAAGACCCTGTGGCCCAAGGGCGTGCAGGTCGCGCGCGAGAACGTCGAGCGCGCCATCGGCGCCAGCCAGGAGACCCTGGCCCGCACCCTGAAGACCCACGAGGCCATCGGCCAGATCGCCAAGGGCCAGTTCGAGTCCGCCACCGCGCAGGCCACCGCCGCCGCCGAGCGGACCGTCAAGCAGGCGGCCCGCGCCGGCAAGGCCTGATCGCGGCGCCGGCCCCGCAACGCCGCTGCGGCGTTGCGGCGCGCACACGAAAAAGCCCGGCCGAAAGGCCGGGCTTTTTCGTGCCGGTTTCCGCGACGCCGGCCGCGCGCTCCCGCAGGAGCGCGCGACGGCCCCGCGATCAGGCCGGGCTGGCCGGATCGACGTGGTGCTGCTCCTGCACCGCGCGCGACGGCTCGTCGAGCTTGTCGCCGAGCACCCGGCGCACCGCGACGAAGAACACCGGGATGAACAGCAAGCCGAGGAAGGTCGCGAACAGCATGCCGCCGATCACGCCGGTGGCCAGCGCGTGGCGGGCGTTGGCGCCCGCACCCGAGGACAGCGCCATCGGGGTGACGCCCATGATGAAGGCGAAGGACGTCATCAGGATCGGGCGGAAGCGCAGCCTGGCGCCCTCCACCACCGCCTCGGCCAGCTTCTTGCCCTCGACCAGCTGCAGCACCGCGAACTCCACGATCAGGATCGCGTTCTTCGCCGCCAGGCCGATCACCGTCACCATGCCGATCTTGAAGAAGATGTCGTTCGACAGCCCGCCGCGCAGCATGGTGAACGCCACCGCGCCCAGGATGCCCAGCGGCACGATCAGCAGCACCGCCACCGGGATCGACCAGCTCTCGTACAGCGCCGCCAGGCAGAGGAACACCACCACCACCGACAGCACCAGCAGCAGCGTGGCGGTGTTGCCGGCGATGATCTCCTGGTAGGACAGGCCCGACCAGTCGTAGCCGAAGCCGTCGGGCAGTTCGTTGACGACGATGTCCTCCATCGCGCTCATCGCCTCGCCCGAGGCGCGGCCCGGCGCCGCCTGTCCGACGATGTTGACCGCGGCGTAGCCGTTGTAGCGGGTCAGCGCCGGCGGCGCGGTCGTCCACTCCGAACGCACCACGTTCGACAGCGGGATCATCAGCCGGCCGCCATCGGCGTCGAGCTGGCTGGAGGGCGTGTAGAAGCGCTCGAGCGAGGTCGGATCGGTGCGGAACGGCGCGTCGGCGCGCATGTTGACGCGGCGGATGCGGCCGTCGGCGAAGTAGTCGTTGACGTACACCGGCGCCAGCATCAGCTGGATGGCGCCGTAGATGTCCGACACCGACAGCCCCATCGCCTGCGCCTGCACGCGGTCGACTTCCAGCTTCACCTGCGGCGCGTCCTCCAGCGTGTTCGGGCGCACGCCCTGCACGATGTCCTGCCGCTGCGCGGCCACGCCCAGCAGCTGGTTGCGCGCCTGCTGCAGCGCCTCGCGGCCCGCGCCGGAGCGGTCCTGCAGGTACATGTCGAAGCCGCCGAACTCGCCCAGGCCCTGGATGGTCGGCAGGTTGACCACGAAGATCTGCGCGTCGCGGATGCCGTACACCGCGCCGTTGGCCGCGGCGATGAAGTCGGTCACGGTGCCTTCGCGGTCGCCCCAGTCCTTGAGCTTGATGAAGGCCATGCCGACGTTCTCGCCCTGGCCGACGAAGCTGAAGCCGGCCACCTGCAGCATGCTCTCGTAGCCCTCGATCTGGCTGAGCGCGCCGCGGACCTCCTCGAACACCGACTGCGTGCGCTGCAGCGACGCCCCCGGCGGCAACTGCACGATCGCCAGCGCGTAGCCCTGGTCCTCCTCGGGCACGAAGCTGCTCGGCAGGCGCATGTACAGGAACGCCGTCAGCACCACCGCCACCAGGAACACCACCATCCAGATCGGCGTGTGGCGGATGGCCGAACGGATGTGGCCGACGTACACGCCGTTGGTCTTCTCGTAGTACTTGTTGAAGACGCGGAAGACCACGTTCTCCTTCTTTTCCCCAGGCGGCGCGTGCTGCTTGAGGAAGGTGGCGCACAGCGCCGGGGTGAAGCCCAGCGCGAGGAACGCCGAGAAGCCCATCGAGATGGCGATGGTCAGCGCGAACTGCTTGTAGATCTCGCCCGAGGCGCCGCCCTGCAGCGCGCTGGGGATGAACACCGCCGCCAGCACGACCGTGATCGCGACCACCGCGCCGGTGATCTGGCCCATGGCCTTGATCGTGGCCTCGCGCGGCGGCAGGTGTTCCTCCGCCATGATGCGCTCGACGTTCTCGATCACCACGATCGCGTCGTCGACCACGATGCCGATCGACAGCACCATCGCGAACAGCGTCAGCTGGTTGATGGTGAAGCCCAGCATCCACAGGCCGAGGAAGGTGCCCAGCAGCGCCACCGGGATGACCAGGGTGGGGATGACCGTGGCGCGCAGGTTCTGCAGGAACAGCAGCATCACCAGGAACACCAGCAGCACCGCCTCGATCAGGGTCTTGACGACCTCCTGGATCGAGATGGTCACGAAGGTGGTGCTGTCGTAGGGCGAGAACCACTCCACGCCCTCGGGGAAGCTGGCCGACAGCTCGTCCATGCGCGAGCTGATCGCCTCGGCCACCGTCAGCGCGTTGGCGCCCGGCTGCAGCTGCACCGCGAAGGCGCCGGTGGGCTGGCCGTCGAAGCGGGCGTCGAAGCCGAAGCCGCCGGCACCGGCCTCCACCCGGGCGACGTCGCCCAGGCGCACCACGGTGCCGTCGCTGTCGGCGCGCAGGATGATGTTCTCGAATTCCTCGGGCGTGCTGAAGCGCCCCTCGGCCGAGACCGAGGCGGTGAACCCCTGGCCCTCCGGCGCGGGATCGGCGCCGAGCGCGCCGGCGGCGAACTGCACGTTCTGGCCCCGCACCGCGGCCAGCGCCTCGGTCGCCGACAGGCCGTAGCCCTGCAGCCGGTCGGCATCGAGCCAGATGTTCATGGCGTACTCGCTGCCGAACTGCTGGGTGCTGCCCACGCCCGGCAGGCGCGAGATCTGCTCGATCAGGTTGGCGCCGATGTAGTTGTTGAGCGCATCGCGGTCGATGGCCGGGTTGTTGGAACGCAGCGCGACGACCATCAGGAAGCCCGCGGCCGCCTTCTCGACCACCACGCCCTGCTGCACCACCTCGCTGGGCAGGCGCGGGGTGGCCAGCGACACCTTGTTCTGCACCTGCACCTGCGCGATGTCGGCATCGGTGCCGGTCTCGAAGGTCAGGGTGATGCTGGCCCGGCCGTTGGCGCTGGAGGTCGAGTTGAAGTAGAGCAGGTTGTCGATGCCGGTCAGCTGCTGCTCGATGATCTGGGTGACCGCCTGCTCGGTGGTCTGCGCATCGGCGCCCGGGTAGGTCGCGGACACGGTGACCTGCGGCGGCGCGACCGAGGGATACGACTCGACGCCCATGTTGAGCAGCGCGATCACGCCCGAGAGCGAGATCAGGATCGAGACGACCCAGGCGAAGACCGGGTGGTTGATGAAGAACTTGGGCATGGGGGATCAGTCCTGCGGATTCGCGGGCACCTCGCCCTGCTGCGGGGCGGCCCCCTGCGGCGCGGCGGGAGCTTCGGCGGCGGGCGCCGCCGGCGCGGCGGCGCCCTCGCTTGGCGCGCCCTCGGCCCCGGCGGCGGGCGCGGCCGCGCCCTGCCCCGCCCCGGCCTCGGGCGCCTGCCCCTGCGCGGGGGCGTTCGGATTCCACGGCACCGCCTTGGCGGGGGCCTCCGGCGCCGCCTTCTGCAGGCCGGACACGATCACCTGGTCGCCGGCGGCGAGGCCGGCGCTGATCACCCACTCGCCGCCCTGGGCGCGGTCGACGGTGACGTTCTTGCGCGCGACCATGCCGTCCTGGCCGACCACCAGCACGTAGGCGCCGGCGGCATCGCGCAGCAGCGCCGGCTGCGGCACCAGGTACAAGCCTTCCTGGCGGCCCATCGTCGCCTTGAGGGTGACGTAGGCGCCGGGCAGCAGGCGCCTGTCGGGATTGGGCACCGTGGCGCGCAGCGACACCGCACCGGTCTGCGGATCGACCACGTCGCCGGAGAAATCGATCTCGCCGGCGTGCTCGTAGATCGTGCCATCCTGCAGGATCACCTCGACCTTGGTGGGGCCGGCGGTCTCCAGGTGGCGCCCGCGCAGGTCCTCGAGCTCGCGCAGGCTCAGCGAGAAGTTCACGTACAGCGGATCGATCTGGTCGACCGTGGTCAGCAGGGTCACGTCGCCCTGCCCGACCAGCGCGCCCTCGGTCACCTGCTGCTTGCCGGCGCGGCCGGAGATCGGCGAGCGCACGGTGGCATAGCCGAGGTTGATCCGCGCCGACTGCACCGCCGACTCCGCCGACTGCACCGCCGCGTTGGCGCTGCGCTCGGCGGCCAGCGCGTCGTCCAGGTCGGAGCGCGAGATGAAGTTGTCAGGGGCCAGGCGGCGGGCGCGCTCGGCGGCGGCGCGGGCGTTGGCGGCGTTGGCCTGCGCCTGCGCCAGCGCGGCCTGCGCGGCGCCCAGCTCCGCCTGCAGCGGCGCCGGGTCGATCAGGAACAGGACGTCGCCTTCGTTGACGTCGCTGCCCTCCTGGTACATGCGCTTCTGCAGCACCCCCGGCACGCGCGCGCGCACGTCGGAGCTGCGGTACGGCGCCAGCCGGCCCACCAGGTCCTTCTCCAGCGGCACCACGGACGGTTGCACGGCGACCACGCCGACTTCGGGCGGCGGAGGGGCCGGCGGCTCCTCGCCGCCGCCGCAGGCGGAGAGCACGAGAACACAGGCGGCAAGCGCGATCAGGCGCGGGCGCATCGACATGGGGGACGGCTCCGTGGAGGGCGTGGGGACGGGGCGCCTTGGCGGCGCCTTCTAATTGCTATACCAATCAGTACAGGAAGGCATTCTAGCAGCCGCGAGACGAAAATCGCCACTGTCCGCGCAGGCTATCTCAGGACGCCGGACGGGACGACTGCCGATCGGCACCGGTGCGCCCGGGCAACGGCTACCGCCGCGCCCAGGCCGCCGGCAGGCGCAGGGCCGCGGCCGCCTCGCGCGCATCCGGCCCCGGCCGGTGCGGCAGCACGCCCCAGCAAGGGGCCGGCAAGGCGTCGGCGACGAGATCCAGGTAGCCGGCCTGGCCGGCGAAACCGGGGTCCACGGTATTGCCGATCCAGCCGGCCAGCCGGGCCCCGTCGGCGACGATGGCGCGGGCGCTGAGCCGCGCATGGTTCAGGCAGCCCAGCCGCAGGCCCACGACCAGCAGCACCTCGGCATCCAGCGCCCGCGCCAGGTCGGCATGCTCCAGCCCGTCGGCCAGCGGGGCCAGCCAGCCGCCGGCGCCCTCCACCACCACCACGTCGCACTGCGCGGCCAGGCGCGCATGGGCGGCCGTCAGCGCCTCCAGCGCCACCGCCACGCCCGCCGCGCGGGCGGCGAGCTGCGGCGCGGTCGGCTCCGGCAGCGGATAGGGATTGACGTCCTCGTAGGGCGGCACCGGATCGCTCGCCGCCCGCAGCGCCAGGGCGTCGTCGTTGCGCCAACCACCGGCGCCGCGCGCGCAGCCGCTGGCCACCGGCTTCATCCCGGTCGCGCGCAGGCCGCGCGCGCGCAGCGCGTGCAGCAGCGCGGTCGAGGCATGGGTCTTGCCGACGCCGGTATCGGTGCCGGTCACGAACAGGCTGCGGGCGCTCATGGCGCGATTCTCCGCGATCGCGGGATGCCGCGCACGGGCGCGCGGCACGATTGCTACACTCCCGGCCATGTTCGCTTCCCAACCATTGAACGGCAGCAAGCCCGAGCAGTACGCGCAGCTGGCCGGGCAGGCGCGCGCGCTGCTGGCCGGCGAGCGCGACCGCGTGGCCAACGCCGCCAACCTCTGCGCGCTGGTCACCCATGCGCTGCCCGACCTCAACTGGGTGGGCTTCTATTTCTACGACGGCCGCGAGCTGGTGGTCGGGCCGTTCCAGGGCCTGCCGGCGTGCGTGCGCATCCCGCTCGACCGCGGCGTCTGCGGCGCCGCGGCGCGCACCCGCAGCACCCAGCGCGTGGACGACGTGCACGCCGTCGCCGATCACATCGCCTGCGATGCCGCGTCGCACTCCGAACTGGTGGTGCCGCTGCTGGACGGCGAGCGGCTGATCGGCGTATTCGACCTGGACAGTCCGCGCCCGGCGCGCTTCGACGCCGAGGACCAGGCCGGCCTGGAAGCGCTCGCCGGGATCTACGTGGCGTCGCTGCGGTGAGCGCGGCCAAGCTGCGCAACGTCGGCCCCAAGTCCGCCGCCTGGCTGCGCCAGGTCGGCCTGCGCACCCTGGACGACCTGCGGCGCGCGGGGCCGGTCGATGCCTACATGCGCGTGCGCCGGGCCGGCTTCCGGCCCAGCTTCAACCTGCTTTACGCGCTGGAAGGCGCGCTGCTCGACTGCCACTGGCAGGACGTGCCGGAAGCGCGCCGCCAGCAACTGGTGGCCGAGGCCGAGGCCGCGATCGCGCTGCTGCCCGATCCGCGCCGTCCCGCCGCCGCGCCGGTGACCACGACCCACCACATGCGCGAGGACGACGACGCGCCCGCGTCCGGCGAACCGGATTCCGACGCCCCCGGGCGCGAGTAGCGCCGGCCGCGGAGCCGCGCGCGAAGCGCGGCGCGCCTACGGCTCGCTCGCGGGCGCCTCCGGCCGCCCCCGCAACCTCCGCAGCGCGCGTCCCAGCCCGCGGCTGCCGGCCACCAGCCACGCGCCCAGCGCTAGCTCCACGAGCGTGGCCACGATGTCGGCGCGCTGCGAGGGCCCGAGCGGCGGATGCGCCCGCAGGGCTTCGCCCGGATGCAGCAGGAAGGTCGCCCAGTAGCTGGCCGCGACCAGCCCCTGCGCCAGCAGCCAGACGCCGATCGCGGTCAGCGCCAGCTCCAGCGCCGTCTGCGAGCGCGCATCCAGCGGCGCGGCGGGCGCCTTCATGACCGGCAGCAGCTTCCGGGCCACCGCGAGCGGGTAGCGCCACAGCAGCACCGCGGCCAGCAGCGGCGGCAGCGCCAGCACCGCGGCCCAGTAGCCGAACATGTCGTGGGTGCGCGCCGTCATGATCAGGGTGCCGAGATGGCGGACCACGCCGAGCGCCAGGAAGACCGCGAACAGTCGCGAGGCGATCGCGACGATGTCCTCCCGGCTCATGCCCGCCCCCCCTGCGCCGCGCGCAACGCGCCCGTGCCGGGCGACGCGGCGAGTATCGAGGCGGCGTCGGGCCGGGTCAATCGCCCCGCCGCCCGCCAGCGCGTACAATCGCCGCGCTTCAGGTGACCCGGCCAGCCCGGGTTGAAACGGGAAGCCGGTGACGCCGCGGGGACACCCCGCCGCCAGCCCGGCACTGCCCCCGCAACGGTAAGCGAGCCGAGGCGCCGCCTCCGCCACTGTGGTCTCCGCGCGAGCGGGCCATGGGAAGGCGCGGCGCCGGGGCCGGTCGTCCCGACCGGCCCGCCCGCGAGTCCGGAGACCGGCCTGGAGCCGGGCCTCGTGCCCGGGCGGTTGCGACGCGGTGGGCGTCGAGGCTGCGTGGGCGATGCCGGCCGGCCGCCCGTGCGCCTTGGTCCTCCTTTCCGCGCCCGATCGCCGCTGCGAATCCCTCGCAAGCCCGCGCCCGCGCGGGCGTCCACCGACACCGCGTGCGTGGGCGCGCGGGATGGAGAGCTCCGATGCAGTTCCGCCCCCTGGTCCTGGCCCTCGCGGCCGCGCTTCCCCTGTCCGCCCCGTGGTCCGCGCGCGCCGCCGGCGCCGCGGTCGATCTGGACGAGATCGTCGTCACCGGTACCCGCACCCCCATCGCGCTGGCCGACAGCATCTCGCCGGCCCAGGTCATCGACCGCGCCGAGATCGAGCGCAGCCAGGCGCCCAGCCTGCCCGAGCTGCTGCGCGGCCGCGCCGGCATCAACCTGACCAACACCGGCGGCGCCGGCAAGCAGACCTCGCTGTTCATGCGCGGCGCCGGCTCCAACCAGGTGCTGGTGCTGATCGACGGCATCCGCATCGGCTCGGCCACCGCCGGCCTGCCGGCGCTGCAGGACATCCCGGTGGCGCAGATCGAGCGCATCGAGATCGTGCGCGGGCCGCACTCCAGCCTGTACGGCGCCGACGCCATCGGCGGCGTGATCCAGATCTTCACCCGCCGCGACGCCGGCCCCGTGCGGCCGCGCTTGCACGCCGGCGGCGGCAGTCGCGGCCTGCGCGAGGCCGGGGCGGGCCTGGGCGGCGGCGGCGACCGCGGCTGGTTCGGCGCCGACGTCGCCTACCAGCGCACCGACGGCATCGACGCCTGCCGGGGCTCCAGCGTGCCCTTCGGCGGCTGCGGCACCGAGGAACCCGACCGCGACGGCTACCGCAACCGCTCCGCCAGCGTGCGCGGCGGCCTGCGCCTGGGCCAGGACTGGACCCTGGACGCGCACCTGCTGCGCGCTGAGGGCGAGAACGAATACGACGGCAGCTGGGCCAATTATTCCGAGACCGTGCAGCAGGTCGCCGGCGCCCGGCTGGCCTACGCCCTGGCCGCGGGCTTCGGCCTGCAGGCCAGCATCGGCCGCAGCACCGACGAGACCGACGACTTCCTCGACGGCGACTTCGTCGCCCGCCTGCGCACCCGCCGCGATCAGGCCAGCGTGCAGGGCGACATGGCGCTCACCCCGGCGCAGACGCTGGTGGCGGGCGTGGACTGGCTCGACGATCGCATCGACGGCAGCACCGAGTACGACCTGACCTCGCGCCGCAACCTCGGCGTCTTCGCCGGCTGGCGCGGCGAATTCGGCGCGCACCGCTTCGAGGCCAGCGCGCGCAACGACGACAACGCGCAGTTCGGCAGCCACGCCACCGGCAGCGTCGGCTGGGGCATGGACCTGGCCCACGACCTGCGCTTGACCGCGAGCTACGCCACCGGCTTCCGCGCGCCGAGCTTCAACGACCTCTACTACCCCTTCTCCGGCAACCCGGCTCTGGATCCCGAGGAGTCCAAGAACCTCAACCTCGGCATCGCCCAGGCCCGCGCGGGCTGGCACTGGTCGCTGGACCTGTACCAGAACGACGTCGACGATCTGATCAACTTCGACTCGCTGACCTGGCGGCCGGAGAACGTGGACGAGGCGCGCCTGCGCGGCGCCGAGCTCACCGCCGGCATCGCGCTGGCCGGCTGGGACCTGTCGGCGCAGCTCAGCCACGTCGACCCGCGCAACCGCAGCGACGGCCCCAACCGCGACAGGCTGCTGGCGCGCCGCGCGCGCAACACCGGCCGCATCGACCTCGACCGCGGCTTCGGCGCGTTCCGCTTCGGCGTGACCGTCAACGGCGCCGGCCACCGCTACGACGACGCCGCCAACCTCGTCCGCCTGGGCGGCCATGCCACCGCCGACCTGCGCCTGGAGTACGCGCTGGCGCCGGCGTGGACGCTGCAGGGGCGCGTGAGCAACGTGTTCGATCGCGAGTACGAGACCGTGCACTGGTACAACCAGCCCGGCCGCGAGTTCGCGCTGACCGTGCGCTACGCGCCGCGCTGACGGGCACCCGCCCCGCGCGGCGTCGCGCGGGGCGCTACCGGCCGGCGCCCGCGCCGGTCCCTGCGGCGACGGGCGCGGCCCCGAGTTCCAGCAGCGCGTCGAAGCGCTCCAGCACCGCCAGCGCGCCGGCCCGGCGCAGGTCGAAGTCGCGCGGATAGCCGTAGGCGACCAGCACCACCGGCATGCCGGCGGCCTGCGCGGCCAGGAAATCGGTGCGCGAGTCGCCGACCATCAGGCACTCGCCCGGCCGATGACCGAGCCGGGCGGCCAGATGCAGCAGCGGCAGCGGGCTCGGTTTGCGCTCGGGCAGGCTGTCGCCGCCGACGCAGGCCTCGATGGCGTCGGACACCCCCAGCGCCGCCAGCAGCGGTCGCACGAAGCGCTCCGGCTTGTTGGTGCACACGCCCAGCCGCGCGCTGCGCGCGCGCAGCGCCGCGAGGGTTTCGGCCACGCCGGGATACAGCCGCGCGTCGCGCAACAGGCAGGCCTCGTAATGGACCATGAAGCGGTCCATCGCCGCGTCCACCGGCGTGTCGCTGCCGGCATGCGCCAGCGCGGTGGCCAGCAACTGGCGCGCGCCGTCGCCGATCCAGCCGCGCACGGTGGCTTCCGGCACGCGCGGCACGCCCAGGTCGTCGAACAGGCGGTTCACCGCCTCGGCGATATCGGAGGCGCTGTCGACGAGCGTGCCGTCCAGGTCGAACAGCACCGCGGGATAGGGGAAGGACACGGAACGCTCCGGACGGCGATGGGGCGCGCATGATCGCACCCGCCCCGCGTCCGCGCGAAGCGCAGCGGCGACGCTACGGGCGCGCCGCGGCCGCCTCGCGCAGCGCGCGCAGGGCCTGCACCAGTTCGCGGTAGCGACCGGCGAGCTGCGCGAACAGGTCGCCGTAGGCGTTGCGGCTGGCTTCGGCGACCTCACGGTACGCGCCGCGTCCCAGGTCCACGAAGTAGTCGAGCGTCACCCGGCGCCGCTCGGCCAGCGCCGGGTAGAGCCCGGCGATCAGCAGGCAGCGGTCGCCGACGTCGCGCAGGGCGTCGGTGCGCACGCTGCCGGTCTGCGCCTGCGCGTGCAGCCATTCCAGCGCCTGGGTGCGCGCCAGCAACTGGCCGTCGCGCTGGTGGCGCAGCAATACGAACACCAGGTAGCTCTCGCTGGCCTCGTCCAGGCGGCAGCCGCCGCGCGCCGAGCCGTCGCGCACCAGCGCCTGCCACAGTTCCGCCGGCGCACCCTGCAGGATCGGTTCCATCGTCGCTCCTCTCGAAAGGCATGATCGACGGCCCGAAACTAGCGCAATCGCGGCGAAAATCCTTGGCACTCGGCGCGCAAGGCTGCCAGCGCGGCAAGCGCCGCATCCGCAACGCAGCTTCGCGGACGCGGGGGGTGGCGCGCCGCGCCGGACGCGCTATGGTCGGCGGGTCCACAACGCCGAGCCCCCCCCATGACCGCCTCCCACGCCCTCGTCGCCTCCAACGACGCGCCGCGCCTGCTGCGCACCCTGGTCAACCACTGGCGCCACAAGTTCGAGATCCGCCGCGACGACGAGACCCACGCCTACGTGCCCTTCGCCGAGGACGGCGGCGCGGATTTCCGCGTCGAGGGCGAGCGCCTGCGCATCGAGGTGCGCCATGCCGACCCCGCCCAGCGCGAGCGCCTGCAGCAGGTCATCGAGAACCACCTGCAGCGCTTCGCCCGCAACGAGACCCTGGCCTTCGACTGGACCGCGCACGGCGCATAGCCGCCGCGCGCGAGCACGCCGCAGGGCGTGTCGCGACATTCGGCCTGCGGCGCCGAAGCTTTCCCCCTCATGCGCACGCGGCAGCATTTCGTCCCATCTCCCGCAAGCGGGTGCTCGTTGTTCCTTCTCCCGCAAGCGGGTGCATGCCGTCCCTTCTCCCCCGCTTGCGGGGGAAGGAAAATCAGGATGCTCCCCGCTTGCGGGGGAAGCACGGTCTTTCGCACGCTGGGTGCCAATACCCCCTACGGCGCCGGCGCCGCGAACAGGTCGTGCTGCGCGGCCAGTTCGTCGCGGTCGCGGAAACCCGACAGGCCGACCCCGGCCAGCCGGTAGCGGGTGGACGCCGGCAGGTCCACCCGCGCGCGCAGGGCGCAGGCGATCGCGGCCAGTTCCTCGGCCGAGCGCGGCGGCGTTTCCGGGGTCAGGCTGCGGGTGAGAATGCGGAACTGCGCGGTCTTGAGCTTCAGCACCACGGTGCGGCCGACGCGCTCGGTGCGCGCGGTCGCCGCCCAGGTCTTGGCCGCCAGCGCGCGGATCGCCGGCTCCAGCGCCTCCAGCGGCAGATCCTCGGCGAAGGTGTCCTCGGAGGAGATCGACTGCACCGGCTGGTCCGGTTCCACCGGCCGCTCGTCGATGCCGCGGGCGCGTTCGTGAAGACGCCGGCCGAAACTGCCGAAGCGGCGCGTCAGTTCCTCCAGCGGCAACGCGCGCAGCTCGGCCACGGTCTCCACGCCAAGCTCGCGCAGCCGCGCCTGCATCACCCGCCCCACCCCGGGGATGCGCGCCACCGGCAACGTGGCGAGGAAGGCATCGACCCGGGCCGGCTTGACCACGAACAGGCCGTCGGGCTTGTTCCAGTCGGAGGCGATCTTGGCCAGGAACTTGTTGGGCGCCACCCCGGCCGAGGCGGTCAGCCCGGTCTCCTCGCGGATCCGCGCGCGGATGCGCTGCGCGGTCTCGGTCGCGCTGGGCGAGGCGATCCTGGGCGCGGTGACGTCCAGGTAGGCCTCGTCGAGCGACAGCGGCTCCACCAAGTCGGTGTAGTCGTGGAAGATCGCGCGCACCTGCCGCGACACCGCCTTGTAGCGCGGGAAGTCCGGCGGCACGAACACCGCGTCCGGGCACAGCCGCTCGGCGCGCAGCGCCGGCATCGCCGAGCGTACGCCGAAGCACCGCGCCTCGTAGGAGGCCGCGCAGACCACCGAGCGCTGGCCGCGCCAGGCCACCACCACCGGACGCCCGCGCAGCGACGGGTCGTCGCGCTGCTCAACCGAGGCGTAGAAGGCATCCATGTCGATGTGGAGGATCTTGCGCACGGCCCGCATTATCCGCCGCGGTCGTCGCCCCCGTCGCGACGGCCGCGCGACGTTCATCGGTGACGCCCCGCGCCCCTTGACCCGCCGCTGACGTCGCGCGCGTGAGGATGCCGGCTCCCCCATCGCAGGAGACGCTCATGCCACGCGACGACGTTTCGGCCCGCACCGGGCACGGCGCAGGCGCCGCGACCGGCGGCGAGGATGCGGGTCTGCAGGCCCACGGCACGCCGGGCGGCGGTCGCGAGACCCACGACGAACGGCAGCGCAAGCGCCACGAGAACGAGAACCAGGACGAGGCGCTGGAGGAGACCTTCCCGGCCAGCGACCCGGTCTCGCCGTTCGTGCCGGCGAAGCGGCCGGAGGCCCGGGAGCAGAGGCCAGGGGCCGGGGACCAGGGGTCAGGTAAGAACACCGCCGATTCCTGAGGCGGGTGGGGTACGCCGCGGAGGTCCAAAAGCGCCCCCATCCGCCTTCGGCACCTTCCCCCGCAAGCGGGGGAAGGGAAAAACAGCGCGGCCCCGCTTGCGGGGGAAGGGAAAGAAAGCATGTCCCCGCTTGCGGGGGAAGGAAAAACAAGCACGGTCCCCGCAGACGGAGGAAAGCGGCTTTTCGCACCAGGAACGTAGAGACAGCCCAGCCCCCTGGCCTCGCCTCCGACCCCTGGCCTCTGGCCTCTGGCCTCTGGCCCCCAGCCCTACTGCACCGGCAGCGTGACCCGCACCAGCGTGGCGTCGTCCGGGTCGGGCTCGACCTGGAAGCCGAGCTGCCGGCACATGCCGATCATGGTGCGGTTCTCGCGCAGTACCTGGCCTTCCACCACGCGCAGCTCCAGCCAGTGCGCGTACTCGATCATGATCCGCATCAGCAGCCAGCCGATGCCCTGGCCCTTGAGGTCGGAGCGCACCAGGATGCCGTACTCGCCGCGGTCGTAGTCGGCGTCGGCGAGCAGGCGCACCGCGCCCAGCATCTCGCCGCTGTCCGGGTCGATCATCACCAGCGCGATCGCGCGCGCGTAGTCGAGCTGGGTCAGCCGTGCGATGAACTCGTGGGTGAAGTGGCGCACCGCGCTGAAGAAGCGCAGGCGCAGGTCCTCGGCGGTGACGCGTTCGAAGAAGGCGCGGAACATCGCCTCGTCCTCGGGCCGCACCGGGCGTACGAAGGCGCGCTTGCCGTCGGCCAGCGTCACCATGCGCTCCCATTCCTTGGGATACGGCCGCACCGCGAAGCGCGGGTGGCCGGGGCCCTTGTGCAGCGGCACCGAGGGCGCGATGCGCACGCGCGCGTCCACCGCCACCACGCCGTCGCGGTCGGCCAGCAGCGGGTTGATGTCGAGCTCGCGCACCTGCGGCAGATCGGCGGCCAGCTGCGCCAGCTTGACCAGCACCAGCGCCACCGCGTCGAGGTCGGCCGCGGGCACGTCGCGATAGGCGCGCAGGATGCGCGAGACGCGGGTGCGCCCGATCAGTTCGTGGGCCAGCCGCAGGTCCAGCGGCGGCAGCGCCAGCGCCTTGTCGTCGATGACCTCGACCGCGGTGCCGCCGCGGCCGAACACGATCACCGGGCCGAAGGTGGCGTCGTCGGCGATGCCGCAGATCAGCTCGCGCGCCTTCGGCTTGACGATCATCGGTTGCACGGTGACGCCGTCGAGGCGCGCCTGCGGCCGCAGTTCGCGCGCGCGCTTCAGGATGTCGGCCGCGGCCTCGCGCACGGATTCCTGGCTGACCAGGTTCAGGCGCACGCCGTCGACGTCGGACTTGTGCTGGATGTCGGGCGAGAGCACCTTCACCACCACCGCGCGCCCGTCGGCCAGCAGCCCGCGCGCGGCCTCGGCGGCGGCGTCCGGATCGGGCGCATGCACCACCGGCGTGACCGGAATGCCGTAGGCGGCGAACAGCCGCGGGACCTGCAGCGGGCCCAGCCATTCCTGGCCCTGCGCCACGGCCTCGGCGATCACCGCCTGCGCGGCGGCCACGTCGGGCGCGAAATCCTCCGGCAGGCTGGGCGGCGTCTCCATCAGCGCGTCCTGCGCCTCGCGATGCCGCACCAGGTAGCTGAAGCCGCGCACGGCTTCCGACTCGGTGGCGTAGGTGGGCACGTCGGCGGCGTCGAGCGTGGCGATGGCCTCCTGCTCCTTGCCCAGCCAGACCGCGAACACCGGCTTCTCGCTGGCCGGCGGCCGCCGCTTCTCCAGCACGCCGACCACCGCGCGCGCGGCCTCGGAGGCCGAGGACAGCGCGGTCGGCACGTTCATGGTCAGCACCGCGTCGGTGCCCGGGTCTTCCAGCAGCGCCTGCAACGCCTCGGCATAGCGCGCGCCGTCGGCGTCGCCGACGATGTCCACCGGGTTGGCGCGCGACCAGGTGCCCGGCAGCACGCGGTCCAGGCGCGCGACGGTCTCCGGCGACAACGCGGCGACGGTGCCGCCGAGATCGGCCAGCGCATCGACCGCCAGCACGCCGACGCCGCCGCCGTTGGTCAGCACGCCGAGCCGGCGGCCGGGCGCGCCGCGCACGTG
Organism: Luteimonas huabeiensis HB2; assembly: GCF_000559025.1. Taxonomy (GTDB): domain Bacteria; phylum Pseudomonadota; class Gammaproteobacteria; order Xanthomonadales; family Xanthomonadaceae; genus Luteimonas; species Luteimonas huabeiensis. Next base: position 123,189 of record NZ_JAAN01000010.1, on the reverse strand, counting down.
GCGCAGGGTCTCGGCGGCGGCGAACAGCTCGTCCAGCGAGCCCACCCGCAAGAGCCCGGCGCGGCGGAAGGCGGCGTCGTAGACCGCATCGGCGCCGGCCAGCGCGCCGGTATGGGTGGCCGCGGCGCGCGCGCCCACGGCGTGCCGGCCCGACTTCACCACCACCACCGGCTTGGCGCGCGCGGCCGCGCGCGCGGCGGACATGAACTTGCGCGCGTCGCGGATCGATTCGACGTAGAGCAGGATCGCGCGGGTGCGGTGGTCGAGCGCGAAGTAGTCGAGCAGGTCGCCGAAATCGACATCGAGCGCGTCGCCCATCGACACCACCGCGGAGAAGCCCACCGAGCGCGCCAGGCCCCACTCCACCATGCCGACGGCGATCGCGCCCGACTGCGAGACCAGGGCCAGATCCCCCGGCAGCGCGGCGTGGGCGGCGAAGCTGGCGTTGAGCCGCGCATGCGGCGACATCACCCCCAGGCAGTTGGGCCCGACCACGCGCAGGCCGGCCGGGCGCGCCGCCGCGGCCAGCGCCACCGACAGCGAGCCCTCGCCCTGCCCCAGCCCGGCGGTGACCACGATCGCGGCCGCCACCCCGGCCGCCGCGGCCTCCGCCGCTACCCGCGGCACCATCGCGGCCGGCGTGGTGATCACCGCCAGCTCCGGGGTCCAGTCCAGCGCCTTCAGGCTGGGCGCGGTCACCATGCCGTCGATCTGCCGATAGCGCGGGTTGACCACCGCCAGCCGGCCGGCGAAGCCGCCGGCGCGCAGGTTGCGCAGCACGATCCGCCCGACCGAGCGCTCGCGCGGGCTGGCGCCGATCACGGCGACCGATTTCGGGTGGAAGACCGACCCCAGGGCGTAGGTGCTCATGCCAGGACGCGGATGTCTCGCGAGGAAGCCTGCCGCGACGATACACCGCGCAGGCCGCGCGGGCCGCGAAAGCCGCGCGCGCGACGCCGGCGATGCGACCCCGGTCCCGGTGCGGGTCCCTTCTCCCGCGATCGGGACCACATCGTTCCTTCTCCCGCGAGCGGGGCCATGTCGTTCCTTCTCCCGCGCAGCGCCGGATGAGGGCGGCTTTGCGCGCCTGCGGCGTGCCCCCATCCGCCTTCGGCACCTTCCCCCGCTTGCGGGGGAAGGAAAAAACAGAATGCCCCCCGCTTGCGGGGGGAATGGAAAAACGGAGCGCGCGTGCGATGGCCGCCGTCGCGTTCCGTCACGGCCGTGCGCCGGCGACGCGACCCGGCGCCGGCAGGTCCCGGAGCAACGCCGGCAGCCCGGGATCGAGCCGCTCCTGCTCCAGCACCCGGGGCGTGCGGCGCAGCGCCTGCGCCACGTCGTTCCAGCCCGCGGCCTCCGCCGCGCGCAGCATGGACGACAGCGTGGCCGCGGACGGCGCCGCGGTCGCGGCGAGCGCATCGGCGGGCAGGTCGCCGGGCGACATCCGCCAGGGGCGCAGGACCGCGCCGGCTTCGCCCGCCGTGCGCGCGAGCAGCGCGGCGATGCGGAAGCCGCCCGCATCGATGTCGCCCCAGTGGTACACCGCGACGTCCGGCGCCAACCCGCGCAGGATGCGCGCATACACCGCCCGCCAGGCCGGCGAAGGCATGCCGCCGGTGTAGAGCAGCAGCAGGCGCGGCGCGTCCGGTTCCGCCGCGGCCTGGTGGAAGCTGGCGAGGTTCTCGATGCTCAGTACGGCGGCCGCCGGCGTCCGCACCGACCGCACCGCCTCGACCGGCACGCCCAGGAAGGGGCGCGGCAGCGGCAGCTCCGACCCGTCGTCCAGGCGCACCGTGCCGCAGCCCGACAGCAGCAGCGGCAGCGGAACGCGGCGCAGGCCGAGCTGCGCCCAGACGGCCTCCTTCTGCAGCCCGCTCGGCGCCAGCTCGCCGGCCAGCAGCAGGTCCAGCCACGGCGTCAGCCGCTCCAGGCGCTTGCTGTCGCCGAACAGGCGCGCGCTCTCCATGCGCAGGATGCGCTCGGCGGCCGCCGGCGCCAGCGCCGCGGCCGCGCGCGCGGCGTCGGCCAGCTCGGGCGCCGCCTCGGGGCCGCGGCCGCGCACCTTGCGGCCCTGCCGCCAGGCGTCCAGTACCTGCGCCAGCACCGGGAAGCGTCCGATCCACGGCGACAGCGCGGCCGCCGCGGCGTCCGCGCGCGCATGGGCCGGCTCCACGCCCAGGTGCCGCGCGAGCGCGGCGAGGTCGCGCACGGCGATGCGCAGCAGGCGCGCGCCGTCGCCGCGGTGGCGGTCGCGGCGCACGGCGATGGCGCCGTCGCGCTCGGCCAGCGCGATCTGGGCATGGAAGGTCTCCTGCTCCTCCAGCGTGCGCAGGGCGAGGTACTCGCCGGCGCTGGCGGCGGTCGTCATCGGCAGCGACACCGGCGCCTCGCGGCCGGCGGCGCGGGCGCGCTCGCCCTTGCGCAGCAGCCGCTCCAGCACGCGGCGCGCCGCGCTCACGTCGGCGCCCGCTCCCGCTCGATGCGCGCGGTCTCCTCGCGCAGCAGTTCCGGATGCAGGTCGAACTGGTCGCTCAGCAGCAGGTCGCGCGCGGCCTGCGAGACCTCGATGCGCTCGGCCTGCAGCAGGTCGCCGTCGCGGAACAGCTCGATGTAGCTGTCGAGCACGCCGCTGAGCGTGCCCTGCGCGGTGTCGGGCGCGGCCAGCACCAGTTGCAGGCCGAGCGAGCGCAGGTAATCGACGGTCGCGCGCGCGTTCTGGGCGTCGATCTTGTCGCCGAACTCGTCGAGCAGGATCAGCCCCAGGCCGCCGGGATGCGCCTCGCTCTTGCCGTAGGCCGCGGCCAGCGCGGCGCCGGCGATCACGTACAGCGGCGCGCGATGCTCGCCGCCCGAGCCCGAGCGCATGCGCTCGCTGAGCGAGCCGATCACCCGCTCGCCCTGGCGGATCTGCACCTCGAAGCGGAAGAAGCGCCGGTAGTCGTCCAGCGGCGAAGCCGCGATGCGCGCGGCGGCGCCGTCCTCGATCAGCTCGCGGAACGCCGCCGGCACCTCGCCGGCACTGCCGAACAGGCCATCCTCGCCGCCGGCGTCGGCGGCGCGGCGGATGAAGCGCTCCAGCTCGCGGAACTCCGGCAGCACCTCGTAGTGGAACTGGTAGCGCTCGTCGTTGGAGAACGGCGGGCTGCTGCGCAGGGTGCGGTTGAGGGTGGCGATCTGCTGGCGCAGGCGGTTGAAGTTGTCGTTGAGCGCGGCGGCCACGCCGGCGCGGAAGGTCTCCACGGCGGTGTCGTAGGCGGCCGCGGCCTCGCCCTCGTAGCGGACCAGGTCGGTGTCGCGCAGCTGGCCGATCTCGCGCCGCAGCAGCGCCAGCGCGGGGCGCCAGGCGCTGGGCTCGAAGTCCAGGCCCAGGCCGTGGTCGCGCGCGTACTGCGACAGCGCGCTCCAGGCCTCGGGCAGCAGGCGCGCCAGTTGCGCGTCGCCGTCCTGCGCGCGGCGCTCGCAGGCCGCCGCGCGCGCCTCCAGCGCTTCGACCTTGTCGTCGAGTTCCTCGCGGTGGCGCTCGACCAGGTTGGGATCGACGTCGGGATCGGCGAAGGCCTCCACCGCGCGGCGGGCGACGATCTCCTCCTGGGCGGCCAGCCCCTGCAGCAGCGTGCGCGCGGCGGCCAGCGCGTTGGCGGCCTCGCGCTCGTCGCCGATCAGGGTTTCCACGCGCGCGCCGCAGGCCTCGGCCCGCTGCTTGAGTTCGCGCACCTGCTCGGTCAGGCGCAGCAGGTCCGGATCCAGCGCGGCGGCGCGGCCGTCCTGCGCGGCGCGATGGCGCTGCGCGGTCTGCCGGTGCTCCAGCACCCGCGCATGCAGCGCCTGCGCCACGCCGTCGGCGTCCGCCAGCCGCGCCAGCCCGCGCCGGCATTCCTCGGCGCGGCGCAGTTCGGGCTCGATCGCGCGCAGCGCGCGCTCGGCCAGCTCGATGTCCTCGCGCAGCACCCGCGACCGCGCGCGGTTGTCGGTCGCGCCGATCTTCAGGTCGCCGGCCGCCGGCAGCCGCAGCCGCTCGATGCCGCCGCCGCGCGCGAGCAGGCCGTCGCGGGTCAGGCCCTGGCGGCTGGCGACCAGTTCGGCCTCGGTCTCCACGCAGCGCAGCTCGCCGAGCTGGCGGCGCAGGAACGCCAGCGCCTCGGGCACCTCGCCTTCCAGCAGCGCGGCCACGCTGCCGGCCGCCGGGCGCTCGGCGCCGCGCCCGCCGCGGGCATGGCTGGACAGCGCCAGCTTGACCCCGTACACCGCGCGCGCGCCGCCCAGCCCGCGGTACAGCTTGACCGCGCGCTCTTCGTCGGCCTCCGGGATCAGCAGCGCCTCGACGTTGCCGCGCAGGTAGCCCTCGATCGCGAACTGCCAGTCCTTGTCGCGCACCCGTACCAGGTCGCAGACCGGGCGCGCGTCGATGCCTTCCTCGCGCAGGTAGTTCATCAGCCGCACGGCGTCGGGATTGAGCTCCGCCTGCCCCGCCGCCAGCCGCTTCTGGTTGCGCCGCGCGCTCTCCAGGCGGTCGCGCGCGACCTCGTGGGCGGCATGGCGCTCGCGGGCGTGCGCATCGACCGCGGCGATCAGCGGCGCGGCGGCCAGCAGCGCGGCCCGCGCCTCGGCGAAGAACCGGTCCGGCGCCCACGGCAGCTCGGCGTCGCCGGCCAGCGACGACAGCGCCTCGTGCCAGCCCGACCAGGCCGCGCGCGCGGCGGCCAGCGCGTCGGCGTCCACCGTCGCCAGGCCGAGCGCGGCGATCGCGCCGAGCCGGTCGCGGACGAAGCCGACCTCGCGCAGCAGCTCGTCGCGCAACTGCGCCAGCCGCTCGCGGTCGCGCTCGGCCAGTTCGTCGAAGCGGGCCTGCTCGCCGTAGCCCTGGCTGCCCTGCAGCTGCGCCTGCGCGCGCTGGTGCGCCTCGCCGGCCAGGTCGCGCTCGCCGCGCGCCTCGGCCAGCGCGCGCTGGGTGGCGGCCAGCGCGTCCTGCGCCGCGTCCACGCCGGCCTCGGCCCGCTCCACCTGTTCGCCGTACAGGTCGCGCGCGTATTCGGCCGCCAGCGCGCGGTAGGACGCCGCGCGCACCGCCTGCGCGGAGATCTTCGCGTACTGCCGCTCCACGCCTTCGGCCGCCTCGATCCGCTGCCGCACCTGCTCGATGCGTTCGCGGATCTGGCGGAAGCTCTCCAGCAGGGCACGGAAGCGGGCGATGTCGGTGGGCCGGTCCTCGGCCACCAGCGTGCGCACGAACAGGTCCACGTCCTCGACCCGCTGCAGGTTCAGCGCGTTGAGGAAGGCCTTGCGGTAGGCGTTGACGTCCGGGCCCGCCGACGGCGAGGCGCGCAGCCGGAACAGCAGATCCTTGACGAAGCGCTCGGCCACGGTGTGCAGGGCGGACGCCTGCCCGGCCGCCTTGCAGCGGCGCGCGGCCAGTTCGCGGAACGAGGCCCAGGCCAGCGGCAGCTCCTTGCCGCCGACGCGCTCGAGGTGATCGTCGAGTTCGAGCGCCACGCCCGGCAGCAGGTACAGGCCGTGCTGGCGGTGCTCGGGCTCGTCGGCCGAGGCGCCCAGGGCGATGCCGGCGGTCAGCGCCTCGCCGCTGTCCTCGTCGCGGAACACCAGGCTGATGTAGGTGGTGGCGGTGCGGCGCTTGCGGCCGTCCTCGCCGCTGCGGTACACGCCCAGGCAGTAGTCGCGGATGGTGCGCGCGCGGGCGCTGCCGCCGGCCTGGGCGTTGAAGCGGATGCGGCTGCGGTCGCCGCCGAGCAGCACGATCTGCAGCGCGTCGAGCAGCGCGCTCTTGCCGGCGCCGTTGGGGGCGATGATCGCGGTGGTGGGGTCGAGCTCGAGCGTCTGCGCCTCGAACAGGAAGAACTGCACCAGGTGCACGCGCTCAAGCCGCTGCATGGTCGTCCTCCGCGGTCTCGGTCTCGGCATCGGGGTCCGCATCGTCGCGGTTGTGCTGGTCCAGGCGCTGCAGCCACTGCTCGCCGACGATGTCCACGATCGCCGGGCGCACCTGCAGGTGGAACGGCTGCGGATCGTCGGGCTCGGACTCGACCAGCCGGCACACGCCCCAGCGGCGCAGCGTGCGCGCCAGCTCGCGCAGCGCGCCCACCTCCGGCATCGCACGCCCGGCCAGCGCTTGGTAGGCCTCCTGCAGCTCGGGCAACTCGACCGTCACCACGCCCTCGTCCTCCACCAGCCCCTGGCGCATCGCCTCGTCGTAGCGCTGCCGCAGCACCAGCAGCAGCAGCGTCTCGGCCAGCGTGACCGGCGTGCCCTCGCCGTGCACCGGCAGCGCCGCCACGTAGCGGTAGTGGGCGTTGCGCTCCAGGCGCAGGCCCAGCGGCGCGAGCGCGGCGACGAAATCGTCGAAGTGGTCCTCGATCAGGTGGTAGGCCAGGCGGCTGCCGCGGTCGCCGGCGTAGAGCACCTGCTCGGTGACCAGGCGGTAGGCGGCGCGCTCGAAGTCCTGCACGGCGTAGAGGCCGTTGGACTGTTGGCTGAGGAGATTCCAGCTGCGTTTCATGCGGGGTTCCGGGTCGTTCCGGCGAGGCGGCGCACGACGAAGCGCGGCGCGCGCAGGTAGCCGTTGTCGTCGCGGGCGCCGGCGTCGAGCAGCTCCACGCGGTAGCCGCGCAAGAGCCGCGCCAGCGGGTCCTCGCGGCGCAGGCCGCCGCGGCGGTGGCTGCGCAGCGCCAGGGTCAGCAGGGTCTGGTAGGCGCGCAGGTCCTCGATCGAAGCGATCGCCAGCGCCTCCGAGGCCACCTGGCCGGCCCCGGGCAGGTGGCGGCCGACGTAGCGGGCCATGTCCTCGGCGGTGACCAGCCGCGCGCGCTTCATCCGCCGCAGCAGGCTCAGCCGCGCGAGCTGCTCCGGCGTGGGCGCCTGCGCGGCGTTGGCGCTGCGCGGGATCGGCGGCGGCTTGCGCCGCGGCGGCCGCAGCCGCGCCTCGTCCATCAGCCCGCCCGGCGCCACCGGCAGCCGCAGGTCGGCCTCCGGCGCGCTCAGCACGCCGCGGCAGGCGCGGCGCAGCAAGGTGTCGAGGCGGTCGGGCGCGCGCAGGCGGTAGTCGAGGAAGGCCAGCGCGCGGCGGTTGGCCTGGCGGATGTCGTCGTCCAGCCGCCCCAGGTATTCGTCGATGCGGTCGAGCTCGCGCAGCCGGCGCAGGCTGCGCGCGAAGCGCTGCCCGGCGCGCTCGGCGTCGCCGCCGCAGGCATGCTCGCGGTACCAGGCCAGCAGCGCCTCGCGCCGGTCGCCGCTCTCGACCTGCTGGGCCATCGCCAGGATCTCGCTGCGCCGCGCCAGCGGGTGGTCGGCGCGGTGCAGCTCGGCGTAGTCGCCGATGAAGAACTGGCCGACGTAGCGCTCGAACCATTGCCGCGCGAACTGCGCGGTGGTCTCGGCGCGGCTGAGCTCCGGCATCAGGTCGCGCACCTGCAGGCTCATCGAGGCCAGCGACACCAGCAGCCGGCGCGCCTGGTCGGCGGCCTCGTCCAGGGCGTCGCCGGCGGCGGCGCCGTCCACCACCTGGCGCAGCTGCATCTCGATCGAGCGCACCTTGGCCGAAACGAAGGTCGGCCCGTGCTCGGCGAACTCGACCAGCGTCGACAGCAGCTGCGAGACCGCGTGCGGCATCGACACCATCTCGCGCGCGCCGATGCGCTCCTGGCGCAGCCAGCCGGCGTTGCGGAAACGCTCGTAGATCGCGTTCGCGCGCACGCCCAGCGGGGCGTCCGGCGCCTGGCCGTCCTCGTCCTCCCAGGGATCGTCGGCCAGCAGGTAGCGCTCGATCGCGGCGGTGATCTCGCGGCGCGGCAGGCCGTGGCTGGGCGGCAGCGGCGCGTCCGGGCCGAAGAACTCGTCGAACAGCCGGTACAGCAGCAGCCAGTAGTGCTCGCGGTTGGCCGAGGCCAGCGGGCCGAACACCCCGGCCGGCACGACCGCGAACAGCGACGGCGGCGCGGCCTCCGCCGCCCCCGCCGGCCGTCGATGTCGTGCGTCGTCCTTCACCGCGGCATTTTCCCAGATCGCGGTATCGCCGTCTGCGACACGGGCGTGACCGCGCGCCTACTCCACCGTCACCGACTTGGCCAGGTTGCGCGGCTTGTCCACGTCGGTGCCGCGGGCCAGGGCGGTGTGGTAGGCCAGCAGCTGCACCGGGATGGTGTGCACGATCGGGCTCAGCACGCCGACGTGGCGCGGGGTGCGGATCACGTGCACGCCCTCGGAGGGGCCGAAGCGGCTGTCGGCGTCGGTGAACACGAACAGCTCGCCGCCGCGCGCGCGCACCTCCTGCATGTTGGACTTGACCTTCTCCAGCAGCGAGTCCTTCGGCGCGATCACCACCACCGGCATGTCCGCGTCCACCAGGGCCAGCGGGCCGTGCTTGAGCTCGCCGGCCGGGTAGGCCTCGGCGTGGACGTAGGAGATCTCCTTGAGCTTGAGCGCGCCTTCCAGGGCGATCGGGTAGTGCACGCCGCGGCCGAGGAACAGCGCGTGCTGCCTGGAGGCGAAGCGCTCGGCCCAGCCGGCGATCTGCGGCTCCAGGTTCAGCGCGTGCTGCACGCTGCCGGGCAGGTGGCGCAGCGATTCGACGTAGGCCGCCTCGTCCTCCGCCGTCAGCCGCCCGCGGCCCTTGGCCAGGGTCGCGGCCAGCGCGAACAGGCCGACCAGCTGGGTGGTGAAGGCCTTGGTCGAGGCGACCCCGATCTCGGCGCCGGCACGGGTGTAGAACACCAGCCGGCTGGCGCGCGGGATCGCGCTCTCGGGCACGTTGCAGATCGACAGGGTGCGCGCGTGGCCGAGCGACTTGGCGTACTTCAGCGCCTCCATGGTGTCGAGCGTCTCGCCCGACTGGGAGATGGTGACCACCAGGTGATCCGGGTTCGCCACCGCGCGGCGGTAGCGGTACTCGCTGGCGATCTCCACGCTGCACGGCAGGTCGGCGATCGCCTCGATCCAGTAGCGCGCGACCAGGCCGGCGTAGTAGCTGGTGCCGCAGGCCAGGATCTGCACGCCGGTCACGCCGTCGAAGACCTCGGCGGCCTCGGCGCCGAACAGCGCGGGCCCGAAGCCGGCGGCGTCGATGATCGCCTCCAGCGTGTCGCCCAGCGCGCGCGGCTGCTCGTGGATCTCCTTCTGCATGAAGTGCCGGTGCGGGCCCAGCTCGAGCGAGGCCAGGGAGACGTCGGACAGGTGCTCGCGGCGGACGGTCTGCGTGCCCTCGGCGTCGAACACCCGCACCGCCTCGCGGGTCACCTCGGCGGTGTCGCCCTCCTCCAGGAAGATCACCCGGCGCGTGGCCTGCACGATGGCCGAGACGTCGGAGGCGATGAAGTTCTCGCCCTCGCCCAGGCCGATCAGCAGCGGGCAGCCCATGCGCGCGCAGACCATGCGGTCGGGCGCGTCGCGGCTGATCGCCGCCAGCGCGTAGGCGCCCTCCAGCTCGCGGGTGGTCGCCTGCAGCGCGCCCAGCAGGTCCAGGCCGCGGCCGAGGTGATGGTGGATCAGGTGGGCGATGACCTCGGTGTCGGTCTGCGACTCGAACGCGTAGCCCAGCGCCGTCAACCGCTCGCGCTGCGCCTCGTGGTTCTCGATGATGCCGTTGTGCACCAGCGCCACGCCGTGGCTGATGTGCGGGTGCGCGTTGGGCTCGGTCACGCCGCCGTGGGTGGCCCAGCGGGTGTGGCCGATGCCCAGCGTGGCGGCCAGGCCCTCGGCCCGCGCCGCGGCCTCCATCTCGGCTACCCGGCCGGTGCGGCGCACGCGGCGCACCTGGCCGCCGTCGTCGATGACGGCCAGCCCGGCCGAATCGTAGCCGCGGTACTCCAGCCGCTTCAGGCCCTCGACGAGGACCGGCACCACGTCGCGACCGGCGATCGCGCCCACGATTCCGCACATACCATCCGCTCCTGGGGGGAAACGACGCATTCTAACGGCGCGCGCCGCCGCGCCGGCAGGCCGCCGGGCGGCGGCCCAGGCACGGTTCACCGCGCGCGGGGCTTGATCCAGGTCATGGGTGCCGCGGCGGCGCGCGGCGATCATCGCCGCATGAGCCCCGCCGCGCCCCCGCTCCCCCGCGCCGCCGCCGGCACGCACCGGCCATGAGCGCCTACGCGCTGCTGCTGATCGCCCACCTATTCGCGGCCTTCGTGTTCGTGGGCACGGTGTTCTTCGAGGTCCTGGTGCTGGAGCGCGTGCGCCGCCACGTCCCCGCGCGTGCCATGCGCGCGGTCGAGATCGGCATCGGCCGGCGCGCGCGGCAGCTGATGCCCTGGGTGGTGGCGGTACTCTATGCCAGCGGCGCCGGCATGGCCTGGCGCTACCGCGACGCGCTGGCGCACCCGCTGGCCGGCAGCTTCGGGCTGCTGCTGACGATCAAGATCGCGCTGGCGCTGAGCGTGCTCGGCCATTTCCTGTTCGCGATGCGGCTGCGCGGGCGGGGCCGGCTGGTGGCCGGCACGTTCCGCCGCATCCATCTCAGCCTGTTCTGCCACATGGCCGGCATCGTACTGCTGGCCAAGGCGATGTTCCACCTGGGCTGGTGACCCCATCGCCCGCCCCACGCCACGAGGTCCGCCCATGTCCGCCACGCCCCCGTCCGTTCCCGAGCCCTGCTGCAGCGAGGAGGAGATCGTCGCGCTGGTGCACCGCTTCTATGCGCGCGTGCGCCGCGACCCGGACCTCGGCCCGATGTTCGAGCGCCACGTCGACGACTGGGACGCGCACCTGGCGCAGCTGGTCGATTTCTGGTCGACGATGCTGCTGGGCACGCGCCGCTTCAGCGGCGCGCCGATGCCGCGACACATGGCGCTGCCGGGGCTGACCGCGGCGCGCTTCGAGCGCTGGCTGGCACTGTTCGGCGAGACCACCGCCGAGCTGGGCAACCCCGCGCTCAAGGCCGAGGCCGACGCCCGCGCCGCGCAGATCGCCGATCGCTTCTGGCAGCGCTACCGCATCGAGGGCCACGACGCGCTGCACGGCGGCGGCGCGACCCGGTAGGGCCTATCAGCGCACGAAGAACTCCACCGGGATCGACAGCACCACCTCGTCGGGCAGGTGCGCGGGCACCGGCGGCAGCGGCGAGGCGCGGTGGAAGGTCTCCACCGCGGCGGCATCCAGGCGCCGCGAGCCCGACGAGCGCTCCAGTTCTGCCGACAGCACGCGGCCGCTGCGGTCGAGCCGCGCGCGCACCACGGCGATCCCTTCCTCGCCGCGCGCGCGCGACGCGGTGGGGTAGTGGCGGAACTCGGCCAGGCGCGCCATCACCCGCGCCTCCCACGCCGGGTCGGGGCGACCGGCCAGGGTCGGCGCCGGCGGCCCGGACTGGCTCGGCGGCGCGGCCGCCTGCGACGGCGGGCCGGGCGCGTCCGCGGCCTCGCGCGGCGGTGCCGGCGAGGCGGCGGGCAGCGCGGGTGCGTCGCCGGGCACCGGCGGCGGCGGCTCCGGCTCGGGCTGCGGCGGCAGCGGCTCGGGCGGCGGTCGGCGTTCCAGCGGCGGCGCCGGCTCGGCCTGGCGCGGCGCCTCGGCGGCCTCGGGCGAGACCTCGGGGGCGATCCGCTCCTCGACCGGCAGCACCGGGGCGGCGTCGGGCAGGAACACCACGCTGATCACCGCCGGCTCGGGCGGAGGCGGCGGCTGCGCCGCCGGGCCGCCCAGCAGCAGCGAGGCCGCCAGCATGTGCACGGCGACGGTCGCCGCGGCCGCGACGCCGCGTGCCCCGCCCTCGCCGCGACGGCCGCCGCGGCCGGTACCGGACTTGCGCACGGCCACCCTCAGGCCCCCGGCGCGAAGCCGGGCGCGGCACCCGCCGCCGCCCGCGGCGCACGTCCTGGACGCGTCCCAGGCCGGCGCGCGCCGGCGCGCGACGCCCGCGCGCATCCGGCAGCGGCAGGGCGGACGCCGGACACGGCCAGGAACTTGGGGAACGCCATCGGAACGCGGCTCGCGAAACATCGAGAATGATTCGCATTTTCTCATACAACCGCGCGTCCCCGCACGGGGACGGCAGCGCGCGGACGCGGGCGCGGACGTCCGCCCGCCCCGGCGGACACCCCGGCAACGCGAAGAATTTCCTTTTCATTCAAATGGATAGCCGTTGGCACGCATCCTGCTTAAGGTCAAGCACGCCTTCGCAAGACAGCCCGCCCGCATGAACCGACCGACCCCGATCCGCGATACCGCCGCCCAGGACGCCGTGCGCGTCGCGCCCGGCCGCGCCCGCCGCCTGCGCCGCTGGCTGCCCGCGGCAGCGGTGGCGCTGGCGGTGCTGGCCGGCCTCGGCTGGGTGGTGGCCGGGTGGGCCGGCGGCGCGCGTTCCTACGACGCAGCGCGCCTGCGCATCGCCGAGGTCGGCCGCGGCGATCTGGTCCGCGACATCAGCGCCGAAGGCCGGGTCATCGCCGCCAACAACCCCACCCTGTACGCGATCGCCAGCGGCGCGGTGACGCTGAAGGTGGTGGCCGGCGACATCGTCAAGCAGGGCCAGGTGCTGGCCGAGATCGACAGCCCGGAACTGCGCAGCAAGCTGGTGCAGGAGGAATCCACCCTGGCCAGCCTGCAGGCCGAGGCCGACCGCGCCGCGCTGGACGCGCGCATCGCCCGCGCCGAGGCGCGCAAGCTGCTGGACCAGGCCGAGATCGACCGCACCGCCGCCGAACGCGACCTGCAGCGCTACCAGCGCGCGTTCGACGCCGGCGTGGTCGCGCAGGTGGACCTGGCCAAGGCCGAGGACACCCTGAAGAAGACCGACATCGGCCTGGCCTCCGCGCGCGAGGACGCCACCCTGCAAGGCCAGGGCGCCGCGCTCGACGCGCGCAACAAGCAGTTGCTGGCCGACCGCCAGCGCGCGGTGGTCGCCGAGGCGCGGCGCCAGGTCGAGGCGCTGACCCTGCGCGCCCCCTTCGACGGCCAGGTCGGCCAGGTGCAGGCGGTCCAGCACAGCAACGTGGCCGCCAACGCGCCGGTGCTGGGGGTGGTGGACCTGTCGGTGTTCGAGGTCGAGATCAAGGTGCCGGAGAGCTTCGCCCGCGACCTGGGGATCGGCATGCCGGCCGAGATCCGCAGCGGCGCCGAGGTGTTCCCGGCCGAGGTCTCGGCGGTGTCGCCGGAAGTGGTCAGCGGCGAGGTCGCCGCGCGGGTGCGCTTCAGCGAGCGGCAGCCGCCGGGCCTGCGCCAGAACCAGCGCCTGACCGCGCGCATCGTGCTCGACACCCGCCGCGACGTGGTCCAGGTCGAGCGCGGCCCGTTCCTCGACCAGCTCGGCGGCCGCTTCGCCTACGTGGTGCAGGGCAATACCGCCGTGCGCCGCCCGATCGAGGCCGGCGCCAGCAGCCTGTCGGCGGTGGAGATCGTCTCCGGCCTGCAGCCCGGCGAGCGCGTGGTGGTCTCGGGCAGCGACCTGTTCGACAACGCCGAGCGCGTGCGCATCTCCGGAGACTGAGCATGCCCCGCGTCGTTGCGCCCGCACCCTCCCGCATCCGCGGCTGACCGCCGCCCCTTCCGCATCCCGTCCGCCCGGAGTCCGTCCATGCTGCACATGCAAGCCCTCGCCAAGGTCTACCGCACCGAACTCGTCGAGACCCACGCCCTGCGCGCGCTCGACCTGCACGTGCGCGAAGGGGAATTCGTCGCCGTCACCGGGCCCTCCGGCTCCGGCAAGACCACCTTCCTCAACATCGCCGGCCTGCTGGAAACCTTCACCGGCGGCGACTACCGCCTCGACGGCGTCGACGTGAAGGGACTCGACGACAACCAGCGCTCGCGGCTGCGCAACGAGAAGATCGGCTTCATCTTCCAGGGCTTCAACCTGATCCCCGATCTCGACCTGTTCGACAACGTGGACGTGCCGCTGCGCTACCGCGGCATGCCCGCGGCCGAGCGCAAGCGGCGGATCGAGGAGGCGCTGACGATGGTCGGGCTGGCCTCGCGCATGAAGCACTACCCGGCCGAACTCTCGGGCGGCCAGCAGCAGCGCGTGGCGATCGCCCGCGCGCTGGCCGGCAGCCCGCGCCTGCTGCTGGCCGACGAGCCCACCGGCAACCTGGACTCGCAGATGGCGCGCAGCGTGATGGAATTGCTGGAGGACATCCACCGCCAGGGCGCGACCATCGTGATGGTCACCCACGACCCGGAGCTGGCCGCGCGCGCGCAGCGCAACGTGCACATCGTCGACGGCATGGTCACCGACATCGTGCGCGAGCCGGCGACGGCTCAGGCCGCCCCCCACGGCGCCGCCTGAGCGTCGCCGCCTCGACGGACCCGACCGATGCTCGCCCACGACATCGCCCTGGCCCTGCGCAGCCTGCGCAGGACGCCGCTGTCGAGCGCGCTGATGGTGCTGGCGGTCGCGCTGGGCATCGGCACGGCCATGACCATGCTCGTGGTCCTGCGCAACCTGTCCGGCGATCCGCTGCCCCAGCGCAGCGCGGTCCTCTACCACCCGCAGGTCGATCCGCGGCCGCTCGGCGCCGGCGACGATCCGGAACCGCCCGACGACCTCACCTGGCACGACGCGACGGCCCTGTTCGAGCTGCCCGCGCCCCGCCGCACGATGACCAGCAGCAACTGGCTGCCGGTGCGCGCCGACGAGCGCGCGCCGCCGACGATGCAGACCACGCGCGCGGCCACCGCCGATTTCTTCCCCATGTTCGACGTGCCGTTCCTGCACGGGCGCGGCTGGACCGCGGAGGAGGACGCGGCGCGCGCGCAGGTCGTGGTGCTCGATCGCGATCTGAGCCAGCGCCTGTTCGGCGGCGGCGACAGCGTCGGCCGCGAGCTGACCATCGCCACGCGCAGCTTCCGCGTGATCGGCGTCGTCGATCGCTGGAACCCGCAGCCGCGCTTCTACGACCTCAATTCCGGCGCGTTCGACGCCGAGCCGGTCGGCATGTTCGTGCCGTTCTCGGCCTGGATGGACCTGCCGCAGGACTACGGCTACGGCCCGATGCGCTGCTGGGGCGACGACCCCGGCGCCGGCCTGCACGATCCGAAGACGCCGCACTGCACCTGGGTGCAGTTCTGGGTCGAGCTGGCGACGCCGGCCCAGGTCGAGGGGTATCGCGCGGCGCTGGCGGCCTACAGCCGGGCGCAGGCGGAATCGGGCCGTTTCGAGCGGCCGCCCAACGTGCGCCTGCGCGGGCTGGTGGACTGGCTCGACCACAAGCGGGTGATCCCGCAGACCGTGCGCATGCAGGCCTGGATCGCATTCGGCGTGCTGCTGGTGTGCCTGCTCAATACGCTGGGCCTGATGCTGGCCAAGTTCCTGCGCAAGTCCAGCGAGATCGGCATCCGCCGCTGCCTCGGCGCGAGCCGGCGCGCGATCTTCGCCCAGTGCCTGACCGAGGCCGGCACCCTCGGCCTGGCCGGCGGCCTGCTCGGGCTGCCGCTGGCCTGGCTCGGGCTGTGGCTGGTGCGCCAGCAACCGGTCCAGTACGCGGCGCTGGCGAAGCTGGATCCGGCGATGCTGGCCGCGGCGCTGGGCCTGGCGATCGCCGCCACCCTGTGCGCCGGGCTGTGGCCGGCGTGGCGGGCCTCGCGGGTGGCGCCCGCGCTGCAGGTGAAGTCGCTATGAGGACGGCGACGGACATCCGGCCGATCCTGTCGGCGCTGCGCGCGCACCGCGCCGCCGCCTGCCTGCTGGCGCTGGAGATCGCGCTGACGCTGGCGGTGCTGTGCAACCTCGTGCACGTCGTCTCGGGCACGATCCGGCGCGCCGGTACGCCCAGCGGCGTGCCCGAGGCCGACATCGGCCTGATCCAGAGCATCGGCGTCATCGGCACCGAGAATCCGGGCACCACCGGCGGCAGCCTGGCGGCGCTGGGCGCGGTGCCCGGGGTGGAGGCGGCCGCGTTCGGCGCCGCGCCGTTCTGGGCCGACGGGCCGCTGCCGCTGTTCCGCGAACCCGGCGGCGCGCAGGTGCCCGTCGCGCGGGCGCACCTGTTCCTGGGCAGCCAGGGCCTGGACCGGGCGCTCGACGTGCGGGTCATCGAGGGGCGCGCCCTGCGCGACGACGAGTTGCCCTCGATCGCCGAGCTGATGGCCGCCAGCGGCCCGGTCCAGGCGCCGGCGCTGATCACCCGCGCCCTGGCCGCACGCGCGTTCCCGGACGGGACGGCGCTCGGCCGCCACCTGTACGGCACCGTCTACGGCACCTCGATCCGCTTCCGCATCGTCGGCGTGATCGACTCGCTGCGGGCCGAGATCACCGGCCGCGGCAGCGACGACGAATCCCTGCTCACCCAGATGCGCGTCGGCGACGAAGGACTCGGCGGACTGTACGTGGTGCGCAGCGCGCCCGGCCGGCTGAGCGAGGTGCTGCCGCAGGCGGCGCGTGCGATGCGCGAGCACAACCCCGGGCACGTCCAGCAGCGGGTGACCACGGTCGCGCAGTCGCGCGAGCGCGCCTTCCGCGGCGAACGCGCCACCGCCGCCATCCTGGTCGCGATCATGGCGATCGTGCTGCTGGTGACCGCGCTGGGCATCGGCGGCCTGGCCAGCTTCTGGGTCCAGCAGCGCACGCGCCAGATCGGCGTGCGCCGCGCGCTCGGCGCCACCCGCGGCGACATCCTGCGCTACTTCCAGGTCGAGAACCTGCTCATCGTCGGCGCCGGCACGGCGCTGGGCACGGCGCTGGCGTTCGCGATCAACCAATGGCTGATGCAGCGCTTCGAGCTGGAGCGGCTGGATCCGGCCACCGCGGCCGCCGGCGCGCTCGCGGTCTGCGTGCTCGGCCAGCTCGCCGTGCTCGGGCCCGCCCTGCGCGCGGCCGCCGTCCCTCCCGCCGTCGCGACCCGGAGCGCATGATGCTCGGCTACTACCTCAAGCTCGCCCTGCGCAGCCTGCGGCGCAACCAGGCGCTCACCGCGCTGATGATCGTCGCCATCGCGGTGGGCATCGGCGCGTGCATGACCACGCTGACGGTGATGCGGCTGCTGTCCGGCGATCCACTGCCGGGCCGCAGCCAGCGGATCTTCTATCCGCAGGTGGATGCGCTGTCCACCGACCGCCTGCGGCGCGACCCGCCCGACATGCTCGACTACGTCTCCGCCATGGATCTGTGGCGGGCCCGGCGCGCCGACCGCCAGGCCATCGTCGTCGACAGCCGGATCAAGCTGCAGTCGCCGGACACCCGGCAGCCGCCGCTGATGACGCAGATGCTGTCCACCCACGCGGACTTCTTCCCGATGTTCGGCGCGCCGTTCGCCCACGGCGGCGGCTGGAGCGCGGAAGACGACGACAGGCGCTCGCGCGTGGCGGTGATCTCGCACGACCTCAACGAAAAGCTCTTCGCCGGCGCCGACAGCGTCGGGCGCAGCCTGCTGGTGCGCGGCAGCCAGGTGCGCATCGTCGGCGTGCTCGCGCCGTGGCGGCCGTCGCCGCTGTTCTACACCCTGGCCGGCGGCAACTTCTCGCAAGGCGATACCGCCAGCTTCTACGGGCGCAGCCAGGACGTGTTCGTGCCGTTCCAGACCGGGCTCGAAATCAACGACGGGCATTTCCAGCAGTTCACCTGCAACGCGCTGCCGCCGGTGCCGGGGCGCCTGCAGAACAGCGATTGCGTGTGGCTGCAGCTGTGGGTGCAGCTCGACAGCGCCACCAAGGTCGCCGACTACCGCCGCTTCGTCGCCGACTATGCCGCGCAGCAGAAGGCCCTGGGGCGGATCCGCTTCCCCGACAACGCGCGCGTGCTGTCGCTGATGGACTGGCTCGACTACAACCGCGTGGTCCCGCGCGACGCCCGCCTGCAGACCTGGCTGGCGCTGGCGTTCCTGGCCATCTGCCTGTTCAACACCGTCGGCCTGCTGCTGGCCAAGTTCCTGCGCCGCAGCGGCGAGATCGGCGTGCGCCGCGCCCTCGGCGCCCCGCGCGGGGAAATCTTCAAGCAATGCCTGACCGAAGCCGGGCTGATCGGACTGGCCGGGGGGCTCCTGGGCTGGCTGCTGACCCTGCTGGGGCTGTGGGCGGTGCGCCGGCAGCCGGTGGAATACGCCGACCTGGTGCGCCTGGACGTGTCGATGTTCGCGCTGACGTTCGCGCTGGCCATCGGCGCCAGCCTCGCCGCCGGGGTGTTCCCGGCCTTCCGTGCCAGCCGGATCGTCCCGGCCATGCAACTCAAGACGCTGTGAGGGCCGCCATGGCAATCCGCCCCATCCTGTCCGCGCTCGGCCGCCATCGCGTCGCGGTCAGCCTGATCGTGCTCGAGATCGCCCTGGCCTGCGCGGTGCTGTGCAACGCCTTCTTCCTGGTCGCCGGGCGCCTGGCGCTGATGCGCATCGACAGCGGCGTCGACGAATCCGCCCTGGCCACGGTCGCCCTGAGCGGCTGCGACGGCTGCGGCCATGCCGACGTCAACGGGCGCGTGCTCGGCGCGCTGCGCGCCATTCCCGGCGTGCAGGCGGCCGGCAGCGTCAACACCGTGCCGTTCGGCCCGCGCGCCGGCTATGCCGGCATCCACCTGGATCCGGACGGAACCCACTGGGGCGGCGTGGTGCATTTCTACACCGCCGATGCCGGCGCCATCGAAGCGCTCGGGCTGCGGCCGGTGCGCGGCCGCGCCTTCGCCGCCGAGGACTTCCAGCCGATCGACAACTTCCTCCCCGCCGACGCCCAGGTCTGGATCACCCGATCGCTGGCCGAGCACCTGTGGCCCGGCGAAGACCCGTTGGGGAAGGACATCTGGAGCGCGGGCCACTTCCGCGTGGCCGGCGTGCTCGATCATTTCGCGGTCACCGACCCGGGCCGCAGCGAGGAAGGCCTGCGCGGCGCGGACTGGTCGATCGTCGTGCCGGTCGGCGGCGATGCGCAGTCGGGCAGCTACGTGCTGCGCGCCGACCCGCGCGACCTGCCGGGCGTGGCGCAGGCCGCGCGCGAGGCGGTGGCCCGCGCGGTGCCGGAGTCGGTCGTCGACCAGCAGCAAAGCCGCACGCTGGCCGAACTGCGCCAACGCCATTTCCAGGGCGATCGGGCCATGGCCGGGCTGCTGCTGACGGTGATCGCGGCCATGCTGCTGGTCACCGCGCTGGGCATCGTCGGCCTGGCCAGCTTCTGGGTGCAGCAGCGCACCAAGCAGATCGGCATCCGCCGCGCGCTGGGCGCGACCCGCGGCGACATCCTGCGCTATTTCCAGACCGAGAACCTGCTCCTGGCCAGCGCCGGCATCGGGCTGGGCATGCTGCTGGCCTACGGCGGCAACCTGCTGCTGATGGACGTCTTCGAACTCCAGCGCCTGCCGTTGCGCTACCTGCCCATCGGCGCCTGCCTGCTGTGGGCGCTGGGCCAGCTCGCCGTGCTCGGCCCCGCGCTGCGCGCGGCCGCCATTCCCCCCGCCGTCGCCACCCGCAGCGCCTGAGGCGCCGGAGACCCGCCCATGTTCGCCTACTACGCCAACCTCGCCCTGCGCAGCTTCCGCCGCAACAAGGTGCTTACCGCGCTGGCGGTCCTGGCCATCGCGCTGGGCATCGGCGCCTGCATGACCACGCTGACGGTGTTCCGCGTGCTGTCGGGCGACCCGATCCCGCACAAGAGCGACCGCCTGCTCTACGTGCAGCTGGACGCGCCGAACATGGCCGAGTACCGGCCCGGCGAGGAACCCGAGGAGCAGCTGACCCGCTTCGATGCCGAGTCCCTGCTGCGGGAGGCCCGCGGCGCGCGGCAGGCGATGATGAGCGGCGGCTACGTCCCCGTACAGCCGGCCGATGCGGCGCGCGCGGCCACGTTCGTCGACGGCCGCTACACCTCCGCCGACTTCTTCGCGATGTTCGACGTGCCGTTCGCGCACGGACAAGGCTGGGCCGCCGCGGACGACGAGGCGCGCGCGCGGGTGGCGGTGATCTCCCACGAGCTCAACCAGACCCTGTTCGGCGGCGAGAACAGCGTCGGGCGCAGCCTGCGCGCGGGCGAGACCGAGTTCCGCATCGCCGGCGTGCTGGCGCCGTGGCGGCCGGTGCCCAAGTTCTACGACCTCACCACCGGGCGCTTCGGCGCGGTGGAATCGCTGTTCGTGCCGTTCGCCACCGCGATGGACGACACCGTGAAGCTGGACACCTCCGGCAACACCAACTGCTGGGCCAGCAGCAGCGGCGATTCCCGCGCCCCGAACGCGCCCTGCGCCTGGGTCCAGTACTGGGTGGAACTGGCCTCGCCGGACGAGGCCGCGGACTACCGCGCCTACCTGATCGATTACTCCGCGCGCCAGCGCGCGGCCGGGCGCTTCGAGCGGCCGGACAACGTCCGCGCGCGCACGGTGACGGAATGGCTGGCATTCAAGGAGGTCGTGCCGAGCGACGTGCGCCTGCAGGTGTGGCTGGCGTTCGCCTTCCTGGCAGTGTGCCTGGTCAACACCGTCGGCCTGCTGCTGGCCAAGTGCCTGCGGCGCGCGCCCGAGATCGGCGTGCGCCGGGCGCTGGGCGCGCCGCGGCGGGCGATCTTCGCCCAGTTCCTGGTCGAGGCCGGCGCGATCGGCCTGGCCGGCGGCCTGGCCGGACTGCTGCTGGCGCTGCTGGGCCTGTGGGCGGTGCGCCAGCAGCCGGCGGCCTACGCCAAGCTGGCCCACCTCGATCCCACCATGCTCGCGACCACCTTCGCCTTCGCGATCGCGGCCAGCCTGATCGCCGGCGTGCTGCCGGCCTGGCGGGCGATGCGCATCGCCCCCGCCATCCAGCTCAAGTCGCAGTGAGGCCGGGCGCCGTCCCGGCGCCCGCCCGACCGCCCCGGAGAAGCCCATGGAATTCCGTCCCATCCTGTCCTCCCTGCGCCGCCACAAGACCGCCGCGGCGCTGATCGTGCTGGAGGTCGCGCTGACCTGCGCGATCGTGTGCAACGCCATCTTCCTGATCGGCCAGCGCGTGGAGCGCATGCAGATGCCCAGCGGCGTGGCGGAGAACGAACTGCTGCGCATCCAGGCCATCAGCGCGCGCACGCGCACCGGCGGACGCGCCATGATCGAGGAGGATCTGGCCGCGCTGCGCGCGGTGCCCGGGGTGACCCACGCCGCCGCCGGCAACCAGCTGCCGTTCGGCAATTCCAGCAACAACAGCGGCGTGCGCCTGAGTCCCGAGCAGGACAGCAGCACCCTCAACGCCGCGGTGTACTCGGGCAGCGAGGACCTGGTGGAGACGCTGGGCCTGCGCCTGGTCGCCGGGCGCGGTTTCGCTCCCGACGAATTCGTCGACGCCGAGGCGCTGGAGCGCGACGAGCGCCTGGGCGTGCCGGCGGCCATCCTCAACCGCCGGATGGCCGAGCGCCTGTTCCCGGGCGAGGACGCGGTGGGCAAGGTGTTCTACAGCTGGGGCGAGGCGCCGATCCGCGTGGTCGGCGTGGTCGAGGAACTGGTCCGCCCCAACAGCTTCGGGCTCGGCCAGTACGCGATGGTGCTTCCGGTGCGCTACAACCAGGCCGGCGTGAACTACCTGATCCGCACCGAGCCCGGCCGCCGCGCCGAGGTGCTGGCGGCCTCGCTGGAGGCGCTGAACCGGATCGATCCCAACCGCGTGGTCGCCAATGCCGACGTCTTCACCGATCTGCGCGAGCGCTTCTTCGCCCAGGACCGGGCGATGGCCTGGCTGCTAACGGTCGTGATCGCGGCGCTGCTGGTGGTGACCGCGCTGGGCATCGTCGGCCTGGCCAGCTTCTGGGTCCAGCAGCGCAACAAGCAGATCGGCATCCGCCGCGCGCTGGGCGCGACCCGCGGGCAGATCCTGCGCTATTTCCAGGCCGAGAACTTCCTGCTCGCCGGCATCGGCATCGCGCTGGGCATGCTGCTGGCCTACGGGCTCAACCAGTGGCTGATGGCGCGCTACGAGATCCCGCGGCTGCCGCTGTCCTACCTGCCGGCGGGCGCGATCGCGCTGTGGCTGCTGGGCCAGATCGCGGTGTACTGGCCGGCCCGGCGCGCCGCGGCGGTACCGCCGGCGGTCGCCACGCGCTCGGCCTGACCCGGCGATGCGCTACGCGATCGCGCTCGGCCTGCGCGGCCTGACCCGGCACCCGCGCACCATGGCGCTGGCGGTGCTGCTGCTCGCGCTGGGCCTGGCCGCGGTGACCTGCATGCTCACGCTGCTGTCGATGCTCTCGGGCGATCCGCTGCCCGGCGTCAGCGAGAACCTGTACCTGGCCACGGCGGACTCGCGCCAGGCCGAGCGCGGTACCGAGTCCGCGGATCCCGACCGCGACGCGCCGCAGTTCCTGTGGAAGCTCGACGATGCCCGCGCGATGATGGCGACGTTCCCGCAGGCGCGGCAGGCGGCGCTGATGACCACGCCGCTGCAGCTGCGCACGCCCGACGGGGCGCGCAGCCGCAACGGCCACGCGGTGCTCGCGGAGGGGCCGATGCCGGCGATGTTCGGCGTGCCGCTGCGCAGCGGCCGCTTCTGGACGCCGCAGGAGGCGGCCGAGGGCGCGCGCGTGGTCGTGGTCGACGAGGCGACCAGCGTGGCGCTGCTGGGCACCGCCGACGGCGTCGGTCGCGACCTGCGGATCGGCGAGGGCCTGTTCCGGGTGATCGGCGTCGGCGGCGCCTGGGCGCCGCAGCCGCGCTTCCACTTCCTGCAACCGGCCGACGACGCCTGGCGCGGGCGCGGCGCGGACATCGCCTTCCTGCCGGTGCGCGCGGCGCTGGACGCGGGCGTGGCGCCGGTCGGCAGCCGCCAGTGCGACGATCATGGCGTCGGCGGCTTCGGCTTCGATCGCGTGGATCTCGGCGCCTGCCGCTGGCTGGCGCTGTGGGCGGAACTGCGCGGGCCCGAAGACCGCAAGGCGTACGCGGCCGCACTGGCGGCCTTCGCCCAGGCCCGCCACGAAGCCGGCGCCTGGGAGCGCGCGCCGGCGACGCGGCTGTACGGCGTGCGCGAATGGCTGGCGGCCAACCGCGTGGTGCCCGACAGCGTGCGCCTGAACCTGTGGCTGGCGCTGGGTCTGCTGGCGCTGTGCATGGTCAACGTCGCCGGCCTGCTCGCCGCGCGCTTCCTGCGCCGCGCCGGCGAGCTGGGCGTGCGCCGCGTGCTCGGCGCGCCGCGGCGCTCGGTGGTCGTGCAGTGCCTGGTGGAGGCCGGCACCGCCGGCGTCGCCGGCGGCCTGCTGGCGCTGCCGCTGACCCTGTTCGGCCTGTGGGTGATCCGCCTGCAGGACCACGGCTATACCGATCTCGCGCGGCTGGACCTGCGCCTGTCGGCGCTCTTGATGGCGCTGTCGCTGGCGGTCGGCCTGCTGGTCGGGCTGCTGCCCGCGCTGCGCGCCGCGCGCCTGGCGCCGGTCCTCCAGGTCAAGAGTCTCTGAGCCATGTCCTTGCCGCCCCTGCGCCCCATCCTCTCCGCCCTGCGCCGGCACCCGCTGATGCCGGCGCTCATCGCCGCGCAGATCTGCATCGCCTGCGCGATCCTGCTCAACGCCGCGTTCGAGCTGCAGCGCCAGGCCGCGCCGCTGCTGGTCGACGACGGCATCGCGCGCGGGCGCCTGCTGCTGGTCGATCAGTTGGTCTCGCGCGAGGGCATGTGGCGGCCGGCGCAGATCCGCGCCGGCGCCGACGCGCTGCGCGCGCTGCCCGGGGTGGAAGCGGTCGCGCCGGCGCTGGGGCTGCCGATGAAGCAGTCGATGTCGTTCGTGCTGCGCACCCGCAGCCCGTCGGGCGTGGTCGCCAGCGCCAGCGGCTTCGTCGGCGAGGGGCTGCGCGAGGCGCTCGGCCTAGAGCTGGTGCGCGGCCGCGACTTCGCGCCGGAAGAACACTTCGACATCGACCTGTCCAGCGGCGGCATCGACCTCCCGCCCGGCACCCCGGCGATCCTGACCGAGGCGCTGGCGCGGCACTACTTTCCCGACGGCGACGCGCTGGGCGGGCGGCTGGAGCAGGCGGACGGCGCCGGCCACCTGGTGGTGGTGGGCGTGGTCCGCCACTTGCTGCGCTACCAGCTCGACGCGCTCGACGGCGGCCAGGCCGAGTTCTCGATGCTGCTGCCGGCGCGGATCGTCTCGGTGCCGCTGCTGACCTACGCCGTCCGCGCCGACCCCGCGCAGCGCGACCAGGTGCGCGAAGCGGCGCTGGCGGCGCTGTCGCGCGAATTCGAGACCAGCCGCATGCCCGGGCTGGAAGCCAGCGTGGACGCCTACGAGCCCCTGCGCGCGGCCGCGTTCCGGCCGCGCCGGGCCGCGCTGTGGCTGCTGGGCACGGTGATCGCGGTGATGTCGGTGGTGACCGCTGTCGGCATCGCCGGGCTGTCGGCCTACTGGGTCGAGCAGCGCCGGCGCACGATCGGCATCCGCCGCGCGCTCGGCGCGCGCCGCGGCGACATCGTGCGGTACTTCCTGGCCGAGAACGCGGTGGTGGTCGGCGCCGGGCTGCTGCCGGGGCTGGCCGCCGCCTACGCCATCAACCAGTGGCTGATGCGCGAGTACGAGCTCGCGCGCCTGCCGCTGGCCTACCTGCCGCTGGGCGCGCTGGCGCTGTGGCTGCTCGGCCTGTGCGCGGCCTGGGGACCGGCCCGTCGCGCGGCCGCCGTCGCCCCGGCGGTGGCCGCGCGCGGCCCATGAGCCGCGCGCGCCCGGCCGGCGGCACCGGTTCCGATAAGCTCTCCCGCGTGACGCCCCAGGACCGCCCCATGCCCATCGTGCTCGTCATCGACGACAACCCCGCCGTGGCCACCGCGCTGGAGGTGCTGTTCTCCCTGCACGACCTGCAGACCCTGCATGCCGATTCGCCCGAGGCCGGGCTCGCGCTGCTGGAACGCGAGCCGGTGGACCTGGTGATCCAGGACATGAACTTCCGCGCCGACACCACCTCCGGCGACGAGGGCGTGGCGCTGTTCGAGGCCATCCACGCCCGCCACCCGGACCTGCCGGTGGTGCTCTTGACCGCGTGGACGCACCTGGAATCCGCGGTCGGCCTGATCAAGGCCGGCGCGGCGGACTACGTCGCCAAGCCCTGGGACGACCACAAGCTGCTGACCACGGTCGGCAACCTGCTGGAGCTGTCGGCCAGCCGGCGCGAACTGGCGCGGCGCCGCGAGCGCGAGCTGCGCGAGCGCCACGCGCTGGAACGCCACGACCTGTGCGGCACCATCTGGGCCGACCCCGCCAGCGAGCGCGTGCTCAGCCTGGCGGTGCAGGTGGCGCGCTCGGACCTGCCGGTGCTGATCACCGGCCCCAACGGCGCCGGCAAGGAGAAGATCGCCGAGATCGTCCACGCCAATTCCGCGGTGCGCGCCGGTCCCTTCGTCGCCCTCAACTGCGGCGCGCTGCCGGCGGACCTGATCGAGGCCGAGCTGTTCGGCGCCGACGCGGGCGCCTACACCGGCGCCAACCGCGCGCGCGAGGGCAAGTTCGAGGCCGCCGACGGCGGCACGCTGTTCCTCGACGAGATCGGCAACCTGCCGCTCGGCGGCCAGGTCAAGCTGCTGCGCGTGCTCGAGACCGGGCGCTTCGAGCGCCTCGGCTCCAACCGCGAGCGCCAGGTGCGGGTACGCGTGGTCAGCGCCACCAACGCCGACCTGCCGGCGCTGATCGCCGAGGGCCGGTTCCGCGAGGATCTCTATTACCGCCTCAACGCCATCGAGCTGAAGCTGCCGCCGCTGGCCGAGCGGCCGGACGACATCCTGCCGCTGGCGCGGCATTTCCTGCCGGCCGGCAAGCGCCTGCAGCCGGGCGCCGAACGCGCGCTGCTGCGGCATCGCTGGCCGGGCAACGTGCGCGAGCTGCGCAACGCGGTCCAGCGCGCGGCGCTGCTGTCGCCGGGCGAGGCGATCGAGGCCCAGGCGCTGGGCCTGCCCGCCGCCGCATCCGTGCCGGTGCCGGCACCGGCCGCCGAACCCGACCGCGCGCAGATCGAGGCCGCGCTGGCCGGCGCCGGCGGCGTGCTGGCGCAGGCCGCCGCCGAGCTGGGGCTGTCGCGGCAGGCGCTGTACCGGCGGATGGACCGCCTGGGCCTGCGGCGCGAGGGATGAAGCGCGCGCGCCGGCTGTCGATGCCGACCCGGGTGACCGCCCTGGCGGCGCTGTTCGCGCTGGCCGCGGCGGCGCTGGCGGCGCTGCTGGCGCGCTGGCTGCCGCCCCCGGCGGCGGTGCTGGCGGCCTGCGGCGCGCTGCTGCCGCTGCTGGTCTGGCGCGCGCACCGCATCCTGGCGCCGCAACGCGCGCTGTTCCGCGCGCTGGCCGGCGCGGTCGCCGCCTACCGCGACGGCGACTACAGCTTCGGCATCCACTGGGACGGCGGCGGCGAGCTCGGCGAGCTGGTGGACAGCCACAACCGGCTCGGCGCGGTGCTGCGCGAACAGCGCGGCGCGCTGGTGCAGCGCGAGCTGCTGCTCGACACGATGGTGCAGAACACGCCGGTGGCGATGGTGCTGCTCGACCCGCGCCGGCGCGTGGTGCTCGGCAACCTCGCCGCGCGCAAGCTGCTGGGCGACGGCACCCGCCTGGAAGGCCGCGGCTTCGACGCCCTGGCCGCGGCCGCGCCGCCGGCGCTGGGCGAAGCGCTGCTGCACGGCGGCGACGGCATGTTCGGCGTCGGCGAGGACGAGCAGGAGGACATCTACCACCTCTCGCGCCGGCGCTTCCGGCTCAACGGCCGCCGCCACGAGCTGATCCTGCTGCGCCTGCTGACCTCGGAACTGCGCCGGCAGGAAGTGCAGACCTGGAAGAAGGTGATCCGCGTGATCAGCCACGAGCTCAACAACTCGCTGGCGCCGATCGCCTCGCTGGCGCACTCGGGCGCGGAACTGCTGCGCCGCGGCCAGCTCGAGCGCCTGCCCGGCGCGCTGGCCACCATCGAGGAGCGCGCGCGCCACCTGGAGGGCTTCATCCGCGACTACGCGCGCTTCGCCAAGCTGCCCGCACCGCGCCTGGAGACCGTGCCGTGGCCGCGCTTCGCCGAGCGCCTGCGCGAGCAGGTGCCCTTCGTCGCCGACGGCGACGCGTACGACGCCCGCCTGCGCATCGACGTGGCGCAGATGGAGCAATGCCTGATCAACCTGCTGCGCAACGCGCACGAATCCGGATCGCCCGCCGAAGAAGTCCGCCTGCGGCTGCGCCGGCTGCCCGAGGCCTGGCGGCTCGACGTCCTCGACCGTGGCAGCGGCATGAACGACGCGGTCCTGGCCAATGCCCTGCTGCCGTTCTATTCCACCAAGCGCAACGGCACCGGCCTCGGCCTGGCGCTGGCGCGCGAGATCTGCGAAGCCCACGGCGGCCGCATCGCGCTGCAGAACCGCGACGGCGGCGGGCTGGCGGTGAGCCTGACCTTGCCGGAGTGAAAGGCGGTAGGGGCACGCCGCAGGCGTGCAAAAGCCGCCCTCATCCGGCGCTGCCTTGCGGGAGAAGGAACAACGTGGCCCCGCTTGCGGGAGAAGGAACAATACGCACCCGCTTGCGGGAGAAGGAGCGGCATGCGCCCGCTTGCCGGAGAAGGACCGCGCCGAAGCCTAGCGCCCAGGCTCCTAGCGCTTCTTCGGCCGCGTCCAACCGTCGATGACCGTCTGCCGCGCCCGCGCCACCGCCAGCTTGCCGGCGGGCACGTCGGTGGTGATGACCGAGCCGGCGCCGGTGGTGGCGCCGGCGCCGATGGTCACCGGCGCCACCAGCGAGGCGTTGGAGCCGATGAAGGCGTTGTCGCCGATCGTCGTGCGCGACTTGTTGGCGCCGTCGTAGTTGCAGGTGATGGTGCCGGCGCCGATGTTGACGCCGGCGCCGACCTCGGCATCGCCCAGGTAGGTGAGGTGGTTGGCCTTGCTGCCCACGCCAATGGCGGCGTTCTTGGTCTCGACGAAATTGCCGATGTGGGCGCCGTCGGCCAGCACCGTGCCCGGGCGCAGGCGCGCGAACGGGCCGATGGTCACCGCGCCCTCCGCGCGCACGCCATCCAGGTCGCAGTGCGCGCGCACCTCGGTGCCGTCGCCCAGGCCGACGTCCTTGAGCCGGCAGAACGGCCCGATCCGCACGCCCTCGCCCAGCGCGACCCGCCCCTCCAGCACCACGTCCACGTCGAACTCCACGTCCGGCCCGACGATCACCTCGCCGCGGATGTCCACCCGCGCCGGATCGGCGAACCGCGCTCCTTGCGCGCACAGCGCCCGCACCGCGCGCTGCTGCCAGGCGCGCTCGAGCTGCGCCAGTTGCCAGGGGTCGTTGGCGCCCTCGGCCTCGATGGGATCGGCGATCTCCACGATTTCCGCGGCGGTGTACTCGGCCGCGGCCAGCGCGAAGATGTCGGTCAGGTAGTACTCGCCCTGCGCGTTGTCGCGGGTCAGGCGCGACAGCCAGCCCTTGAGCGCGGTGGAATCGGCGGCGACGATCCCGGTGTTGACCAGGCGGATGCGTCGCTGCTCCTCGTCGGCGTCCTTCTGCTCGACCACGGCGGCCACGCGGCCCGCGGGGTCGCGCACGATCCGGCCGTAGCCGGTGGGATCGTCCAGCTCGGCCGCCAGCACGGCCAGCCGGGCCTCGTGCTCCTCGGCCAGCAACCGACGCAGGGTGGCATCGGTGATCAGCGGCACGTCGCCGTAGAGCACCAGCGTCTCGGTACCGTCGGGCACCCCGGCCAGGGCCTGCCGCACCGCATGTCCAGTGCCCAGCCGCTCGCGCTGCTCCACCCAGACCAGGTCGGTCTCGGCGGCGAAGGCCTCGCGCACCTGATCGCCGCGGTGGCCGTAGACCACGTGGATCGCCTCGGGCGCGAGCCGCCGTGCGGTCGCGATCACGTGGGCGAGCATCGGCCGGCCGGCGATGGTCTGCAGCACCTTCGGCCGCGAGGACTTCATGCGCTTGCCCTCGCCGGCGGCGAGGATGACGACGTGCAGGGGAGCGGTCATGGCGTTCGTAACTTGGCGGACGTTTGATGATAATCGACGCCCGTGCAAGCAGGACCTGCGATGCCCTCCCCCCCGGCGACCGCCGTCGCGGCCGCGCCTTCCCCATGGACGCGCCCACTCTGGATCGCCGGCCCGATCCTGGCGCTGGTCGGCATCAGCGTCCACGGGTTGTGGGCGCAGTTGCCGTGGGAGCGCTTCGGCGCTGCGGCTGTCCGAAGGGCCGCGGTGCCGAGGCCGTCGCTGGCACATGCTCTTCGCGCAGACCGGGGCACGCTGGATCCCGGTGACCGAGGCCGAAACCTCGTCCGCTCTGGCTGCGGGACTGCGCCAGGCCGGCGCCGTCCATGTGCGCAGCGTCGACGGCATCGCGCTGTGGCGGTCCGGACAGGAGTGAACACGCAATGGGACTGAAACGACAGGGCAGCAGCTACCTGATCATCGGCGGCCTGCAGTGGCTGCTGGACTGGGCGGTGATGGTGGCGCTGAGCCAGGCCGGGTTGCCGGTGCGCCAGGCGAACATTGTCGGCCGGATCTGCGGCGCCCTGCTGGGTTTCTGGCTGAACGGGCGTTTCACCTTCGGCGAGGACGCGCGCGGCCCCGGGCGAGCCCAGCTGCAGCGCTTCGTCGTGATGTGGATCCTGATGACGCTGTTCAGTACCTGGGCCATCGGCCACATCGACGACTACCTGGGCCGCCACTGGGCATGGCTGGCCAAGCCGCTGGTGGAGATCGCGCTGGGCGCGCTCGGCTTCGTGATCTCGCGCCAGTGGGTATATCGGCGCTAGGCCGGATTGACGGGCGCGCGAAAGCCCCTTCCCCCCGCAAGCGGGGAGCATCCTGTTTTTCCTTCCCCCGCAAGCGGGGGAAGGTGCCGAAGGCGGATGGGGGCACGCCGCAAGCGCGCAGAGCGGCCAGAAGGAACGACATGCGCCCGCTTGCGGGCGGCGGCACAGCTTCGGCGCGGTGGGTCGGATGTCGATATGCCCCGGCGATGCCGATCGCGCTGCCCGCAGGGCGCGAAGCCCTCCTGCACGGTCCAGGGCGCGCGCGCGAAAACGCCGGCGCGAGGCCGGCGTCGTCGGGTCGGGATTCGGCCCGCCCAGGAGCCCGGGCGGACACGTTCGAGGCGAGCGGCGTCCGCCGCCCGCGCGCGCCTAGTGCTTGAGGTTCTTGCGCAGGCGCTCGAGCGCCTGCAGCTGCGCCGTGACCTCGGCCAGCTTCTGCTGCGCCTCGGCGACGTCCATCGCCTCGCCGCGCCCGGCGAGCACGCGCTCGGCCTCTTCCTTGGCCTTGCGCACCGCGGCTTCGTCGATCTCGTCGGCGCGGATGGCGGTATCGGCCAGGATCGTGACCACCTGCGGCTGCACCTCGAGGATGCCGCCGCCGATGGCGAAGTCCAGCTTCTCGCCGTTGGGCTGGGTGACCACGATCTTGCCCGGCTTCAGGCGGGTGATCAGCGGCGCGTGGCGCGGCGCGATACCGAGCTCGCCCACCTCGCCGGTGGCCACGACCAGGGTGGCCTCGCCGTGGAAGATCTCGGCCTCGGCGCTGACGATGTCGCAACGGATGGTGGTGGTCATGTCTGTCTCGCTTCGCTCGTTCGACGGGGCCTGGGGGGGGGCAGGGGCCAGGGGTCAGGGGTCAGGGAAAAGCTGTTGCTTTGCTGGCCCCTGGTCTCCGGCCTCTGGCCTCTGCCTACGCGGCGATCTTCTTCGCCTTCTCGACCGCCTCGTCGATGCTGCCGACCATGTAGAACGCCTGCTCGGGCAGGTGGTCGTATTCGCCGTCGACGATGCCCTTGAAGCCGCGGATGGTCTCCTTCAGCGGCACGTACTTGCCCGGGGAGCCGGTAAACACTTCCGCCACGTGGAACGGCTGCGAGAAGAAGCGCTCGATCTTGCGCGCGCGCGACACGGCCTGCTTGTCCTCTTCCGACAGCTCGTCCATGCCGAGGATCGCGATGATGTCCTTCAGCTCCTTGTACTTCTGCAGCGTGGCCTGCACGCGGCGCGCGGTCTCGTAGTGCTCGCTGCCGATCACGTTCGGATCGAGCTGGCGGCTGGTCGAGTCCAGCGGGTCCACCGCCGGGTAGATACCCAGCGCGGCGATGTTGCGCGAGAGCACGACGGTCGCGTCCAGGTGGGCGAAGGTCGTGGCCGGCGACGGGTCGGTCAGGTCGTCGGCGGGCACGTACACGGCCTGGATCGAGGTGATCGAGCCGGACTTGGTCGAGGTGATGCGCTCCTGCAGCACGCCCATTTCCTCGGCCAGCGTGGGCTGGTAGCCCACCGCCGACGGCATGCGGCCCAGCAGCGCCGAGACCTCGGTGCCGGCCAGGGTGTAGCGGTAGATGTTGTCCACGAACAGCAGCACGTCCTTGCCCTTGCCGCTCTCGTCCTTCTCGTCGCGGAAGTACTCCGCCATGGTCAGGCCGGTCAGCGCCACGCGCAGGCGGTTGCCCGGCGGCTCGTTCATCTGGCCGTAGACCATCGCCACCTTGTCGAGGACGTTGGAGTCCTTCATCTCGTGGTAGAAGTCGTTGCCCTCGCGGGTGCGCTCGCCCACGCCGGCGAACACCGACAGGCCCGAGTGCGCCTTGGCGATGTTGTTGATCAGCTCCATCATGTTGACGGTCTTGCCGACGCCGGCGCCGCCGAACAGGCCGACCTTGCCGCCCTTGGCGAACGGGCACATCAGGTCGATCACCTTGATGCCGGTCTCCAGCAGCTCGGTGGTCGAGGCCTGGTCCTCGTAGGAAGGCGCGGCGCGATGGATCTCCCAGTGATCGGACGCCTGCACCTCGCCGGCCTCGTCGATCGGGTTGCCCAGCACGTCCATGATGCGGCCCAGCGTGCCGGCGCCGACCGGCACCGAGATCGCGCGGCCGGTGTTGGTGGCCACCAGGTTGCGCTTGAGGCCGTCGGTGGAGCCCAGCGCGATGGTGCGCACCACGCCGTCGCCGAGCTGCTGCTGCACTTCCAGCGTGATCGCGGTGCCGTCGACCTTCAGCGCGTCGTAGACCTTCGGCACTTCGGTGCGCGGAAATTCGACGTCGACGACCGCGCCGATGATCTGAACGATCTTGCCCTGACTCATTTGGGTCACTCCACTGATGTCTGTTTGATTCCGGTACCGGGATCGGGGACCCGGGACGGGGGATTCGGAAAGGCGCGGTCCGCTGCCGTTGCCGTTCCCGGATCCCGATTCCCGGAGCCCGGCGCTAAACTGCCGCCGCGCCGCCCACGATCTCGGAAATTTCCTGCGTGATCGCCGCCTGGCGGGCCTTGTTGTAGACCAGGTTCAGGGTGTCGATCAGCTTGGTCGCGTTGTCGCTGGCGGCCTTCATCGCCACCATGCGCGCCGCGTGCTCCGAGGCCACGTTCTCCATCACCGCCTGGTAGACCAGCGACTCGATGTAGCGGGTCAGCACGTGCTCCAGCACCGTCTCCGGGTCCGGCTCGTAGAGGTAGTCCCAGTCGTGCTTGACCATGCTCTCGTCGGCCGGCGGCAGCGGCAGCAACTGGTCGAACGTCGCGCGCTGGGTCATGGTGTTGACGAAGTCGTTGTACGCCAGGAACACGCGGTCCAGCGAGCCGCCGGTGTAGGCGTCGAGCATGACCTTGATCACGCCGATCAGCTGCTCCACCTCGGGCGTGTCGCCCAGGTGCGTCACGCTGGCCAGCATCTGCACCTTCAGGCGGCGGAAGAACACCGTGGCCTTCTGGCCGATGGTGACCACGTCCACCTCGACGCCCCGCTCCTGCCACTGGCGGATCTCGCCCAGCAGCTTGCGGAACAGGTTGTTGTTGAGGCCGCCGGCCAGTCCGCGGTCGGAGGAGACGATCACGTAGCCGACCCGGCGCGGGTTCTCGCGCTCGACCAGGTACGGATGCTGGAACTCCGAGTTCGCCTGCGCCAGGTGGCCGATCAGCTGCTTCATCGCCCGCGCGTACGGGCGCGAGGCCTTCATCCGGTCCTGCGCCTTGCGGATCTTGGAAGCCGAGACCATTTCGAGCGCGCGCGTCACCTTGCGGGTGTTCTGCACGCTCTTGATCTTGCTCTTGATTTCTCTGCCGCCGGCCATCTAGCTCGCTCCGCTCGCTTCAAAGGGGTCAGGGATCAGGGGCCGGGGGCCAGGGGCGACGACCCGCACCGCCCCAGGTCTCCGGACCTGGTCTCCGCTTACCAGCTTCCCGTCGCCTTGAACTCGGCGATGCCCTTCTTGAACGCCGCCTCGATCTCGTCGTTCCAGGCGCCGCTGGCGTTGATCTTCTCGATCAGCGCCGCTTCGGTGTTGTCGAAGTGCGCGTGCAGCGCTTCCTCGAACGCGCCGATGCGGTTGACCGGCACGTCGTCGAGGTAACCCTCGTTGACGGCGTAGATCGACAGCGCCTGGTGGGCGACCGACATCGGCTGGTACTGCTTCTGCTTCATCAGCTCGGTCACGCGCTGGCCGCGCTCGAGCTGCTTGCGGGTGGCTTCGTCCAGGTCCGAGGCGAACTGCGCGAACGCCGCCAGCTCGCGGTACTGGGCCAGCGAGATGCGGATGCCGCCCGACAGCTTCTTGATGATCTTGGTCTGCGCCGCGCCGCCCACGCGCGACACCGAGATGCCGGCGTTGACCGCCGGGCGGATGCCGGCGTTGAACAGGTCGGTCTCGAGGAAGATCTGGCCGTCGGTGATCGAGATCACGTTGGTCGGCACGAACGCGGACACGTCGCCGGCCTGGGTCTCGATGATCGGCAGCGCCGTCAGCGAGCCGGTCTTGCCCTTGACCTCGCCGTTGGTGAACTTCTCCACGTACTCCTCGGACACGCGCGCGGCGCGCTCGAGCAGGCGGGAGTGCAGGTAGAACACGTCGCCGGGGTAGGCTTCGCGGCCCGGCGGGCGCTTGAGCAGCAGCGAGATCTGGCGGTAGGCCACGGCCTGCTTGGACAGGTCGTCGTAGACGATCAGCGCGTCCTGGCCGCGGTCCATGAAGTACTCGCCCATGGTGCAGCCGGAATAGGCGCTGATGTACTGCATCGCGGCCGACTCGGAAGCGGTCGCGGCGACGACGATGGTATGCGCCAGCGCGCCGTTCTCCTCCAGCTTGCGCACGATGTTGGCGACGGTCGAGGCCTTCTGGCCGATCGCCACGTACACGCACTTGATGCCGGTGCCCTTCTGGTTGATCACCGCGTCGATGGCCAGCGCGGTCTTGCCGGTCTGGCGGTCGCCGATGACCAGCTCGCGCTGGCCGCGGCCGATCGGGATCATCGCGTCCACCGACTTGTAGCCGGTCTGCACCGGCTGGTCGACCGACTTGCGCCAGATCACGCCAGGCGCCACGCGCTCGACCGGCGCGCTCAGCGCGGCGCCGATCGGGCCCTTGCCGTCGATCGGCTCGCCGAGCGCGTTGACCACGCGACCCAGCAGCTCGGGGCCGACCGGCACCTCGAGGATGCGGCCGGTGGTCTTGGCCACGTCGCCCTCGCGCAGGTGCTCGTAGTCGCCGAGGACCACCGCGCCCACCGAATCGCGCTCCAGGTTCAGCGCCAGCGCGTAGGTGTCGTTCGGCAGCTCGATCATCTCGCCCTGCATCACGTCGGCCAGGCCGTAGATGCGCACGATGCCGTCGGACACGGACGTCACCGTGCCCTCGTTGCGCGCTTCGGCGGCCAGCTTGACCTTCTCGATGCGGCTCTTGATCAGTTCGCTGATTTCGGAGGGGTTGAGCTGGGTGCTTGCCATGGTCTGGGGTTCCTGTGTCGTGCGCCGCCTGCGGGCGACGCACGGGGTTTTTTTCGATTTCGGGATCGGGATTCGGGATCGGGAATCGTCGAAGCGGTTGCGTACGCCTCTGCGAATCCCGGGTCCCCGGCCGCCTGTCCCGCGTTAGCCCGCTAGCGCCGACTGCAGCCGGGCGAGCTTGCCGCGCAGCGAGCCGTCGATCACGACGTCCCCGGCGTTGATCACCGCGCCGCCGATCAGCGCCTCGTCGACCGCGGTCTCCAGGTGCACCTCGCGCCCGAAGCGGCGCTTGAGCGCGGCGCGGATCGCGTCGAGCTCGGTCTCGGGCAATGCCGAGGCCGCGGTCACCTTCGCGCGCACGACGTGCTCGGCCTCGGCCCGCAGATCCTCGTACAGCCCGGCGATCTCCGGCAGCAGCGCCAGCCGGCCGTTGCGGGCCAGCAGCGCGAGGAAGTCGCGGAATTCGCCCTGCGCGCCCTCCGGGGCGAGCAGCGCGACCGCGTCCTCGTCGCCGAGCGCGGGATGACCGAGCAGCGGCCGCACCTGCGGGTCCGCCGCGACGCGCGCGGAGAACGCCAGCGCGTCCGACCAAGCCGCGAACGCGTCCGCGTCGCGGGCGAGGCCGAACGCGGCGCGGGCGTAGGGACGAGCGAGCGTGATCTCGTGGCTCACGGTCAGATCTCCGCGGCCAGCTCGTCGAGCAGGGCCTTGTGGGCGCTGGCGTCGATCTCGCGGCGCAGCAGCTTCTCGGCGCCGGCCACCGCCAGCACCGACACCTGGCGGCGCAGGTCCTCGCGGGCGCGGTTGGCGGACGCCTCGATCTCGGCCTCCACGATCGCCTTCTGCCGCGCGGCCTCGGCCTGGGCCTCGGCGCGCGCCTGCTCGACGATCTGGTTGGCGCGCTGGTGGGCCTGATCGATGATCTCGTTGGCCTTGGTACGGGCGGCCTTGAGTTCCTCGTTGACCTGTTCCTGCGCCTGCGCCAGCGCGCGCTGGCTGTTGTCGGCGGCGGCCAGGCCTTCGGCGATCTTCTGCTGCCGTTCCTCGATCGCCTTGAGCAACGGCGGCCAGACCTTGGTCGCGATCAGCCAGATCAGGGCCGCGAAGGCCAGCGCCTGGGCGATCAGGGTCAGATTGATGTTCATGGGTGTGCCACTGCCTGTCGTGATGGTCCGGGCATGCCGCGCATGCCGCCTGTCATCCCGGAGCGCGGGCGGCGCTCAGGCCGCCCGCGTTCCGCGCACCGGCGCCTATCAGCCGCCGAGCTGCGCGACGACCGGGCCGATGAACGGGCTGGCGAAGGCGAACAGCAGGCCGACGGCGACGCTGATGATGAACGCCGCGTCGATCAGGCCGGCGGTGATGAACATGCGGACCTGCAGCACCGGGATCAGCTCCGGCTGGCGCGCGGCCGACTCCAGGAACTTGCCGGCCATGATGGCCAGGCCCAGACCGGCGCCCAGCGCGGCGAGGCCGATCATGATGCCGATGGCCAGAACGGTCGAAGCCTGGATCTGGGCGAAGGAGGTCAGAGCGATTTCCATGGTTTTCTCCGGAACGGACGGTGCGAGGGTTGAACGTGAGGGGTGAAGCGGAAGGGGGATGCGGCCAGGGAGCGCGCCGGGGTCAGTGGCTGTCCTCGGACAGGCTCAGGTAGACGATCGACAGCATCATGAAGATGAAGGCCTGCAGCGGGATCACCAGCAGGTGGAAGATCATCCAGCCGAAGCCGAACACCGCGCCGCCGAGCATGCCGATCAGCCCGGCGCCGCCGAGCACCCAGATCAGCAGGAACACGATCTCGCCGCCGAACATGTTGCCGAACAGTCGCATCGCCAGCGAGATCGGCTTCGACAGCCACTCGACGATGTTGAGGATCAGGTTGAACGGCATCATCCACTTGCCGAACGGCGCGGTCAGGAATTCCTTGGTGAAGCCGCCCAGGCCCTTGGAGCGCAGGGCGAAGATCAGCATCAGGAAGAACACGCTGATCGACATGCCCAGCGTTGCGTTGACGTCCGCGGTGGGCACCGGCTTCCAGTAGTGCACGCCGATCCACGACAGCGGGATCGCGAAGAAGTCCGCCGGGATGAACTTCAGCATGTTCATCAGCAGGATCCAGAAGAACAGGGTGATCGCGATCGGCGTCACCAGCTTGCTGGCCCCGTGGTAGGTGTCGCGCGCCTGGCGGTCGACGAACTCCAGCATGATCTCCACGAACGCCTGCCACTTGCCCGGCACGCCCGAGGTCGCCTTGCGGGTGCCCAGCCAGAACAGGAAGGTGATCAGCAGCCCCATGGCGACCGCGGACACGAAGGTGTCCACGTTGAGGGTCCAGAAGTCGCCCTCGCCCACCTGCCAGGTCAGGTTCTGCAGATGGTGCTGGATGTAGCTGGTAGGGGTCGTTTCCGCCTCGCCCGCCATGTTCCGTTTCCTGCCTATGAGTCGATCAACGGCTGGCCATGGCCAGCATCTGTGTCGCCAGCGCGGCGACGACGCCCACCAGCGCGGCGATCGGGGGCAACCCGCCCGCACCGACCGCCAGCCCCAGCACGAGCAGCACCACCGCCCACTTGGCCAGCACCCCCAGCAGCAGGCGCGCCAGCGCGCCCGCGGCCGGGTTGGCCCCGCCGCCCAGCGCGATCGCGCCGGACAGCCAGCCGCCCACGGCCACCGCCCCCCCGCCGGCCAGCGCGGCCAGGGCCCACGACGGCCCCTTGGCGAGGAACGCCCCGGCCACCAGCGCCACCGCGACCGCCTGCCAGACGATTGCGCGCTGCGCCAGTCGCCGACCCGCAGCGACGGAAGTCAACGACACACGAGGTCCTGTAGCAGTGGGTCCGGGACGGCCAGCGAAAACCGTCCCGCCGAGCCGCAAAAGTATAGCAGTGGTGTCGTTTTGCGGACAACCGGCGGAGGTCCCGTCGCGGCGATCGCCGGGCCCGGCGTCCGCGGCGCGCATTCAGGCCGGTTCGCGCGGAACTTCGCCCGGCCCGGCCGGTCCGATCCTCTGCGCGGTCTGCCACCCTTCCTCGTCGATCCTGTCGCAGACCCCACCCGAAGCCCCGGTTCGCCGGGGCTTCTTCTTTGTCCTGCGGCCGCCAGCGCGCGCCCGGGAGGACCGGGCCGGCCCTGCGCCACGGCGCGCGAACGCCTCCATACGCCTGCGTCTTCACGCAAGCGAGACGGGCGAGCGCCGACACTGCGCGCACCGGCCGCTGCCCCGCCCGCGCGAGCGCGCGGGGATCGCCCGCCCCTCACGATGCCATCGAGACGAGACTCCATGACCGTTCCCGCCCCCCGTACCCTCGCCCTGTCCCTGCTGGCGGTCGCCGCCGGCGCCGTCGTCCTGCCCGCCCAGGCCCAGGAGCTCATCGAGCGCGACGACCGCTTCACCCTGCGCCTGTCGGCGTTCTATCCGGAAGCGTCGCTGGGCCTGTCCGCCCGCGGCAGCGCCACCGACGGCAGCGAGACCGCGACCTTCGGCGGCGGCGAGACCGCGACCTTCGGCAACGTCGTGCGGCCGCGCGGCGCCATCGGCTTCCGCATCAGCGACCGCCAGGCGCTGGTCGGCAACTATTACGATTACAGCGACGACGAGGACTTCGCCTACGGCGGCGGCGACATCGGCGGCGTGGAGATCCCGGCGCTGACCGCCAACGGCGAGGCGTCCTTCAACCTGGCCAGCCTCAACTACGAGTACAGCTT
The DNA here is from genome assembly GCF_000559025.1 of Luteimonas huabeiensis HB2. GTDB lineage: Bacteria > Pseudomonadota > Gammaproteobacteria > Xanthomonadales > Xanthomonadaceae > Luteimonas > Luteimonas huabeiensis. The sequence goes on along the minus strand of NZ_JAAN01000010.1, from coordinate 84,974 downwards.
CGTGCGCACCGAGGCGTTCCAGTGGGGCGTGGGCCTGGGCGTGACCTACGCCAAGCTCGAAGTCGAGGCCAACGCCTCCACCACGCCCACCGACGAGATACCGGCGCAGTCGGAGAGCCTGCGCTGGAAGCGCGACGGCTTCTCGCCCGGCCTGCACACCCGGCTGACCTGGCGCCCGCACGAGCGCTGGCGCATCGGCCTGGAAGGGCAGTACCTCGACACCAGCTGGGGCGACTTCCTCGACGAGGACGGTCACTTCGAGCGCGCGGGCCTGATCGTGGAATACCTGGTCAGCGAGCGCGTGGGCATCCACGTCGGCTACGACTGGTTCCGCCTGAAGCTCAAGGACGACTACACCGCCACCGTGCCGGCCGACGAGATCGGGCTCGACCCGATCCGGATCGGCGGCCGCGCCGAGGCCGAGCTCAAGGTCCACGGCCCGATGGCCGGCCTGACGTTCCGCTTCTGACGCCCCGCCGCGCGTCGCGACTGCGAAGCCCCGGCCATGCCGGGGCTTCTTCGTCGCGGGGCGCTCGGCGCCCTGCGACGGCTCGCCCGGGCCGCCTCGCCGCCGCGGTCGCAGGAGTCGTCGCCCGCGCCGTTGGCGGACGCGGGCGCTTCGCTCACTCGCGCAGATAGCGTCCACCGCCCTCGGACGGCACCAGCGCATCGCCGTCGACGACGAGTTCCATGGACAACGGCTGTCCGGCTTCGGCCTGCGCCGCGATCCAGGCCGGGTCCAGCTCGATCACGAACCGACGATGCCACTGTGCTTCGACGTCGGGCTCGAACACCGCGATGAACGCCTGCGCGCGATCGCGGTAGTGCACGGCCACGTGCCGCACGGGGCCGTCGAACTGCAGCGGCCCGGTGTACGCGCCGACGTCCGCGGCCATCTGGCCCGGATCGCCGTACACCGCCACCTGGACGTCGTTCACCTCGCCCCCGTCGATGCGCACGGACACGGTCAACGGCGCCTGCGGATCGGCCGCCTCGGCGCGCAGCCGCCCGGGCGGCCGGGCCTGCGTCGAGGGCCCGTCGCTGCGCAGCCGCAGCCGGTCCCCGTGCACGCGCCACTGGCCCTGGGCGTAGAAGCCGGCGGGACCGTAGAGCAACGCGTATTCGAAACGGCCGTCCGGATGCAGCCGCAACTGCGAGCCCGTCATGCCCGGGCCGGAGAGCAGATAGAACCCGGCGCGCGATGCGTCGATGCGCCCCCGTAGCGCCGGCCTCCGTGCCGCCTCCGGCCCGCCTCCCAACAGCGCGGAAAGCTGCGGCAGGAGCGGATAGGCCTCGATCGCCGGATCGGAATCGGAGGTCGGCAGGCTGGCGATCCGGGCGCTGAGCGTCTCGGCCATCCAGCCGGCCGGCGGAAAGCCCAGTTGCGTCACGCCCTCCAGCGCCAAGGCCCGCCATGTGGTGCCGCGCGCGCGGCAGGGCGCGTCGTCGCGCGCCAGTCCGATCGAGCGCATGCGCTGCCAGGCGCCATCTCCCACGGTGAGCAGCCGCGCCATCTGCCGGCCCGCGTGGTCCCCGGCGGGGCAGAAGCCCGACAGGTCGGACGGGGCGTGCCGCAGCACCCAGTCGCGCATCCCGCGCCGGCTGTCGTCCATGGCCAGCGCAGCAAACGTGTCCTCGTACCCCAGCACGGCGGTGTCGGCGCCGGCCTGGACCAGCTGCCGCACCTGCACCATGTCGCCGCGACGAATGGCCAGCGTCAATGCGTATTGTCCGTCCTCGTCGCGCGCGTTGGGATCGGCGCCGCGCTCGAGCAGGGCGCCCACCAGCGGCACCGACACCGGCGCGCGAAGCGCGGCGATCACCGCCGGCGTTTGCGGGAGGCCGTCCGTGCCGGCCTCCAGCGGCAGCCCGCCCTCGATCAACCGCAAGGCCAGCGGGACGGGAAGTTGCATGAACGCTCCGGTAAGCCAGACACCCTCGGCGCGGGCCGGGTCGAACCCGGCATCCAGGAGCGCTTCCACCACCACGGGATCCAGCTGCGAGGCGTTCAGCGCCTGCGTCAGCGGATGCGCCGATGCGCGGCGATCCGGGGCACGCGGCGCGGCGTCGAACGCCCGGATCCTGCCCGGTCCGAGCGCCTGCAGCATCAAGCGCAGCGATCGATGATCCTCCTCCTGCAGACGCTGCGCTTGCGACGGGTCGGCCTGCGGGCGGCCGGGAAGCGGCCGCACGGCCCACATCAGCGCCGGCTCGGCACCCGCCAGCGGATCGGCGCCATGACGCAGCAACAGCGCGACCAGGTCCGGCCGCCGGGCCTTGACCGCCACGCTCAGCGGCTGCTCCATGTCGTCGGCCGCGGAGATCACCGGCGCGCCCAGTTCGATCAAGCGCTCGACCAGCGCGGCATCGCCGGCATGGAGGGCATGGCCCAGCAAGGTCTGGCCGCGCGGAACGGCCTGCCAGTGCGCACGCGCCGGCGCGTCGTCGAGACCGGCGCTCCTCTCCAGCGGGCCGCGCCAGCTCCAGTCCAGATCCGCGCGCAGCAACGCGTCCAGAAGGGCCGCGCGCAGTGCGGCATCGGGCTCGTGGACGGCCCATATCGCCGCGTCGGTCCAGGTGTCGAGGCTGGCCCTGCCGCTGCCGTCGGGATCGGACGCGGTACGGCGCTGGGCATGCGCCTGCAGCCACCGCGCGCCGTCGAGATTGCCCGCGCGCACGGCACGCGCCAGCGCGCTGACATGCGCCGCATCGACGGCGGGCAGCGTGCCGCTGCCGGCCATGACCTGCATGATCTCGGCACCGACGGTCAGCTCCGCCAGCCGGGACCACAGGGCCTGGCCGGCATCCAGCCGGGACCATGGGCGCGGCGCGCCGGCGCGCATCAGCGCCAGCAGCATGCGCGTGCGCTCGGGCGGATCGACCAGCTCCGGCAGGCCCCGGCGGCGCAGGAAGTCCTCATGGTCCAGCGCGAATTCCGCAGGCATCTTGCCTTCGTCGCCGTCCGGCTGGCCCGGGTCGGCGCCGTGGTCGAGCAGCAGCTGCACGATGCCCGCGTCGCCGAACACCATGGCCAGGTGCAGCGGCGGCATCCGCGAGTCATCGGCGATGTCGGACACGCTGGCCCCGGCAGCCAGCGCGCGCTCGAGCATGCGCGCGCGCGCCGGCAAGGAAGCGCGATGGCGCGCCTTCAGCTCTTCGACCGCCGCCTCATGCTCGCCGCGGGCGAAGGCTTCGAGGGCCCGCGGGTCGGGTGTCAGGAGCGCGGCGGTCAGCGAGCGGGTCTCGACGGCCAGCGCATCGACGTCGGCCACACCGTCGAGCCACTGGGCGAAGCGCGTTTCGTCGGCCTGAGCGGCCGCCTCGAACAACGCCGTCACGCGCCGGTCGGGTTCGACCTCGTATGCGCAGGGCGCGCAGCCCGCCCGCGCCGATACGGGCAGGCAGGCGCCGCACACTGCCAGAGCGAGCACCGCGACCGCGATTCTGGGCGGGAACGCAGGCACCTGGACAGGCATCGACCTCTACGCTTGTTCGTGAACGACGGGCGACGATGGCCATCGTCGCCGCGGCGGGACGTTACCACGAACGCCCGCGCGCCTCACGGCCGCGCCGCGATACGCCGGGGACGAAGATGCCTGGGATGCGCCGCACGGGCGCACCGCCGATCGATGCCCCGCGCGGCCGGCCCGGCCCGAGCGGCCGCACGAACGACGCCGGAACGCCCGCGCGTAGGCACCCGGCTCAATTGCGGATCTGCACGTCGTCGATGTAGACGTTGACGTCGAAGCTCGTCTGCGCGCGGTACAGCCAGATCGCGTCGAGGGTCACGCTGGCGGCGGTGATCGCGCCGTTGGCGTTGCCGACCCAGGGGTCCCACTGCGCGGCGTCGGTCAGGCTCCACTCGAGGTAGGTCCACTGGTTGGCCGGCAGGCTGCGCGCGATCGAGCGCTCGGTGCCGTCGCTGTCGTCGATGCCCACCGCCAGGCTCATGCCGCTGCCGCCCGACCACGCCCAGAAGCCGATGCGGCCGTTGGCGCGCGCCAGCGCGGCGTTGCTGCCGGGGTTGCCGCTGCCCGACAGCAGGCGCACCGCCCAGTTCGCCGAGGACGCGGCGTCGTCGCGCAGCCACACGCGCAGCGAGCAGTTGCCGTTGCGGCGGGTGGTGCAGTCGCGCGTCGCGCTGGAGGCGGTCGAGATGCCGGTGGTGCTGCCCGAGTACGCGGGCTGCGTGTTGAAGCGGCCGACGCCGCTCTCGAATCCGTCCAGCACGCGGGTGGCGCCGCCGCCCCCGCCGCCGCCCGGGTTGAGCAGGTCGTAGTAGCGGCTCCAGTTCCAGTTGATGCCGGGATCGGTATGGGTCTGGCCGCTGTAGTGCTGGTGGCCCTTGATCCGCACGCTGTCGGGCAGCACGTTGATGCCGCTGCTGGGCGCGCCCCGGTAGGCGCTGCTGCAGGCGATGGCGCTGTAGCGCGCGCACCAGTGCCGGACCAGCGCGGCCGAGGCGTCGTACATCGCGCTGGTGTACCAGCTCGCGTTGTCGACGTAGCCCTCGTGCTCGATGCCGAGGGTGTAGCTGTTGTGGTTGCGCACGTGCCAGGCGGTGTGCGCCTCGCGCACCATCTGCGTGACCTGGCCGTCGGAGCTGCGGATCACGTAGTGCGCGCTGACGCCGGCCGCGGCGTTCTTGAACCAGGAGATGGTGCCGGCGTAGCTGCCCTGCGCGGTGTGCAGGGTCACCGCGCCGACCGCGGCGCTGCGCGAGGCGCTGTAGTTGGACGCGTGCGCCGGGCTCCAGATCGCCGGGCCGTAATCGGTGCTGGCCGGCCGCATATCGGGCGCGGTGGCGGCCTCGCGCCGCACCAGCCGCTCGGCCACCGGATCGAGCGCGTAATCGGCGGTCTCGATGCGGTCGCGGGTCGCGTCCAGGCGCACGAACGGCGCGTTGAGCAGCACCAGCCGCTCGGCGTCGAACGCGCGTTCCCATTCGATCGGGCGCACCGGCACGCGGATGCCCTGGTCGTCCACGCCGCGGTCGAGCGCCAGCAGCACCTCGAAGGCGAAGCTGGCGCGCGCGTGGTCGTCGATCGCGCTCTTGCCCTGCGGCGCGCCGAAGCCGGCGTAGCGCGCCAGCGCCTGCGCCAGCCCGGCCACGTCGCCGCCGTCCACGCCGCGCAGTTCGCGGTCCAGCAGCGCTGCGGCCGCCAGCACGTTGGCGGCGGGATCGGTGCGGATGCGATCGGCCGGCAGGCCCAGCAGGGCCGCCGCCTCGCCCACCTGGTCGGCGAAGCCCTCGCCGGCGTACAGGCCCATCACGCCCCAGGCCGGCGGCACGTGGTGATGACCGGCATCGCCGCCGGCCGCCGGCCGCAACGACTGCCAGCGGCTCTGCGCGTAGGCCAGCGCCTCCAAGGTGCCGCGCGGGATGCGCGGATAGGCGGCATAGGCGCGGCGGAACAGCGCCGGGAAGCGCGCGCGCTCGCGCTCCAGCGCGCCGGCCTGCGCGGCCTGCAGCGCCGCCGCCTCGCGTTGCGCGGGGTCCGCCGCCGCGCTGTCGGTACCGGCGGCCTGCGCCGCCTGCCAGAACGCACAGCCGGCCACGCACAGCGCCGCCCACCGGATGATCCTCTTCATCGTCCCGTTCCCCTCGCGCCGCGGCGCCCTGGCGATCCCCCCTGGATGGCCCGGCCTCCGGATTACCGCGCGCGGGGCGACGCGCGCAACCGCCGCGGAGGGCGGGATGCGCGAACTGCGACTCCCGCCACAGCCGCGACGGGCCGCGCGCGCGTTCATCCGCGCCGCGGCCTGCGCGCGCGCTGGGCCGTCGCCCGGCGCCGGCCTACTTGCGCTTGGGCAGGTAGAGATCGGTGATGGTGCCGTCGTAGACCTCGGCCGCCATGCCGACCGACTCGCTCAGCGTCGGGTGCGGGTGGATGGTGTGGCCGATGTCGGCCACCTCCGCGCCCATCTCGATCGCCAGCGCGGCCTCGGCGATCAGGTCGCCCGCATGCACGCCGACGATGCCGGCGCCCACGATGCGGTGGCTCGCCTCGTCGAACACCAGCTTGGTGAAGCCCTCGGTGCGGCCCAGGCCGATGGCGCGGCCGCTGGCCGCCCACGGGAACTTGCCGACGCCGACCTTGAGGCCCTTGGCCTTCGCCTCGGTCTCGGTGATGCCGACCCAGGCGATCTCGGGGTCGGTGTAGGCGACCGACGGGATCACCCGCGCGACCCACTCCTTCTTTTCGCCGGCGGCGACCTCGGCGGCCAGCTTGCCCTCGTGGGTCGCCTTGTGGGCCAGCATCGGCTGGCCGACGATGTCGCCGATGGCGAAGATGTGGTCGACGTTGGTGCGCATCTGCCGGTCGACGTCGATGAAGCCGCGCTCGTTGACCCGCACGCCCGCCTTGTCGGCGTCGATCTTGCGGCCGTTGGGGCTGCGCCCGACCGCCACCAGCACGCGATCGTAGACCGTGGCCTCGGGCAGGCTGTCGCCCTCGAAGGCCACCTCGATGCCGCGCTTGGCCGCCTTGGCCTCGACCACCTTGGTCTTGAGGTGCACCGACACGCCCTGCTTCTTCAGCCGGTCGGCCAGCGGCTTGACCAGGTCCTTGTCCGCGCCCGGCATCAACTGGTCGGCGAGTTCGACCACGGTGACCTGCGCGCCCAGCGCGCGGTAGACCGTGGCCATTTCCAGGCCGATGATGCCGCCGCCGACCACCAGCAGCGACTTCGGCACCTCCGCCAGCTCCAGCGCGTCGGTCGAATCCATGACCCGCGGGTCGTCCCAGGGGAAACCCGGCAGCTTCAGCGCCTGCGAGCCGGCGGCGATGATGCACTGCTCGAAGCGCACCAGCACGGGCTTGCCGTCGGCGCCGGCCACCTCGATCTCGTTCGGCGACACGAAGCGGCCGCTGCCCTGCACCACCCGCACCTTGCGCTGCTTGGCCATGCCGGACAGGCCCTTGGTGAGCTGGCCGACCACCTTCTCCTTGTAGGCGCGCAGCTTGTCGAGCGCGATCTTCGGCCGCCCGAAGTCGACGCCGTAGTCGCTGGCGTGCTGCGCCTGCTCGATCACGTCGGCCGCGTGCAGCAGCGCCTTGGAGGGGATGCAGCCGACGTTGAGGCAGACGCCGCCCAAGGTGTCGTAGCGCTCGATCAGCACGGTATCCAGGCCCAGGTCGGCGGCGCGGAACGCGGCGGTGTAGCCGCCGGGGCCGGAGCCGAGCACCACGATCCGGCATTCCACGTCGGCCTGGCGGCCGGAGGCCGGGGCCGGCTTCAGCGGCGCGGGCTCCGGCGGGGCGCGGTGCGAGGTCGGCACCGGCGGCTTCGAGGGACCGGGCGCCGCCGGCTTCGGGCCGTCGCCGGCCGATGCCTCGCCGCGGCCGCCCTCGCCGGACGCGCCGGGGGCGTCGGTCTCGGCATCCTCGGTCTCGATCACCGCGACCACGGTGCCCTCGGACACCTTGTCGTCCACCTTGACCCGCAGCGCCTTCACCGTGCCCGCGGCGGGCGCCGGCACCTCCATCGTGGCCTTGTCCGATTCCAGCGTGACCAGGCCCTGGTCCTTCTCGACGCGGTCGCCGACCGCCACCAGCACCTCGATCACCGGCACGTCGGCATAGCCGCCGATGTCGGGGACGTTCACTTCCTGGGTCTTGGCCATTACGCGTTCTCCGAAGATTGTGTGCGCGGGGGACCCGCCGGCACGCCCAGGCGGCGCGCGCGGCGCAGCGCGTCGAGGTCGTGGCGGCGGTCGTTGAGGTTCTGCATCGCGCCCGCGTCGCGGGCCGCGGTCGGGTCGTCGGGGCGCAGGCCGGCGAAGGCCGCCCGCTCCGCGTTCGACGCGGCGGCGGCGACGTCGCGCGCGAACGGAACGTGGCGCCGCTCGCCGCCGATGGGCTGGCCGGCGCCGCGCGTCGGCGCGGCCGCGTCCTCAGCCATCGCCACGGCCCGCGCGCGGGGTCACAGCAGCACGCGGCGCATGTCGCCCAGCAGCTGGGCGAGGTAGGCGGTGAAGCGCGCGGCGGCGGCGCCGTCGATGACGCGGTGGTCGTAGGACAGCGACAGCGGCAGCAGCAGGCGCGGCTGGAACTGCTTGCCGTCCCAGACCGGCTTGATCGCCGACTTCGACACGCCCAGGATCGCCACCTCGGGCGCGTTGACGATCGGGGTGAAGCCGGTGCCGCCGATGCCGCCGAGCGAGCTGATCGAGAAGCAGCCGCCCTGCATCTCCGCCGGGCCCAGCTTGCCGTCGCGCGCCTTCTTCGCCAGCGCGGCGGTCTCCTGCGCGATCTCGATCACGCCCTTGCGGTCGACGTCGCGCACCACCGGCACCACCAGCCCGTTGGGCGTGTCGGCGGCGAAGCCGACGTGGTAGTACTTCTTCAGCGTCAGGGTCTCGCCGGCGGCATCCAGCGAGGCGTTGAACTCTGGGAACTTCTTCAGCGCCGAGACGCTGGCCTTCATCAGGAAGGCGAGCATGGTCAGCTTGATGCCGGCCTTCTCGTGCTCCTTGTTGAGCGCGACGCGCAGCGCCTCCAGCTCGGTGATGTCGGCGTCGTCGTGCTGGGTGACGTGCGGGATCATCGCCCAGTTGCGGGCCAGGTTGGCGCCGGAGATCTTCTTGATCCGCGACAGCGGCTTCTCCTCCACCTCGCCGAACTTGGAGAAATCGACCTTGGGCCAGGGCAGCAGCGACAGCCCGCCGCCGCCAGCGGGCGCGGCCGCGGCGCCGGCGGGCGCGGCGCCGCCGGACAGCACGCGCTTGACGTACTGCTGCACGTCCTCGCGCACGATGCGGCCGCCGCGCGCGCTGCCGCGCACCTGGAACAGGTCCACGCCCAGCTCGCGCGCGAACAGGCGCACCGCCGGGCTGGCGTAGGGCACCTTGTCCGGCAGCACGGCATCGGCGTCGAAGCGCACCGGCGGCTCGCCGCGGCCGGCCGGACGCTGCTCGATCGAGGCCTCGGCGATGCGATCGGGCTTCGCGCCCGGGGAGGCGGGCTCCACGGCGGGATCGTCCTCGACGCGGGCCGGCGCCTGGGCCTGCGGCTGCGCGCCGGGCCGGCGCGCCTCGGCGGCGGCGGGCGCGGCGCCCTCGGTCTCGATGCGGGCCACCACGCTGCCGGCCGAGACGCTGTCGCCGACCTTCACCTCCAGCGACTTCACCGTGCCGGCGAACGGCGCCGGCACTTCCATCGTCGCCTTGTCCGATTCCAGCGTGACCAGGCCCTGGTCCTGCTCGACGCGGTCGCCGACGGCCACCAGCACCTCGATCACCGGCACGCCGTCGTAGCCGCCGATGTCCGGCACCACGGCGTCCTGCACCCCGCCGGAGGCCGCGGGCGCAGGCGCAGCGGCCTGCGCGGCCTTCGGCGCCGGCGGCGCGGGCGCGTCCTGCTTCGCGGCGGGCTCGGCCTTCGCCGCGGCGGGCGCCTTCGCGGCGGCATCGTCGCCCGCGCCGTCGCCGGCGTCGGGCTCGACCAGCGCGACCACGCTGTCCTTCGACACCGCGTCGCCCACCTTGACCTTCAGCTCGCGCACCGTGCCGGCGAACGGCGCCGGCACCTCCATCGTCGCCTTGTCCGATTCCAGCGTGACCAAGCCCTGGTCCTGCTCGACGCGGTCGCCGACCGCCACCAGCACTTCGATCACCGGCACATCGTCGTAATCGCCGATATCGGGGACGCGTGCTTCTTTGAGGTCGGCCATGCGGCGCTCCGCCAGAACGAGAGTAGGGGAACGCCTATTGTGTCCGCACGCGGACCCTCCGCCAACCGCGGCGTGCCGCGGGCACGCGGCGGCAGGCCGACATACGCATACGAATGGGCGCGGATCGCCGCGCCCCGCGGAACCGCCGCGGCGCGCCCGCGCGCGGGATCGGCGCTCGCCCTGCCCCCGCGACCGCCGCGGATCGTCGCTCGCCGCCCGCGCGTGGCGATGCCCCGGGGCGCGCTCCGGGTCAGTTCGAGGCTTCGGCGTCGCGCACGCGCAGCAGGTCCAGCCGGGCGCCATCGGGCGTGCGGTAATCCAGCGCATCCTCGAGCGCATCGAGCCGGCGCATGCGCACGCACAGCGCCTGCGCATCGCGCTCCAGCGCCTCAGCGCGCGGGCGGATCCGTGCGTCGATCTCCGCGTCCAGGCGTTCGAGGCGCCGCAGCCGCCCGGCGTCGCCCGACAGCACCGCCGTCGCGGTCGCCCGCACGATGTCGCCGATCGCGCTGGGCAGGGCCTCGCGCAGGCTCTGCCCCAGCGCTTCGCCGAGTTCGCCGGGCGCGAAGCGCTCGGGGCGCAGGGCGGCCTGCAACCGTCGGTCGATGCGCGCGCGCATCGCCTCGGCGTCGGCCCGCGCCTGCGCCGGATCCGCGCCGAAGCCGATCGACAGCTCGGCCAGCACGCCCAGGGCGATCCCCGACGCACTGGCGGCGATGTCGCGCACCAGCGGCACCGCCGCCCTCGCCTCGCGCTCGTACTCGGCCAGGCGGCGGCGATCCGCGGCGCTCAGCGGCACCCAGGCGTCTTCGGCGAACAGCCGGCCTTGCCGCAGGACCAGCCGGGAAGGCGTTTCCCCGGCATCGCGCAACAGGATCAGGCTGCGCTCGCGCAGGTGGAACTCCCAGTCGCTTTCGACCTCGCACGAGGGCGACGCGTCGAGGCGCTGCGCGGAGGCCGCCGCGCTGCCGGCGAGCAGGACGAACAAGACCAGCACGCTGCGCATGACGACGACTCCCGGTTGCTCCCGCGGCATGCTGCCGCGCCGCGGATGCGCGCGCCCGTGCCATCGGGCGTCGTGACCTCCGGCACCCGCGCGCCGGGAAGCCGACGCCCTCGCCACCTTCCTGAACCCGCTGAAGCGAACGTGAAGAGGGCGCGCGAAAAACGACGCGCGGGCAGAACGCGGTTCACTTCCGCGGCGCTACGGTGTGCGCGCCCCGAAGAGGGCGCTGACGACAGCGATAACAAACAAAGACTGAGGAGATTCCCCCATGACCGTGCTTCGTACTCTCACCCTGGCTTCCGCACTCGCCCTGGCCGCGACCCCGGCGCTGGCGCAGGACGGCGGCACCGCCTCCGGCAAGCGCTTTTCCGTGGTCGGCGGCGTGACCCTGCTCGAGCCGCACCACGACCCCGCCACCGGCTACGACATCGACGGCGGCCCCGCGCCGGCGCTGAGCGCCAGCTACCACATCACCGACAACTGGGGCGTGGAGCTCTGGGGCCTGGCCGACAAGGTCGACAGCCGCGTGCGCGGTCCGGAAGGCAAGGTCGGCACCATCGAGCAGCAGCCGATTGCGCTGAGCGGCCAGTACCACTTCGGCGATGCGGACAACGTGTTCCGCCCGTTCGTGGGCCTGGGCTACTACCAGTCCAACATCAGCGGCGAGGACCTGAACCCCGGCGGCGACCACATCGGCCTGACCACGCCGAAGGGCGCGATCGGCACCGTCGGCGTCGACCTCAACATCGATCCGACCTGGTTCGCCCGCTTCGACGCCCGCTACATGCGCGCGCGTTCGGACGCTCGCCTGAGCACCACCGGCGCCAACGTGGCCGAGGACATCAAGCTCGACCCGTGGACCGTCGGCGTCGGCATCGGCGCCCGCTTCTGATCCCCACCGGATCGATCCACGCGACGCAAGGCGACGGGCCCTTCGGGGCCCGTTTCCGTTTTCGCGGGCATCTGCTCCGCGCAGCCGGGCGGCGCGTTACGGCTGCGCCTCGCCCGTGCCCGCCTGCGCCACGATGCGCTCGCGCCGCATCAGGTACAGCCCGCTGGCGACGATGATCGCCACCCCGGCCCAGGTCGCGCCATCCGGCAGCACGCCCCACACGCCCAGATCCAGCAGCACCACCCAGACCAGGCCGGTGTATTCCAGCGGCGCCAGCTGCGAGGCCTCTCCGAGGCGGAAGGCGTGGGTAAGCGCCACCTGCCCGAGCGCGCCCGCGGCGCCGACGATCGCGATCGGCAGCAGGTCCGCGCGCGCGATCGGCTGCCAGTCCGGCCACGCCAGCGCGCCCGCGCCCACCGCGATCATCGCCAGGAACCAGAACACCATCGCCTGCACGCTGTCGCGCTGGGCCAGCACGCGCACCGCGATCGCGGCCGCCGAGTAGCAGGCCGCGGCCATCACCAGCACCAGGCCGGCCCGGGTGGCCGCGCCGTCGCCGCTCGGGCGCAGCACCACCAGCACGCCGACCAGGCCGAGCGCGATCGCGGTCCAGCGCCGCGGCCCCACCCGCTCGCCCAGCAACGGCACCGCCATCGCGGCGATCATCAGCGGCGCGACGAAGACGATCGCGTAGGCGGTCGTCATCGGCATGCGCGACAGCCCGTAGACGAAGCCCCACATCATCGCCACCCCGAGCGCGCCGCGCAGCAGGTGCAGGCGCCAGTGCACGCGCAGCAGGCCGCGCAGGCCGCCGCTCCACGCCACCCAGGCGAACACCAGCGGCAGCGCCGTGGCGCCGCGCAGCGCCGCCACCTGCAGCGGCGGGTAGCTGGAGGACAGCCATTTCATACCGCCGTCCATGACCGCGAACAATGCGACCGCCAGCAGCATCCACAGCGCCGCGCCGCGCGCAGAGGACGGCGGCAGGCGCGCGCGCCTGGGTTCCGAACGCGACATGCTGGGCCGGTGGGCGATCTCCGTGGACAGCCGGCAAGCATAGCGTCCGCGGTATCCGGCCGGTGGACATGCACTTAGAATCCGGCACGCCGGCGCGTGCCGCCCTTTGGGGATAACGACATGATCAAGCGACGCTCTGCCGAGTTCGTGGGCACGTTCTGGCTGGTGCTGGGCGGGTGCGGCAGCGCGGTACTGGCCGCCAACTTCGGCGGCGATGGAAACCCGCTGGGGATCGGTTTCGTCGGCGTGGCGCTGGCGTTCGGCCTCACCGTGCTGACCGGCGCGTATGCGCTCGGGCACATCTCCGCCGCGCACTTCGACCCGGCCGTCGGCCTCGGCCTGTGGGCGGGCGGCCGCTTCTCCGGCCGCGAGCTGCTGCCGTACGTCGTCGCCCAGGTGCTCGGCGCGATCTTCGCCGGCGGGCTGCTCGGCGGCGTCTTCTACGGAGGGCTCGGAGATGAGCCGCGCAACTGACCGGAGCGTCGCGACGCACGGTCCGGCGGCGGCCGGGGGTTCGGACCCGGTCGCCGCCACCCGCCGCTGGCTGGAGCGCGCGGTGATCGGACTCAACCTGTGCCCGTTCGCCAAGGCGGTGACGGTCAAGGGCCAGGTGCGCTTCGCGACGACCGAAGCGCGCACGCCGGCGGCCCTGCTCGACGCGCTGGCGGAGGAACTCGCCCTGCTGCGCGACACGCCGGCCGAGACGGTCGATACGACGCTGCTGATCCATCCGCACGTGCTGGGCGACTTCCTCGACTACAACGACTTCCTCGACGAGGCCGATGCGCTGATCGAGCGCATGGACCTGTCCGGCGTGCTGCAGGTGGCGAGCTTCCACCCCGACTACCGCTTCGCCGGCAGCGCCGACGACGACATCGGCAACTGCACCAACCGCTCACCGTTGCCGATGCTGCACCTGCTGCGCGAGGAGAGCGTGGCGCGCGCGGTGGCCGCCTACCCCGATCCCGACATCATCGTCGAGCGCAACCTGCGCACGCTCGACCGCCTGGGCCACGCCGGCTGGCGCCGGCTGTTCGAGGACGACGCGCCCGCATAGCGCGGCGGCCCCGGGACGCGGCCGCGTCGGCCCGCGCCAATTGAATACATAAACATATGTAGATAGGATTACGCCTATCGCCCCCGCGCCCGCCGCCATGACCGCGCACGCCGACCACGATCACGACCACCGTCACGCCGGCCACCACCACGACCACGCGCCCGCGGTGTCGGCGCGCAACGAAAAGGTCGTCCTGACCGCGCTGGTGCTAACCGCCGGCTTCATGGTGGTCGAGGTCATCGGCGGCCTGCTCTCCGGCTCGCTGGCGCTGATCGCCGACGCCGGCCACATGCTCACCGACGCCGCCGCGCTGGCGCTGGCCTGGGCCGGCTTCCGCATCGGCCGCCGCGCCTCCGACGCCCGCCGCACCTTCGGCTACATGCGCCTGGAAGTGCTGGCCGGCCTGATCAACGCGCTGACCCTGTTCGCGCTGGTGGCCTGGATCTTCTGGGAAGCGTTCCAGCGCCTGCGCGCGCCCGGCGAGGTGCTGGCCGGGCCGATGCTGGCGGTGGCCACCGTCGGCCTGCTGGTCAACCTGGCGGTGTTCTGGATCCTGCATCGCGGCGACCGCGACCACGTCAACATCCGCGGCGCGATGCTGCACGTGCTGGGCGACCTGCTCGGCTCGGTGGCGGCGATCGCGGCGGCCATCGTCATCCACTTCACCGGCTGGATGGCGATCGACCCGATCCTCTCCGCGCTGGTGTGCCTGCTGATCCTGCGCAGCGCCTGGTCCCTGCTGCGCAGCGCCTTCCACATCCTGATGGAGGGCGCGCCGCCCGACCTCGACCTCGACGCGCTGCGCCGCCACCTGCTGGATCAGGTGCCGGGCGTGGCCGGCGTGGCGCACGTGCACGTGTGGTCGATCACCTCCGGGCGCACGCTGGCGACGCTGGAACTGGGCGTGGCCGAAGGCGCCGACCCCGGCGCGACGGTGGCCGCGGTGAAGCATGCGCTGGCCGAACGCTTCGGCATCGGCCACACCACGGTCGAGGTGATGCACGCGCCCGCACCGGCCTGCGCGCTGGAGCCGGCGGCGCACGGCGACCACGGCGGCCGCGCATGACGTCCGCCGACGACGCCCGCGTCGAGACCATCGCCGCCACCTATCGCCTGCTCGGCGACCCGACCCGGCTGCGCGTGCTGCTCGCCTGCCTGGACGGCCCGATCGCGGTCGGCGACATCGCGCGCCGGATCGGCGCCTCGCAACCGCTGGTGAGCCACCACCTGCGCCTGCTGCGCGGCGCGCGGCTGGTGCGCGGCGAGCGCCGCCAGCGCCAGGTGCTCTACGCCACCGCCGACGCGCACATCCGCGACATGCTGACGGACATGCTGGAACACGCCGCCGAGCCGCACGCCACCGAGTAGGCGCGCGCCGCCCCGCGCTTTCCCCATCCACCCGAGCGCCATGCGCGCGCATTCTGCGCGTAACGCGCCCTTGCCGGTCGCGGCCGCAGACTGACCGGCCCGATCCCGCACGCGAACCGCCATGCTCGTACCCGACATCCTCCCCTGGCCCGCGCGGCCGCTCGACGGCCGCGTGGTGCTGATCACCGGCGGCGCGCAGGGCATCGGCCGCGGCATCGCGCAGGCGGTGCTCGGCGCCGGCGGCCGCGTGGCCATCGGCGACCTCGACGCCACCGCCGGCCGCGCCTGCCTGGCGGAATGGCAGCGGCCCGACGACGCGCTGTTCCGGCGCCTGGACGCGACCCGCGAGCGCAGCGTGGCCGCCTTCGTCGAGGCCGCGCTGGCCCGCTTCGGCCGCATCGATGGACTGGTCAACAACGCCGGCATCGCCGACCCGCACGCGCCGCCGCTGCCGGCGCTCGACTGGGCGGCGTGGAACCGCCGCCTGTCGAGCCTGCACGGCGCCTTCCTGTGCAGCAAGCACGCGCTGCCCGCGCTGTCCCGGAGCGAAGGCGGCGGCGCCGTGGTCAACATCGCCTCCACCCGCGCACACCAGTCCGAGCCGCACAGCGAGGCCTACGCCGCGGCCAAGGGCGGGCTGGTCGCCTTCACCCACGCGCTGGCGCTGAGCGCCGGCCCCGCGGTGCGCGTCAACTGCATCAGCCCCGGCTGGATCGCCACCGACGCCTGGCGCGCGCCGGCGCGCCGGCGCCGGCCGCGGCTGTCGCGCAGCGACCACGCGCAGCATCCGGCCGGCCGCGTCGGCACGCCGCAGGACATCGCATCGCTGGCCGTCCACCTGCTGGCGCCGGCGCTGTCGGGCTTCGTCACCGGCCAGGAGTTCGTGGTCGACGGCGGCATGACGCGGAAGATGCAGTACGCCTGAGGCGCGGCCGCGCCGTCCGCAGCCGCGGACGGCTTCAGCGCGCGCGCAGCCAGGGCGCCAGCAGCGCCTGCGCATCGGCCAGCGAATCGACGATGCGGTGGCCCAGGGCGCGCACCGTGTCGTCGGGCGCGAGCAGGTCCGGCACCTGCACCGGGGTCATGCCGGCGGCCAGCGCCGCGCGCACGCCGGTGGGCGAATCCTCCAGCACCAGGCAGCACGACGGCGCCACGCCCAGGCGCTGCGCGGCCAACAGGTAGACGTCGGGCGCGGGCTTGGGCCGCGCAACGTCGCTGCTGGTGCATACCGCGTCGAACCGCCACAGCAGGTCGGCCGCGGCGAGCTTGCGCAGCGCCAGCGGCCGCCGGGTGGAGGTGGCCACCGCGCGCGGCACCTCGTGCGCGGCCAGCAGTTCCAGCAGTTCGACGATGCCGGGCCGGTGCGGCACGCCCGCCTCGGCCACGGCGACGTACAGCGCGTGCCCGCGCTCCAGCAGCGCGGCGGCCGCCTCCGCGCCGATGCGCGCACCGAGCAGCTCGCGGCACACGTCGTCGGTGTGGCCGATCGTCCGCAGCCACCAGTCGGGCTCGATGTCGACGCCCTGCTCCGCGGCGGCGCGGCGCAGGCAGTCGAGGATGGCGCGCTCGCTGTCGAGCATCAGCCCGTCCATGTCGAAGATCACCGCCTCCGGCGCGTGCGGCAACGGAGCGACCGCGCTCATCGCGACGCGGCCCCGAACAGCGAATCCAGTTCCGCCGGCGCCAGCGCGCGCCAGCGCCCTTCCGGCAGATCGCCCAGGGCCAGCCCGCCGATCCGGCTGCGATGCAGCGAGACCACGCGGTTGCCGGTGGCGGCGAACATTCGCCGCACCTGGTGGTAGCGGCCCTCGTGGAGGGTCAGCCGCGCGCGGCGCGGTCCGAGCGTTTCCATCTCGGCCGGCAACAGCGGCGTGTCCTCGGATTCCAGCAGCAACGTGCCGCTGGCGAACAGCGCGGCCTCGTCGCCGCGCAGGTCCTGCGCCAGCCCGGCCTCGTAGACCTTGGGGATCGCCGACTTCGGCGACACGATCCGATGCAGCAGCGCGCCGTCGTCGGTCATCAGCAGCAGGCCCGAGGTGTCGCGGTCGAGGCGGCCCACCGGCGAGATCGCGGGGTTGCGCAGGCGGAAGCGCGGCGGCAACAGATCGTAGACCACCCGGCCCGGATCCTTCGTCGAGCAGGTATGGCCGACCGGCTTGTGCAGCATCAGCACCAGGCCCTGCGGCGGATCCAGCGGCTCGCCGTCCACGCGCACCTCGGCCGGATCGACCTTGTCGTCGGCATAGAGCACCTCGCCCGCGGCGTCGGTCACCCGGCCCTGCCGGCACAGCGCGACCGCCTGCTTGCGGCTGCCGTAGCCGAGGTTGGCGAGCAGGCGCACCAGCTTCATCGCGCGCGCCTCGCCGCGACGACCTTGAAGCCGTCGCGCTGGACCACGGTGCGCACCTCGGCGAAGCCGTCGGCCAGGGCCTGCTCGTAGGGCAGCTGGCGGTTGGCGACCAACCACAGCTCGCCGCCCGGGCGCAGCGCGACGGCGGCGGCACGGACGAAGGCCTGCCCCAGCTCCGGCCGCGGCGCACGGCCCTGGGCGTGGAACGGCGGGTTGGCGACCACGAAGTCGTAGCGCCCCGGCACCCCGGCGGCGACATCGTGCCAGCGGAAGCCCAGCCGCACCCGCGCGGCGTGCGGCGCGAGGTTGCGCTCGGCCAGCGCCAGCGCGCGCGCGTCCGCCTCGTACAGATCCAGGCCGCGCACACCGGCGCAGCGTTCGAGCACGGCCGCAGCGAGCACGCCGTTGCCGGCCCCGAGGTCGGCGCCCTCGCCGGCGAGCGTCGCGGGCAGGTGCGCGATCAGCAGCGCGCTGGCGGGGTCGATGCGGTCCCACGCGAACACGCCGGGCCGGCTCCACCAGCCCGGCGCCACTTCGCGCGGCGCTTCGGCCTCGCGCCACTGCGCGGCCAGCGCATCGTCGCCCGCACCGTCGGCGCGCGCCCAGAACACCCGGCACTTGTGCTTGGACAGCGACGCCGCCGGGCCGAACAGGCGAACGAAGTCGGCCTTGCCGGACTTCGCGCCCTCGTCGTTGGCCACGCTCGCCACCACCGTGGCGCCGGCACCGGCCAGCGCGCGCGCCTGCGCGTACAGCGCGCGCGCCGCCTCCCGCTGACGCGGCGGCAGCACCAGCACCAGCGGCCGGCCGCGCCCGGGCTCCGCCTCCGCGCGCACCTCGAAGCCCGCGCGCTCCAGCGCCTGCGCCTGCGGCCGGAACGCCTGCACGCAGGCCAGCCCCGGCCATTGCGACGCGTGCAGCGCCGCGCCGGCGCGCGCGCCGAGGAACAGCGCGCCCGCCACGCGCGCGATGCGCCCTTCGGCGAACGGCAGCATCAGGGCATCGAGAGCGGGATCGGACACGGCGACGGGGTGCGGATCGAGGATCGCGCATTCTACGAAAGCGTCGCGAAGCGCGCCGCGCCAACGCGCCATGCATGCGGATTTCATCGGCCGCGAACGCGCGCACAGCCACCCTGTCGCCGTTCCCCCACGGAGACGCCCGCATGCGCGCACTTTTCGTCGGCGGCCCGGTCGACAACAGCGAACTCGATCTGGACGGCGACACCCCGCCGATCCACTACCCACCCGACACCGGCACGGTCACCGGCCGCTACCGCCTGCGCCGCATCGGCCGGGTGCAAAACCGCATCGCCTACGCGGTATACGGCGCGCCCGAGCTTCCGGACGACGAGGTCGCGCGGGTCAGCGAGGAGCGTGCCTACGCGCGGCGCTTCGAGGCGGAGGAACGCGACGCCGCTCGCTGATCCTCCAATCCACGCGCCCCCGTCCCGACTCCAAAGGCCGAAGATCGTCGCGTCCGAGCGTACCTGCGAGACCGCAGCCCACCTACGCCGTCCGGGCGCATCGACGGGCTGCCCCGATCCCGCCCCGGTAACGCAGCGCGCAGCCGCGAGCAGCGATTCCACCCAGCGAACCGTGTCGCCACGGCCGACAGCGCTACCGCACCGGCGGTGCGTCGATCCCGCATCGGCGCAGCGGCAGGACCATCATCCCTGCAGCTCCCGCAAGGTCAGCGCCGGCGGCGCGTCCACCACCCGGCGCGTGGCGACCAGGCCGGCGACCAGCGTCACCGCCATGCCGAGCGCGCCGCCGACCGCCGCCATCGCCCAGTTTGGCCGCCACGGCAGGTCGAACACCTGGGTGGCGACCACGCCCGACAGCAGCGAGGCGGCGATCGCGGCGACCAGCCCGGCCAGCAGGCCGATCGCGGCGAACTCCGAGGCCTGCGCCAGCCGCAGCTGCCGGCGGCTGCCGCCGAGCACGCGCATCACACCGCCTTCCAGCAGGCGCTCGTCCTGGCTGGCGCTGACCGCGGCCAGCAGCACCAGCACGCCGGCGGCCAGCGAGAACCAGAACACCGCCTGCACCACCACCGAGACCTGGTCGGCGGTGGTGCGCACCTGCTGCAGCACCGCGTCGACGTCGATCACCGAGAGGTTGGGGAACGCGCCCACCAGCTCGGCGGTGAAGCGCGCGTCCTCCGGCGGCACCGAGACCGCGGTGATGTAGCTGGCCGGGTAGCCGTCGAGCGCGCCCGGCGAGGCCAGCACGAAGAAGTTCGGGCGGAAGCTCTCCCAGTCCACGCTGCGCAGGCTGGTGATCGGCGCTTCCAGGCGCTGCCCGGCGATGTCGAAGGCGATGCGGTCGCCGAGCTTCCAGCCCAGCTGCTCGGCGAAGCCTGCCTCCACCGAGAACTCCGGCGCGGCCGGGCGGCCGCTCCAGAAGCGCCCGGCGACGACGCGGTTGTCGTCGCGCAGGGCGTCGGCCATCGACAGGTTGAACTCGCGCTCGGCGCGGCGGCGGGTCTGCGGATCCTGGCCGGCGTAGGTCTCGGCGGTGACCGCCTCGCCGTTGCGCGCGGCCAGGCGCGCGCGGACCATCGGGAACAGCTGCGGCGCTTCCAGCCCGCGCTCGGCCATGAACGCGCGCACCGGCTCCAGCTGCCGCGGCTGCACGTTGATGATGAAGCGGTTGGGCGCGTTCTCGGCCAACTGCAGCTGCCAGCGGTCGAGCAGGTCGGTGCGCACGAAGGTCAGCAGCAGCAGCGCCATCAGGCCCAGGCCCAGCGCCGAGACCTGGGCGATGCTGCTGCCGGCGCGGCGGCTGACGTTGGCCAGCCCGTAGCGCAGACCGCCGCGCAGGCGCCCGCGCAGCCGGCGCACGGCCGCGATCAGCGCCCAGGCGATCAGCGCCAGCACCGCCAGGGTGGCGAGGATGCCGCCGAGCATGGCCGCGGCCAGCTCCGGCGCGCCGGCCTTCCACCACAGCAGCGCGCCCAGCCCGGCGAAGCCGGCCAGCGCCACCGCCAGCGCGGTCGGCTCCACCGGCGCCAGGTCGCGGCGGATCACCCGCAGCGCCGGCACCCGGCGCAGCGCCAGCACCGGCGGCGCGCCGAAGGCCATCAACACCACCAGGCCCACGCCCAGGCCCTGCACGGCCGGCAGCCAGCCGGCGCCCGGCAGTTCCAGTTCCAGTTCGCGCGCCAGCCAGCCGCCGACCGCCCACTGCAGGGCGAACGCCAGCGCCACGCCGATCGCGCCGGCCAGCACACCCAGCAGCGCCAGCTCGCCGACGTGGATGCCGACCAGCGTGCGCTGGCTGGCGCCCAGGCAGCGCATCACCGCCGCGCCGGAAAGATGCCGCTCGCTGTGCCGGCGCGCGGCCATCGCCACCGCCACCGCGGCCAGCACCACCGACACCAGCGCCGCCAGGCCCAGGAAGCGTCCGGCGCGGTCGAGGCCGGAGCGGACCTCCGGGCGCGCGTCCTGGATGGTCTCCAGGCGCTGGCCGCGGGTGAGCTGGTCGCGCAGGCCGGCGACGAAGCCTTCCACCGCGCCGGACGCGCCGGCCACCACCAGCCGGTAGCGGATGCGGCTGCCTTCCTGCACCAGGCCGGTGGCCGGCAGGTCGGCGAGGTTGAGGAACACCTTCGGCGCGACGTTGAAGTAGTCGATGGAGGCGTCCGGCTCCTGGGTCACCAGCGCGGCCAGGCGGAAGCGCGCCTCGCCCAGCGCGATCTCGTCGCCGACCGCCGCGTCCAGGGTATCGGCACCGGCGCGGCTCATCCACACGGTGCCGGGCGCGGGGATCCCCTCGGCCTCGCGGTCGGCGCCGCCGCTGCGCTCGGCGATGCGGAACGCGCCGCGCAGCGGGTAGCCCTCGGCGATCGCGCTGAGGTCGCCCAGGCGCAGGTCGTCGCCGGCGCGGATCATGCTGTCCAGCTCGACGGTCTCGGTCGTCTGCAGGCCGGCCGCGCGCGCGGCCTCGCGCACCGCATCGCCGATCGGCGCGTCCGAGCGCAGCACCGCGTCGCCGCCGAGCAGGCGGTTGGCCTGCTGCGCCAGCGCGCGCTCTGCGCGGTCGGTGACGAAGCCGACCGCGGTCACCGCCAGCACCGCCAGCACCAGCGCGGCCAGCATGATCCGCACCTCGCCGGCGGCGAGGTCGCGCACGAACTGGGTCCAGGCGAGCTTGGCGGTCCTCATGCGCGGACCAGCCGCCCGCTGTCGATGCGCAGCACGCGCCGGCAGCGCGCGGCCAGCTGGTCGTCGTGGGTGACCAGCACCAGGGTGGTGCCGGCCTCGGCGTTCATCGCGAACAGCAGCTCGATCACCGCCTGCCCGGTGCGGGTGTCGAGGTTGCCGGTGGGCTCGTCGGCGAACAGCAGCGCCGGCCGGGTGACGAAGGCGCGCGCCAGCGCCACGCGCTGCTGCTCGCCGCCGGAAAGCTGGCGCGGGTAGTGGCCCAGACGCTCGCCCAGGCCGACGCGGCGCAGCTCCGCCTCGGCCGGGCCGCGCGCGTCGGCGTCGCCGCGCAGTTCCAGCGGCAGCATCACGTTCTCCAGCGCGGTCAGCGAGGGCAGCAGCTGGAAGTTCTGGAACACGAAGCCGACCTGGTCCGCGCGCACGCGCGCGCGGCCGTCCTCGTCGAGCGTGGACAGCGCGGTGCCCGCCAGTTCCACCTCGCCGCTACTGGGCAGGTCCAGGCCCGCCAGCAGCGACAACAGCGTGCTCTTGCCGGAGCCGGAGGCGCCGACGATGGCGACGCTGTCGCCGCGGGCGATCTCGAAGCCGATCCCGTCCAGGATGGTCAGCGCGCCTTCCGGCAGCGCCACGCGCTTGCCCAGGCCGCGCACGCGCAGCGCGGGACGGGCCTCGGCGACGGGCGGCGACGCGACGGGCGCGGCGGACGGGGGAGACGGCGAATCGGGCATGCGGGCACCTGTTGCGGGCGGCCTGGGCCGGCCCGGCGTGGGACGGGGGGAGACCCGCAGTGTACGGGCGGCGGCCGGACGCCGCGCGAACCCGCCGCGGGATGCTGCGGCCCGCCTCCAGGCGCGGTTGCGGGCCGCGACGCCGAACCGCGGCCGCCCGCGCGGCGCGACGCGCACGCCGGCCGCGCGCGGCACGTTCTAAGCTGTCCCGACCTCCGCCGCCGAGATCGCCGCATGCCCGTCCCGCCCCGTCCGCACCCCGCCCTCGCCTGGCTCGCCGGCTGCCTCGGCCTGCTGCTGTCGCTGGCGGCCTGGGCGCAGCCCGCGGCGCAGGTCCCGCCGCCCACCCGGACGATCCTGGTGATGGGCGATTCGCTCTCGGCCGGCTACGGCATGGCCGCCGCGGATGGCTGGGTGAGCCTGCTGGCCGAGGACCTGCGCGCGGAGCATCCGGAATGGCGGGTGGTGAACGCGAGCATCAGCGGCGAGACCACCGCCGGCGGCTCGGCGCGCATCGTCGAGGAAGTGCTGCGCAACCGCCCCGGCGTGGTGGTGATCGCGCTGGGCGCCAACGACGGCCTGCGCGGCCTGCCGCTGCGCGAGATGCGCCGCAACCTGGCGCGGATGATCGGCGCCTCGCAGTTCGTCGGCGCCAAGGTGCTGCTGGTCGGCATGCGCATGCCGCCCAACCTCGGCCCCGACTACACCCGCGGCTTCGAGCGCGTGTACGCGGAGCTGGCCGATTTCTTCGACGTGCCGCTGCTGCCGTTCCTGCTGGAGCCGATCGCGCTCGACCGCGCCAGCTACCAGCCCGACAACCTGCACCCCACCGCGCAGGCGCAGCCGGCGCTGCGCGACCACGTCAAGCGGGCGCTGGCGCCGCTGCTGGTGCGGTAGCCCATCCCCCAGCAGACGTGCGCTTCGCACAAGGAATGCCGGTCACCGCCCGTCGACCAGGACGTACTCCCCGTCGCCGCCGCGCCAGGTCGGCGCGCGGTCGTCCAAGCGGATGCAGGCGCGGCCGCCGCAGGACGTGATCTCCACGTGGCGCAACGCCTCCAGCACTTCCGCCTGCAGTTCCACCGCACCTCCAGCAGCTTCTCCGACAGCCGCAGCCGGCTCATGTCGAAGGTCATCCGCGGCGCCTCCACGCCCGGCTGGGGCGGGTTGTGGTGCCGCTCGCGCTGCGCCACGAAACTCACCAGGCTCGCGGCGTAGTAGTTGGCGTAGTCGGCGCTGCCCTGGGGGCCGAGGCCGCCGGGTTGCCTCGGCGGCTTGTCGAAGTAGTGCCGGCCCATCGCCTCCAGGTTTTCTGGGGTAGCTGGCATGGTCATGTCGGAACTGAGGGAGAGACCGGGTTTCAACGTATGAGTCGGGTTCTGCGAAGTGCCCCCAACATCGATGAAGTCCATCATCCGGCCACGGCCCGCACCGTGGATGTCCGCCAACGTAGGCGTCGGGTTCGTCACTCGCAGCCGGCTGACGATCGCATTCCAGCCCGCGATCTCCGCGCTCGCCTCATTGCGCCGATGGGCCGCCAGCATGTCCGCCGTGGCCGGGGTGTAGTCGTGTACCGCCCCGGAACTGCTTGCTACGTCTTCTACTTGCTTCGAGAACGCCGCCGACGCCTGACGCACCGCCTCGGCGTTGAAGGCATGCTGCAGTTCGTGCCCCATCACGAAGGTGAGGTCACCTGCATTGGGTGGCGTGTCCAGTTTTCCCAGCGGCAGACGGATGGTCTTGCTCGCGGGATCGTATTCGCCGCCCGCATTGGCATGGGCCAGTGGTGCGAGCTGTTTGAGATGTCCCTGCGCGACGGCCGCATCGAACCGATCCGCCAAGGCCGGCGAGCCCTCCAAAATGCCGCGCAGGTTGCCCACATGGTGCTGGGCAACGCCTGGCTGCGCCGCGAAGGCGGTGAGCAGCGACTCGGATTGCGGGCTGAGCGTAGGCATGTCGCGTCCTCGTCAGCGTGGGGAAATGACGACCATCTTGACGCAAGCGCGTCCCCCGCCCCGCTCTTCGGTCCAAATCCACTCGCCTTCGGGAAACACCTCCACGCGCATTCCCGGGCGGTCGAAGATGTGGCTCATCAGGCGGCCATGCTCACCGTAGCCAGGCTGGTTCGAGAAGCCCATGCCTTCCAGCGCAGCGGAGAATCTCTCGAAATCCAATCCACAGATCCCGGTCATGTCCGGAAACGATCCCGGGACGACCGGATAGAAAGTCAGGTGGAATTGGATGCCATCCAGGGGACTGGTGTAGAACTCCGCAGTGTAGCGCCAATCGGCCGTCACTTGCTCGCCAACGCCGTACCGCCCTCCCTGTCCGTGCCAGACAGGCAGACCGAATCCGCTTTCGAGCCTCTCCGGCGTGAACTCCCGCACCGATTCGGTCGTGCGGATGAGTTCGAGCAGCCGGGCCAGGGCCTGCTCCGCGGTGAGCGTCGGCTGCCCGGCGGGCGCAGCGGCTTCGGGGGGCGACATGGCGGCGGACTCCTGTGCCGGGGTCGAAGAAGACGGCGCGGCGCTGTGCGCGCAGGCGGTCAGCAGCGCGGCGGCCAGCGGCGGCGCGAAGATCGCGACGGGACCGGGGCGTCGGGGCATCGCAGCGTTCCTTGCCGGGCTCGGCCTGCAGTCTTCCGCACCGTCCGACAGCCAGTCAAGACATCGCACGCCGCGCGCGCAGGCGTGCGGGCATGGAGGCGGTGCCGGCGGCGGCATCGTCGAGGGCGCGAAGGCCGTGCAGCGGTAGTCTGAGCGCATGCCGGCCAGCGAGACGGTGCTGGTGGACATCACGATGCGCTGCAGGACGGCGCCGGGCTGGCCGGCGACGTGGCCGACGCGCGGCCCGAGCCGGCACCGCGGAGAACCCGCCGCCGCCGGCTTGAATCGCCGCCGGGCGGGCACCACACTCGAGGGCGTCTGCCCCGGTGCCGTCGCCCTTCGAGGAAGCCGTCATGGTCCGCGCCTTCGCCGCCGCCCTGCTCGCCGCCGTGCTGACCGCCTGCGCGGGCGGCCCGGTGCGCGACGTCACCGATCCCGAACTGCCGCGGGCGCTGCCCGAGGCCGGCCCGGTGGCCGTTTCCTGGACCGACCCGGCGCGCTTCTCCGACCTCGCCCGCAGCGGCAACCGCTGGGAAGCGCGCCGCGGCGACTGGGTGCGGGAACTGGCCGAGCACCTGCGCGATGCGGTGGCGGCCCGCCTGCCGGCCGGCGAGCGGGTCGAGATCACGATCACCGACATCCGCCGCGCCGGCGACTACGAGCCCTGGCTCGGGCCGAACCTGCAGGACGTGCGGATGATGCGCGACATCTACTGGCCGCAGATCACCCTGCAGCTGCGCCGCACCGACGCCTCCGGCCGGACCATCGACGAGGGCGAGCGGATCCTGCGCGATCCCTCCTACCTGACCACGGGCGCGAGCTCCGGGCGCAGCGGCGAGTCGCTCTACTACGAGAAGCGGATGATCGACGACTGGGCGCGGCGCGAGTTCCCCGCCCCGGCGCGCTGACCGGCCGCCGATGGCGGTCTACGTGGACGACGCCGTCGTCCTGTGGCGCGGGCGCCGCTGGGCGCACCTGATGGCCGATACCCTGGACGAACTGCACGCCTTCGCGGCGCGGCTGGGCATCCCGCGCCATGCGTTCCAGAACAAGACCAGCGGGGCGCACTACGACGTGCCCGCCGACATGCGCGAGCGCGCGCTGGCGCTGGGCGCGGTGGCGATCTCGCGGCACCGCGACCGCGAGCGCGTGCGCGCGGTGATCGCCCGCGCCCGCGCGCAGGGGCGCGGGCTGGCCCCGTAGCGCGGCGCGGCCACGGCAGGCCGAGCGCGCGAGCGGCTATGCTGCGCGCGATGAACGCACCGCGCACCGTCCAGGTCGATCGCTACGTCGCCCCGCTGCGCGAGGGCGGCTCGATGCCGGCCGTGGTCGAGGCCGACGACGACGGGCTCTACGTGCTGAAGTTCCGCGGCGCCGGCCAGGGCGCGCGGGCGCTGGTGGCGGAATGGATCGCCGGGCGCATCGGCCAGGCGCTGGGCCTGGCGGTGCCGGAGCTGGTGTACGCCGAACTCGACCCGGAACTGGCGCGCACCGAGGGCGATCCCGAGATCCAGCACCTGATCCGCGCCAGCGGCGGCCTCAACCTCGGCCTCGACTACCTGCCCGGCGCGATCAATTTCGATCCGCTGGCCTGGGAGCCGGACCCGGCGCTGGCCTCGCGCATCGTCTGGTTCGACGCCTACGTCTGCAACCTCGACCGCACCGCGCGCAACCCCAACCTGATGCTCTGGCACCGCCGCCTGCACCCGATCGACCACGGCGCGGCGCTGTACTTCCACCACGGCTGGGACGGCCGCGCGGACGGCGCCGGCACCGCGTTCGCGCTGATCCGCGACCACGTGCTGCTGCCCTGGGCCGACCTGATCCCGCAGGCCGATGCGGAACTGGCGCCGAAGCTCGACCCCGCGCGCCTGGCCGCGATCGTGGCCGAGGTGCCGGATGCCTGGCTGGACGGCCCCGATGCGTTCGCGCCGCCGCAGGCGCAGCGCGCGGCCTACGTCGCCTGGCTGTCGGCGCGGCTGGCGCAGCGCGCCGCGTTCGTCGAGGAGGCGATGCGTGCGCGCGGCTGACACCTACGACTACGCGGTGGTGCGCGCGGTGCCGCGCGTGGAGCGCGAGGAATTCCTCAACGTCGGCATCCTGCTGTCGTGCGAACGCAGGCGCTGGCTGCAGGCGCGCATCGAGCTGGATCGCGCGCGGCTGCTGGCGCTGTGCCCGGGCGCCGACGTGGACGCGATCTGGCGCGCGCTGGCCGCGATCCCGCGCGTGTGCGCGGGCGGCGCCGAAGCCGGGCCGATCGGCCTGCTGCCGCAACGCGCGCGCTTCCACTGGCTCACCGCCCAGCGCAGCGCGGTGGTGCAGACCTCCACCGTGCACATGGGCCGCTGCCGCCACGGCGACCTGGACGCGGTGATGGAGCGGTTGTTGCAGCGCATGGTGCGCGTCGGATAGACGCGCCCGCGGCGCGAAACGCGCCGGAGGCGGACGGCTGCGAGAGCGGACAGCGGGCGCGCTTTCGCGCGCCGCTCAGGCGGCGTTCGCGCACGTGAGCGCCAGCGCCCGTTTATTTCACGCCGGCCCGGTCCGCGGTCACGCTTCGTGGACGACCGCGCGGAAACACTCCGGTCCCACACCCAACACGACGAAGGCTTTCCCATGAACCGTTTCCGCACCCCGCAAGCCGCGCTCGCCATCGCCCTGTCGGGCGGCCTGATGCTCGTCGCCGGCGGCGCGCTGGCCGACGACCACCGCCCCACCAACACCGACCGCGCAGCGGCCGCCGACTCCGACCAGCCGATCAACGACACCTGGATCACCACCAAGGTCAAGTCCAGCCTGCTGGCCGATTCCGACGTCTCCGGCATGGACATCCGCGTGGTCACCAACAACGGCGTGGTCGCGCTGTCGGGCAACGTCGAGACCCAGGCCCAGGCCGACAAGGCCAAGCGCATCGCCCAGGACATCGAAGGCGTCGCGCGCGTGGACGACAGCGACCTGACCGTCGGCAGCGCCACCACCGACCGCGATTGAGTTCCGCCTCCGGCCCCGGTCGGAGCGAACGGCGCCTTCGGGCGCCGTCTTTTTTGTCCGGCGACGTCCTCCCCCGGACGTGCGCACCGTTCGGATGCGCGAGAAGACCGTCCGAGCGACCCGAGCCGCGAGCGGCGCGAACGCAGCCTCGAAGCTCACGGCAAACCGGCTTGAAGATCGCGCCCGCCTCTCGCGGCGCGCCTGCTTCGCATCGACGCACCCTCGGCGCGAATGCGCCCCGGTCCGGAGACTCGCGCGCGTACACGGCCAAGCGCTCTGGCTCGGTATCCAGTTGCGCACGAATCTCTTTCAGCGCGGCCGCAGTCCCTTGCCGTCGCCCCCTTCTCCCGCGAGCGGGCGCATGCCGTTCCTTCTCCCGCAAGCCGCAGCGCCGGATGAGGGCACGTTCGCACGCCTGCGGCGTGCCCCCCCATCCGCCTTCGGCACCTTCCCCCGCTTGCGGGGGAAGGGAAAAGCAGAATGCTCCCCGCTTGCGGGGGAAGTGAAAGACAACAGGTCCCCGCAGGCGGGGAAAAGAGGCCCTTTCGCGCACTGCAATGCCGATACAAGCCCAGGGCCACGTCGTGCGTGTTCCGCGGCCCCGTTGCGCGGGCACGCGGTCGTCTACGCGCGACACCGGCGCCGGAGCGACCTCGCCCGCGCGTATCGGCGCCGGCATCGCCGAAGTGATGTAATGCCGCCTTTCGGCGGATCGCGAAGGCAGCGGACGAGTGAAGGCGCGCATGTGGCTGGTCGCGGCGGTAGGCGCTGCGCTGGCGTGGTCGTTCTGGCGCAACGACGGCTGGCTGCAGCTGTGCGCCGGGCTGGCGCTGTTCCTGTTCGGCATGCAGTGCCTGGAGGAAGGCCTGCGCCAGCTCGCCGGCGGCCGGCTCGAGCAGTGGCTGGCGCGCAGCACCGGCACGCCGGCGCGGGGGCTGATGTTCGGTATCGCGGGCACGATGGTGCTGCAGTCGAGCACGCTGGTGTCGCTGCTGACGATCGCGTTCGTGAGCGCGGGCCTGGTCCAGCTCGCCGGCGGCATCGCCATCGTCTTCGGCGCCAACCTCGGCGCGACCAGCGGCATCTGGCTGCTGGCGCTGGCCGGGCAGGACCTGAGCCTGTCGCCGCTGGCGCTGCCGATGCTGGTGTTCGGCGTGCTCGCCGGCTTCGCCGGGCCCAGGAGCAAGGCGGCCGGGCGCGTGGTGCTGGGCGTGGCCTTCGTGTTCCTGGGCATCGACCAGATCAAGGCCGACTTCGACGCCTTCGGCGGCCCGGACCTGGGAACGATCGCGTCGCCGGGCGCGGCGGGCACGTTGCTGTTCGTCGCCGCGGGCCTGGCGGTCACCGTGGTGCTGCAGTCCAGCCATGCCACGCTGATGCTGACCCTGGCCGCGCTCGCCGGCGGCCAGCTGCAGCTCGACCAGGGCCTGGCGATCGCGATCGGCTCGAACGTGGGCAGCAGCCTCAGCACCGCTGTGGTCGGCATGCTCGGCGGCAACCGCAGCGGGCAGCGGCTGGCGCTGGCGCACGTCGTGTTCAACACCGTCACCGCGGCGCTGGCGCTCGCGCTGCTGGCGCCGCTGGGCTGGCTGGTGCGCGCGACGGCGGATCTCGCCGGCTTCGGCGGCAATCCGCTGCTGCAGCTGGCGCTGTTCCACACCCTGTTCAACGCCGGCGGCGTGGCGCTGTTCTGGCCGGCGCAGACGCGGCTCGCCGCCTGGCTGGCGCGGCGGCTGCCCGATACCGCCGAGCCGGCCGTGCTCACCGCGCCGGATCCGGCGCAGGCCGGTCGCGTCCGCGCGCGCCACCTCGCCGAGCAGGCGCTGGATTCCGCCGACGCCGCGGCCGCCGCGGTCGCGCTGGAACTGCGCCACCTGGGCCGGCTGTGCATGGAATCCATCTGCCGCGCGCTGTACCTGCCGGTCGAGCGGCTGGACGGGCCGGCGCCGGACCCCACGGCGCTGGACGCGCGTCCGGACGACGGCGACGAGGACGCCGAGGCGCTGTACCAGCGCCACGTCAAGGGCGTCTACGCCGACCTGCTGAGCTTCATGGGCCGGCTGGACGCGCCGCTGGACGAGGCGCACCAGCGCTTCTGGGCGCAGAGCCAGATGGTGGCGCTGCAACTGGTCAACGCGGTCAAGGACGCCAAGCACCTGCAGAAGAACCTCGGCCTGCGCCTGCGCGAGGCGGATTCGCCGCGGCGCGAGGCCTACCTGGCGCTGCGCCGCCACCTGTTCGCGCAACTGCGTGCGTTGTACGCGCTCGGGCGGCTGCCGCCCGAGGACGCGACCCGCCACGAGCGCCTGGACGCGCTCGACCGCAGCGCGGCCGAGTTCGGCAGCGCGTTCCGGCTGCGCCTGTTCGCGATGGTGCGCAACGGGGAGCTGGACGGCCTGCAGGCGGCCTCGCTGATGAACGACCTGGGCTACGTGGACCGGATCTTCCGCAGCCTGCGCGAGGCGCTGCGCATCGCGGAGGAACCCGAATCGCTGCGCGAGCTGCGGCGCCTGGCCGGCGACGGCGACGGCGAGGTCGCGGCCTCGCCGGCCTGAACGACCGCGGCGGGTCCGCGCGACAGGCGATGCGGTGCTCGGGCGCGGCCGCCGCGCGGACGCGCGAGGCGGCGGCGAGCCTGGCGGGCCGCACGGCAGCAGACCGGGCTCATGCGAGGCCGCGCGCGTGGCCGGCGGCGATCCATTCCTCGTTGGTGGGCTCCACCCCCACCCGCACGCGGCTGCCGGCGGCGGAGATCGTCGGCGCGTCGGCGGCGTTGGCCGCCGCGTCCAGGGCGACGCCGAGCCAGCCGAGCTGCGCGCACACGCGCTCGCGCAGGACCGCGCTGTGCTCGCCGATGCCGGCGGTGAACACCAGCAGGTCCAGCCCGCCCAGCACCGCGGCCAGGGCGCCGAGCTCGCGCACGATGCGGCGCACGTAGAGCTGCAGCGCCAGCGCCGCGCGCGGCGCCCCGGCCTCGCGGGCCAGCAGTTCGCGCGGGTCGGCGGAGATGCCGGACACGCCCAGCAGCCCGGACTCGTGGTAGAGCACGCGGGCCACCTGCTCCAGGCTCAGCTTCTCGATCTCCATCAGGTAGAGCACCGCGCCCGGGTCGAGCGCGCCGGTGCGCGTGCCCATCATCAGCCCGTCCAGCGCGGAGAAGCCCATCGTGGTGGCGACGCTCTGCAGCTCGCGCATGGCGCACAGGCTGGCACCGCTGCCCAGGTGCGCGACTATCGTGCGCCCGCGCGCGAGCGCCTCGCCGTGGCGCTCGGGCAGCGCCGCGGCCATGTACTCGTAGGACAGGCCGTGGAAGCCGTAGCGGCGCAGGCCGCGCTCCCAGGCCGCGTAGGGCAGCGGCAGCAGCTGCTCGACCTGCGGCCGGGTGTGGTGGAAGGCGGTGTCGAAGCAGGCGACCTGCGGCAGCGCCGGCCGCTCGCGCAGCAGGATCTCCATCGCCTCCAGCGCGAACGGCTGGTGCAGCGGCGCCAGCGGGACGTAGGACTTCAGGTCGGCGAGCACGCCGGCATCCACGCGCACCGGGGCGAAGTAGCGGCTGCCGCCGTGGACCACGCGATGGGCCACGCTGTGCAGGCGGCGGCCGCCCAGCCGCGCCAGCACGCGCTCGCGGATCCGCGCCAGCGCCGCGTGATGGGGCCGCGCGGCATCCAGCGCGACCGGCGCCGGGGCCACGCCGGTCTCGCCGAAGGTGGGCGACGGCCCGCCGATGCCCTGCACCTTGCCGTTCCACACCGGCGCGCGCGGCAGCGGGTCGCGGCCGGCGTCGAACAGCGCGAACTTGATGCTCGACGAGCCGCAGTTGAGCACCAGGATCAGCTCGCCCTCGGTGGGATAGCGGTCGGCGGGCGGCGCTGGCGCAGCGCTCACGGCGGCGTCCGCCAATTCGTCGAAGGTGCGGTTGCGCAGCGTGTCCGGCGCGTCGGCGGCGGCGGGGGGCCGGACGCTCATGGTCGAGCCTCGGGCGGGCGCGCGGGATCCTCGATGCGGACGATGCCGCCGGCATCGCGGGCGAACGCCAGCGCATAGGCCAGCTCGCCCGGCGTCTGCGCGTGCAGGTACAACAGCGGCTGGCCGCGCTCGACCCGCGTGCCCAGGCGCACCGACAGATCGACGCCGGCGGCCTTGCGCTCCGGGGCCCCGGCCAGCTTGGCCAGCCGCGACAGCTTGCGGTTGTCGATCGCCGTCACCCGCCCGGCGCGCGCGGCGCGCAGCGGTTCGACATAACGCGCCTGCGGCGGCTCGCGCAGACCGCCCTGGGCATCGCAGATGCGCTGGAAGCGCGCCCAGGCGCGGCCGCTGTCGAGCGTGTCCAGCGCCAGGCGCGGGCCGTCGCCTTCGGCGGCCGCGCCGCCCAGCTCCAGCACCGCGCCGGCGACCAGGACGGCGCGTTCGCGCAGGTCCTGCGGGGCATCGGCGGCGTTGCGCAGCACCGCTAGCACGTCGCGCGCTTCCAGCGCAGGCCCGATGCCGCGCCCGACCGGCTGCATGCCATCGGTGAACAGGCAGCGCAGGGCGACGCCGAAGGCATCCGCCGTCGCCGTCAGGCGGCGGGCCAGATGCTCGGCGGCCTCGCGGCTGCGCACCTTGGCGGTCGGGCCGACCGGGATGTCGATGACCACGTGGGTGGCGCCGGCGGCGATCTTCTTCGACAGCACCGAGGCGATCATCTGGCCCTCGCTGTCGATGTCCAGCTCGCGCTCGATGCGCACGAAGACGTCGTCCACCGGGCTCAGGTGCATCGCCCCGCCCCAGGCCAGGCAGCCGCCTTCGGCCTCGACCACCCGGCGCAGCGTGGCGAGGTCGAGATCGACCGGCGCCAGGGTCTCCATGGTGTCGGCGGTGCCGGCCGGCGAGGTGATCGCGCGCGAGGAGGTCTTGGGCATGGTCAGGCCGTTGGCGGCGGCGATGGCGACCACCAGCGGGGTGGTGCGGTTGCCCGGCAGCCCGCCGACGCAGTGCTTGTCCACCACCACCGCGCCCGGCCAGCGCAGGCGCTCGCCGGCCTCCACCATGGCGCGGGTCAGGTGCACGGTCTCGTCCGCGTCCAGCGGCAGCACCGCGGTCGCGGTGAGGAATGCCGACAGGTGCACGTCGGTGTAGCGGCCGGCGGCCACGTCGCCGACGATGGCGGCGAAGTCCCCCGCGCCCAGGCGCCCGCCGTACACGCGCCGGCGCACCGCCGCCAGCGATTCGAGCAGCGGCGCGTGGCGGACCTCCACGGTGTCGCCGTCGGAGATCCCCAGCGCGTCCCAGGCGGCTTCCGACAACGCCACCCGGTCGAGCCCGAACGACGGACTGTCGGTCTGGTACAGCAGCGCCTGCACCTGGCGGCCGCCGGCGATCACCAGCACCTGGCTGCGCGGGGACAGTCCCTCGGCATGGCTGACGTGGCACTCGGCGTGCACGATCGCGATGCACTGGTGCTGCGCATGCAGGCGCATGCGGTGGGCGTGCAGCACCGGCACCGGCGCGCGCGCTGCGGCGTTCACAGCGGGTAGTTCCGGTTCTGCAGCGGCACCGTCGCGGGCCAGTCCAGCTCGCGCTGGATGCGCTCGCGCAGCGCCTCGGAGGCCTCCGGCTCGCCGTGGACCACGAACACCCGCTGCGGCGGCCGCCGGAAGCCCGACAGCCAGCGCATCAGTTCGTCGCTGTCGGCATGCGCCGAAAGCGAGGGGATCTCCGCCACCTCGGCGTTCACGCTCACCCACTGCCCGTAGATCTTGGTCTCGCGGGCGCCGTCGAGCAGCTTGCGCCCGCGCGTGCCCGCGGCCTGGAAACCGGAGAACAGCAGGGTGTTGCGATGGTCCGGCGCGAACGCGGCGATGTGGTGCAGCACGCGGCCGCCGGTGGCCATGCCGCTGGCGGAAATGACGATCTTGGGATAGCGGTTGGCCGACAGCGCCTTGGATGCCTCCACGTCGCGCACGTAGGTGACCGCGGCGCAGGCGGCCTCGTAGTCGG
This sequence comes from Luteimonas huabeiensis HB2, assembly GCF_000559025.1. Lineage (GTDB taxonomy): Bacteria > Pseudomonadota > Gammaproteobacteria > Xanthomonadales > Xanthomonadaceae > Luteimonas > Luteimonas huabeiensis. Next base: position 51,137 of record NZ_JAAN01000010.1, on the reverse strand, counting down.
CGGGATCGAGCTTGTGATCGGCGGCGTGGCGGTGCAGCAGCTCGGTGGCGCTGGTGGCCATCGGGCTGTCGAGGTAGGTCGGCACGTTGCGCAGCCGGCCGGCCTCGCGCAGCCGCCACAGCTCGTGGATCAGGGTCTGCGCGCGGCCGACCGCGAAGGCGGGAATCACCACGGTGCCGCCGCGCAGCGCCGTGCGCTCGATCGTCTCGCCGAGGGCCTCGACCGGATCGGCGCGGTCGTGGCGGCGGTTGCCGTAGGTCGACTCGACCACGACGTAGTCGGCCTCGGGCACCGCTTCGGGCGGATGCATCACCGGATCGTCGTAGCGGCCCAGGTCGCCGGAGAAGGCGAAGGTCCGGCCGGCCACGTCGATCTGCGCGCTGGCCGCGCCGAGGATGTGCCCGGCGCGGCGGAATCGCAGCGTCGCGCCGCCCGGCAGCGCCACCGGCCGGTGCCACGGCACCGGCCGGAACGCGGCCAGGGTGCGTTCGGCGTCGGCCACCCGGTACAGCGGCAGCGCCGGCTTGTGCTTGGAGAAGCCCTTGCGGTTGGCGAACTCGGCGTCCTTCTCCTGCAGCCAGGCGCTGTCGAGCAGGATCAGCTCGGCCACGTCGCGGGTCGCGGCGGTCGCGAAGATCGGACCGGAGAAGCCGTCCAGCAGCAGCCGCGGCAGGTAGCCGCAATGGTCGAGATGGGCATGGGTGAGCACCACCGCGTCGATGTCGCGCGGCTCCACCGGCAGCCGCTGCCAGTTGAGTTCGCGCAGGTTCTTCAGGCCCTGGAACAGGCCGCAATCGATCAGGATGCGGGTGTCGCCGTGGGTCAGCAGGTGCTTGGAGCCGGTGACGGTGCCGGCGGCACCGAGGGACGTCAGCGAGAGCATGGGGATCCTTGGTCGGTGTCGGAAAGAGCGAAGCGCAGCGCCGCGGGGTCGCCGTGGCCGTCGAGCGCGGCGCGCTGCGGCGCGTCCAGCAAGGCCGTGCGCTCCCAGCCGGCCAGGTCGGCGGCGGCATCCACCGCGTGCGCCCAGGTGCAGCGGTTGGCGAACAGCATGCCGGCCACGTCCAGCGTACCGCCGCGGCTGATGTAGCCCAGCGCGCGGGTGGCGGCGGGGCCGCCGTCGAGGCGCCGCAGCAGACCGAGCATGGGTTCGGGACGGGTGTGGGTCAGCAGCACGCGCGGCAAGCCCGGCGGGAACAGGGCGCGCACGGTGTCGTCGCCGGCGACGAAGCCGGCCTCGATGCGGTCGCGCGGCACGCGCAGCCGGCCCGGCTCCAGGATCGCGCTGACGCAGGCGCGCCGGCCGCGCGCGGCCAGGTGCGCCCGCGCCTTGAGCGCCTCGTCGAGCTGGTAGGCGCCGATGGCGACCAGCTGCACCTCGGCCTCGTCGGGGCGGCCCGCCGCGTGGCCTGCGCCGTCGCACACCAGTGCCTGCGCCGCCGCGGCATCGAAGCGCTGCGGCACCTCGCGCTTGGACACCACCACGCAGGCCACCTGGCCGCGGCCGGCGTACACGTCGCGCAGCGCCGCGACCGCGGTGTTGCCGTCCACCGGAAACAGCACCCGCGCGGTGTCGGACATCTCGCCCAGCAGCGCCTCGCCGATGGTCGGGTCCTGGTGCGACTGTTCGTTCTTGCTGTTCTCCCAGGTGTGGGAGGTGACCACCAGCGGCACCGACAGCCAGCCCGGGCCCGGCCCGAGTTCCTTCTGGCGCCGCGCGAACACCGCCTCCTGGCGCAGCAGCCCGAGCATCTTCACCGCGAAGGCCTCGTAGCTGACGATCAGGTTCAGCCCGCCCTTGTTGCCCAGCGCGGCGGCGGCCACGGCCTCCTCGTTGAGCGCGGTGATCACCGCGCCGTGCAGGTCCTCGGGCACGCCGGGCTCGGGCGCGTTGACGCGGTGCCGGAGCAGGGCCAGGGTCCCGCCCATCTTGTTGCTGGCCAGCTCGTCCGGGTTGCCGACGCGCACCCGCAGCTGCGGGTTGGCCCGCACGAAGTCGATGAACCAGCGATCCAGCGCCGCCATCGCGCTGGCGTCTCCGCCGCCGGAGGCCCAGGCGGGTTCCGGCAGGATCGGCGCGGGCGGGCGGCGGTGCGCCATCGGGTGCGCGCTCTCCGGAGGGCGCCGCTGCTCGACGTGGGTGGCGAAGGCCGCCAGCGCCGCGTCCAGCGCCGCCGGCGCGACGTGCAGCGCGGCCGCGCTGCGGTTGAACAGCGCGCGCGCATCGGCATCGAAGTGCGGATTGCCCGACAACGGCAGGTTGTGCGCCGCGTTGGTGCCGGCGCCCGGGAAGCCGAAGCCCTTCTCGGTCTCGGCGATCACGTACGGCAACGGCGCCGGGTAGCGCCGCTGCGGCGCGGCGGCGAAGGCGCGCAGCGCGGCCTCGGCCTCGAGGATGGCCCCGGCGATCGCCGCCGGGTCGCGGCCGTCGACGATCGTCGGCGCGAAGCCGTTGTGGCGCAGGTCCTCGGCCAGCCACGGCGCGCCGCCTTCCTGCACGATCTGCGTGCGCTGCTCGATGCGGCGGCCGTTGAGGATCATCACCGGCACCGCGAAGCCGCTGTCCTCGGCGCGCCACCAGCGCGGCGCCCAGTCCGATCCGCGCTGCTCCTCGAACGCGCCGTCGCTCAGGAACGCCACCAGCGACTCGCCCGGCAGCGGCATGTGCACGTACTGCAGGGCGGCGAAGCCGAGATAGCCGCCCTCGCAGACCGCGCCGGCGGTGTTCGGGCCGGCGTGGCTGCCCAGCGGCGCCGCCGGCCGGCCGTCGGCGTCGATGGCATAGGCGTAGAAATCGGCGCACAGCCGCGACAGCCCGGCCTCGCTGCGGTCGTAGCGGCCGCGCTGGGCGGGCGACACGTCGCCGGTCAGCGCATTGACCGCCTCGATCGCCGCCACGCAATGGCCCTGGCCCATCAGCCAGCCGCGGGTGTCGCCGCTGAGCGCGTTGGCCAGCAGGTAGCCGACATAGGCCGGCACCATGTTCAGCGAGCCGCCGGTATGCCCTTCGGGCACCGGCTTGAAATCGTCGGCCGCCAGCGGGGCGCCGGCCAGGTCGATGCGCCGCGCATAGGTCATGTGCGCGACCACGTTCATCGCCGTGCAGGCGATGCGGTCGGCGGCGGCCAGCAGCGCATGGGCCCGGTCGGGATGGCGGATGCGGCCTTCGGCGTGCAGGCGCGCGACCTGCGCATCGATGCGCGCGACGGTGTCGGCGCGGTGGACGATCGGGCCGTGGCCGGCGAGCCAGCGGGCGCGGGGGTCGGTGTCGGCGGTCATGCGGTGGGTCCTCCCTCTGGAGCCCCCGGCGGCGCGTGCCGCCCGGCGGCGGATGGGTTCAATCGCGCAGGTCGCGCTGCAGCGCGTCGGCCAGCAACGGCGCCAGCGCGATGCGGTTGCTCGGGTGCGGCACCGCATCGGTGGAGCTGATGCGCGCGAACAGCGGCGCCAGCTCGGCGAAGGCCTCGTCGGCGAACAGCGCGTGCACCACCACGCACTCGGGCCGGGCGAAGCCCTGTTCGGACAGCTTGCGCGCGGCCACGGCCAGGGTGCGCCCGGACGAGGCGATGTCGTCCACCAGCACCGCGGTACGCCCGCGATGCCGGGACAGATCGGGCACGTCGATCTCCACGGCGCGATCGCCGTGCCGGGTCTTGCGCAGCACCGCGTGCGGCGCACCGATCCCGCGCGCGATGGCGCCCGCCCACTGCTCGCTCTCCTCGTCCGGGCCGACGATCAGCGGCGCGTCCACGTTCGCGGCGATCCAGCCGGCCAGCAGCGGCGCGGCCTGCAGGGTCGCGGTGGGCATGGCGTAGATCGCCGACAGCGCCGGGTGCCGGTGCAGGTGCGGATCGACGGTCAGCAAGCGATCGAAGGTCGACGACAGCAGGCGCGCGAACGAGCGCGACGTGATGCATTCCCCCGGCCGGAAGCGGCTGTCCTGGCGCATGTAGGCCAGGTACGGCGCGATCAGGTTCACCTGGGCGGCGCCGAGTTCGCGCGCGGCATCGGCGGCGAAGACCAGCGGCAGGAACTGCGGATCCGGGCGCGCCAGCGTGCAGACCAGATCGACCGCCCGGCCGGCGGGATCGCCGTGCAGGCGCACGTAGCTTTCGCCGTCGGGAAAGCGCCGGGTCTCGACGCGGCCGACCTGGGCGTCGAGGGCAGCGGCCAGGCGTGCGGCGAAGGCCTCGTTGCCGGGCATCGGCAGAATCAGTCGGGGCATGGCGTCTCGGGTCTGCGACATGAAGGGAAGGATCAGAACCGCCTGCCGAGGGTGATGGTGCCGTAGACCGGCACCTCGCCCTGGCCGTCGAATTCGCGGGTGCGGTGGTAGCGCGCGAACGCCAGCCGCCAGTGGCCGCGGTAGACCGCGAGCCCGTAGCCGAGGTCGGCGACGAACGGGCGCTTGTCCACGCTGTGGCTGGACTTGAAGGTATTGCCGTCCAGGGTGATGTCGCGCAGCACCCAGCGCGCGTCGGCGGCGATGAAGAGGTGCCCGTTCCACCGACCGTCGCCGGTCGCATTGACCGGCGCGGTGTTCTCGCCGGCCGGGCGCAGCGGCGCGGTGCCGAAGTCGTCGGGCAGACGCAGGCCCAGGCGCAGTTCGCCGCCGAAGTTGGCGTAGGTCGCGAAGTTGCCCAGGCTCGCGCCCCAGTGCCGGGTCAGGTCCCAGCCCCAGCCCGTGGCGCCCGCCTGCCGCCGCAGTCGCCTGCGGCGCTCGTGGATCAGCTGGAACACCGGCTCGTCGCGCAGCTGATGCTGCCACCCCTGGAACCGATCGGCCCCGATCAGATCATGCCACCCGTCCTGGATCGCATCGGCCTGCGACGCTGGACCGACCACGCCGACGCGGACCTGTGTGGTGCGCAGATGGTCGCCGCGCCGGGCGTTGTAGCCGAGGCTGAACATCAGCGCCCCGGCATAGGGGCGGTCGTCCGGGATCAGGTCGGTCCGCGCGTGGTCCACCGGCGTGTACATCATCTGGCCCAGGCCGATGGTCATGTTCTGCTCGTCGAACCCCTCCGGCTGCAGGCGCGTCAGATACCCGTTCAAGCGGCGCACGAGCAGCGGCAGGCAGGGATCGTCGAGGTAGTCGAGCAGGTTCGGCGACACCATGCTGAGCAGGAAGCCGTTGGTGTAGCCCTGGTCCTGGCCGGCGCCACCGAACATGTCGTTGTCGATGCGCAGGTTGAAGGTGGAACGGGCCGCGAGCGGCGCGGCGCGTGCGCGGCACCCCTCCGCCGCGAGCAGGGGCGATGCGGGCCACAGCGCGCCCGCCGCGAGCAGGAGCGCGGCGACCGGCGCGGCCCGAGCTCGGCAGCGATGCTGCGGTCGTCGGCGATGCCCACCACCCACCCGCGTTTGCCGTCCAGCGCGCCCATGTCCGCTCCTTCCGTTTCGGTCCGCCCGCGCCGCGGCATGGCGCCGCGGCCGTAGCAGGATCGCGGTCCGGCGGTGGCCCCGCATTGATCGCGATCAATCTAACGACCGCGGAGTCGTTAGTCTACACTGGGCGGGCTGCCCCGGCGGCCGCGGCCTGCGACGGTCCGCGCGCGGGGCACGGTCTAGAATCCCGCCCTTTCCGTTATGCCAGGCGCGCACGCGCGCCGCCGACCCGGAGCCCCCCCGGCCCATGACGCCATCCCGCCCATCCGCCGGCCGCAAGCGCATCCGGCTCAAGCCCGAGATCCGCACGCAGCAGATCCTCCACGCGGTCCTGGCCGAATTCTCCCAGCACGGTTTCGCCGCGGCCCGGATCGAGGACATCGCCGCGCGCGCGGGGCTGTCCAAGAGCGGCATCTACGCGCACTACGCCGGCAAGGACGAAATCTTCGAGGCCCTGCTGATGGAGGTGCTCAGCCCGCAGAGCCCGCCCGAGGGCGCCTGGGAGCCGGACCCCGACATGCCGCTGCCCGAGCTGGTCGAGTCCTACATCCAGTCCCTGTACGGGCGGCTGCAGGATCCGGTGGTGCTGGCCACCTTCCGCCTGCTGATCGCCGAGAGCGAGCGCGCGCCGGGCCTGATCCGGCGCTGGCACGCGCAGACCACCGCACGGCGCCAGCGCGACCAGGCCTTCGTCGACGCGTGCGTGCGCCGCGGGGTGATGCGGCCCAGCGCCCTGACCGAGCATTTCGAGCTGGCGGTGGCGCCGGTGGTGATGTGGATGAACATGTACATCACCCTCAAGGAGGCGGTGCCGATGTCGCTGGCGCAGATGCGCCAGGCGCATGCGCGCCTGCTGCTCGACGTGCTGCAGCCGCGATGAGCCCCGGCCGCCGCCGTCCCGCTCCCCTGCGCCGCGGCGCCGTGGCCTGCGCGCGCGGCCTGCTGGCCGCGGCCGCCGTCCTGCTGCTGGGCGGCTGCGCGGTGCTGCGCGAGTTCGGTCCTTCGGTCGAGGTGCGGCAGATGAGCGCGGGCGAGTACATCGCGCTCAAGCGCGGCGACCTGCTCACCCAGGGCACGCTCAGCGCGGCCACGCGGGAGACGCTGCAGGTCGCCGGCCTGGACGAGGGCCCCTGTGCGCAGCCCGGCCCGGCCTGCATCCAGGCGCTGGCCGACGCCGAGGGTCTGACCGCCGAGCGCAGGCAGTCGGCGCTCTCGGAACTGTGGCTGCAGCGGGCGACCCTGCTGCCGGCCGGCGACCGCGCCATGGACGACGCGCGGCTCGACGCCTGGCTGGAGACCGCCCGCCACGCCTACGCCTACCTGTTCTTCAGCGAGCGCCCGCCGGACGCGCGCGCCTTCGAGGATCGCCAGACCCAGGTCCGCGACTGGTACAACCACGCCGTGCAGCAGGCCGTCACGCAACTGTTCGATGCGCGCGCGCACGAGGCTGCCGCCGCCGGCGGCGATGCGCTGGAGGCGAGGCGCGCCGGCTGGACCCTGCGGGTGGACCTGCGCGGGGTGCGCATGCCCGAGGGCGTGGACACCGTGCGCGAGCTGCTGCCGGCCTCGTCGCTGTCGTTCCAGGGCCTGCGCAGCGTCTACCGCCGCGATGGCTTCGGCGCCGAGCTGGTGGCGGTGATGGACGATCCGGTGACCGCGCCCGCGGCGGCGCCGGCGCCCGCGCCGCCGCGGGCACCGGACTGGAGCGAGATGCCGTTCCCGGCGCTGACCGTGCTGCTGCGCTTCGAGGGCGACGATCTCGACGCCGTGCTGCGCACCCGGCGCACGCGCATGAGCGTGCACGACCCCTACGTCGACGCCGAAGTGGACCTGCGCGGCCAGCGGGTGCCGCTGGCGGCCAACTTCACCGCCGGCTACGGCCTGTGGCTGGCGCGCTCGGGCTTTTCGCGGCAGTCGCTGCGCACGCTGTTCGGGCGCGAGCACGGCATCGCCCGCCCGCACCTGTACATGATGCAGCCCTACGATCCCGATCGCCGCATCGTCCTCATGCTGCACGGGCTGGCCAGCAGCCCCGAGGCCTGGGTCAACCTGGCCAACGAGATCCTCGGCGACGAGACCCTGCGCCAGCGCTTCCAGATCTGGCAGGTCTACTACCCCACCAACGCGCCGATCGCGCTCAACCACGCCGCCATCCGCCGCACCGTGTCCGACGCGCTGGACCGCGTCGATCCCTTCCGGCTGATGCCGGCCTCGCGCGACATCGTGCTGATCGGCCACAGCATGGGCGGGGTGATCTCGCGGCTGATGGTCTCCTCGGCGGGCGACCGGCTGTGGGACGCCGTCCTGGCCGAACGCGAACCCGACCCGGACCGGCTCGCGCGCGCGCGGCCGCGGCTGCAGCCGGTGCTGGGCTTCGCGCCGTTCCCGGGCGTGGAACGGGCGATCTTCATCGCCGCGCCGCACCGCGGCACCGCGGTGGCCGGCAGCCGCGCGGGCCGCTTCCTGTCGCGGCTGGTGCGCCTGCCGATCACCGTGCTGGAAGGCTTCGGCGACGCGCTCCAGGCGCTGGCCGGCGAGCCGGGCGCCGACGAGCCGCGGCTGCCCAACAGCATCGACAACCTCGACGCGAACGACCCGTTCGTGCGCGCCGCCGCCGACCTGCCGATCTCCCCGTCCGTGCGCTACCACTCGATCGTCGCCCGCGCCAGCGCCGCCGGCGCGCTGGAGGACAGCGACGACGGGCTGGTGCCCTATCGCAGCGCGCACCTGCCGGGCGCGGTGTCCGAGCGGGTGATCGTCTCCGGCCACAGCGTGCAGCGCAGCGCCGAGGCGATCCTGGAGATCCGCCGCATCCTCCACGAGGACCTGCGCGAGAGCGGCGACGCCCCCGCCCGCGCGCCGCTGCCCGGCAGCCCCTGACCCCCGGAGCCCCATGCGAGACCTCGTCCAGATCGACGCCTTCGTCGGCTTCACCCTCGCGATCCTGCTGCTGTTCGTCGGCAAGGGCCTGGCCGAGCGCGTGGCGCCGCTGCGCCGCTACGGCATCCCCGAGCCGGTGGTCGGCGGCATGCTCTGCGCGCTGGTGGTGTGCGTGCTGTACTACGGCTTCGACCTGCGGGTGGAGTTCGACCTCGGCGCGCGCGACATGCTGCTGCTCTACTTCTTCGCCGCGCTGGGCCTGAATTCCGACATCCGCGCGCTGTTCAAGGGCGGGCGCCTGCTGGTGGTGCTGGTGGCGCTGGCCAGCGCCTTCATGGTGATGCAGAACGGCGTGGGCATGGCGCTGGCGAGCCTGTTCGGCATGGACCCGCGCGCGGGCCTGATGGTGGGCTCGATCTCGCTGACCGGCGGCGTCGGCACCACGCTGGCGTGGGCGCCGCACTTCGCCGAGGTGCTGGGCATCGAGGGCGCCGGCGAGCTGGGCCTGGCCGCCAACATGATCGGCCTGGTCGCGGCCTGCACGATCGGCGGCCCGATCGCCGGCTCGCTGATCCGCCGCCACCCGGTGATGCCCTCGGCCGACGCCGACCTGGAGGTCGGCACGCTCTACGGCGACACCTCGCGCCAGCGGCTCAACTACCACGGCGTGCTGCTGGCGGTGTTCTGGCTCAACGTGGCGCTGATGCTGGGGCACGGCATCGGCGCGCTGATCGCCAACACCGGCCTCAACCTGCCCGCCTTCGTCGGCTGCCTGCTGGCCGGCATCCTGATGCGCGCGCTCGGCGACCTGCTGTCGCCGCCGCGCGGCGGCCGGCTGTGGCGCTACGACAGCATGCAGCCGGGCATCGCGCTGATCTCCGACATCAGCCTCGGCCTGTTCCTGACCATGGCGCTGATGGGCCTGCAGCTGTGGGCGCTGCAGCCGATGCTGGCCTTCATCGCCGTGACCATGACCCTGCAGATCCTGATGGTGGTGCTGTTCACCATGCTGGTGGTGTTCCGGGCCATGGGCCGCGACTACGAGGCGGCGGTGATCTGCGCCGGCTTCGGCGGCATCACCCTGGGCTCCACCGCCACCGCGGTGGCCAACATGAGCGCGGTGACCCGCGAGTACGGGGCCGCGCCCAAGGCCTTCGTGGTCGTGCCGCTGGTGTGCGGCTTCTTCATCGACCTGATCAACGCGGTGGTGATCGGTCTGATGGCCGGGTAGCGTCGCGCCGCTACCGGCCGAAGACGCCGACCCGGTACAGGATGATCGCCAGCGCCGTCGCCCAGCACAGGGTCACGAAGATCGCCCCGCCGATGCCGGTGCCGATCCCGCCGCGATGGCGGAAGGCGAAGCGCAGCGCCGCGACGATCAGCACCGGGACCGCGATCAGCAGCACCACCAGGATCCAGGTGACGTCGTTGAGATGCATGGCGTGGCCCCCGTTTCCATCGCGGTGCGCGACCCGTTCATCTTATCGCGCCGGCGCCGCCGACGCGCATCGCATTCACGCCGCCTGCCCCGCGGCATCGCTAGCGTGGATCTCGCGTCGTCCATCCGGACGCGCGGGGCCCCCATGCGAAGCACGGCAGGAGGACACGGCAGCACGATGCGGCGACCAGCAGGTTCTTTCCACGACGCGGCCGCCATCGCCGCCGCGCTGGCGCTCGCGGGCTGCCGCCACGGGCCGCAGTCCACCCTCGATCCCGCCGGCCCCGCCGCCGAGGCCATCGCCCGCACCTGGTGGCTGATGGCCGGCGGCGCCGCCGCGATCTGGCTGCTGGTGATGGGCTTCGTCGTCTACGCGCTGCTGCGCGGGCGCAACACCCGCGCGCTGCGCGAGCCGCAGCGGCTGATCGTCGCCGGCGGCCTGGTGCTGCCGACGATCGCGCTGGTCGCGCTGCTGGCCTGGGGCACCGCGACCAGCGGTCGCGTGACCGGCCTCGGCCAGCGCCCCGACCACGCGATCGAGGTGGTCGCCAGGCAGTGGGCCTGGGAGTTCCGCTACCTCGACGACGCCGGCACCGTGCTCGCGCGCAGCTTCGATGCGCTGTACCTGCCGCGCGGCGAGATGGTGGAGTTCCGCGTGCTGAGCGAGGACGTGGTGCACAGCTTCTGGATCCCGCGGCTGGGCGGCAAGGTCGATGCCGTTCCCGGCCGCGTCAACCTGCTGCGGCTGCGCGCCGACGACGACGGCGGCCGCCCGCTGCGCGGGCAGTGCGCGGAGTTCTGCGGCCTGGAGCACACCCGGATGGCGTTCGGGGTGCAGGTGCTGGCGCCCGCCGAGTGGCGGGCCTGGCGCGAGGCCGGCGGCGCGCAGGCGCCCGCGCCATGACCACCGCCGCGCACGGCCCGGGCCGCATCGACGAGGGCGAGAACCGCCGCCGCCTGCAGGCGCTGGCGCGCATCTGGGCCAACGCCCCCGGGCTGGCCGGCCAGCTCACCGCGGTCAACCACGGCACCATCGCGATGCGCTTCATCGTCACCGGCTTCGCCTTCCTGCTGGTCGGCGGCATGCTGTCGATGTTCATCCGCCTGCAGCTCGCCTGGCCCGGCCTGGAGGTGCTTGATCCCGAGCGCTACAACCAGTTCGTGACCATGCACGGCACCACGATGATGTTCCTGTTCGCGGTGCCGATCATGGAAGGCTTCGCGATGTACCTGGTGCCGAAGATGCTCGGCGCGCGCGACCTGCCGTTCCCGCGCATGTCCGCGTTCGGCTGGTGGTGCTACCTGTTCGGGGGGCTGTTCCTGTATTCGAGCTTCCTGTTCGGCGCCGCGCCCGACGGCGGCTGGTTCATGTACGTGCCGCTGACCGACGCGACCTATTCGCCCGGCCTGGGCGCCGACTTCTGGCTGATCGGGGTGACCTTCGCCGAGATCGCGGCGGTCACCGCGGCGGTGGAGCTGATCGTGGCGATCCTGCTCACCCGCGCGCCCGGCATGGGCATCCAGCGCATGCCGCTGTTCTGCTGGGCGATCCTGGTCATGGCCTTCATGATCGCGTTCGGCTTCCCGCCGCTGATCCTGGCCAGCGTGCTGCTGGAGATCCAGCGCGCGTTCGACTTCGCGTTCTTCGACGTGCCGCGCGGCGGCGACCCGCTGCTGTGGCAGCACCTGTTCTGGCTGTTCGGCCACCCGGAGGTCTACATCATCTTCCTGCCGGCGGCGGGCGTGGTGTCGATGCTGGTGGCCACCTTCGCCCGCCGCCCGATCGTGGGCTACACCTGGATCGTGCTGGCGATCGTGGGCACCGGCTTCCTCAGCTTCGGGCTGTGGGTGCACCACATGTTCACCGTCGGCATCCCGCTGCTGGCGCTGGCGTTCTTCAGCGCGGCGAGCATGGCGGTGGCGATCCCCATGGGCATCCAGACCTTCGCCTGGATCGCCACCCTGTGGGCCGGACGGCCCTGGCTGCGGCTGCCGATGCTGCACCTGGCCGGGTTCTTCTTCGTCTTCGTGCTGGGCGGGCTGACCGGCGTCATGCTGGCCTTCGTGCCCTTCGACTGGCAGGCCCACGACACCCACTTCGTGGTCGCCCACCTGCACTACGTGCTGATCGGCGGGCTGATGTTCCCGATGTTCGCCGGCCTCTACTACTGGCTGCCGCTGGCCTCCGGACGCATGCCGTCGGAAAGCCTGGGCCGCAGCGCGTTCTGGATGGTCTTCGTCGGCTTCAACCTCGCCTTCCTGCCGATGCACCTGACCGGCCTGCTGGGCCTGCCGCGGCGCGTGTACACCTACCCGCTCGACCTCGGCGTGGAATGGCTCAACCTGCTCTCCACCGCGGCCGGCTTCCTGCTGGCGGTGGGCATGGTCGCGATCCTGGTCGACGTGGCGCTGAGCTTCCGCCTGGGCCACCGCGCCGCGCAGCGCAATCCCTGGGAGGCCGGCACGCTGGAATGGGCGCTGTCCTGGCCGGTCCCGCAGTACAACTTCGCCTCCGTGCCGATCGTCGACGACCGCTACCCGCTGTGGTCGCGGCCGGCGCTGGCCGACGAGTGCGCGCGCACCGACGGCCTGCTCGGCGATCCGCGCGACGGCCGCCGCGAAGTGCTCGGCACCAGCATGCTCGGTGCCGAACCCGAGCAGGTGATCCGCGTGTCGAGCTCCACCTGGCTGCCGCTGCTGTCGGCGCTGGCCATCGCCGCCTTGCTGGCCTGCTTCATCGCCAAGCTTTACTGGGGCGCGGCGCTGATGCTGGCGCCGCTGCTGGCGCTGTTCGGCGCCTGGGCCTGGACCACCGGCGATCGCCACGCGCCGCTGCGCATCGACGCCGGCCGCGGCCTCACGCTGCCCTCGCAGTACGCCTGCCGCAACGCGCCGGGCTGGTGGGCGCTGGTGATCGCGCTGCTGATCGACGGCTCGCTGTTCGCCTCGCTGGTGTTCGCCTACTTCTATCTCTGGCTGGGCACGCCGGCCTGGCCGCCGGCGGGCATCGCGGTGGGGCCCTGGGGCCCGCCGCTGCTGGCGCTGGCGCTGCTGGGCGCGCTCGCGGCCGCGGCGGCCTGGGCCGGCCGCGCGGTGCGCGCCCCGTCGCCGGCGACGATCGCGGCGCCGCACCTGGCCGCCGCCGCGCTGGGCGCGGCCTTCGTCGGCGCCCACGCCTGGGCCCTGGCCGGGCCGGTCGGCGCGCCGCAGGCGCACGCCTACGCCTCGGTGGTGTGGACGCTGGCCGGCTTCCAGCTCGTGCACGTGGCGATCGCCGCGCTGATCTCGCTGTTCGTGGCCGCGCGCGCGCGCGCCGGCTTCGTCCGCGCCGAGCGCCCGCTGGAAGCGCGGGTGGCGGCCGGCTTCTGGCGCTACACGGTCGGCATCGGCGCGGTGGCGTGGATCGTGATCCACCTGTTCCCGAGGGCGATCTGATGCGCGCGCTCTCGCCCCAGCGCCTGTCCGGGATCGCCGCGCCGCTGGCGGTGTGGGCACTGCACTTCGCGGTCGTCTACAGCCTGCAGGGCCTGGCCTGCGGCGAAGGCTGGCTGCGCCGCCGGATGGCCATCGCCGGCGTGGAGGCGGAAGCGGCGAGCTGGCTGCTGGTCGCGCTGACCGCGCTGGCGCTGGCCGCCATCGCCTGGCTGGGCCTGCGCGCGCAGCGCGCCTGGCGCGCCGCCAGGGCCGATCCCCGCCCCGATGCCGACGGACGCCGCCGCCGCTTCGCCACCGCGGTCGCCGCGCTCGCCGCGGTGCTGGCCGCGATCACGGTCGCGTTCACCGCCCTGCCCATCCTCATGCTGCCGCCCTGCGCCCGATGAGACGCCGCCTGGAGCCGCCCAAGCCGAAGACCGTCAGCCATTCGGTGCGCAGCCGGATGGCCATCGCCAAGCACCCGCTGCACCCGATGCTGGTGGTCTACCCGATCGCGCTGCTGTCGCTGGTGCTGCCGGCCGACCTGTTGTCGCTGTGGCTGCAGCAGCCGTTCTGGGCGCAGACCGCCTACTGGATGAACGCCGTCGGCCTGGCCGTCGGCCTGCTCGCCGGCGCGATCGGCACCGCCGACATGTTCCTGATCCGCGTCGTGCGCCGCCACGTTTCGGCCTGGAACCACTTCATCGTCGCGGTGATGCTGCTGGCCGTGGCCGGGCTGGGCGTGTGGCTGCGCGCGCCGGACCCGGTCGCCGCGGTCTGGCCCTGGGGCGTGCTGCAGTCGGGCCTGATGCTGCTGCTGGTGATGATCGCCGGCTGGCTCGGCGGCACGCTGAGCTTCCGCCACGGCATCGGCGTCTACGGCGACGACGACAATCCGCACGCGCACGAGGCCGAGGACAGGCCGCCGGCGGAGTGAGGACTATCGCGGCGCCGCTTCGCAGGGGAAATGCGCCGCCAGCGCCTCGACCGCCAGCGCCGCGGCGTTGCCTTCCAGGCGCGCGGGCGGCAGCTCGCGCAGGTGCGCGTACGCCCGGTCGGCCAGTTCGTGCGGCTTGATCTGCCCGCACCAGCGCGTGCCGCGCGTCAGGTCCGCCACGCCCTGCACGTAGGACAGCCCGCGCTCGCGCGACAGGCGGCGCCGCAGCTCCGGATCACCCGACGCTTCGGGCGCGAAGTCGCCCTCCAGCGCGCGCGCCAGCTCCGCACCGCTGAGGATCCAGTCGCGCTCCTGCGAGAACGCGCAGAGCGGCAGCGCGACCGCCAGCGCGGCGGCGAGGATCGGACGGTTCGGACGCATGGCAAGCGCGGCGACGATCGGGATGGACGCTCATGGTAGCGCCGCGCCGCCGTCGCGCGGCGCGTGCGACGGCGGCGGCGGCAGGTCGCCGACGGTGCGCGGCTTGCCGGCGGTCAGCGCGGCGATGCCCAGCAGCAGCAGCAGCGGCACCCAGCCGAGGACGCGGTAGAACAGCGGGCCGTGGCGGTCGTTGCCCTTGCCCAGTTCGTACAGCAGCAGGCCGAAGTACAGGTGGAACAGCACCGCCACCGCGACCGTGGCGAGCTTCAGCACCAGCCAGGCGCCGTCGGGGCGATAGGCGATCAGGGCCAGGCCGAGCGCGATGGTGACGATGGCCGCGGGCGTGGCCAGCCAGAGGAACACGGTGTTGGCGACCGGGTTGAAGTAGCCGGGCGCGGCGTCCCCGCCGCCGCGCCGGTGGGCGGCGAACAGCCGCGGCAGGAAGAACAGGCCGGTGAACCAGATGGCCATCGCCGCGATGTGGAAGACCTTGAGCCAGAAGTACACGCGCGCCTCCGCGAACCGCCGCAGGCCAGCCTAAGCGAGCGCGCGCGCGGCGCATGTGTAGACACGACGCAGGCAGGGGGCTTGCTAGCGTGCCGGCATGCGCATCCGCCCCGCCGTGCCGTTGCTCCTGCTGTCGCTGCCCGGCGCGGCGCGCGCGCACGGCGCGCATGCCGCGCACCCGCCCGCGCTGGCCGAGGCGTGGACGCTGTCGCCGGCCGTGCTGCTGCCCTTCGCGCTGCTGGCGGCGCTGTACGCCGTGGGCCTGGCGCGGCTGTGGTCGCAGGCCGGGCGCGGCCACGGCGTGGGCATGGCCGGCGCGCTGGCGTTCTGGGCCGGCATGGCGGCGATGGCGCTGGCCGCGATCTGGCCGCTGGACGCGCTGGGCGCGTGGTCGCTGGCCGCACACATGGCCCAGCACATGCTGCTGCTGGCGGTGGTGCCGCCGCTGGTGCTGGCCGGCAAGCCGTTCGCGGTGGCCGCGTACGCGCTGCCGCGGCGCTGGTCCGGTGCGCTGCACCGCGTCCTGCAGCGGCCGCTGGCGCGCGCCTCGGGCTGGCTGGCGGCCGCGGCCATCGCCCACAGCGCGGTGATGTGGGTCTGGCACCTGCCCGCGGCGCTGGAGGCGGTACTCGCCGACGAGGCCCTGCACCACCTCATGCACGTCACCTTCCTGCTCGCCGGCGTGTGGTTCTGGGCCGCGGCCTGGCGCCGCCTGCGCGACCCGGCCACCGGCGCCGGCGGCGCGGTGGTGGCGCTGCTGGCGGTGATGATGCAGATGGGCTTTCTCGGCGCGCTGCTGACCTTCGCATCGCGCGCGCTGTATCCCCTCTATGCCGTGCGCGCACCGCAGCTGGGCCTGGATGCGCTCGCCGACCAGCAACTGGCCGGCATCCTGATGTGGGTGCCGAGCTGCATCCCGTACCTGGTCGGCGCGCTGTGGCTGATGCGGCAGGGCCTGCGGCGGATCGAGCGGCGGGCGCCGCGCGCGAGCGCGCCGCGATGAACCTCGGCTGGTTGCGCTTCTGGGGCTGGATGCTGGCCTACATGGCGCTGGCGCTGCTGCCGATGGCGGTGGCGCTGTCGGGCGAGACGCCGGCGGCGCGCGCGCGGCTGAAGGAGACCGGGGCGATGCTCGGCTTCCTCGGCCTGGGCATGCTGGCCGCGCAGTCGGTGGTCTCCGGGCGCCAGCGCTGGTTCGCGCGCGGGCTCGGCCAGGACGACCTGCTGCAGTTCCACCGCCGCGCCGGCCTGTTCGCGTGGGCGCTGGTGCTGGCCCATCCGTTGACGATGTTCGCCGCCGATCCGGCGCTGCTCGCCTACCTCGATCCGCGCGCCGGGCTGCTGCGCGCGCTGTCGCTGTGGGCGGTGCTGCTGGCGGCCAGCCTGCTGGTCGCGACCTCGCTCTGGCGCGAGCGTTTCGGGCTCTCCTACGAGCGCTGGCGCCTGCTGCACGGGGCGCTCGCGCTGTGCGTGGTGGGCCTGGGCCTGGGCCACGCGCTGCTGGTCGATCACTACACCCAGCCGCTGTGGAAGAAGGGCGCGCTGGCGGCCGCCGTCGGCGCCGCGCTGTGGCTGGCGCTGGAGACGCGGCTGCTGCGGCCGTGGCGGCTGCGGCGACGGCCGTGGCGGGTGGCGGCGGTGGAACCGGAGCCGGGCGACGCGGTCACCCTGCGCCTGTCGCCCGAGGGGCACGACGGCCTGCGCTTCGCGCCGGGACAGTTCGCCTGGCTGACGCTGGGCGAGACGCCCTGGCGGCTGCAGCAGCATCCGTTCTCGATCGCATCGGCCGCCGGCGAGCGCGAGCTGCGCTTCACGATCAAGGCGCTCGGCGACTTCACCGGCGGCCTGCGCGACCTCGCGCCGGGCGCGCGCGCCTTCGTCGAAGGCCCCTACGGGGTGTTCACCTGGGTGCCCGGCCGCTCGCCCGAAGGCGCGGTGTTCGTCGCCGGCGGCGTGGGCATCACGCCGTTCCTGTCGATGCTGCGCACCGCGGCCGCGCGCGGCGTGCGCGAGCCGCTGTGGCTGGTCTACGCCAACCTCAACCTGGACGAGGCCATCGCCCGCGAGGAGCTCGACGCGCTCGCCGCGCGCCTGCCGCTGACCGTGATCCACGTGCTGGAGGCGCCGCCCGAGGACTGGACCGGCGAGACCGGGCACGTCGATGCGGCCCTGCTCGAGCGCTGCCTGCCCGGCGAGGTGGCGCGCATGCACTGCTACCTCTGCGGTCCAGAACCGATGGCCGACGCGGTGGAGCCGGCGCTGCTGGCGCGCGGCGTGCCGGCGAGGAACCTCTACTCCGAACGCTTCGACATGGTATGAGCCCGGGGGTCCGCCGATGATGCACCGACACGCCCGCCGCGCCGCCACCCTGGTCGCGCTGGCCCTGGTCGCCGTCGCGATCGCCGCGGGCTGGCTGCGCGGCTAGGCGCCGTCTTCATCCGCGCGCCCGCGGTGGCGTGTCACGCTGCGCGTCCCACCCGACAGGAGCTCGAAAGATGCGCTGGCTCGTCCTGTTCGCGGCGCTGGCGATGCCGGTCGTCGCCTGGCTGTCGCAGATGGAAGTCTTCGGCCCGGACCAGGCCACCGTCTCGGCCCGCTACCCGATCGTGCTGGTGCCCGCCGGCTACGCGTTCTCGATCTGGGGCCTGGTGTTCGTGCTCGACCTGGCGCACGCCGTGCGGCAGGCGACCGGCCGGCGCCGCCACGACCCGCTGCTCGCCCGCGTGGCTCCGGCCACCGCCGCCGGCTTCGCGCTGACCGCGCTATGGATGCCGCTGTACGCGCAGGAATGGCTGTGGGCCTGCCTGGCGGTCATCGTGGGCGCCTGGGCGACGCTGCTGTGGACGGCGATCGCGCTCGCGCGCGGCGGTGGCGACGGCTGGGCCCGGCTGGCGCTCTCGCTGCATGCCGGCTGGCTCACGCTGGCGACCTTCCTCAACCTGGCCCAGGCCGGCCTCGGCGCCGGCCTGCTCCCCGGCGGCGAGCAGCTCGGCTGGAGCCTGGGCCTGCTGGCGCTGGCCGCGGCGGTGCTGCTGGCCGCCAACCGCGCCCTGCGCGGCGACGCGGCCTACGCCGCCGCGGCGATCTGGGGGCTGGCCGCGATCCACGTCGAACAGTCGCGCGGCGCGCTGGCCGGCGCCGGGACCGTGGCCTGGGCGGCCGCCGCGCTGGCGGCGCTGGTGGCGGCGCAGACGCTCTGGCTGCGCCTGCGCACCCGCCGCGCCGGGCCGCGCGCGTAGGCGCGGCGGGCGCGAGGGCCCGCCGATCCGGACTCAGTCGGCGCGCTCGTGCAGCACGCGGCCGTCCTGCGGCGCCAGCAGCACCTTCATCTTGCGGCCGTCGGCCTTCCAGGCCTCGGCCTTCCACAGGCCGTCGTCGAACTCGACCTCGCCGATCCGGCCGTAGCCGGCCGCCGACAGGCGCGCGCGCACCTCGGCCTCCGAGACCTGCGAGACGGCGTTGTCGGGGAAGATCTCGCCGCTGGCCGGATCGATGCGCACGTCCACCTTGCGGCCGTCGGCGCTGGTGGCATCGGCCTCCCACAGGCCGTCGTCGAACTTCACGTCATGGATGTCGGTATAGCCCTGCGCTTCCAGGGCGCTGCGCACCTGCGCCTCCCGCATCGCATCCTGGGCGACGACGGTGCCGGCGAGCGCGAGGCCCAGCGCGGCGGCGAGCAGGCGAAGGCGGCGTGCGTTGCGTTGCGTCATGAGCGGTCTCCCGTTCGGCCTGGCGCGGCAGTCTCGGCCGGAGGCCGCCAACCGCAGGTGAAATCTCCCCAGCGCGGCCGATGCCGCGTTGCGGCGCCGTTCACCGCGCGGCCGGCTCAGCGGTAGCGCGACTCCACCAGGTCGATCTCGCGGACCAGCCGCCGCGCCACCTCGTCGGAGATGCGCATGTGCCGCGCCATGTCGAACAGCACCTCGCGCTCGGCCTGCAGCCCGGCCAGGCGCAGCGCGCGCTCGGCGGCGTCGGCGCGACGCAGCACGTCCGCGTCGATGCCGGTGGAGCCGTCGCGCTTCATGCGCTCGTCGTAGAGCGCCATCACCCGTACCGCCGCCTGCGCGTACAGGTCCGGGTCGCGGCGCGCCTCGGGCAGCGTCGCCTGCGCGCGCTCCACCGCGGCCACCCCGGCGCGCGCGGCCGCCAGCCGCGCCGCGTCCTCGGCGCGCTGCACCTCCGGCTCGGCCGGCAGGTGGATGCGCCCGCCCAGCGACGGCAGCACGGCGCTGGCCACCACCAGCGACACCAGGATCACCGAGGTCGCCAGGAAGATCGCCAGGTCGCGTCCCGGGAACGGGCTGCCGTCGGACATCACCAGCGGCAGGGTCAGCACGCCGGCCAGGGTGATCGCGCCGCGCACGCCGGCCAGCGTGGTCACCGCGACGACCTTGAAGCTGGGCGCGATGCTCTCGCGGCCGTTGCGGTGCGCGCGGAACAGCAGCAGGCGCATGGTCGCCCACACCCAGGCCAGGCGCAGCGCGGCCAGCCCGAGGTTGATCGCCAGCGCGTAGCCGGCCAGCGCCAGCGCGGAGTGGCCGGCCGCCGCCCGCGTCACGATGCCGGGAAGCTGCTCGCCCAGCAGCACGAAGATGATGCCGTTGAGCGCGAACTGCAGCATGTCCCACACCGCGGTGCGCTGCACCCGCGTGGTCGCCAGCGCGCGGCCGCTGAGCTCGACGTAGCTCATGGTGATGCCCGCGGCCACCGCGGCCAGGATGCCGGAGGCGCCGATGTCCTCGGCCAGCAGGTAGGCGCCGAAGGGGATCAGCACGCTGAGCAGGATCGGCAGGCCGGCCTCCTCGCCGGCGCTGCGCGACAGCCGCGTGTGCAAATGGGTGGCCGCCAGGGTCAGCAGCACGCCGGCGCCGATGCCGCCCAGGGCCAGCCAGGCGAAGGTGGCGCCGGCCGACAGCAGCGAGAAACCGCCGGTCAGCGCCGCGGTCACCGCGAAGCGGAAGCAGACCAGGCCCGAGGCGTCGTTGAGCAGCGACTCGCCTTCCAGGATATGCCGCAGGCGCGGCGGCAACGGCGCGCGCGCGGTGATCGACGACAGCGCGACCGGATCCGTCGGCGACACCACCGCCGCCAGCGCGAACGCGACCGGCAGCGGCATCGCCGGGATCAGCCAGTGCAGCAGGAACCCCATGCCGACCACGGTGAACACCACCAGCCCGAGCGCCAGCGCCAGGATCGGGGTCTTGTCGCGGAACAGGCCAGTCTTGGGGATGCGCCAGCCGTCGAGGAACAGCAGCGGCGGCAGGAACAGCAGGAAGAACACATGCGGATCGAGCTGCACGCCCTCCTGGAACACGCCCGCCACCACCGCGCCGAAGCCGATCTGCACCAGCGGCAGCGGCAGCCACGCCGGCAGCATCCTGGCCACGTAGCCGCTGGCCAGCACCAGCAGCAGCATCGCCAGGACGACTTCGATCGAGTACATCGCGCTCGCAGGGCCCGCGGCCAGCCCCCGGGATGCCGATACGATAACGCAGCCGGGGACATCGGCGCACAAAAAACGCGAGCGCCGGCGGGGACGCGCGCATCCGGCGGGACGCGCCCGCGGCGGCCCAAAACGCGGGCGGCGGGACAGCCCGTCCGCGGCGAACGGGTCGCCGCGCGGAAGCCGGCCTCGTGCCGCTTCGCCGGCCGCGGCGGGCGCCGCAACCCGGCCGCGAAGCGCACGCGCCGCCCGTCGGGCGGCCCGGACGGCCTCCGCCGCTCGGGCGCCCAAGGCCTGTCAACGCTCATGGCCCCGGGGTGTATCGGCATTCGGCCCGCAGCGCCGGGCTGTCCCTGCTCCCGCAAGCGGGGGCATGTCGTTCCTTCTCCCGCAAGCGGGGCATGTCGTTCCTTCTCCCGCCGCAGCGCCGGATGAGGGCACGTTCGCACGCCTGCGGCGTGCCCCCCCCCATCCGCCTTCGGCACCTTCCCCCGCTTGCGGGGGAAGGGAAAAACAGAGTGCCCCCCGCTTGCGGGGGAAGGGAAAAGCAGGATGCTCCCCGCTTGCGGGGCAAGGAAAACAGCTTGCGCGCCTGCGCGGAAGGCGCCTTGCGCACGCTGAATGTCGATTCCGCCTAGACGAGGCTGGTCTCGGCGAGCAGGCGCAAGTCGTCCACCAGGCCGGCATAGGCGGCTTCGCGCGCGGCGGGATCGCGCTGGCGCAGCACCCAGGCCGGGTGCACGGTGGCGAACGCGCGCGCGCCTTCCAGTTCGCGCCAGCGCCCGCGCTCGGCCATCAGGCGGAAGCCGCTGCCGAACACCGCCTGCGCGGCGGTCGCGCCCAGGCACACCACGACCCTGGGCTGCAGCGCGGCCAGTTCCTGCTGCAGCCAGGGCCGGCAGGCGCGCACGTGGGTCGCCTCGGGGTTGCGGTGCAGCCGCCGCTTGCCGCGCGGCTCGAAGCGGAAGTGCTTGACCGCGTTGGTCAGCCACAGCCGCTCGCGCGCGATGCCGAGCTCGGCCAGCGCGCGGTCGAGCAGGCGCCCGGCCGGGCCGACGAAGGGCCGACCGGTCAGGTCTTCCTCGTCGCCGGGCTGCTCGCCCACCAGCGCCACGCGCGCGTCGGCCGGCCCCTCGCCGAACACGGTACGCGTGGCCGGCTCCCACAGCGGGCAGCGGCGGCAGCCCTCCGCCGCGGCGCGCACCGCCTCCAGGCCGCCTGCGGGCGCGACGGGCGCCGGCACCGGCGCCGGGATGCGCCGGCGCGGCGCCTCGGGCGCGCGCTCGGCCATCTCGCGCACGCGCGGGCCGGCCTCGCGCATCAGCACCGGCAGCAACGCGGCCTCGGGCAGGCCCTTCCAGTATTTCTGCGGCATCTCCGCGCGCATCGCCTGCGGGTTGAGCCGCGCCGGGTTGAAGATGTGCGCGTAGTAGGTACGCCACAGTGCGTCCTGGGCGTCGTCGGCCGGCGCGTCGGCGCGGGTGCCGCCGGGGCCGAAGGCCAGCGCGCGGCCGTCCCAGAACGCGCTGCGGTCCGGGGTCAGGATCGCCCAGCGCATGCCGGAGAAGCGGCGCGCGAAGAACGGCGCCACCCGGTCGAGGATGCGGTGCGCCGGCTCGAACCAGGCGATGTAGGCCTCGCCGTCGCCGGGCACCTCGCGGAAGCGCACGAAGGCCTTCATCTTGTGCGCGTCGCGGCGCACCGCCTTCTCCAGCAGGCGGGCGCGATGCACGTCGGGATCGGTGGCGCGTTCCAGCAGGCGCGGCGCGCCGCCGGCGATGCGCCACAGCAGCCGGTACAGCAGCGCGAAGCGCTGCGGGTCGCGGTGGCAGGCGACCGCGCCGGCCAGCGACAGGAACTCGGCGCCCACCCGCGGCGCCGGCCGCCGCGGCGGCAGCGCATCCAGCGCCGTCGCGCCGATCAGCCCGCCTTGGGGATCGCCCTCCCAGATCAGGCGCTCCGGCGCCACCCCGGCGCGCCAGGCCGCGCGCGCCGCGTCGCGCCAGGCATCGGCGTCCCACGGCGGCACCACCTCGGCGCGCACCAGCGGCTGCGCGCGCGCGTCGGCGACGAACAGGTCGCCGGCCGCGCTCATGCGAACAGGTCCTGCTGCCGGGGCGGCGGCGCCAGCCGCGCGCGCAGGCGCGCGGGATCGTCGAGCTGGCGGCGCGGATGGTGGTCGAGCAGCGACACGAACGGCAGCGTGCGCCGCACCGGCACCCGCAACCGCACCAGGTCGTCCACCCGCAGCGCGCCCTGCCGGCGCGAGGCGAGGATACGCGCGACGTTGCGCGCGCCCAGCCCGGGCACCCGCAGCAGCAGTTCGCGCGGCGCACGGTTGACGTCCACCGGGAAGCGGTCGGGGTGGCGCAGCGCCCAGGCCATCTTGGGGTCGATGTCGAGATCCAGCATGCCGCCGGCCTCGGGCGGGGCGATCTCGTCCACGCCGAAGCCGTAGAAGCGCAGCAGCCAGTCGGCCTGGTAGAGGCGGTGCTCTCGCGCCAGCGGCGGCGCCTGCGGCGGCAGCCGCGAGGACGCGTCCGGGATCGGCGAGAACGCCGAGTAGTAGACGCGGCGCAGCCGGTAGTTGCCGTAGAGGTTGTCGCTGGTGCGCAGGATGCTGCGGTCGTCGGCGCCATCGGCGCCCACGATCATCTGCGTGCTCTGCCCCGCCGGCGCGAAGCGCGGCGGCTTCGAGGCCGGCAGCCGCACGGCCTTGCGCGCCTCGCGGCCTTCCTCGATGCGCCAGCGCAGCTCGCCCATCGCCGCGCGGATGCCGCCGGCGGTCTTCTCCGGCGCCAGTTCGGCCAGGCCGCGCTCGGTCGGCAGCTCGACGTTGATGCTCAGACGGTCGGCGTGGCGGCCGGCGGCGGCCAGCAGCTCGGGGGATGCGTCGGGAATGGTCTTGAGGTGGATGTAGCCGGCGAAGCGGTGGTCCTCGCGCAGGCTGCGCGCCACCTCCACCAGTTGCTCCATGGTGTAGTCGCTGTTGCGGATGATGCCGCTGGACAGGAACAGTCCCTCGACATAGTTGCGCTTGTAGAAGTCCAGCGTCAGCCGCACCACTTCCTGCGGCGCGAAGCGCGCGCGGCGCACGTTGCTGCTGACCCGGTTGACGCAGTAGGCGCAGTCGTAGATGCAGAAGTTGGTCAGCAGGATCTTCAGCAGCGACACGCAGCGGCCGTCCGGCGTGTACGAGTGGCAGATGCCCATGCCCTCGGTGCTGCCGATGCCGCCGGTGCCGAGCGAATGCCGCTTGTTCGCCCCGCTGGAGGCGCAGGAGGCGTCGTACTTGGCGGCATCGGCCAGGATCGCGAGTTTCTCGATGGTCTTCACCCGCGCACGATGGCGAAGGCTCGTCTCAATCGGTGAGACGGGGGCCATCGGCGCGGATCGGTTATGCTGAATGCGACAGCTGCTGTTCGCCGCTCTTTCCAGGCGCATTTTTCACGCGACGCACGCCATCGCGCGCCTATGGTGGCCGTACGCGTCGAGCCCGATCCCAAGCCGCCCGCGGCGGCCGATCCCGCGCGACGCGACCAGATTCCACTGTCCCCCCGCGAGCGGCCGCAGAGCCGCGCGGGGCTCCCCCTTGCGCGAGGTAGCCATGACCCGTCCCGAACTCGATCGCTGGTTGACCGGTCTCCACGACCGCCTGCCGCTGCTGCGCCAGCAGCACCCGCACGACAGCGACTTCTGGGCCGCCTTCTCGCGCGAGACCGGTCGCCTGTCGCAGGCCGACCTGTCCCGCGAGGACGCCACCTGGGTGCAGGACCGCATCGTCGCCCTGCTCGCCACGGACTAGGCTGACACGCAGCGCGCGAAGAACGGCATGCGTCCGCGCGCGGGAGACGGACGGCTTCGACGCGCCAGGCCGAACGACGATACCTCCCGGGCCCTCGTCCCACGGCGGCATGGCGTCGCGCGCCCGGCGCCCTTATCTTGCCGGGCATGACGCCCAATCCCCTCCTCGACTTCTCCGCCCTGCCGCGCTTCGACGCGATCCGTCCCGAGCACGTCGGCCCCGCCATCGACACCCTGCTGGCCGAGGCCGAAGCGGCCCTGGCCCGCGCCCGCACCGCGCCGGCCACCTGGTCGGACTTCGTGGAACCGCTGGAAGACGCGACCGAGCGCCTCGGCCGGGCCTGGAACCAGGTCGCCCACCTCAACGCGGTGGCCAACACGCCGGCGTTGCGGCAGGCCTACAACGCCGCGCTGCCGAAGATCAGCCGCTTCCACAGCGCCATGCAGCAGGACCCGGTGCTGTACGCGCAGTTCAAGGCGCTGGCGGCCTCGCCCGAGGCCGCGGGCTGGGACGCGGCGCGGCGGCGCGCGGTCGACAACGCGCTGCGCGACTTCCGCCTGGGCGGCGCGGAACTGGCCGACGCCGGGAAGGCGCGCCTGGCCGAGGTCCAGGAGGAACTGGCCTCGCTGTCGGCGAAGTTCTCGGAGAACGTCCTGGACGCCACCGACGCCTGGACGTACGACGTCGAGGACCCGGCGGAGCTGGCCGGCCTGCCGGACGACGTCGTCGCCCGGTGCGCGGCCGAGGCCCGCAAGGCCGGCCGCGACGGCTACCGCCTGACCCTGCAGATGCCCTGCTACCTGCCGGTGCAGACCTACGCCGAGCATCGCCCGCTGCGCGAGCGGCTCTATCGCGCCTACGGCGTGCTCGCCTCCGAGACCGGTCCGGCCGAGCGCGACAACGGGCCGCTGATCGAGCGCATCCTGGCGCTGCGCGCCGAGCAGGCGCGCCTGCTCGGATACGCGCGCTACGCCGAGCTGTCGCTGGCGACCAAGATGGCGCGCAGCCCCGAGGAGGTGCTGTCCTTCCTGCGCGACCTGGCCGCGCGCGCGCTGCCGCACGCGCGCCGCGACCGCGCCGAGCTGGAGGCGTTCGCGCGCGACGAACTGGGCCTGGACTCGCTGCAGCCCTGGGACCTGGCCTGGGCCAGCCAGAAGCTGCGCCAGGCCCGCTACAGCTACTCCGAGCAGGAGGCCAAGCGCTACTTCACCGAACCGCGGGTGCTGTCGGGGCTGTTCGGCGCGATCGGCGACCTCTACGGCCTGCGCGTGGAGCCCGACACCGCCCCGGTCTGGCACGAGGACGTGCGCTTCTACCGGCTCACCGACGCCGAGGGCCGCCTGGTCGGCCAGTTCTATCTCGACCTCTACGCCCGCGAAGGCAAGCGCGGCGGCGCGTGGATGGACGACTGCCGCAACCGCCGCCGCCGCAGCGACGGCCGCGTCCAGACGCCGATCGTCTACCTGGTGTGCAACTTCGGCCGCGGCGCCGACGGCAAGCCCGCGACCTTCGCCCACAGCGAGGTCGTCACCCTGTTCCACGAGATGGGCCACGGCCTGCACCAGCTGCTGACCGAGGTCGACGCGCTGGCGGTGGCCGGCATCAACGGCGTGGAATGGGACGCGGTGGAGCTGCCGAGCCAGTTCATGGAGAACTTCTGCTGGGAGTGGCCGCGCATCGAGGCGATGACCGCGCACGTGGACACCGGCCAACCGCTGCCGCGCGCGCTGTTCGAGCGCATGCTCGCCGCGCGCAACTTCCAGAGCGGCATGCAGACCGTGCGCCAGCTGGAGTTCGCGCTGTTCGACATGGAACTGCATGCCGCCGCCGAGCCGCCGCAGGCGGGCGTGCTGGCGCTGCTGGAGCGCATCCGCGAGGAAGTGGCGGTGAACCGGCCGCCGGCCTGGCACCGCTTCCCGCAGCAGTTCGCCCACATCTTCGCCGGCGGCTACGCGGCCGGCTACTACAGCTACAAGTGGGCCGAGGTGCTGAGCGCCGATGCCTACGCCGCCTTCGAGGAGCGGCCCGGGGCCTATGCCGACACCGGCGCGCGCTTCCGCGCCGAGGTCCTCGCGCGCGGCGGCAGCCGGCCGGCGCTGGAGAACTTCCGCGCCTTCCGCGGCCGCGAGCCGCGGATCGACGCCCTGCTGCGCCACAGCGGCATGAGCGCCGGCGCCGAGGTCCGGCGATGAATGGGCATTGACGCGATCGCGCCTAGAATCCCGCGGTCACCGGCCAGAGGGCGCAGCGCTTGAACACCGGCATCTTCGCCGCGATCACCCTCGTCCTGCTGGCCGCCACCCTGCTGCCGCTGTCGCGCAGCCGGGCCTGGTGGATCCGCGCCCTCGACTTCCCGCGCCTGCAGCTGCTGCTGGTCTCGGCGGGGGTACTGCTGGCGCAGTGCGTCCTGCACCGCATCGACGACGCGGTGGAGATCGGGGTGATCGCGGCCAACGCCGCCTGCATGCTCTACCAGGCGTGGTGGATCCTGCCCTACACCCGCCTGCACCCGGTCGAGGTGCGCGAGTGCGGCGATCCGTCGCGGCCGCGGCTGCGGCTGATGGCCGCCAACGTGCTGATGACCAACCGCGAGGCCGACCGCCTGCTGGCGCTGGTCCGGCAGGAGCGCCCGGACGTGCTGATCGCGGTGGAGACCGACGCCTGGTGGGAGGCGCGGCTGGACACCCTGTCCGACCTGCTGCCGCACGCGTTGCGGCGTCCGCTCGACAATCTCTACGGCATGCACCTGTACTCGCGCCTGCCGCTGCACGACGCCGAGGTGAAGTTCATCGTCGAGGACGACATCCCCTCGATGCACGCGCGCCTGGAGCTCGACGGCGGCGCGAGCGTCGCCCTGCACTGCCTGCACCCGCGGCCGCCCAGCCCGACCGAGGCCGACGGTTCGGCCGAGCGCGACGCGGAGCTGGTGGCCGTCGGCCGCGCCGCCGCCGGCAGCGCGCTGCCGGCCATCGTCGCCGGCGACCTCAACGACGTCGCCTGGTCGCGCACCACGCGCCTGTTCCGCAAGGTCAGCGGCCTGCTCGACCCGCGCATCGGCCGCGGCATGTTCAACACCTTCCACGCCGGGCTGCCCGGCCTGCGCTGGCCCCTGGACCACGTGTTCCACAGCCGCGACTTCAGCCTCGTGGCCCTGCGCCGGCTGCCGGCGATCGGCTCGGACCACTTCCCGATCCTGGTCGAGCTGGCGCTCGAGCCCGGCCGCAACCCGGCCCGCGCCGGGCTGGACGAGGACGCGCAGGCGCGCCGCGACGCGCGCGAGGCGATCAGCGGCGCCGGGACAGCCGGCGCGGGTACCATCCAGCGGGACCGCAAGCACCCGGAGGCCACGCCATGACCCGACGACCCACCACCCTCCCCTTCGCCGCCGCCCTGCTGCTGCCCGCCGCCGTCGCGGCGCAGGTGCAGACCCGGCCGCTGCCGCCGGCCGCCCCCGCGCCCGAACGGGCGAGCGCGCAGACTGCGCAGACCGGCATCGTCACCTTCGGCAACCCCGGCGAGCAGCAGGTCATCGTGCGCTCCTACGAGCCCGACGGCACCGCCGGCGACGCCTACCGGATCAGCTTCGAGGCGCTGGACACCGACGGCGACGGGGTCATCAGCCGCAGCGAGGCCGCGGCGCACCCGCGGCTGTCGCAGGAGTTCCGCGGCGTCGACATCGATGGCGACGGCCGCCTCACCCGCGAGGAACTGCGCGGCTGGATCCGCTGACCGGCATCGCCGCGCGCGAGCGCGGGGCCCGCCCGGGCCCGGCGTAGGCATGATCGGACAGATTCGCATACTGCTGGGACGTCAGGCTCATGACTTCGCCCCCTCGATCGCGAGCGTGATCTTGAACAGTTGATTTCTGACATCTGCCCCGAAATCCTCCGGCGAAGGCGAGCCGGAAGCAGGATAGTTGTCGATCCTGGATCGCGGATAACGACGGCTCCAGTAGTAGAAGGACTTCTCCGTTTGACCGCCTTCAATTTCATCGCCAACGAAATTGGAGATGAACAGGGTTTCCCCCTCCGCCCCCGTCGCCCGCATCTGCACCTGCAGGTTCGTCAGCGCCCAGCGGCAGACCCCGCGTCCGTAGTCATCCTCGTCGATCATGCCGTCCGTGAAGAATTGGCCAGCGTAGGTGCCGTCGGGCTGGCGCACCAGTTCGAAAAGGATCGAGTAGGTCGGCACCGGCGACGAGGTGCCGCCCGGATTCTCCTTCGGCGGCGGCGGGCACTCGCGGTTGGTCACGTCGAACTGCATCCGTCCGACCATCCACCCGAACTCGCCGGGCGCGTCGTCGATGCGCATCGTCAAATCGTACCGCTGCTGCGGCGCCGGGTTCGGACGGTACTCGGGGCGCGGAAACCGGAGAGCAGGCGCCGCCGCCGTTCCGCGCCGGCTTCGAAGCCTCGCCCGGATCGCGCAGCGCGCCCCGGCAGCATAACGCCCCCTGGGGCGTCCCGCGGGCGTGTCGCCCGAACCGTCCGCGTCCTCGGGGCCGGGCCCCATCCGCGGCTTCCGGGTGGAATCCTGCCGGACGCGGGGCGGGCACGGGGCGGCTACGGCTGTTCGGCGGGGCTTTCCTGCACGTGGGCCGGCAGGTAATACCGCACGCGGTCGAAGAAGCGGCCGTAGAAATCGGCGTCCTGAACCGTGCTGCTGGCCACGCGCACCAGCGAGTCCTCGGTGCTGCCGATCGGCAGCGAGACCGAGCCGAGGGCGCCGACGCCGAGGCTGGCGGAATTGGCGCTGCGGCGCAGCGCGTAGCGGTCCTGCACGGCGCTGACGAACAGCAGCGTGCCGCTGCCCTGCGGCACGCAGGAGACCCGGATCGCCAGTTGCAGGTGCGCCTCGTCCTCGGGCTGGAAGTTCTTGCTCGCCTCGACCGTGCCCGCATCCGCCCGCGCCACCACGTAACCCTGGCCCAGCAGCGCGCGGCGCGCCGCCTCGCAGGCGACCGCCGGCGTGGTCTCGAAGCTGCGGGAATACATGTCGTCGAACGCGAAGGTCTCGCCCAGCAGCGCGGGCCGGGTCTGCGCCTGCTTGCCGCCGCAGGCGGCGAGCAGGACGGCGACGAACGCGACGGCGGTGGCACGGAGGAACGCAGAGGCACGCATGGGACGGAGCGTCGGCAGCACGGTCGGCGCCTAGCTTAGGGCCTGCGCCCGGCGATGCGTCGTCCGCCACGTGAACGGGCGCGCCGTGCAGGCCCGCTGCCGCGGCCGAAACCGCTCCAGGGCGGCCGCGGGCGCTGCACGCCCCCTGCACGATCCCGCACCGACAGTGCGCACTCCCCCTTCCGCCGGAGCGCGCCATGAACGACAAGCACGAACCCAAGCAGCCCGATGCCAACCGCGACCCGATCAGCGGCCGGCCGGGCGCGCACCCGCTCGGCGTGGCGGCGGGCGGCACCGCGGGCGCGCTCGCCGGCGCCGCCATCGGCAGCCTGTTCGGGCCGATCGGCACCCTGGTCGGCGGCGCGGTCGGCACCCTCGGCGGCGCCGCCGGCGGCAAGGCGGTGGCCGAGCGCGTGGACCCGACGGTGGAGGTGGACTACTGGCGCGCCAGCGCCCCGGCGCGCGACTACTACGCACCCGAATCCGACTACGAGCGCGACTACGCCCCGGCCTACCGCTACGGCACCGAGGCCCGCAACCTGCAGGCGCGCAGCTGGGACGAGGCCGAGCCCGAACTGCGCGAGCGCTGGGAGGAGGCGCGCGGCGCCTCGCTGCTGTCCTGGAACCAGGCGCGCCCGGCGGTGGAAGACGCCTACGCGCGCACCGACCGCACCTACCGCGCCTACGAGGATGCCGACCGCCACTACGGCGAACGCTACGCCGAGGCCGACTACTACAGCGACGACTACACCTACGACGACTACCGCGCCGCCTACCGCTACGGCACCCGCGCGCGCGCCGCCGATCGCGAGGCGCGCTGGGACGAGGAGACCGAAGCGCGGCTGGGCCGCGAATGGGAACGCGAGCGCGGCACGTCCAGGCTGTCGTGGGAGGACGCCAGGCACGCCGTGCGCGACGCCTGGCACCGGGTCGAGCGCGCGCTGCCCGGCGACGCGGACCGCGATGGCCGCTAGGCTGTATCGACATTTCAGCGCGCGAAAGGCCCGCTCCTGGAGGCACGCTGTCTTTGGCCTGCCCCCGCGAGCGGGGTCATGCTGGTTTTTCCCTTTACCCGCAAGCGGGGAGCGCGCTGTTTTTCCCTTCCCCCGCAAGCGGGGCGCATCTTGTTTTCCCTTCCCCCGCAAGCGGGGGAAGGTGCCGAAGGCGGATGGGGGGCACGCCGCAGGCGTCCCGCTTGCGGGAGAAGGACGGCATGCACCCGCTTGGGGGAGAAGGGACGACATACCCCCGCTTGCGGGAGAAGGGACGGCATGGTCCCGCTTGCGGGAGAAAGAGAGAACAAGATTCTCCCGCCAGCGGGAGAAGGAACAATGGGGCCCGCGCGCGGGAGCAGGGACGGTTTCGACGCTGCAGTTCGAATGTCGATTCGCGCTAGCGTCGTCGGCCGCGTCAGCAGGCGCAGTCCGCCTCGCGCGCGCGGCGCGCGTCGTGGCGCGCCCACAGGTACAGCAGCAGCCCGCCGGCGGCGGTGGCGGCGCCCACGTAGCCGGTGGAGGTCCAGCCGTAGCCGGCGGTGATCGCCATCCCGCCGAGCCAGGGACCGAGCGCGTTGGCGGTGTTGAACGCGGCGTGGTTGGAGGCCGCGGCCAGGGTCTGCGCGCCCGCGGCCACGTCCATCAGATGCGCCTGCAGGACGGTCGCCAGCGCGCCCATCGTGCCCACCGCCACCACGACGAGCAGGATCGACCAGCGCGCCTGCGCGGCCAGCGGATAGGCCAGCAGCACCACCATCGACCAGACCAGGATCATCGCCGCGGCACGGAAGCGGAAGCGGTCGGAGAGCCAGCCGCCGACCAGGTTGCCGAGGATCGCGCCCACGCCGAAGGCGACCAGGCCGAACGGCACCTGCCGCGCCGGCACCCCGGTCACGTGGATCAGGGTCGGGGCGAGATAGCTGAAGACGCAGAACATGCCGGAGAACCCGACCGCGCCGATGGCCAGGCTCAGCCAGACCTGCGAGCGGTTGAAGTCGCGCAGTTCCTGCGCCGGGTTCTGGCGGGGCTCGTGGGGATCGGGCGGCAGCAGCCGCGCCACCAGCGCCATCGTCAGCAGCGCGATGGCGGTCACCAGCCAGAACGCCCAGCGCCAGTCCAGGATCTGGCCGAGCCAGGTGACCAGCGGGTTGCCGACCAGCAGCGCCACCGACAGCCCCAGCATCACCCGCGCGACCGCGGTGCCGCGCCGGCCGGGTGGGCTGATCGAGGCGGCCACCAGCGCCGCCACGCCGAAGTAGGCGCCATGCGGCAGGCCGGCCAGGAACCGCATCGCCATCAGCGACAGGTAGCCCGGCGCCAGCGCGCTGGCCACGCTGCCGGCGGCGTAGAGTGCCATCAGCGCCAGCAGCAGCCGGCGCCGCGGCAGCCGCGCGCCCAGGATCGCCAGCAGCGGCGCGCCGACCACCACGCCCAGCGCATAGGCGCTGATGACGTGCCCCACCTGCGGCTCGCGCACGCCGAGGCCGCCGGCGATCTCCGGCATCAGGCCCATCGGCGCGAACTCGCTGGTGCCGATGGCGAAGCCGCCCATCGACAGCGCGAACAGGATCCAGCCCTGCTGGCGAGGAGTCAGCCGCTGGCTGAGCGGAACGGCGGATGCGGCCACGGGCCTACCGGAGGGGACGGGGCACCGTATTGTGCGATGCAACACGGCTTGCTGACCAGGGATCCCGGCCGTCCATGCGCGCGGCGATTCAGGTGCTCACTGCTCGACGGCCGGCGCGTGCGCGGTCGCGTCCCGCGGGCCCAGCAGCTCCCGCCGCACGTCCAGCAGCAAGCGCCGCAACTGGACGATGTCCGGCGGCTTGGTCATGTGGTGATCGAATCCGGCGGCCTGGGTATCGGTCCGGTCCTGGGCCTGGCCCCAGCCGGTGATGGCGATCAGCCGCAGATTGTCCTGCTGGCGGCTGCGCCGCAGCTGGCGCGCCACCTCGAGTCCGCTCAACTCGGGCATGCCCAGGTCGAGCAGCGCCACGTGCGGCTGGCGCTGCTGGGTCATCTTCAGCGCGGACAGGCCGTCGTGGACGACCACCGTCTCGGCGCCGAAGGCCGACAGCCATTCGCCGAGGCTTTCGGCGGCGTCGCGGTTGTCGTCGGCCACCAGGACGCGCAGGCCGGCGAACGCGCGCTCAGGACCGGGCTCGGGCGGCGGCGGCTCGGCCGCGGCCCGCCCCTGCAGCGGCAGGCGCACCTCGAATTCCGCGCCCAGGCCCGGCCCGTCGCTGCGGGCGCCGATGCGGCCGCCGTGCATCTGCACCAGGCTCTTGACCAGCGCCAGGCCGATGCCCAGGCCGCGCGCGTCGGCATTGCGCGCCCGGTCGATCTGGGTGAACAGCTCGAAGATGCTCTGCAGGTGCTCCGGGGCGATGCCCATGCCCTGGTCGCGCACCGTGATCACGGCCTCGCCGTCCTCCACCCGCGCCTGCAGGCGCACGGCGCCGTCGGGGCGGCTGTAGCGCGAGGCGTTGTTGAGCAGGTTGGTGAACACCTGCGCCAGTCGCACGGGATCGGCGTAGAGCCAGACCGGCTCGGCGGGCAGGTCGAGCTCCAGCCGCTGGCCGGCCTGGGTGTAGTTGGGCTGCGCGGTCTCCATCGCGTTGCGGATCACCAGGTCCAGGCGCACGTCGACCGGCCGCAGCTCGATGCGGCCGCGGGTGATGCGCGAGACCTCCATGAGGTCGTCGACCAGGCGGGTGAGCTGGTCCACCTGCCGCATCAGGATGTCGAGCATGCGACGGGTGGAATTGGGGTGCGGCTCCAGGCGCAGCACGTAGAGCGAGGTGCGGATCGGCGCCAGCGGGTTGCGCAGTTCGTGGGCCAGCGTGGCGAGGAACTCGTCCTTGCGGCGATCGGCATCCAGCAGCGCCTGCTCCTGCTCGCGGCGTTCGGTGATGTCCGAGAACAGCACCGCGATCTGGCGATCGGCGACGTCGCCGACCGGGAACGCGTAGACGTCGAACCAGCGGCCCATCGCCGCCGATCCCTCGACGAAGCGCGTGGCCACGCCGCTGCTGGCGACCCGCCCGTAGATGTCGAACCAGTGCGGCTCCAGATCCGGGACCAGCTCGCGGACGGTGCGGCCCTCCGCGTCCAGCAGCCCGGTATGCCGGGCATAGGACGGATTGACCTCGAGGATGCGGTAGTCGGCCGGCGCCCCGGACTCGTCGAACAGCATCTGCAGGATGCAGAAGCCCTGGTCGATCGACTCGAACAGCGCACGGTACTTCTCCGCCGAGCGATGGCGTTCGTCGATGTCGAAGACCGAGCCCGCGAAACCGGCGAACGCGCCCGAGGCGTCGTGCCGCGGCTTGCCCGCGTGCGCGACCCAGCAGTGGCGTCCGCCATCGCCATGGACCCGGTACTCGAGCTCGAACGCCGATTGCCGCTGGTGCGCGAGCGCGAACTCGGCGCGCACGCGCGGCCGGTCGTCGGGATGCAGCGCCTCCAGCCAGCCGTGGCCCAGCGCCTCGTCCACCGCCTGCCCGGTCAATGCGTGCCAGCCGTCGGCGACGAAGCTGCAGTGGCCATCGGCCTCGGTGATCCAGAGCACGGCGGGTGCGGCATCGACGAGGGCACGCAGGCGCGCGGCTTCCTGCCTCGCGCTCATGCCCGCACTCCCTCGGCCAGGCACGCGGACGGGCACGACCGCGCCCCCTCGGAGTGACGGCCGCTGGCGGGGTCCGGCTCGGATCGTTCATGCCGGTCAGTTTGGTGCACGCGCCGTGAAGTACGCATGATCGCGCCGGCCGCGCGCGGCGCGTACCGCTAAAGGATCGGGGTGCCCCCGGTCACGGCGTAGCGGCCGCCGGTCATGTAGCTGGCCTCGTCGGATGCCAGCAGCACGAAGATCGGGGCGACCTCGGCCGGCTGGCCGGGCCGCTGCAGCGGGGTCTGCTTGCCGAAGCGCTCGACCGCGTCGGGCGGCAGCGTGGCGGGGATCAGCGGGGTCCAGATCGGCCCCGGCGCGACCGAGTTCACCCGGATGCCCTTGTCGGCCAGCAGTTGCGCCAGCCCGGCGCTGAAGTTGGCGATCGCGCCCTTGGTCGCCGCGTAGGGCAGCAGGGTGGGATTGGGCTTGTCGGAGTTGATCGAGCTGGTGTTGATGATCGAAGCGCCCGGCTTCATGTGCGGCACCGCCGCCTTGCACAGGTGGAACATCGCGGTGACGTTGACCTGGAAGGTGTAGTCCCATTCCTCGTCCGGAATCTCCTCCAGCGACTCGCGCGCCATCTGGTAGGCGGCGTTGTTGACCAGCACGTCGAGCCGGCCGAACGCATCCACCGCCCGGCGCACGATCTCGCGGCAATGCGCCGGCTCGGCGATGTCCCCGCGCACCAGCACGCAGCGGCGGCCCGCCTCCTCGACCCAGCGCCGGGTCTCTTGCGCGTCCTCGTCCTCGCACAGGTAGCTCACCAGCACGTCGGCGCCCTCGCGCGCGAAGGCGATCGCCACCGCGCGGCCGATGCCGCTGTCGCCGCCGGTGACGATCGCGGCCTTGCCCTGCAGCCGGCCGTGGCCGCGATAGCTCCGCTCGCCGTGGTCGGCGGGCGGATCCAGGCGCCCTTCGATGCCGGGGACGGGTTGCTGCTGTCTGGGCTGGTTCATGTCGGCCTCCGTTGCAGGAAAGGCCCGCACCGTAGCCGCCGCGACGTGCCGCCGGCGTGAGTCGCCCGGCGTCGTGGCGCCCGCAGTGACAGCGGTCACGGATGGCCGTTCGGCCAATGCCGGCGCGCGCGCCGGCGTGCTGGGATGCCCGCACTGGCCTCCCCCCACGCTCGTGGCCAGCCGACCGCCGTGCATGCGCGCGGCGCTGTACCCACGACTCGGCCACGGCCGAAGGGAGGACCCGTCATGCGTTCCAAGATCCGTCTGTTGCTGTGCGGCGCGCTTGCCGCCTGTTCGCTGCTGCCCGCCGCGTGGGCCGCCTGCCGCGACGCGGTGGTGCTGGTGCACGGCAACGCCGGCACGCCCTCGCAGTTCGACAACACCTACGTCGAGCTGCGCGCGCGCGGCTGGAACGACGCCGAAATCCTGCGACCGGCCTGGGGCAACCGGCTCTGCGCGGCGTGCAACGACCACGACGGCAGCGAGGAAACGCCCGTGCGCGAAGCGCTGGTGGAAGCGCTGGCGCGCTCGTGCACCGGCAAGATCGACGTGATCGCGCACTCGATGGGCGTGACCCTGGCCGCGAAGCAGATCGTCCAGTACGGCCTGGCCGCGGACGTCGACGCCTTCGTCGGCATCGCCGGCGCCTACCGCGGCCTGTGGAGCTGCGGCACCTACCCCTTCCACGTCGTCACCTCGACCTGCGGCGCGCACGGCCTGTCGGTCAACAGCCCGCTGCTGACCGGCCTGTGGGGCCACCCGCTGGGCGCGCGCGTGCACACGATCAAGTCCTGGATCGACCAGGTGGTCTGCTACGGCGGCGTATGCACCGTCGGCGGCGTGCACAGCTCGCGCATCCCCGGCGAGAACGCCAGCCACGACTTCGCCACCGGCCACTTCGGCCTGCTGACCGACACCGCCGCGTTCCAGGTCGACCTGATCGAGTGAGTCCGCGCCGCCTGGGCGAACTGATCGGGCCCCTGCCGATCCTTCTCCCGCAAGCGGGCGCAATCGTCCCTTCTCCCGCAAGCGGGCGCATCTCGTCCCTTCTCCCGCAAGCCAGCGCCGGATGAGGGCGGCCTTTCGGGGGAAGGAAAAAACAGGATGCTCCCCGCTGGCGGAAGGCAAAGACCGCCTGACGCCGAAGCGGGACCTCTTTCGCGCGCTGGATTTCGAACAGCCTAGGGTTACTCCCGGGTGCGGCGGCGCCTGGTGCCATCCTAGACTGGCGCCAGCCCAGGCACGGCCCCCTCCATGAGCACGATCTACGGCGTCAACGCACAGACCTACCATCGCCTGCCTCCCGAAGACCAGGCCTCGATCCGCAACGCCTACCAGGCCCGGCAGGAGCCGGAAGCCCCGGCCGCGGAACCGCTGCCCGCACCGACGGTCGAGCAGGCCACGACGCCGCGCGAGGCCGTGGCCGCGCTGCACGACCTGGCGCCGCCCGACAACGGCGATCTCGCGCACCTGCCGCCGGACCTGGCCAGCTCGCTCGCGCAGGAGCGCGCGGAGATCTACAACGCGACCCGGGCCAACGCCGCGCAGTCCGCGCTCGACCGCTTCGCGCCGACGCGCGAGGACTTCTCGTCGCTGCCCGGCCGGACCGGCGAGATGGAATACGCCGACGCGCGATCGGCCTGGGCCGGGAATCCCTATGCGCAGGAACTGCAGCGCATCGTCGACGAGGCCAATGCCTCGCCGGGCGAGATCCCGGCCTACCTGACCGCGACGGACGCCACCGCCGACGCGCAGCAGTTCACGCCCGACCAGGTGCGCGACGCGCTTTCGCTGCTGGGCGTCGACCTGCCCGCCGGCGGCAGCCCCGAACAGCTCGAAGCCGGCCGCCGGATCCTCGAGACCGTGCCCGACGACCTGCTCGGCACGCTGATCAACCCCGGCTCCCAGGTGTCCTTCACCGGCGGCGGCGGCGTGGGCACGCCGAACCTGACCGGACCGAACCTGCAGTACAACGTCGACATCGGGGGCCAGGTCGAACTGTCGGACGTGCAGACCGGCGTGAACTTCGAGCAGACCCAGCAGTTCGAGATGTCGGTCCAGGTACAGGGCGGCGCCGCGTTCGACGTCAGCCGGACGCTGCCGCAGAAGCTCTACAAGTGGGCCGATCGCCTCAACAAGCTGCCGGACGAGGTCCGCGACCTGGTCAACGGATCGCCGTTGCTCAGGCAAGTGGCCAAGGGCCTGCCGGTCACGGGCTCCTACACCGAGTTCCAGGGCGGGCGGCTGAGCTACGAGGCCACGGTGACGCCGCAGCAGGGCGAGCAGCTGGCCGAGGGCGACGCATCCGGGATGCCCAACCCGCTGGCGCCGCTGGACATGCCCGAAGGCACCTCGGTGCTGATGCGCGGGCAATCGCTGGAGGGCAGCAGCTTCGAGGCCAACTGGAAGGCGCTCACGATCGGCGGCACGCATACCGAACTGGCGGGCCTCGGCTTCGGCGTGACCCGCGGCGAGGGGTCGATCGTGGAGGTGTATTCCGGCCCGGTGGAGACCGTGGAGAACAGCGCCTTCTTCGGCGTCGGCCGCCAGGGCTCGCTGGCGGTCGGGATCGGTTCCGAGCTCAGCATGGAGACGCGCGAAATGCAGATCGCGCGCATCGATCTCTCGACCGAGGAAGGCCAGGCGGCCTACCAGGCCTTCATCAGCACCGGGCAGGTGCCGGACTGGGCGCCGCCGGGCGTGCAGCAGTCCGGGACGACCGAGGTGTTCTCCCACGAGTACGCGCGCTCGATCGGACTCCAGGTCGGCGGACTGGAGATCGGAAGCGCCAGCCAGGCCAACGGCAACATCGCCCGCACCACCTGGGCAGACGGCACCACGGCATACAGCAACACGTACACGTCCGCCGGCGGCGTGACCACCGACGTGCGCTACACGCTGGACGCGTCCGGCCAGCCCGACTACGCCGATGCGACCTGGACCGTGGTCCGCGCCGACCTCGACCCCACGCTGGCGAACTACCTGGAGAGCGCCTACGATCCTTCGCGCGCCAACCAGTTCCCCGACCGGCCGCAGCACGCGCAGATGGTCCTGAGC
Organism: Luteimonas huabeiensis HB2; assembly: GCF_000559025.1. Lineage (GTDB taxonomy): Bacteria > Pseudomonadota > Gammaproteobacteria > Xanthomonadales > Xanthomonadaceae > Luteimonas > Luteimonas huabeiensis. The sequence goes on along the minus strand of NZ_JAAN01000010.1, from coordinate 13,146 downwards.
ACCGACCAGTTGATGGAGCTGCGCGACCGCGCGCGCGACCACGTGCTGCAGACCCAGGGCCAGGCGAAGCTCGACAACCTCGACAGCGGCGTGGAGACGCCATGGTGGTCCAGCCAGGAGGAAGCGCTGGCGATCGCGCAGACGCCCGAAGAGGTCTTCGCCGTGCTCGGCAACGATGCGCATGGCGGTGCGGTCATCGAATCGCTGCTGGCTATGAGCCACGGCGGCGAGCCCCTGCCCGGCGAGTTCCGCATGATCGACGCCGGCTGACCGATCGCGACCACGCTGCCCGCCGAGGCAGCGGAAATGCCCGGTGCGGCCTACCGCGGCAGGACGAACGGGCAGCCGGTGTCCATCGCGGCGCCGTTCTTCTCCGCCCGGAACGCCTGCGAGGCCGCGTAGGCCGAGCGGCGCAGCCGCATGATCTCGCCCAGCGGGCGGTGCGCCTGCAGGCCGTGCCAGGGGCTGAAGCCGACGCCGTCGTCGACCGCGCGGCTGCGCGCCTCGCTCCAGGCCACCTGCGGGCGCGCGCGTACCCGCGCCACGGTGCGGAACGGGCTGTGCGCGGTGTCCCACTCGGCGCTGGCGTCCTCGACCGGCATCTCGTCGAGCGAGGTGCACAGCTGCGCGCGCAGCTCCCACACCGCCTCGTGCTCGGCGAAGTAGTCCACCACCGCGCTGCGGATCGCGTCGTCGTCGGCCAGCTCCAGGCGCGCGTCGGCCAGCGCGCATAGCGCCGGCGAGGCCGGCGCCAGCTGCAGGCGCGCGATGTGGTCGCCGTGGCGCAGCGGCAGCTGGGTGAAGAAGGTCTCGCCGAGGATGTGCCGCGGCGGCTCGCCGCCCATGGCCTTGAGCCCGGCGCTCTCGCCGCCCATCGCCTCCAGCGCGCGCTCGGTGCCGCGCAGGATCAGCGAGATCGCCTGCTTGGTGCGCGCCATGCGGTCGGTGGTCCTGGCCAGCAGCTTCAGGCTGCGCAGGAACGCGCGGCCGTCGGGGGCATTGAAGCGCGGGCCGTTGACCATCACGAAGTCCTGGCAGCGCATCGCCTCCGCGCCTTCCAGCCGCTCGCCGGCCACCTCGCACACGCGCAGTGCGACGCCGCGCGGGGTGGACACGCGGTCGGGCAGAAGATCCCCGGGCGTGGTGGAGAAGCGCAGCAGCGCGTCGTAGCGGCCGGGGGAGGCGAACAGGCCCTGCGCCAGCTCGGCCGGCAGGTCCGCCGGCACCTCGAACTCCGCGGCCAGCAGCCCATGGCTCTTGGCGTGCACCGCGCGCAGCGCGCGGCCCTCGTCCTCCCAGGTCCGGCGGCAGATCGACAGCAGCACCGCGTCGAGCTCGACCGCCAGCGCCGCCTCGTCGGGTCCGGGTTCGGCGAGGCGGGCGTCGTAGCGCTGGAATGTGCGGGCGGGCTGGGTCGGCATGGCGGGCTCCGTTGGACGCCCCACCCTGCCCGCGCGCCGATCAGCATCGCGTGCAGGCGCCCGCGCGGGCTTGGAGCGCGCGGCGCGACGCGCTAGGGTCGGGCCGGACCCATCCGCACGATGCCGACCATGCCCGCTCCGACCGCCCCGCGGCGCCTCGCCGCCTGCTGGCTCGCGCTCGCCCTGCTGCTGTCGGCCTGCGCGCCGCTGAAGCCGCGCACGGCCGCGGCGCCGGCCACGCCCGACGAGGCCTACCCGGAACTGTTCGAGGCGGTGCAGACCGCGCGGCTGTTCGAGGACCAGAAGCGTTTCGCCGACGCGGTGCCGCGCCGCGACCCGGCGGCGATCCGCGCCGAGTACCTGGCCGCGCGCGAGCGTCCCGGCTTCGACCTGGCCGGCTTCGTCCAATCCCGCTTCGCGCTGCCGCCCGACGTGGCCACGGCCGATGTCGCGCCGCAACCGACCCTGCGCGCGCACATCGACGCGCTGTGGCCGCTGCTGACCCGCCGCGCCGAGCCCGCCGCGCACGACAGCCTGCTGCCGCTGCCGCGGCCCTACGTGGTGCCGGGCGGGCGCTTCCGCGAGGTCTACTACTGGGACTCCTGGTTCACCATGCTGGGACTGGTGGAGAGCGGTCGCGGCGACCTGTCGCGCGGCATGCTGGAGAACTTCGCCGACCTGCTCGACACCTGGGGCCGCATTCCCAACGGCAACCGCAGCTACTACCTCGGCCGCTCGCAGCCGCCGTTCTTCTCGCACATGGTGGCGCTGGAAGCGCGCGACGACCCGGCCGTGCTGCGCCGCCACCTGCCGCAGCTGCGCCGCGAGCACGCGTTCTGGATGGCCGGCGAGGATGATCTCGCGCCGGGCGCCACGCACCGCCGCGTGGTGCGCCTGGCCGACGGCAGCCTGCTCAACCGCTACTGGGACGACCGCGACACCCCGCGCCCGGAATCCTTCGTGCAGGACCGCGAGACCGCGGCCGAAGCGGCGCGTCCGCCGGCCGAGGTCTACCGCGACCTGCGCGCGGGCGCCGAAAGCGGCTGGGACTACTCCAGCCGCTGGCTGGACGACGGCCGCAGCCTGCCTGCCATCCGCACCACCGCGATCGTGCCGGTCGATCTCAACAGCCTGCTGCACCACCTGGAATCGACCATCGCGCAGGGCTGCGCGCTGGACGCGCAACCCGATTGCGCGCGGGAGTTCTCCGAGCGCGCCGAGCGGCGCCGAGCGGCGCCGGGCGGCGATCGAGGCGCACCTGTGGCACCCCGACGGGTACTACGCCGACTACGACCTGCGCACCGGGCGCCCTCGCGACGCGCTGACCGCGGCCGCCTTCTATCCGCTGTTCGTCGGCCTCGCCGCACCCGAGCGCGCCCGCGCCACCGCGCACGCCGCGCGCGTCCTGCTGCGTCCCGGCGGCCTGGCCACCACCGCGGTCGAAAGCGGCCAGCAGTGGGACGCGCCCAACGCCTGGGCGCCGCTGCAATGGGTGGCGGTGGACGGGCTTTCGCGCTACGGCGAGGACGCGTTCGCGCGCGCGATCGCCCGCAACTTCCTCGGCAACGTGCAGGCGGTGTACGCGCGCGAACGCAAGCTGGTGGAGAAGTACGACGCCGAGGGCCCGCGCGGCGGCGGCGGCGGCGAGTACCCGCTGCAGGACGGCTTCGGCTGGACCAACGGCGTGGTGCTGGCGCTGTTCGGCCGCTACCCGGACCTGGAAGCGGACGCGTCGTCCGCCCGCACGCCGCCGTGACCGGGCGCCGGCGCCCCCTCGCTATCGCGGCGCCCACCGGCGCCGCGCATCGGTGGCGCCGCACCGGGCGGCATCCTCCAGCCAGCGGGCGCGCGCTTGCTGCGTGCTGCCGTGGACGGGCCCGTAGCGCACGAAATCGACCGGCCGGAAGCCGCAATAGCGCAGCGTGCTGCGCACCAGCTGGCGGCGCGTGGGCTGACCCTGCAGCAGCCACAAGTACCAGCCCGGGGAGTCGGCGGTCATCAGGACCCGCGCGCTGCGCCCTTTCAGCAACGCCTGGGGAATGCCGCGCGGGCTGTATCGGTACGCCCAGCCGCGCTCCAGGGTGCGGTCGAGGAAGCCTTTCAGCAGTGCCGGCACGCTGCCCCACCACAGCGGCGTGACCAGGCACAGGTGACGGCAGCGCTCGATGCGCCGCTGCGCCTCGGCCAGGTCCGGCTCCAGCGGCTGCCCGCCATGCAGACCGGCGTGCAGGACCGGATCGAAGCGGAGCTCGCGCACGCGCAGCTCGTCCACCACCGCGCCCGACGCGCGGGCCGCCGCCGCGTAGCGCGCCGCCAGCGCAGCGCACAGCGAGTTCGGATCGGGGTGGCCGTCGACGACCAGCAGGATCGGCGCGTCGGTCGGGATCGTCGGCGGGCTCATGCCACGCACAGTGCCATGCCCGCGGCCGCGCCGCATCCGGGCGCTGGCGGCCATCGGCGACGCGCGCCCCTGCAGGCGCCGCTCGAAGGACCGGACGCTTCGACCGGAGCCGCCGCCGTCCGGACGATCCGCCCGCCATCGCATGCCCGGACAGGCCGGGCGCGGACGGCTCGACCCCACGCGCCGGCCTCGCGCGTTCGCCGTCCCATCGCCGCCGCCGCAGGATCCGACATGACGCCGCGCCTCCCCCTGATCGTCGCGCTGTGCCTGAGCGCCATCGCCGTCTTGCCATCGAACGCCGCCGCTGCCGGACGCACCGACGGCGACCGGCGCAGCGCCCTGGCGCCCTTCGCCGACGAGGCGGACTTCGAGCGCCTGCTGGCGGACTGGTCCGAACGCGCGGCGCGCGAGCGCGCCACCGCGCGCATGCGCCGGCGCGCGGCTCAGGCCGCGCCGCTGGCTGCGCCCGCACCGATGGCGGAGGAGTCGGCCGTCGCCGGCGGTCGCGCCGACGAGGAGGCGATCACCAACGTGCAGACCGCCGGCGTCGACGAGGGCGGCATCGTCAAGCGCCACGGCGACCATCTGGTGGTGCTGCGCCGCGGCCGGCTGTTCACTCTGCGCATCGGCGGCGACCAGCTGCGGCCGGTCGCCGCCGTGGACGCGTTCGGCCCCGGCACCGATCCGGACGGCGGCTGGTACGACGAAATGCTGATCAGCCGCGACACCGTCGTCGTCGGCTACAGCTACGCGCGCGGCGGCACCGAGCTGGTGCGCTTCCGACTCTCGCGCGACGGCGGCCTGCGCTACCTGGACACCCATCACCTGCGCAGCGACGACTACTACGCCTCGCGCAACTACGCCAGTCGCCTGATCGGCGACACGCTGGTGGTCTACGCGCCGATGCGGCTCTCGCCCTGGACGCTCGACCAGCGCGAGTTCCTGCCCGGCCTGCGGCGCTGGACGCCGCAGGCGGTACCCGGGGACTTCCGCCGCATCCTGCCGGCCACCCGCATCTACCGCACCGATGCGCCGCTGGACCCGTTCGAGGACCGCGTGGCCCTGCACACGGTGATCCGCTGCCCGCTCTCCGCCGCCGAGCTCGACTGCACCGCCAGCGCGGTCCTGGGCCCGGCAGGACGCGTGTTCTACGTCTCCGGCGATTCGGTGTTCGTGTGGACCGCCGGCGGTCGCCGGCGGCCGCAGCCGACCGCCGCGGTGCTCCGCATCCCGCTCGACGACGGCGCGCCCACCGCGCTGAAGACGCGCGGCATGCCGATCGACCAGTTCTCGTTCCTGCACGGCGGCGACGGCCACCTCAACGTGCTGCTGGCGGAGACGGGGGCCGGCGAGGGGATGTGGGGCGCCGCCGCCAGCCGCGGCGGACTCGCCCTGCTGCGGGTGCCGCTGTCGCGCTTCGGCGACGGCCGCGACGAAGCGCCCGAACGCGCCTACCGCCCCCTGCCCGGCCGCGCCGACGGCACCCTGCAGAACCGCTTCGTCGGCGACTGGCTGCTCTACGGCGGCGCACCGCACCGCTGGCACGACCGCGACGGCGCCGCGCAGACGACCGCCTACGCCGTGCGCTACGCCGCCCGCGGCGCGCCGCGGCCGCTGGCGCTCGATCACGGCGTCGAGCGCATCGAGGCGCTCGGCGCCCATGCGCTGCTGGTCGGCGGGCGCGGCCGCGACCTGCACTTCACCAGCGTGCGCCTGGCCGCGCGCGAGGCGGCGACCGGCAGCGTCTATGTGCAACCCGGCGCCGCGCAGGGCGAGCGCCGCAGCCACGGTTTCTTCTACCGCGCCGACGATGCGCGAAACGGCACCGCCGGCCTGCCGATCGTCGCCGGGCCCCACCACGGCCCGGCGCCGCGCGTGGGCCGGGCCGCCGCCTCGGTGCTGTTCCTGCGCAACCGCGATCTCGCGCTCGCGCCGATCGGCACGCTCGACGCCGGCGACGCATCCGACGCCGACGACGGCTGCCAGGTCAGTTGCGTGGACTGGTACGGCGACGCCCGTCCGATCTTCGTCGGCCGGCGCGTGTTCGCGCTGCTGGGCTACGAACTGGTGGAAGGCCGCATGGACGGCGACCGGATCGTCGAGCGCCGCCGCGCGAACTTCGCGCCGACCGCCAGCCGGCGGTCCCTGTAGGCGCGCCAATCGCCCCTGCCGGCGCCGTGCCCGCCGGCCTCGCCGCGGGCGCGCGAAGCGTCGCCGCGGCGCACCCGGCGCGCGGCCGGACCGAGCAGCCGGGCGTGGCGCGCGAGCGCGCGGCGGACCGTCCGCGATGCGCGCCGGCGGCGGCTGCAGCCGGCCTGCGCCGGCGGCAGCGAACGGATCAGAACGCGTACTCGGCGGTCAGCCCCAGCAGCGCGGTGGACCGCTTCGGCCCCTCGAACTCGACGCCGGTGGCCGGATCGCGCAGGTCGCCCGACTTCGCGCGGAAATAGTCGTAGTGCACGCCGATGCTGAAGCGCTCGGTCGCGTTCCAGCCGGTGCCGATGCCCGCGTACCAGCTGTTGCGGCCGTCGCGCCCGCCGCTCTCCAGGCCGAGATCCTGACCGACGCTGTTGTAGTAGTCCGCATCGTTGTCGGAGGCGCGGAAATAGCCGCCGCGCGCGCCGATGTACCAGGCCGGGGTGACGTGGAAGCGCGCATTGCCGCCCACCTGCCAGCCGCGCAGCGCGTTTTCGCTGTCGCGCTGGTTCACCGGGTCGTCGTTGAAGACGTTGCGCACGCGCAGGTTGCCCAGGTCGCTGTAGCCGCCCTCCAGGCCCAGGCCCCAGCGCTCGCCGATCTTCCAGCGGTAGCCGGCGACCAGGCCGTAACCGGTCCTGCGGCCATCGCGGCTTTCGAAGACGTTGAAGTCGCCGGAGCCGAAGCGGTCGGCGGTGCCGCCATCGGTCCGGCCGACGTTGCCGGCGACGAACCAGTGGCCCTGGCCGGACTGCAGGTCCGGGCGATAGGTATCGTGGGCCAGGCGATCCTGCGCGAGCGCGGCCGGCACCGGCGACAAGGCGGCGAGCACGGCGGGGAGAAGCAGTTTCTTCATCGGGGGTTCCTTCTTGTGGGTCATGGAGCGAGCATCCGTGGCGGCACGGACGCGGCTCAGGATATTAGGGCGTCGCGGCTGCCCATCCGGCTCTGCGAGCGGTTCGCCGACCGGCCCGGGCCTGTCTCGCCACACGAGCGCCGGCGGACACGCCATCCTGCCGCCGGACCTCCGACCAGGTCGAAGATCCTCGACGCGCCGGCGGTTTCGCGACCGGCGCAGGGCAGTAGGAGAGTTCCCGCCTGAAGCCCAGTCGAATCTTCACGTCGCCTGGACCGCGGCGGCACGTTCCGGGTTCACTGCGGGTTTAGAACATGCCCGCCTCGCACCGGCGCGACCATGTCGACCGCACGCTAAACGCCCGCCGGAACGCGCGCGCGTGGATCGGCGGATGTCACGTCGGACTCACCGCATCCCACCCATTCTGCGGGCCCCACCAGCACACGCAATGGAGATTCGAGATGGGTATCTTCAGATTGCTCGCCGCCGGCGCCGCCGGCTTCGTCGCCTACCGAGCCTGGCAGCGCCGGCAAGGCGGCGAAGACGGCGGCGGCAAGAGCGGCGGGCGCGCCTCCCTCCGTTCCGAAACGCACGGCGACGATGGCGCCCGGACCCGGCCCCATGGAGACCCGATCGACACCGGGCGCGACGGCACGCCCGGCAGCGGTTCGAGCGGCCGGGGCGCCACGGGCTCGGCCGCCGGGGCATCGGGCGTGTACGGCAGCCCGGGCGGAAGCACCTCGGGCGCCCACGGATCAGGCACCAGCGGCGGCCCGGACCGCGATACGACCAGCAGCCAGGGCGCCAGCGGGACCGGCGGCGCTGCGGGGACCGGCAGCGGTTCCGCGGACACCGGCGACGTCAGCGAAACCGCCGGCGCGACCGGCGGCAGCGGCTCGCGCTCCGCTACGCCCGGCGGCGGCGGCACCGGCGGCCTCTGACCGGAGGGCTCTGCGGGCGCGGTTTCCGCGCCCGCAGAGGGCGTCGACCTCGTTCCCATCGGTCGCCACGGATCGGCAGGTCGGCCGGGAACAATCACGCTGGCCCTTTCGGCAGACCTCGGGCGGCCCACGGCAGCGGCCCTCCATGCCGGCGGTGTCCGGACGAAGGCGTCGATGCCGCGCTGCCCGCCTGCGGCATCGGCGACGGTCCAGCCCGTCGGCTGCCCTTCTCGCAGCGAGTCGGGACTGCGTTGGCGTAGCATCCGGCTCGAGCGCCGTTCTGGAAGCTCCCGCTCGGGCAGGTCCAGGACGGGCATGCCTTGGCAGAACAGGCGCAAATCCCGGTCTACAGCCGCCGGCTACGCGAGGCGCGGGAAAGGCGCGGGCTGTCGCAGCGCGACCTGGGCATCGAAGCGGGCCTGGACGCGTTCGTCGCCAGCTCGCGCATCAACCGTTACGAGCGCGGCGTCCATCAGCCCAAGTTCGAGCTGATCGCGCGCCTGGCCCGGGCGCTCGGCCTGCCGGTCGCCTACTTCTTCGCCGAAGACGACGAGCTTGCGCGGTTGATCGTGGAGTTTTCGCGCGCCGGCGATCGCGCCCGACCGGCGCCCTGACGGGCGCGATTCGAGGCCGCGCAGCGCCCCGCGCGCGACTACGTTAAACGTAGTATTCATGCATGCGGCGCTCCGCAAAGCTTTCGCGCATGAAAGCTCGCGGCGCAGAACAGGGCAAGCGCAAGCGACTTCCGGTCTACAGCCGGCGGTTGCGGGAAGCCCGCGAGGCACGCGGCATCTCGCAGCGCAACCTCGGCATCGAAGCCGGCCTCGACGAGTTCGTCGCCAGCACCCGGGTCAATCGCTACGAGACCGGCGTGCACCAGCCGGATCTGCAGACCCTGCAGAAGCTGGCCGCGGCACTCGGGTGCCCGCTGGCGTACTTCTATGCCGAAGAAGACGAGCTGGCGGAACTGATCCTGGACTTCGCACGGCAGCGGCCGGTGCGCTGACCGGTCGATCGGGCGAGGCTGCGACATTCGGTCGCAGGGCGACGGGCTCTCGCATCGGCGCGTCGGCCTGTTGGCCCGCTTAGAATCGTCGAGTGCATCGCTCCCGCTTCCACCGCGCGTTTCTCGGCTGCGCATGCCTGGCGATGTGCCTGCTGATCTGCGCGCCGGTGGTAAGCCGCGTTCTGGCAAGCCTCGCGTCCGCATCAGCGCCGATCGCAGACATCGCGGCCTCCGCCAGCGCGCATACCAGCCCGATGCATGCGCACGGGGAACACGGGCACGGCGGCGATCGCGCAACGACAGAGGCGACGGGCCACAGCGCGCATGCCCGTCACGCCCATGCCGACCATGACGACGGCGAAGCAGCGCGCGCCGGCGAGCACGCGGATCCCCACGCAGGGCACGCAACGGCGGCCGAGTGCGAGCACTGCCTGATCGCCGCCCGCCTGGCCTTGCCGCTGGTGGCGACGTTCCCGATGCGCGCCCCGGCGCGCGCAGCGTTCCGCGCATCGCGAGGCGCCGTTGCGCCGAGGCGCGCGGCCGTCGGCAGCACCCTGGGGGCCCGCGGCCCCCCGGCGCCCGCGCTGCCCTGACCCCCGGCCGTTCCTGCGACCGCCCGCGCCAGGCCCTGGGCCTGCGGCGCCGGCCTGCGTCCGCGCCGACCACCGCCCGCGGCCTCCGACACGCGCGGGCCTCGCTCCTGCCGCGGCCCCGGGCCGTGGCGCAGATCGCTTTCGACCATGCAACCACACCTCAGCCCTTCGGCGCTCGCGAGGGCCCTCGGCCTCGCGCTCGCCTGCGCCACCGCACTACCATCGCCCGCCGCCCGCGCCCAGGACGGCACCGCGCTCACCCTGGGCACCGTGCATGCGCGCGCGCACGCGCCGCGCGAACTCACCGCCGGCTCGGTCTTCAGTTCCGTCGACATCATCGGCGGCGACCTGCTGCAATCGCAGCGCGTCGATCACAGCTGGGAGCTGCTGACGAACGCGCCGGGCGTGCAGGTGACCCAGTTCAAGATGGGCACCGATGCCGGCCGCTTCTCGTTCCGCGGCTTCAACGGCGAAGGCCGCGTCAACGCGGTGAAGCTGTTGATCGACGGCATCCCCAGCAACGACAACGCCGGCGGCATGCCCTACCTGGATGCCGTCTTCCCCCTCGACATCGCCGCCATCGAACTCGTGCGCGGCACCAACGATGCCCGCCACGGCCTGCACGCGATCGCCGGCAGCGCGAACGTGATCACCCGGCAGGGCGGCGACGACGGCGCGCTGAGCCTGACGGCCGGCAGCTTCGGCACCCGCGACCTGCAACTGGCCAAGGGCTTCGAGCGCGGCGCCTGGGCGCAGAACTACTTCTTCGGCTGGCGGCATGCCGACGGCGAGCGCGACCACGCCGACGCCACCCAGCGCAGCTTCGCCGGCAAGTGGTTCTATACCGACCCCGACGGGCGCTGGCGGGCCGGGCTGACCGGCCGCTACTACGAGAACGGCGCGCTGGAAGCCGGCTACCTGAGCTACCCCGAGGTGGTGGCCGATCCCCGCCGGTCGCCCGACTACGCCCGGGACGACCGCAGCGACCGCGAGACCGTGCAGACCGCGCTGCATGCCGACGGCCGCCTCGGCGCGCACTGGACCTGGAACGCCCGCGCCTACCAGAACGACTACCGCAACCAGCGCTGGGTGACCTTCACCGCCGGCGGCGCCCAGCAGGAGCGCTTCAACGACGAACGCCATCGCGGGCTGCTGCTCAACGCCACCTGGCGGCCCCGCAGCGCGCTCGACGAACTCGTCGTCGATGCCGGCCTCGACGGCCAGTGGCAGGCCAACGTGGCGCAGCGCTTCCGCACCGTGCAACGGCAGCGCCAGGCCACGCTGCGCGACTGGGATTTCGATCTCGACACCCGCGGCGCCTACCTCCAGGCCGTCATCCGGCCGATCCCGGCGCTCAAGCTGGTGCCGGCCTACCGCATCGGCCGGGTGTACGGGGACTTCGCCGACAAGGCCACCGGCGCGACCGCGCCGGTCTACGACTACGGCCTGATCCGGCAACCCAAGCTCAGCGTGTCCTACGACCTCGCCGATGGCCTGGTCGGCTACGCCAACTGGGGCCGCACCTTCCAGATCGGCAGCGGCAACGGCGCGTATCGCCTGCAGGCCCGCGACCTCGCCCCCTCCATCAACGAAGGCTGGGAAGCCGGGCTCAAGTGGTCGCCGCTGCCCGGGCTGCAGGGGCGCGTGGCCCGCTGGGAGCAGAAAGCCTCCGACGAGGTGGCGACGATCCTGGGCGTGGACGGCAGCGTCGGCAGCGACGAGGTCGGCAACGTGGGCCGGACCCTGCGGCGCGGCTGGGACGTGCAGGTGAACTGGCAATCGGCCGCGCGCTGGCGCGCCTGGGCCGCCTATTCGCGCCAAAAGGCCACCATCGAGATCCCCGACCCGAGCGCACCGCTCACCCGCGGCCGGCAGATCGAGAACGTCCCGAACTGGCTGGCCAGCGCCGGCGTCGAGTACCTGGCCTCGCCCGACTGGACGTTCTCCGCCTGGGGCAACGGCCAGAGCGACTATTACGTCGAGCGCACCAACACCCAGGGCCGCTACGGCGGCTACGCCCTGCTCAACCTCAGCGCGCGCCATCGGCTCGACGATCGCAACAGCCTGACCCTGCAATTGAAGAACGTCACCGACCGGTTCTACGTGTACGCCTGGTACGACAGCGGATCGTCCGGCTATTCCCCGGGCGATGGCCGTGCCGTCTACCTCACCTGGACCCGGGCGCTCTGACGTGGCCGGTACCTCCCGCGCCCCGGCCATCGGCCGTGTGCGCTTCTATCGCGCGGTGTGGCGCTGGCACTTCTACGCGGGGCTGTTCACGCTGCCGTTCCTGGCCTGGCTCGCGCTGACCGGTGCGGCCTACCTGTACCAGAAGCCGATCGACCGCTGGATCCATCACGACCTGAAGGTGGTCGAGGCCACGCCCGCGCTCCGGGCCCCGCCCAGTGCGCAGATCGCCGCCGCGGAAGCCGCCGCGGGCGGCCGCGCCTTCCGCTACGCCACGCCCGAGCGCGCCGATGGCAGCGTGGAAATCGGCGTGCTCGATGCCGAAGGCCGGCGCGAGGTCCATTACGTGGACCCGTCGTCGGCCGCTGTGCTCGGCTGGCTACCCGAGGACGGCACGTTTTCGCGGATCGTACGGCGCCTGCACAGCCTGGACCTGCTCGGCGGCTTCGCCAGCGCGCTGATCGAGATCGCGGCGGGCTGGGCGATCCTGCTGGTGCTGACCGGCGTGTACCTGTGGTGGCCGCGCGGGCAGTCGGGCGGCGTCGCCCGGGTGCGGGGCGCGCCGGTGCAGCGGCTGTTCTGGCGCGACCTGCACGCGGTCACCGGCGCATGGGTGGGGCTGGTGGTGCTGTTCCTGGCGATCACCGGCATGCCGTGGTCGGTGCTGTGGGGCCAACAGGTCAACGCCTGGGCCAACGGCCACGATTTCGGCTATCCCGCGGGCGTACGGGTCGATCTGCCCATGTCGGACCAGCGCTTGGCCGACACCACGCAGCCGGCGTGGTCGCTGGAACACGCGCGGCTGCCGATGTCGCAGGACCGGCCGCTCGGCGGGCCGGCCTCGGCCCATGCCGGCCACGAAGGTCACGGCAGCGGCGGCGCGCTGGACGCGTTCGCACCGCAGCCCGGCGCGATCGGCATCGACGCGGCCATCGCCCGGTTCGACGCGCTGGGCCTGGCGCCCGGCTACAGCGTCGCCCTGCCGCGCGGCCCGCACGGCGTATACACCGCCTCCGTGTACCCGGAAGACGTCGCGCAGCAACGCGTGGTCCACCTCGACCAATACAGCGGCCGCGTCCTGCTGGACATGGGCTACGCCGACTACGGCGCGCTGGGCCGTGCCCTGGAGTGGGGCATCAACGTCCATCTCGGCCAGGAATACAGCGCCGTCAACCGTCTGCTCCTGCTGATCGCCTGCGCCGCGATCATCGTGATGTGCATCGGCGCCGCCGCGATGTGGTGGATGCGCCGCCCCCGCGGCCGCCTCGGCGTACCGCCCCTGCCGCCGCAGCCGCGCACCGTCGCCGGCGTGTTCGCCCTGCTGTGCATCGGCGGCGCGCTGTTTCCCCTGGCGGGGCTGTCGCTGCTGCTCGTCGGCGCGATCGACTTCGTCGCCACGCGCGGCTGGCGCTACGAGCGAGGCTGAGCGGCCCCAGCGCGCATCGACATGCGACCTGCGGCGCCGAAGCTGTCCCTGCTCCGCAAGCGGGCGCATGCCCTCCCTTCTCCCGCAAGCGGGCGCACGCTGTCCCTTCTCCCGCAAGC
>NZ_JAAN01000009.1 GCF_000559025.1 Luteimonas huabeiensis HB2 | reverse complement strand
TAGCATGCGGGTCGCGAACCTCGGACCGTCGGCGCATGCGGCGTTCATGTCGCGATGCGCGGCGCTTCAGGGCCGGCGCGCGCCGCCGTGCGCCTGCACCGCCATCACCACGCCCAGGCCGGACGAACATCGACAGCCCCAGCGCGCCGGCCACCAGCCGGCCGAAGGCGTCGCGCGCGTTGGCCGCGATCCACAGGCAGCGCCCGGTCACGAACAGGTACAGCGCCAGCGTGACGGCCACGCCGACCCAGCCGAACTCCTCGGCCAGCACCGCGAAGATGAAGTCGGTGGTGTGCTCGGGGATGTACGGCGGCGGCGACGGCGGCGGTGCCGGCGGCGGCGAACCACCACCAGGACAGGCCCGCCAGGTAGAGCACGAACACGCCGCTGGCCGCGACCAGCATCGCGGTGCCGAAGTCCGGCTGCAGCATGATCAGCCCGGTCGGCAGCGCGACGATGCCAGCGGCGACCAGCA
>NZ_JAAN01000008.1 GCF_000559025.1 Luteimonas huabeiensis HB2 | reverse complement strand
CAGGAGGTCGAGCAGCCAGAGCAGGATGATCTTCATGGCGAAACCGGTGTCGGGGGCGGCGACGCGGGGGCGGCGGCCTGCGGGTCCGGGCTCGCGCGCGCGGGATCGCCGGCCGCCGGCGCGGCCCCGGCGGAAGGCGCGTCCGCGCCGTCCTTCGCCGGGCCGTGGATCCAGGCGTCGAAGATCCGGCGCGCGATCGGCGCGGCGGTCGTGCCGCCGTAGCCGCCATGCTCGACCACCACCGCCAGCGCGATGGTCGGCCGCTCGGCCGGTGCTCGGCGTTGTCGGTGATGCGCGGCGCCTCGCGCACCGGCAACGGCGTCCACGGCCGGTCGTAGCCGTCCCTGCGCTCGGCCACCAGCCGCAGCGGATGCAACGCGCCGCCGTTGGCGATGGCGGCGGTGCCGCGCGCGAGCTGCAGCGCGGTGGCGACCCAGTAGCCCTGGCCGATGAGGGCTCGCGGCTGCGCGTGGCCTTGTATTCGATCGACGGCACCACGCCCGGGTTCTCGCCCATCAGGTCGATGCCGGTCCGCTGGCCGAAGCCGTAGCGGCGCATGTACTCGGAGAAACGCTCGATCATGCGAGATGCCGTTGACGAACAGGTTGGGGTCGAAGCTCGGCAGGCTGACCATGCCCAGCACCTGGCCGGTGGCCGGGTCCACCGCCACCGCCGAGCCCTGCAGCTCGCCGAAGGCGTCCACCAGGTGTGCGGGAACAGCACCTGGCTGGCGCCGTAGCGCTCGACGTCGGACTCGTCGGTGCGGCCGACGTAGCCGATCACGTGGGCGAACAGCGGACCGTAGGGATAGCGGCGGTTGAGGTAGGGCACCACCTCGACGCCGGGGAAGCGCCAGCGGTCCACCGCGAAGGCCTGCTCGGGGGTGACCTCGAGCCGGTAGGCCGGCACGTTGTCGGCGAGGATGCGGCCCTTGCGGTCGTAGATCAGGCCGCGCCCGGGCACCACCGGCCGCGGCTTGATGCGGTTGGCCTCGGACCGCCGCACGTAGTCGCCGTGGTCGA
>NZ_JAAN01000007.1 GCF_000559025.1 Luteimonas huabeiensis HB2 | reverse complement strand
GCACGTAGTCGCCGTGGTCGAGCACCTGCAGCTTGAAGTACCAGGCCGCCAGGCCGCCCAGCGCCAGCACCACGCAGGCGAAGCCGACCAGCGCGCGGCGGCGGAACTGCTCCGCCTCGGCGGCGGGATTGCGCACCCGGCGCTGGCGCGCGGCCCCGATCATTCAGCGCGCCTTCCTGCGGCTGGCGCGCAGGGTATCGAGCAGCACGAACAGCGGCGGCCACAGCGCCATCTGGTTGCGGAAGCGCTGCAGGATGAAGGCCATCACCACCAGGCGCAACGCGTGCTCGCCCAGCAGCCCGCCGAAGGCGAGGTCGCCGATCAGCCCCACCGCGAAGGCGAAGCCCAGCCCGCGGCGGCCGTCGTCCTCGATGACCCAGTAGGCGACCACCAGCGCCAGCCAGTACGGGCGCAGCGGCTGCAGCGCCCCGGGCAGCGGCAGCAGG
>NZ_JAAN01000006.1 GCF_000559025.1 Luteimonas huabeiensis HB2 | reverse complement strand
CCTGGTGTACATGCAGCAGCGCTACTACGATCCCGGTATCGGGCTGTTCCTGTCCGTCGATCCTGTAACGGCTTACGACCAGCCGTTAGTGACGTTCAATCGGTATCGCTACGCCAACAGCAACCCGTATAAGTTCACCGATCCGGACGGGCGATTTGGTGTGGTTGGTGGAATCATTGGCGGACTCATTGAGGTTGGTATTCAAATGGGAGTGGAAGGGAAATCCTTCTCCCAAATTGACAAAACGGACGTGGCTGTTGCCGTAGCTGTCGGCGCAGTAACTGGTGGGCTTGGAGGGCGTCTTGCCACGCAGGCAGCAAGAGGCACCATCACTGCTGGACAGGCTGCTATTCAAACGGGTATGGCCGGCGGTGCAGCCTCTGCATTGGGGTCAGGAGCAAAAGATATAGCAAACGGTGAAGCGCCTGATGGAGTCAAAATGGCAGTTTCAGGTGCCATTGGCGGAGCGGCATCTGGTGCTGGTGCACGCATTGGCTTGTCGAGCGTTTCAAACCTCGAGCGAGCTGCGGCTTCCTCGTCACCTGGCGCCCCCAATATTGCTTCAACCACTCAGTCCGCGTTGCGCGTAGGCGAGGTGGCCACAACAGGTGGTCAAGCGTCTGCACAGATTGGCGTCGATGCGGCAGCTGGCGCGGTAGACAAAGCAGTTGAGACGCAACTCGATAAGAGGCGATGAGAATGAGATTCCGAGTGCTTCTTCGAGCAGAATTGTACCTTCTTGTTTGCGCCATATTCCCGGCAACGATCTACTTCTTTACGTATGACGTCAAGGCATCTTTTCGCGTGCTTCTAATTTGCTTCAGCGCTCCTCAGCCGTTTCTGATTTATGCTCTTCGAGATCAGTTATTTGGACGACGACGCCGGTAAGCAACAAGAACATGGGCACTGAGAACTGGGGCCGGAGAACAACTGATCCAGCTTCATGAGTCAAAAAAAATTGGGGCAGGTTTGCTTACGCGGTCACTGCACTGGAAACGTCCTGCAGCAGGCAGATCGGCATCCGCTACGCGGCGGCGAACGACAACAGCTTCGAAACAGTAACCACACCGACCTGCTGCACAGCTCGGTAGCGACCACAGATGCCGCCTGCGCGCTGGTGGCGCGCATCCACCGGGCACCCTGCGGCAGGACGATCGACAAACCGGCCCACGATGGCATCGGCTACTCCTGCGCCGGGCGCGGCTACCCGGCGCTCGGCGAGGCGATCTCCGACGATCGCGGCCTCAAAACCTCAAATCCGCCCGCACGTACCAGAAGCGGCCGCCGGGGATGTCGTAGGTGGAGGCGTCGTAGCCGTTGAGCGAGCAGGAGAGGCAGATCGGAGGCTCCTTCTCGAACACGTTGTTGACGCCGGCGGTGAGGGTGAGGCCCTGCATCCAGTCGAAGCGATAGCCGAGCTGGACGTCGTGGTAGGTGGTGGAGCCGAGCCGGTTGGTGCCGTCCTCCGGGTTGCGACAGACCGGGAACGAGACGGCATCCCCGCAGTCCTCGACCAGGTCGGAGATGTGGCGCACCGCCCAGGAAGCGTTCCAGGCGTTGCGGGTCCAGTCGAGCGAGGCGGTGGAGGTCCACTCGGGGATCGCGCTGTCCTCGACCTCGATGCCGGGGCGGCGCGGCTGGCGCTGGCCGGCGCCGCCGATCGCCTCGTAGCGGCCGACGAAGCTGTTCTGCCAGGCGAAGGCGAAGCGGCCGGCGGCGGTGTCCGGGGTGGTCCAGTACAGGTCCACGTCCCAGCCGTCGGTCTTGATCGAGCCGAGGTTGGTCAGGCGGTTGTTGAAGGCGTTGATGCCGCCGGTGGCGGCGCGGCCGATGCCGTCGCAGTACTCGGCCGACAGCGTCTGCACGCACAGGTCGAGCTGCGCCTGCGCCGACAGCGCCTGGATCGGGCCCTGGATGTCGTGGCGGTAGTAGGTGACCTCGAAGTCGAAGCGCTCGGCCCAGGAGGTGCCGTTGGCGAACCACGGGCTCCACACGAAGCCGGTGGTGAAGCTGCGGGCGCGCTCGGGCTCGAGTTCGCGGTTGCCGCCGGTGGTCACCGATATCTGCGGGTTAGGCTGGGCGTAGCCGGCCGGCACGCCCAGCGCGCGGCAATTGCCTTCCACCGACGGGTCGAGGAAGGGCTCGGAGCAGGGGTCGCGCAGCTGGGCGTCGAAGCGGCTGTCGGAGCCGTACAGCTCGCCGATCGAGGGCGCGCGAAAACCTTCGGCGTAGGTGGCGCGCAGCAGGAAGTCGTCGCTGACCTGCCAGCGCAGGCCGTACTTGGGCGTGAACTCGCCGCCGAAGGTGGAATAGTCGGAATAGCGGCCGGCCAGGCTGAGGTCGAGGCCCTTGCCCCAGGCGCCCTCGCCGAAGATCGGCACCTCGAGCTCGACGAACACCTCGTTGACGTCGTATTCGCCGGAGGTCGGCAGCGAGGGCACGCCGTTGTAGTGGCCGCGCACGGTCAGCGGGTCGGGCTGGTACCAGCCTTCGTACTTGCGGTACTCGTAGCCGGCGGCGAAGGCGACGTGGCCGCCGGGCAGTCGGAACAGGTCGCCGGACAGGTTGGCGGACACCAGGCTCAGCTCGTTCTGGCTCTCGTCGCGCACCACCGGCTGGATCCAGGCCAGCATCTCGGGGGTGATGGTGCCGGGACCGCCGAAGATGTTCAGCGGCACGCAGCCGGCCACCGCGGCGCAGGCGTCGGGATCGCCCAGCGCCAGGGCGATGTTGTGGATGTTGTAGCTGCCGTAGTTGGCCTGCCTGGCCTTGTTGCGGCTCCAGGCGGCGTTGACGTCCCAGAACCAGATCGCGTTGCCGACGTCGAAGCTGCCGACCAGGCCGGTGTTGAAGTACTGCGTGTCGACCTTCTGCTCGAACACGCGCGCGCCGCCCTCCACCGGGCGGCGGCCGATCATGATCAGGCTTTCGCCCGAGACCAGGTCGAAGCCGAACGGGTTGTAGGGGTTGCGCGCGGAGATGGTGATCTCGTCGGCCAGCGGATTGCCGGTGCCGGCCTCGGGGCCGAGGAAGATCGGCTCGGGCGCGGCCTGGTTGGTGGACTCGCGGCGGTTGTACAGCGCCTTGGCGTACCACTGCAGGTTGGGGGTGATGTCGAAGCGGAACTGGCCGAACACGCCGGTGCGCTCGGAAGGCGTCATCAGCAGGTTGTACTCGGCGAAGTTGAAGCGGTCGGCGGCGCCGAAGCAGTGGAAGCCGTCGGTGCGGTCGCAGCCGGTCTGGGTGGGGTCGTAGACCGGCGCGCTGTTGCCGGTGTTGGGGGTGATGTCGAGTGTGACGCCGGTATTCGGGTCCGTAATCCAGAAACGTCCGGTCGGCGTACCGGAACTGCCCAGCGCCACGCCGGTGCCCGGCACCGGGAAGCGCGACTGCTCGCGGTCGCGCGCGTACACCGCGTCCTGCTCGGTATGGCTCAGCGCCAGGAACAGGCTGCTGCGCTCGGTGGTGCGGCCCCAGGCGAAGTCGGCGCCCTTGCTGGTGCCGTCGCCCTCGCCGAAGCGGCCGTAGTCGAGGGTGACCTGGCCGCCGTCGAAGTCGCGCCGGGTGATGATGTTGACCACGCCGGCGATCGCGTCGGAGCCGTACAGCGAGGAGGCGCCGTCCTCCAGCACCTCGATGCGATCGACGATGGCCAGCGGAATGGTGTTGAGATCGGTCGCGGCGCCCACGCCGGAGGCCGAGGACTCGTTGACCCAGCGGATGCCGTCCACCAGCACCAGCACGCGCTTGGCGCCCAGGTGGCGCAGGTCCACCTGCGCCGAGCCCGCGCCCACGCCGCTGCCGTCGGGCGGAAAGCCGAAGTTGCCGGAGGAGTTGAACTTGGTGTTGAGCGCCGAGCCGGAGCCGGTGAGCTGCTGCACCACGTCGCCGATCGAGGTGAGGCCGGTGCGCTCGATGTCCTGCCGGCTCAGCGTGTGCACCGGCACCTGCCCTTCCAGTTCGGCCCGGCGGATGCGGGTGCCGGTGACCTGCACCGCGTCCAGTGTGCGGGTGGCGGCCTCGGCGGGCGAGGCCGGCGCGGGCTGCTGGGCGGCGGCGGCGGCGGGCAGGGCGAGCAGCAGGGACAACTGGACCGCGCGCGCCAGGCGGGAAGGGTTCGGCAGGCTCATCGTGCTCTCCATGGAAGATGGGTCGCCGCCGATGCCCCTGTCCATGCGGCGGTCATGCCGTTGTAACGAAATCGTTAAACAGAAACCGCGACGCGCATCACTGAGTCGGGGTCGCGTTCGATGCCGGCGCGCGACGCGAGCCGGCTGCTGCGAAACAGGCGCCCGGTGCGCACGGCGTGCGGACGAACACCGCGCGCCCGTCGTCGCGATGGCGCGCCCGGCAAGGCGGTTCGACGCCCGCGCTCACCACAGCGCCAGGCTGGCGCCCACCAGGATCAGGAAGGCCGCGAAGACGCGCTTGAGGGCGGTGCCGCTGATCGCGTGGGCCAGCCGGGTGCCGTAGGGCGCGGCGAGCACGGAGGCGATCGCCACGCCGATGGCGGCGGGCAGGTAGACGTAGCCGATGGCATGCTCGGGCAGCGCGCCGGGCGGGGCCTGCAGGGCGTAGCCGGCGGCCGCCGACAGGCCGATGAACACGCCGCAGGCCGAGGACGTGCCCACCGCGCGCACCGGCGCCACCCCGCGCCAGACCAGCAGCGGCACGGTCATGCTGCCGCCGCCGATCCCCACCAGCGAGGACATCGCGCCGATCGCGCCGCCGGCGGCGGTCATGCCCGGACCTTTCGGCACGACGGCCTCGGCCCGGGTCTTCGGCGGGCCGGACAGCGCCATCTGCGCGCCGACCACGAAGCAGTACACCGCCACGCACCACTTCAGCACGTCGCCGTCGAGCGAGATCGCGAAGCGGCTGCCGAGCCAGCCGCCGATCAAGACGCCCGGCACCATCCACTTCACCGTCGGCCACAGCACGCTGCCGCGGCGGTGGTGCGCCCAGGCCGAGGACGTGGCGGTCAGCACGATGCTGGCCATCGAACTGGCCAGGGCCGCGTGCATGCCCGCTTCGCGCGGCACGCCGTGCAGCGGCAGGAACCAGGCCAGCGCCGCGACCAGCACCAGGCCGCCACCGATGCCGAGCAATCCGGCGAGCACCCCGGCGATGGCGCCCAGGGCGAGGAAGAACAGCATCAGCGTGACCATGTCGGTTCCGGTTTCCGGGAGGCGGGGAGGTTAGCGCAGCCGCGCCCCGGGCCGGCGATGGGCCGGACTTCATCCGCGCTTGGCTATAGTCGCGCGCATGCGAAACGCTTCCGCCTTCACCCTCGCCGCGACCGCGCTCGCGCTGCTGGCGGGCCTGCTGCCCGGCGCCACCGCGCGCGCGCAGTCGGCCGCCGATCTCGAGCTGCGCGGCGCGCTGGAGGCCGCCGCGCGCGGCCAGCCGGTACCGCCGCAGATGCGCAACCACCCGGCCGCCGGCTGGATCGAATACGCGCAATTGCGGCGCGGCCTCGACACCCTGCCGTCGGCGCAGGCCGCCGATTTCCTCCAGCGCTACCAGGGCCAGGCGGTGGCCGCGGCGTTCCGCGAGGACTGGCTGCGCGCGCTGCACAAGCGTCAGGACTGGGCCGGCATCCGCGCCGCGTGGTCGCCCGACATCGGCAACACCGCGCTGCGCTGCATCGAGCTCGACGCGCGATCGCGCCTGGGCGCGGCGGACGCGGCCTGGGACGAGGCGGTGGCGGCGATCTGGCGCAGCAGCGGCGATTCGCTGCCCGACGCGTGCGACGCGCCGTTCGCCGCGCTGGACGCGCGCGGCGCGCTGACGCCGGCGCTGCGCTGGGAGCGGCTGGAACTGGCCGCCGCCGCCTGGAACCCGGGGGTCATGCGGGCCGCCGCCGCCGGCCTGCCGGCCGAAGAACGCGCGCTGGCCGAGGACTACGCCGCCTTCGTGCAGGCGCCGCATGCGCGCGCGCTGCAGTGGCCGAAGACGCCGCGCAGCCGGCTGGTCGCCTCGCACGGGCTGGCGAAGTTCGGCAAGGCGTCGCCGGATGCGGCCGAAGCGCAGTTGCCGGGCTATGCCGCCGCGCTGGGCTTCGACGAGGCCGAGCGCGGGCGCGTGCTGCACCAGATCGCGCTGTGGACGGTGGCCTCGTACCTGCCCGATTCGGCGCGCCGGCTGGCATTGGTCCCGCTGGCCGCCTACGACGACCGCCTGCACGAGTGGCAGGTGCGCGAGGGCCTGGCGCGCTCGGACTGGCGCGCCGCGCTGGCGGCGATCGAACGCATGCCGCAGGCGCAGCGCGAGGACCCGCGCTGGACCTACTTCGAGGCGCGCCTGCACGAACTGCTGGGCGCGCCCGAGCGCGCGCGGCCGCTGTACGCGCGCGCCGCGCGGTCGCCGACCTTCCACGGCTTCCTCGCCGCCGACCGCCTCGGCGCACCCTACGCGCTGTGTCCGATGACGCTCGACATCGACGCCTCCTCGCGCGCGCGGGTGGCCAACACGCCGGAGATCGTCCGCGCGATGGCGCTGTTGCGCGCCGACCGGCCCGGCTGGGCGACGCGCGAGTGGAACGCCGCGCTGGAGAAGTTCGACGACCGCCAGCGCCGCATCGCGGTGCAGGTGGCGCAGGACAACGGCTGGTTCGACCGCGCGATCTTCGGCCTCGGCCGGCAGCCGGAGGAATCGCGGCTCTACGCGCTGCGCTTCCCGCTGCACCACGACGAGCTGATCCGCACCGAGGCCCGCCGCAACGGCCTGGACCCGGCATGGATCGCCGCCGAGATCCGCGCCGAGAGCACCTTCAACCCGCGCGCGCGCTCGCCCGCCGACGCCCGCGGGCTGATGCAGGTGCTGCCGGCCACCGGCGCCGCGGTGGCGCGCCGGCTGGGCCTGCCCTGGGGCGGCGCCGAGAGCCTGTACGACCCGGCCACCAGCATCCGCCTGGGCAGCGCCTACCTGCGCGAGATGAAGGAGAAGTACGGCCTGCCGTACGTGGCCATCGCCGCCTACAACGCCGGGCCGGCGCCCGTGCAGCGCTGGCAGGCGCAGCGTGCGGGGATGGACGCGGATTTCTGGATCGAGACCATCAGCTACCGCGAGACCCGCGAGTACGTCGCGCGCGTGCTGGCCTTCAGCGTGATCTACGACTGGCGGCTGCACGGCGCCGCGGTGCCGGTGAGCGAGCGCATGCAGGGACGCGTGGACGCCGCGCGCAAGCCCTTCGCCTGTCCCGACGCGGCTGCCGCCGCCGGCGACGAAGCGGCGTGAGGCCGCGGCGCGTCATGTCCTAAGCTGTCGCCCTCCCCGACCGCGGAAGCCGCCCATGGGCCTGTTCGACGCACTGCTCGGCAACGCCAGCGACGCCGCCCCCGACGCGGTAGCGCGCGACCTCGCGCCGCTGCTGATCGAGGGCGAGCGCGTCGAGCGCGCGTTCGTGCTGTACCGCGACCTGGTGGTGTTCACCGACCGCCGCCTGCTGCTGATCGACAAGCAGGGCCTGACCGGCAGCAAGGTCGAGACCCACTGCATCCCCTACCGCAGCATCGTGTCGTTCTCCGTCGAGACCGCCGGCAGCTTCGACCTCGACGCCGAGCTGCGGCTGTGGCTGTCGGGGCGGCCGGCGCCGCTGGTGCGCAAGTTCGGCCGCAAGGTGGACGCGAGCGCGCTGCTGCGGCTGCTGGCCGCGCGCACCCTGGCATGAACGCGTACCTCGTCGGCGGCGCGGTGCGCGATCGCCTGCTCGGCCTGCCGCCGGGCGACCGCGACTACGTCGTGGTCGGCGCCACGCCGGAAGCGATGGAAGCCGCCGGCTACCGCCGCGTGGGCCGGGATTTCCCGGTGTTCCTGCATCCCGGCACCGGCGAGGAATACGCGCTCGCGCGCACCGAGCGCAAGAGCGGGCGCGGCCATCGCGGCTTCGTCGTGCACGCCGATCCCTCGGTGACGCTGGAGCAGGACCTGGCGCGGCGCGACTTCACCATCAACGCCATCGCCGAGGACGCGCAGGGCCGGCTGGTCGATCCCTTCGGCGGCGCGGCCGACCTCGACGCGCGCGTGCTGCGCCACGTCGGCGCCGCCTTCGCCGAGGACCCGCTGCGGGTGCTGCGCGCGGCCCGCTTCATGGCGCGGCTGGCGCCGCTGGGCTTCCGCGTGGCCGACGAGACCCGGGCGCTGATGCGCGCGATGGCCGAGAGCGGCGAACTGGCCGAACTGACGCCGGAGCGGGTCTGGCAGGAGCTGGCGCGCGCGCTGGCCGCGGCGCGGCCCTCGGCCTTCCTGCGCACCCTGCGCGAGGCCGGCGCCCTGGCCGCGGTGCTGCCGGAGGTGGACGCGCTGTACGGCGTGCCGCAGCGCGCGGAGTACCACCCCGAGATCGACACCGGCGCGCACGTCGAGATGGTCTGCGACATGGCCGCGACGCTGGCGCCCGGCGACGCGGTCATCGGCTTCGCCGCGCTGACCCACGACCTCGGCAAGGCGCTGACGCCGGCGCACCGGCTGCCGCGCCACGTCGGCCACGAACATGCCGGCCTCGCGCCGCTGGAGGCGTTGTGCGCGCGGCTGAAGGTGCCCGCCGCGCATCGCGAGCTGGCCGTCGTCGCCTGCCGCGAGCATCTCAACGTGCATCGCATCGCCGAGCTGCGCGCGGCCACCGTGCACGACCTGATCGCCCGCTGCGACGGCTTCCGCAAGCCCGCGCGCATCGGCCAGCTGGCCCTCGTCTGCGAGGCCGACAAGCGCGGCCGCCTCGGCCTGGCCGACGCGCCGTATCCGCAAGGCGACCTGCTGCGCCGCCTCCACGCCGCCGCGCTCGCCGTCGGCGCCCGCGACCTCGCCGCCGAGGGCCTGTCCGGCCCGGAGATCGGGCAGGCCCTGCGCCGGGCGCGGATCGCCGCCATCGACGCCGTCCCACGCCACTGACCGGAGACCTCCATGCGCATCGTGTCCGCCCTGCCGCTGCTGTTGCTCCTCGCCGCCTGCGCGCCCACGCCATCGGCCACGCCCGCCGCCGCCGCAATGCCCGCCGCCGCCGCAATGCCCGCCGGCGCCCCCATGCCCGGATCGGACCGCGATGCCCACGGCTGCATCGGCTCGGCCGGCTACGCCTGGTGCGAACGCACCGCGCAGTGCGAACGCCCCTGGGAACTGGCCGCGCGCGAGGGCCTGGAGAACGCGCCGGCAGCGATCGAGGCCTGGTGCCGCGCGCCGGCGGACCCGGGCTGACGGAGCCGGAACGCGCGTTCGCTCCATCCGACCGCCGTGCTACGCAAGGATTGCGATCGTCTGTGCAACGGCCGTATCCCCGGCGGCACCGTTGTTTCCGGAGCGGACGACACGCGTCGCGCCGGAGGAGCCGCATCGAGGGATCGCGAGCCGCGTCACGGAAACCACGCTACGGACATGCGATCTATGTCCGCATGGGGGAACGTCGCACGCCTTGGCTGCTCTGGATGCTGCTCGCGGCCGCGTCTGCGGTGATCGTTGCCCTCGTGCTGCAGAACCAGCGCCTGCAGCGCGCACACGACGCATTGTGGCGGGCCAGCGCTGCTCCCCGCGTGGGCGCCTGGCTGCCGACGCTGCCGCTTTCCGACCTCGCTGGGCGGCAGGCCGAACTCGGCGCCGGCGCGGGCACCATACGCTTGATGTACGTATTCGATCCGGACTGCCCGGTGTGCGAACGATCGCTGCCTGCGCTGCGCCCACTTCTCGAGCGCGCACGCATAGCAGGCATCGAACCTGTCGGCCTCTCGCGCGCGGAGCCCGCACGCCTGCAGCGCTACGTGCGCGAGCGCGCGCTCGACATCCCGATCTTCCGGTCCGACGCGCGCCACCATAGCCAACTCGGGGTGCGCGCAGTGCCTGCGGTCCTGCTCATCGACAGCGATGGACGCGTGCGTTTCTCGCACGCGGGCCTGGTCGATGCGACAGGCGTCCAGGAGATCCTGGCGGCGATCCTCTCCGAAGGGCGGAGCGGAGTCGCCTCGATGCAAGCGAAGGAGAGCGAAGATGAAAATCAACAAGAGCCGGATCGCCAAGGGTCTGCTGCTGGCGCTGGTGATGGGCGCGATGGGCGTAGGAGCGGCGCAGGCGCTGAGCTCCAACAGTCCTGAGCGCGTAGCCTGCCCCGAATACCCTGGGTGCGACTTCGGCGGAACGGAATTCTACTGTTGCGATCCCGTGTGAGGCCGCGACGGCGCCCGCCCGTCGGGCGCCGTCCTATCGCGGTACGGCCGCCGCAGGGCGTCGGGACAATATCCGGGGTACGGTCTATCCAGGCTTTCCCACCTTAGGCGGCGGGCGCTGCGCGCAGCCGCGCGTGCAGCGCCATCGCGGCGGCGGGGTTGCGCACCTTGCCGGCGCCGATGAAGTACACGAACACCTCGCGCGGGGCGGCGGGCGGCGGTGGCGATTCGACGTAGGGCAGGTCGGGCGGCGATTCGCCGCGCGCCCAGGCGCGGGCGCGCTCGGCCCAGGCGTCCAGTTCGCGGGCCGGGTAGCCGCTGGCCACGGTCTCGCGGCTGCGCATCAGGCGCGCGTAGACGAAGTCGCCGGTCGGGTCGGCGAACGAGGGGTAGTCGGGCGAATCGGTGAACACGGTGGGCAGGTTGTGGGCGCGCGCCAGGGCCAGGTACTCGGGACTGCGGAAACTGTCGTGGCGCACCTCCAGCACGTGGCGCAGCGGGGCGCCGGCCAGCGTGCGCGGCAGGCGGTCGAGGAAGCCGGCGAAGTCGTCGCGGTCGAACGCACGGCGCGGCCCGAACTGCCACAGGATCGGCCCCAGGCGGTCGCCCAGTTCGGCCAGGCCGCCCTCGACGAAGGCGCGCGCCTGCGGCGCCGCCTCCGCCAGTCGCTTCGCCTCGGCGATGCGCCGCGGCGCCTTCAGCGAGAACACGAAGCCGGGCGGCGTCTCTTCGCGCCAGCGCGCGTAGGTCTGCGGCTTCTGCGCGGCGTACCAGGTGCCGTTGATCTCGATCGCGGTCAGCCGGCGGCTGGCGTATTCGAGTTCGCGCTTCTGCACCAGGCCCGGCGGATAGAAGGCGCCGCCGCGCCACGGCGCATAGGTCCAGCCACCGATGCCGGTACGGATGCCGTCGACCGGCGACGGGGCGGAAGCGAACAGATCGTCCATCTGCATGTCCTCGGGCTGGCGCGCCGTCACCCTACCCTCGGGCGGCGCGCGGTCGGGTGAGCGGGCGCGCGAACGCGCTTACCCGGCCAACCGCGGGCGCACGTGGCGATCGAGCAGGCCGGCCAGCGGCGCCAGTTCGGGCAGGCCGGGCAACGCCTCGTCCAGGTAGCCCAGGAAACGCGGCGCGTCGCGCAGGTAGTGCGGCTTGCCGTCGCGGTGGTGCAGGCGGGCGAAGATGCCCAGGATCTTCAGGTGCCGCTGCGCGCCCATCAGCGCGGCATCGTGCAGGAAGCGCGCCAGCGCCGACACCGGCAATCCGGCCGCGCGGGCGCGCGCGTGGTAGTCGCGCAGCCAGGCGTCGGCGCGGTCGGCCGGCCAGGTGTGGAAGGCGTCGCGCAGCAGGCTGGCCGGGTCGTAGGCGATCGGGCCGCGCACCGCGTCCTGGAAGTCCAGCACGGCCACGCCGCCGTCCACCGGCATCAGGTTGCGCAGGATGTAGTCGCGGTGCACCAGCACCTGCGGCTGCGCCAGGGTGGCGGCCAGCACCCGCTCGCGCATCGCCTGCCATTCGGCGGCTTCGTCGGCGTCGAGCGCGACGCCCAGGTGGCGGCCCAGGAACCAGTCGTGGAACAGGCCCAGGTCGCGCTCGACCAGCGCGCGGCCGTAGTCGGGCAGCCATGCCGGCGGCTCGATCGCCTGCAGCCGCAGCAGTTGCTCGAAGGCCGCCGCCATCAGCGCGTCGGCATCGAGCCCGTCCAGCGCCTGCAGCGCGGTGCGCGCGCCCAGGTCCTCCAGCAGCAGGAAGCCGGCGGCCTCGTCGCGCGCCAGCACCGCCGGCACGCGCACGCCGTGCGCGGTCAGCAGCGCGTGCAGGCGCAGCCAGCCGGCCGCGTCCTCCAGGCCCGGCGGCGAATCCATGACGATGCGCGGGCCGGCCGCGGTGGCCGCGCGCCAGTAGCTACGGAAACCGGCGTCGGTCGAGGCGCGCTCCAGCGTCAGCGCGGGCTCGCCGGTGGCCGCGCGCGCCCAGGCCAGCCGCTGCGCGGCGCGGACGGCGTCCGGCAGGTGGGCGGCGATGGCGGGCGGCGGCAGCATGGGCGGTTCCGGCGGGACGAGGGCGCGCAGCGTAGCAAGCCCACGCGCTCAGAACCTGTTCACGATCTGTCGTGAGCGCAGTCAGATGGCGCGTGGCGGAGCGCAGGAAGCGCAATGTACGAGTGGTACATGAGCATTCCGAGCACCGCACGCGCGCCAGCTGGCAAGCGCAGCAAGATCGTGAACAGGTTTTCAGAAGCGGGCATCGAGGCGCAACAGCAGGTCGCGCCACGGCGTGAAGCGGGTGGCGAGCCCGGCCGCGACGCCGAGCGCGTTGGCCAGGGCGTCGAACGGATCGGCGGTGCGGGTGACGGTGAGCGCGCCCTGCGCGACCTCGAGGCCGGCGCCGAGCAGCGCCAGCCCGACGGCGGCGGCGGCGAGCGCGCGCCCGTGCGCGAACAATTGCACCGCGCAGGCCGAGAGCGTGCCGTAGGCCAGCAGGTGGCCGAGCTTGTCGCCGCCGTCCACCGGCGGCATCGGCGGCGGCGGCGCGAGCGAGAGCGCCACCACCGCGGCGATCGCCGCGCACCACAGGCCGACCCACAGCCGCGGCCGCCGCAGCGGCTTCAGCGCGCCGCCGCGCGCCGTCACAGCCGGTGGCTCAGGTCGCCGGCCAGGAACGCGTGCCCGAACTCCGTGTCGCGCGCGAAGCCCATCGCCTGGAAGCGCTCGCCCATGGCGTCGGGATGGGTCAGCGTCTTGACCTGCTGGCGCAGCGCGTAGCGCGCCGCCTCGTCCGGCGCGCGCGCCTCGTGCTCGGCCAGCCGCTGCGCCAGCCCATTGCCGATCAGGAAGCTGGCCTGGTTGCAGTAGCCGGCGAACTCGAAACCGGCGCCGGTGCCCGCCTCGGCCAGCGCGGTGAAGTCCACCGAGGCGGTGAGGTCCTGCAGGCCGGCATGGGCCAGCACGTCCTCGCGCAGCTGGTGGCGGCGGAAGGCGCGCAGGGTGCCGCCGGTGCGCTGCGGCAGGTAATACTCGCGGCGCGGATGGCCGTAGTCCACGAACAGCAGCGCCCCCGCCTGCAGGCCGCCGATCACCGCCTGCACCCAGTACGGCAGTTGCGGCAGCAGTTCCGAGCGGTAGCCGTCGGCGAACGGCGCATCGAGCTGGCGCTCGACGTGGCGCACCGCGGCGGCCAGCAGCGCGTCGGCGGGCCGGTCCACGATCGCGAAGGCGCCCTGCGCATCCAGCGCCACGTGCTCCTCGTACACCTCGCCCCCGCGCAGCGCGAAGCGCGGCGTGGGCAGGGCGTCGATCACCTCGTTGGCGAACAGCACCCCGCGCCAGCGCGTCTGCACCGGGCCGTCCAGCCACGCCACGCGATCGAACGCCGCCGGGGGCAGCCGGCGCTCGAGGTGCGCGCGCTGGCGCTCGCGCAGGTCGGCGCTGGGCTCGAGGATGGCGTAGCGCGCCGGCATCGCGTCGATCGCCAGCAGCCGCCCGATCGCATGCTCGGCGAAGCGGCCGCTGCCGCCGCCCAGTTCCACGAACCACGCGTCCTCGCCGATCCCGCGCAGCACCGGCGCGACCGCCTCGGCCACGCACTCGGCGAACAGCGCGCCGAGCTCCGGCGCGGTGACGAAATCGCCCTCGCGACCGAACTTGATCGCGCCGGCGCTGTAGTAGCCCAGCCCCGGCGCGTAGAGCGCCAGCTCCATGAAGCGCGAGAACGGGATCGCGCCGCCGGCGGCGCGGATCTCGTCGCGGATCAGCGCCTGCAGGCGCTCGCTGTGGGCCAGGGCGTCGGGGTCTTCGTGCGCAGTGGTCATGACGGGCGGTTCGTGGCGAGGCGCACAGGATACGACCGCGCGCGCCGCGGCCGGCGTGGCAGGATGGCCCCCGGCCCCGCGCCGGCCGCCTTCCCCGGAGACCGCATGCCCGATCCGAACGCCCGCCCCGCCCCCGTCGCCCTGGTCACCGGGTCCGCCCACCGCCTCGGCGCCGCGATCGCCGTGCGCCTGCACGGCGCCGGCTACGACCTCGCCCTGCACTACCGCACCCCGCGCCCCGAGTTCGACGCGCTGGTCGCAGCGCTGGAAGCCGCGCGCCCGGGCAGCACCCTGCGCCTGCAGGCGGAACTGGCCGAGTTCGACCGGCTGCCGGAACTGGTGGCGCGCACCATCGGCCGCTTCGGCCGCCTCGACGCGCTGGTCAACAACGCCTCATCCTATTTCGCCACCCCGATCGGCGAGGC
Organism: Luteimonas huabeiensis HB2; assembly: GCF_000559025.1. Taxonomy (GTDB): domain Bacteria; phylum Pseudomonadota; class Gammaproteobacteria; order Xanthomonadales; family Xanthomonadaceae; genus Luteimonas; species Luteimonas huabeiensis. Next base: position 43,071 of record NZ_JAAN01000006.1, on the reverse strand, counting down.
CACCCCGGACGACTGGGACCGGCTGTTCGCCAGCAACGCGCGCGCGCCGTTCTTCCTCGCCCAGGCCGCCGCTCCGCACCTGCGCGCCGCGCGCGGGGCGATCGTCAACATGACCGACATCTACGCCCGCCGGCCGCGCCCCGGGCACGCCCTGTACTGCATGGCCAAGGCCGCGCTGGAGGCCGCGACCCGCTCGCTGGCGCTCGATCTGGCGCCGGAGGTGCGGGTGAACGCGGTCGCCCCCGGCGCCATCCTCTGGGGCGAGGACGAGGACGACCCGCAGCGCCAGCAGCGCATGCTGGCCGGCACCCCGCTCGCGCGCACCGGCACCCCCGAGGAGATCGCCAGCGCCGTGCTCTGGCTGCTGCGCGACGCCACCTACGTGACCGGCGAGAGCCTGCGCGTGGACGGCGGGCGGCTGGTGGGGTGAGGCAGGGGCCAGGGGCCAGGGGGGGCCAGGGGCCAGGGAAAGGCTAAACCGGCGCGACCGGAAAGCAACGCGCTTTTCGGCTTTTTTTCGCTTTTCCCTGGCCTCTGGCCTCTGGCCTCTGGCCCCTACCCAACGAACGCCCCTTCCAGCGCCGCGGGCGGGAACCCCGCCGGCGCCTGCCGCGTCGTGGCGTAGCGGTACAGCACCGCCGAGTACACGCCGGCGAGCGCGGACTGCAGCACGCCCAGCAGCAGCACCGCGATCGCGAACAGCCCGCCGACCAGGATCGCCAGGCCCAGCCAGGCCTGCGCGGCCAGCACCGTCAGGCCGATGCCGGCCAGCACGGTGGCGGCGGTGAGCAGGCCGAAGGCGGCGCCGATGCCGACGTTGCCGATCGCGTTCTCGCCCCAGGTGCGCTTGAGCAGGCGCACGCTCTCCTTCAGCGCGTCGATCGGACCGATCCGCCGGCTCACCAGCACGGGCACCACCAGGAAGGTCGCCAGCGTCCACGCCGCGCCCAGCAGCGCGCCGAACAGGCGCACCAGGACGCTGCCCTCGCGGTTGCGCAGCGTCTGCAGCAGCACGCCCGCCGTGGCCGCGATCGCGGCGTAGCCGAGGATCGCCGGCAGCCGCGCCCGGGCCGCGCGCAGGCCGTCGGCCAGGGTCGGATCGCCGCCCTCCAGGCGGATCGTGGCCGCGGCCACCAGCGCGCAGTTGAAGAACACGATCACGCCGTACTGGCAGAAGTAGAACGCGAAGGCCGCCACCGCCAGCGCCGGGGTGAACCCGTGCGAGAAGCCGCCCAGCAGCGACATCGGCAGCACGAAGCTGGCCGTCACCACCAGCGCGCACATGCCCGAGATCACCGGGAACAGCAGCAGTTCCTTGTCGGAGCGCAACACCCCCGCGCTGGCCTTCGCCAGCGCCCAGCTGCGCGAGAACTTCCCGTGCATAGCCCACCCCCTGTCGTCGACGCGCGGATCGTGCGCCCGGCGCAGCGCGCCCTCAAGCGCCGGAAGTCACTTCTCGACGGGCGGCGGGGAGCCGATGTGACCGGCCGGGCCGGCGAGCGCGCGTTCAGGCGGGGACCGCCACCTCGTCCATCGCCACCGCCCGCTCCTCCGAGTCGGCCCACAGCGCGGCCAGGGTGCGGCCGCTGCGCGGCTCGACGATCTCCGGCGCGATCTCGGCCAGCGGCCGCAGCACGAAGGCGTGCCGCAGCTCCGGGCGCGGCAGCCGGAAGCGACCCGGCCCTTCCACGATCAGGTCGTCGAACAGCACGATGTCGATGTCCAGGGTCCGGTTGCCGTAGCGCGGGCCGCTGCGGTCGCGGCCGTGGGCGTCCTCCAGCGCGTGCAGCCAGGCGTCGAGCGCGTGCACGTCGAGTTCGGTGGCGATCACCGCCGCGGCATTGACGAAGTCGGGCCCCTCGAAGCCGACCGCGCGGGTGCGATAGAAGGCCGACACCCGCACCGCGCCGAAGCGCTCGCGCAGGGCCCGCAGCGCCGCGCCCAGGTGATGCTCCGGCTCGAGGTTGCTGCCGAGACTGAGGCAGGCGGTATGCATGGCGCGCTCCGGTGGGGGCGCCATGATCGCGCATGGCGGGCGCCGGCGCGAGACGGGCGCGCGCCCGGCGGGCTCAGCCGGGCTCCCCCGCCCCGGGCGCGGGCTCCGGCCCCGGGCGCGGCCCCTCCACCCGGCGCAGGTTGACGTCCAGCGGCGCGTCGCTGGCGCGCTGGAACACGCGCAGCCCGAACTCCGGCAGGATCGCCAGCAGGTGGTCGAAGATGTCGGACTGGATGCCCTCGTACACCGCCCAGCGGGTGTCGGCGGTGAAGCAGTAGATCTCCAGCGGCAGGCCGTGCTCGGTCGGCTGCAGCTGGCGCACCAGCAGGGTCAGCGCCTGGTTGATGCCGGCGTGGTGGCGCAGGTACTGCTCGACGTAGGCGCGGAAGGTGCCGAGGTTGGTGACCCGGCGGTGGTTGACCGGCTCGGCGCCGCGCGCGGCCAGTTCCGCGTTCCATTCGCGCAGCTCGCGATCCTTGCGGTCGAGGTACTCGTCGAGCAGGTTGAAGCGGCGGAAGCGCGCGATCTCGTCCGGCCCGAAGAAGCGCACGCTGCGCTGGTCGAGATAGAGCGCGCGCTTGATCCGGCGGCCGCCGCCCTCGGACATCTGCCGCCAGTTCTTGAACGAATCGCTGACCAGCTTCTTGGTCGGCACCGTGGTCACCGTGCGGTCCCAGTTGCGCACGGTCACCGTGTGCAGGGCGATGTCGATGACGTCGCCGTCGGCGTTCTGGCTCGGCATCTCGATCCAGTCGCCGATGCGCACGCGGCCGTCGTTGCTGATCTGCACGCTGGCCACCAGCGACAGGATGGTGTCCTGGAAGATCAGCATCAGCACCGCGGTCATCGCGCCCAGGCCGGTGATGATGTGCAGGAACTCGGCGCCGATCAGGGTGGCCACCACCGAGATGCCGACCAGCACGAACATCACGATCTTGACCACCTGCACGTAGCCCTTGATCGGCTTGTCGCGCGCGTCGGGCCGGCGCTCGTAGTGGCGGTTGAGCGCGTCGAGCAGGCGCGAGACCGCCAGCGCGATGGTCACCACCACGAACGCCTGGCACAGCGCCTTGACCACGGTCACCAGCTGCGGCGGCAGGTCCGGCACCATCGAGACGCCGGCCGAGATCACCAGCGCGGGCACCACGTTGGCCAGCCGCGGCACGACCTGCAACCGCACGGCGTGGTCGTGCTGCGCGCCGCCCATCGGCATGGCCCGCAGCACGCGCTCCAGGCCGCGCAGCAGCACCCGCTTGGTCAGCCAGTTGGCCAGCCACGCCGCCAGCAGCAGCCCAGCGACCACGATGGCCGTGTAGGCCCACGGAAAGGGCGCGAGTGATTCGCGCATGCGTTCGAGCTGGTCCTGCATCCGGGGTCTCCTGCGGTCGGCGCGCCGCGGCCGCGGCGCGGCGCCGGGCCCGCGCTCAGGCCCGGCGGCTGCGTTCGATGATCACGCCGACCGCGCGCGCGCCGCGCACCGCACCCGGCTTGCTGAGCTTCAATCGTAACCAATCGACGCCGAACTCATCGATCACCAGCGCCGCGCAGCGCTCGGCGAGCGTCTCCACCAGCCCGAAGTCCGACGCCTGCACATAGGCGATCAGGCGCTTGCTCACCGCCTTGTAGTCCAGCGTGTCGGCGATGTCGTCGCTGGCCGCCGGCACGCGGTTGTCGAAGCCCATCTCCAGGTCGAACACCAGCGGCTGCCGGATCCGCCGTTCCCAGTCGTAGATGCCGATCAGCGCCTCGATCTCGAGGCCTTCGATGAAGACTTTGTCCATGGGGCGGGAATCGGAAACGGGAGTCGGCGTGCATTTTCCCCGAGTTGGGGACGCGTTGCCCGCGCATCCGGAAAACGCGCTCCGCCCTCGCTGCTACGCCAACGGCGGCAGCGACGCCATGTCCCACCGCGGCACCGCGCGCACGGCCGCGTCGTCGTGCTGGCCGGCCTGCAGGCGCAGGGCGCCGGCGAAGGCGATCATCGCGCCGTTGTCGGTGCACAGCGCCGGACGCGGGAAGCAGGCGCGCCCGCCGCGGCGGGCGGCCATCGCCTGCAGGCGCTCGCGCAGGCGGCGATTGGCGCCGACGCCGCCGGCCACGATCAGGGTGTCGCTGCCGGCCGCGTCCAGCGCGCGCTCGCACTTGATCGCCAGCGTCTCCACCACCGCGTCCTCGAAGCCGCGGGCGATGTCGGCGCGGGTCGCTTCGCTCTGGTCGCTGTCGCGCCAGGCCAGCAGCACCTGGGTCTTCAGGCCGCTGAAGCTGAAATCGAGCCCAGGCCGATCGATCATCGGCCGCGCGAACCGGTAAGCGCCCGGGGTGCCGCGCTCGGCCAGCGCGGCCAGCTGCGGGCCGCCGGGGTACGGCAGGCCCATCAGCTTGGCGGTCTTGTCGAAGGCCTCGCCGGCGGCGTCGTCCAGGGTCTCGCCGAGCAGGCGGTAGCGGCCGATCGCCTCCACCGCGACCAACTGGGTGTGGCCGCCGGAGACCAGCAGGGCCACGAACGGCGGGGCCGGCCGGCCATGGACGGGATCGCCGTCCTCGATCAGCGGCGCCAGCAGGTGGCCTTCCATGTGGTGCACCCCGATCGCGGGCACGTCCAGCGCCCAGGCCAGCGCGCGGCCGACCCCGGCGCCTACCAGCAGCGCGCCGACCAGGCCCGGCCCGGCGGTGTAGGCCACGCCGTCGAGATCGGCCGGGGCCAGCCCGGCCTCGGCCAGGGTCTGCCGGACCAGCGGCACCAGCTTGCGCACGTGGTCGCGGCTGGCCAGTTCCGGCACCACCCCGCCGTACTCGGCGTGCAGCGCGATCTGGCTGTAGAGCGCCTGCGCGCGCAGCGCCGCCGCCCCGCGCAGGGCGGTGTCGTAGACGGCGACGCCGGTCTCGTCGCAGGAGGTTTCGATGCCGAGGACGCGCATGGGCGGGGAAGGGCCTGTCGGGGAGCGGGGGGACGGCCCGCCGGAGCGGCCGGAACGGCGCGGTTGCGCGGACGCGGGCGTCGCCGGTATCATACGCGGCTCCCCGGGCGGGCGGTGCGCTGGAGGCGCCTCGCGGATGTCCGGTCCGCACGGCTCGAAGCCTGCGGATTACCCACTTCCAGAGAGTCCTATGCCCAGCGTCAAAGTCCGCGAAAACGAGCCGTTCGAGTTTGCCCTGCGCCGCTTCAAGCGCACCTGCGAGAAGGCCGGCGTGCTGGCCGAGACCCGCAAGCGCGAGTACTACGAGAAGCCGACCCAGGAGCGCAAGCGCAAGGCCGCCGCCGCGGTGAAGCGTCAGGCCCGCCGGGTCTCGCGCGACGTCACCAAGCGCCAGCGCCTGTACTGAGGCATCCGGCCCGCCGGCCGCCGCGCGCCCAGCGCGCGCGCCGGGGCCCGATCGAGAAGCCGGCACGCGCGAGCGTGGCCGGCTTTTCTGCGTCCCGCCGCCGCACTCTCCCCCTTCCCCGCCGGGCCCCGCCCGAGCGCGCTACCCGGAGCATCCCATGAGCCTGAAGCAGCGACTCACCGACGACATGAAGGCCGCCATGAAGGGCGGCGACAAGGACACCCTGGGCGTGATCCGGCTGATCAACGCCGCGATCAAGCAGCGCGAGGTCGACGAGCGCATCGAACTCGACGACGCCGCGGTGCTGGCCGTGCTCGACAAGATGGTCAAGCAGCGCCGCGATTCGGTCGCCCAGTACGAGGCCGCCGCGCGCGAGGACCTGGCCGCGGTGGAGCGGGCGGAGATCGCGGTGATCGAACGCTACCTGCCCGAGAAGCTGGGCGAGGCCGAGATCCTGGCCGCGATCGATGCCGCGGTGGCCGAGACCGGCGCCGCCGGCCCCGCCGACATGGGCAAGCTGATGGGCGTGCTGAAGCCGCGGCTGGCCGGGCAGGCCGACATGGGCCAGGTCTCGGCGCTGGTCAAGCGGCGACTGGCCGGCTGAGCCGCCGCCGACGACGGCGGCGCTGCGCGGCAACTCACTGCCCGGCCACACCGGTCTGGCATCCTGTCGCCCGTCGCCGCCGCCCCCGGACGCCATGCCGAAGCCGCCCGCCAAGTTCAAGCGCCTGCTCGATCGCCTCCAGCACAGCCTGCCGTTCGCGCTGGGCAAGCGCTTCGTCGAGATCGACCTGCTCACCCACGCCGCCTCGCTGTCGTTCTTCGCCCTGCTGTCGCTGGCGCCGCTGCTGATCCTGCTGCTCTGGGTGGCCGCCTCGCTGTATCCGACCGCCCAGGAGGAACTGCTCGGGCAGATCGGCAGCCTGGCCGGCCCGAGCGCGCAGGAGGTGGCCACCACCATCCTGCGCAACGCCAGCGACCGGCCCGACGTGGGCTCGCTGGCCGGGCTGTGGAGCACCCTGCTGCTGTTCGTCGGCGCGACCACGATCTTCGCCCGCCTGCAGAGCACGCTGAACCTGATCTTCCACACCAGCGGGCAGACGCTCGGCGGCATCGTCGCGTTCCTGCGCAAGCGGGTGTTCTCCTTCGGCGTGGTGCTGGCGCTGGGCTTCCTGGTGATCGTGTCGACGGTGCTGTCGGCGGCGATCGAATGGATCTTCGCCGGCGTGCCCAGCCTGCTGCCGATGGTCGGCATCGGCGTCTCGCTGCTGATCTACGCGCTGGCCTTCAGCCTGCTCTACCACTACGTGCCCGATCGCCGGGTGCGCTGGCAGCAGGCCTTTCTGGGCGGCCTGATCACCGCGGCGCTGTTCATGCTCGGGCGCTGGGCGATCGGGGTCTACATCGCCCAGGCCGCGCCCGGCAGCGCCTACGGCTCGATGGGCACGCTGGTGATCCTGCTGGTGTGGATGTACTACGCGGCGATGGTGTTCTTCGTCGGCGCGCTGATCACCGCGGTCATCGACGAACGCGCGCAGATCCGCTGCGGCGAGATGCCCGCCGACCCGAGCGAGGCGCCGGAGACCGCGCCGGACGCCGGGCAGGTGTTCCCCCCGACCCTGGCGGTCGATCCCGAGGCGCCGCGCGCGGCGCCGGGGCCCGCCGACCGGCCCTAGGCGGGCGACATCCTGCTTTTCCCTTCCCCCGCAAGCGGGGGCCATCTTGTTTTTCCCTGCGGGAGAAGGGACGATATGCACCCGCTTGCGGGAGAAGGAGCGATACGCCCCGCTTGCGGGAGAGGACAAGATGGGCCCGCTTGCGGCAGAAGAGACCGCTCCGGCGCTGCAGGTCGAATGTCGATCCGCCCCAGCAGCGCGCGCCGGGCCGACCGCTACACTAGCCCGATGGCCCGCATCCCCGACGCCTTCATCGACGACCTGCTGGCGCGCACCGACATCGTCGAGGTGGTGGGCGCCCGCGTGCCGCTCAAGCGCAAGGGCAAGGAGTACGCCGCGCCCTGCCCGTTCCACGACGAGCGCACGCCCTCGTTCTACGTCTCCCCGACCAAGCAGTTCTACCACTGCTTCGGCTGCGGCGCGCACGGCACCGCGATCAGCTTCCTGATGAACTACGACCGCCTCGAGTTTCTCGACGCGGTGGAGGAGCTGGCGCGCGCGGCCAACATGGAGGTGCCGCGCGAGAACCGCCAGCGCGCGCCCGACAACGACACCCGCGGCGTCTACGAGGCGCTGGACGCCGCCGCGCGCTTCTACCGCCAGCAACTGGCCGGCAGCGGCAAGGCGCAGGACTATCTCGACCGCCGCGGCGTGGACGCCGAGATCCGCGAGCTGTTCGCGATCGGCTACGCGCCGGAAGGCTATTCCGGGCTCAAGGATGCGCTGGGCACCGACGAGCGGCGGCTGAAGCTGCTGGAACGCGCCGGCCTGCTGTCGAAGAACGACCGCGGCCACAGCTACGACAAGTTCCGCGACCGGGTCATGTTCCCCATCGCCGACCGCCGCGGGCGCACCATCGCCTTCGGCGGCCGCGTGCTCGGCGCCGACGACGGCCCCAAGTACCTCAACTCCCCCGAGACCGCGCTGTTCCACAAGGGCCGCGAGCTGTACGGCCTGTGGCAGGTGCGGCAGGCGCAGCAGAAGATCGCGCGGCTGATCGTGGTGGAGGGCTACATGGACGTGATCGCGCTGTTCCAGCACGGGCTGCGCGAGGCGGTCGCCACGCTGGGCACCGCCACCACCGCCGACCACGCCGAGCTGCTGTTCCGCAATGCGCCCGACGTGGTGTTCTGCTTCGACGGCGATGCCGCCGGGCGGCGCGCGGCGACCAAGGCGATGGAATCGGTGCTGCCGCGCATGCGCGACGGCCGCCAGGCCTTCTTCCTGTTCCTGCCCGACGGCGAGGACCCCGATTCCCTGGTGCGCGCCGAGGGCGCGGCCGGCTTCGAGGCGCGCCTGCGCGAGGCCACTCCGCTGTCGCAGTTCTTCTTCGACCATTTCGCCGAAGGCGTGAACCTGGGCACGCTCGACGGCAAGGCGCGCCTGGCCGAGCGCACCCAGCCGCTGCTGGCGCAGATCCCGGACGGCGCCTTCGCCGACCTGATGCGGCAGCGCCTGACCGAGCTCACCGGCGTCGGCGCGCGCGCGGCCGCGCCCCCCGCCCAGGCGCCGGCGCAACGCAACGCCCGCAGCGGCCGCGGCGGGCCCGCACCCAAGCGCAGCCTGGTCCGCACCGCGATCACCCTGCTGTTGCAGAAGCCCGCGCTGGCGCTGGAGGCGCCCGCCGACGGCGGCTTCGCCCTGCTGCGCCAGCCCGGCGTGCCGCTGCTGGCCGAACTCATCGCCATCGTGCAGGCGCGCCCGGACATCAGCACCGGCGCCGTGCTCGAGCATTTCGCCGGGCGCGAGGAAGCCGACGCCCTCAACAAGCTCGCCGCGGTCAGCCTGCCCGGCGACGAGGCCGCCTGGCGCGGCGAGTTCCTGGACGCCCTGGACCGGCTCGTCGAGCAGACCCGGCGCCAGCGCGTGGACGAACTGCAGGCCAAGCAGCGCGAAGGCACGCTCGACGCCGTCGACAAGGCAGAGCTGCGCGACCTGCTGACCGTGCTGGCGCGACCGCGCACCGCCTGAACCCCGCGGAGCCGGATCCGGCCGCGCGGCGGCGATATCCCCACGCACGACCGGCCTCGCCGCGACGCCGGCATCCTCCATCGGCCCCGGATCGGCTCCCCGGTCCCGGCGATGCGCGAACAGGCGCCGGCGCGTCGGCCGGGCCGCCGGCGGCCCGGCCAGCCGTCGCAGCGCGTTTGACAATCCGCCCGCGAGCCGCTGAACTGCCGGCTCCGGCCGCGCGTTCAGCCGCGCCGGCGCCGCCCACAGGATCCGCCCCCGCATGACCTCCCGCTGGCTCGACACCCCCGGCCGCTACGGCCTGGTCACCCGGCTCCTGCACTGGGGCATGGCCGCGCTGTTCGCGTGGCAGTTCGCCGGCATGGCGATCAAGATCCTGGTCGGCCGGCATCCGCTGACCGCCTTCATGGTCGGCACGCACAAGCCGGTCGGCACCGTGCTCATGCTGCTGATCCTGCTGCGCGGCGCCTGGGGCCTGTCGCAATGGCGGCGGCGGCCCGCCCACCCGGGCACGCTGCTGGGCCGCGCCGCCGCGGCCGGCCATGCGCTGCTCTATGCGCTGATGCTCTACGTGCCCAGCGTGGCGCTGCTGCGCGAGTACGGCTCCGGCGAGGGCTTCGCGCCGTTCGGCATCCCGCTGCTGCCCGCGACCGGGCAGGAAGTCGCCTGGATGCTGGCCCCCGCCGACGCCTCCCACGGCCTGCTGGCCTGGACGCTGCTGGCGCTGGTCGTGGGCCACGTGCTGATGGTGCTCATGCACCACTGGTGGTGGCGCGACGACACCCTGGCGCGGATGACCGGGCGGCTGTAGCGTCGTCGCGCACCGCCATGCCGGCGGCGCGCTGGGTTAGGCTCGGGGCCCGTCCCCGAGGAACTGCCGCCATGCGCCGCCTGCGCCTGCTCGCCCTCCTGCCCGCGCTGGCCTGCGCCGCCGCCCTGGCCCAGCCCGCTCCCGACGCGCCCGAGCGCCAGCGCGAAGGCAACCGCATCAGCGAGCACGTGCCGGAGATCCCGGCCGAACTGCGCGCGCGCCTCAACCGTTACCAGAACACCCGCGGCGCCAGCGTCGCCGGCTGGACCCGCGACGGCTGCCTGCTGATCTCGACGCGCTTCGCCGAGACCGCCCAGGCGCACCGCGTCTGCGAGCCGCTGGGCATGCGCGAGCAGCTCACTTTCGAGCCCGAGCGCATCGCCATCGGCGGCATCGCGCCGGCGCGCTTCGGCCTGGACGGCTTCCTCTACGCCCAGGACCAGGGCGGCGACGAGTTCTGGCAGATCCACTGGTACGACCTGGCCACCCGCCAGACCCATCGCCTCACCCCGGGCGGGCGCACCCGCAACCAGGGCGGGCTGTTCTCGCGCGACGGCCGCCGCGTGGCGTGGAGCAGCACCGCGCGCAACGGCACCGATACCGACGTGTGGGTGATGGACTTCTCCAGCCGCCAGACGCGCGCGATGGTGACCGAGGGCGGCGACTGGCGCGCGCTGGACTTCTCGCCCGACGGGCGCCGGCTGCTGGTCTCGCGGTACGTCTCCATCAACGAGTCCTACCCCGGCGAAGTGGACCTGGCCACCGGCGAACTGACGCTGTTCCCGGTCGAGGGCGGCAAGGCGGCCTTCGGCGACTTCCGCTACGCGCCAGACGGCGAGGCCGTGTTCTACGTTTCCGACGAGCCGGTCGAGGGCCGGCCGCAGGAATTCCGCACCCTGCGCCTGCGCCGGCCCGGCAGCGCGCCGACGATCGTCAGCCGCGACGTGCCCTGGGACGTCGGCGCGTTCGAGATCGCCGGCGACGGCCGGCACCTGGCCTACGTCGCCAACGAGGACGGCGTCTCGCGCCTGCACCTGCTGCGCCTGCCGGACCTGGCGCCGGTCGCGGTACCGCAACTGCCGGTCGGCGTGCTGGGCGGGCTGCGCTTCTCGCCCGACGGCAACCGGCTGGCGCTGACCCTCAACACCGCCACCTCGCCTTCCGACGCCTACGTCATCGACGTCGGCACCGATCGCCTGGAGCGCTGGACGCGCAGCGAGGTCGGCGGCCTGGACACCGCGAAGTTCGTCGAGCCCACCCTGGTGCGCTTCCCGACCTTCGACACCGTCGACGGCGCGCCGCGCACGGTGCCGGCGTTCTACTACCGGCCGGCGGGTCCGGCGCCGGCGGGCGGCTGGCCGGTGGTGATCGACATCCACGGCGGCCCGGAGGGCCAGGCGCGCCCGGTCTTCAGCCCGAACGTGCAGTTCCTGGTCAACGAACTGGGCGCGGCCGTGCTGCTGCCCAACGTGCGCGGCTCGTCGGGATACGGCCGCACCTACCTGCAGCTCGACAACGGGCCGCTGCGCGAGGACTCGGTCAAGGACATCGGTGCGCTGCTGGACTGGGTGGCGCAGCAGCCGGAGCTCGACGCCGGGCGCGTCGGCGTGACCGGCGGCAGCTACGGCGGCTACATGGTGCTCGCCTCGCTGATGCACTACAGCGACCGGCTGCGCGCCGGCATCGACATCGTCGGCATCTCCCACTTCGGCACCTTCCTGCGCAACACCGAAAGCTACCGCCGCGACCTGCGGCGCGCCGAGTACGGCGACGAGCGCGACCCGGAAATGGCCGCCTTCTTCGACCGCATCTCGCCGCTGACCAACGCCCAGCGCATCCGCGCGCCGCTGTTCGTGGCCCAGGGCCGCAACGACCCGCGGGTGCCCTACACCGAGGCCGAGCAGATCGTGAAAGCCGTGCGCGGCAACGGCCAGCCGGTGTGGTTCCTGATGTTCGACGACGAGGGCCACGGCTTCTCGAAGAAGTCCAACAGCGACCACTTCGGCGCCGCCGCCGTGCTGTTCTGGCAGCGCTACCTGCTCGGCGGGGCGGACGGCGGCTGAGCGCGCCCGGAATCGGCCGCCGCGGCGCATATCGACGTGACCGGACGATGACATTCCGGCGCCCGGCAACATGGGGTTTGCCCCGATAGGCGGCGCCGGATCGTGCCGATACGGTAGGCGCACCGGCGTTCCGCCGCCGCTGTGCCCGCGCCCATGAGCTTCGCACTCCCCCGGCAGGAGAACTTCCCGCCCCCGGACTGGAACCGGCCGTTCGCGGCGCTGCGCGCCGCGGCCGCGGACGCCGGCTTCGACCCGCCGATCCTGCAAGCCGACCCGGCCGAGGTCCGCTTCGAGGCGGACATGCAGTCGGTGCGCATCGGCGAGGAGACGACCCAGCACCGGCGCACCCGCTTCGAGGCCAGCGCCGAGATCGCCGTCGGCGCGCCGGGCGGGCACGCGCAGGCGCCCACGACCGCGCGATACCGCGTGGACATGCCCGCCACCGCCGCCACGCCCGAGGCGATGCGCGCGATCAACCCGTTCGACCCGGACACCCTCCCCGCCGGCGCCACCGTGCGCCTGGACGGCGGCGACTACGCCGGCACCCCGTTCGAGGCCGCGTTCGCCGAGATCGCCCGCGCCAACGAGGTGCCGCTCGACCGGCTCGCGCTGACCATCGGCCGCACCCGCGAAGGCGAGATCCGGGTGATGTCCGGGCCCGCCTCCATCTTCGACGCCCCCACCGAGCACGGCCCGGCCTCGCAACCGCTCGACCGCGAGGACTTCAGCCAGCACACCGTGCTGTTCGACGACCCGGGCAGCCGCGACCAGCGCGCCGCCTTCAACGCGCTGTTGCTGACCGGCACGCAGCCCGATGCCGCCGTCGCCCTGCGCGAGGACGTCTCCGCCGGCCGGGTGGACGCCACCATCACCGAAGTCGGCTCCGGCGAGACCAACGAAGTCACCTGGACCTTCGACGCCGAGGGCCGCCCCACCGGCGCCGAAGCCACGCTCACCTGGGAGCCCAGCAGCGCCGGGCGCGACTCCGACGCGGTCGAGAACGCCGCGCAATCGCAGTTCCGCACCGACCACGGGCTGAAGGGCAGCGGCGACCACGTCGGCCACATGCTCGCCTACCGCTTCGTCAACGGCCACGGCCCGATCAACATGTTCCCGCAGCAGGGCGGCTTCAACACCGGGCCCTATGCGCGCATCGAGCAGGAATGGGCCGACTGGCTGGCCCAGGGCATGGAAGTGCGCCTGAGCATCGAACTCGCGCCCGAGGGCCAGCAGCGCCCCGACCAGGTGCGGCTGGACTACGAGGTGATCGACCCCGACCGCCAGGCCATCGTCTATGATCCCGCGCTGACCGTGTTCGACAACGAGGCCGGCCAGGTGTACGAGCGCATCGCCCGCAACGACATGCCCGGCATGATCGAGAACGCCAGCTGATGACCGCCCCGGACCGCGACGCCCTGGTCCACGCGATCGGGCGCACCATCGTCGCCGACCCCGCCGCCGCCGACGGCGACTGGGACGGCTACGCCCTGATCGCCGACTACACCAGCGGCAGCCGCCGCCTGTCCGGCTTCCGCTACCGCGACGGCGAAGCGCCCCGCCCCGCCACCCCGCGCGCCCCCGCGCTCGAATCCGCCCTCGACGCCCTGCGCGAAGCCACCCGCACCGAAGGCAAGGCCCCCTGGAGCGTGTGCATCGTGCGCATCCAGCGCGCCACCGCCAAGGTCGCGCTCGAGTTCGCCTACGACGCCGATGCCGCGCAGTGGCACGTCACCCCCGCCCGCCTGGGCGAGATCGCGGAGCGGGCGCGGCCGCGGGGGTAGCGATCCGGTCCGCTCGCGCACCCGCGCGCGCCTGCTGAAGCCCTCAGATCTTCACCACCCACCCGCGCCGGTCCATCCACCACACCACGCACCACCAGGCGCCGACGAAGGCGACGGCGAACGCGAGCGAAGCGGCTTTCGGACCTGCGAGCGGTACGAGCCAGGCGCCGATGCCGCGGGCATACAGCGGCTGCCAGGCGCCGGCGGCGATGAGCAGCAGGACGCAGGCGATGGAGCCAGCGTAGGCGACGATGGCGTTGAGGCCGAAGCGCCGGCCCAGCGGCGGCCAGCCGAGGCGATCGATGAGCAGGTGCGCGGCGGCCAGGGCCCACAGCGCCCAGCCGCCGGTCCACAGCGCGTAGGCGGACGTCCACAGGTGCTTGTTGACCGGCTGCCAGGCGCCGAGCGCGGCACCGGCGAGCAACGCGCAGGCGCCCGCGATCCAGAGCGGGCGCACGCGGCCGCTGCGCAGCCAGTCGCCGGCGCGCACGCCGAGCAGGGTCGTTGCGAGCGCGCCGGCGGTGGACAGCAGCCCCTCGGGGTCGTGCCCGAGCCCGGTCGCGGGGTCGTAGCGGTACAGCCAGGGCGCGAACAATGCGGCGTCGAGGCGGCTGGCGGGGTTGGTCCACGGCGCGGTGCCGCCGATCGCCAGCACCGCGGCGTAGGCGACCAGCAGCCCGGCGATCAGCATCCACTGCGCGCGGGGGTGCAGCCAGAGAGCGGCTGCGCCGGCCAGCGCGAAGCACAGGCCGATCCGCTGCAGCACGCCCCAGGGGCGGAAGTGCGCCAGGTCCAGCGCCCACCATGCCAGCACGTGCAGGGCCAGCCCGAGCGCGACGATGCGCGCGGCGCGCGCGAGCACGCCGCGCAGCAGCGCGCGCCGCCGGGCGGGCTCGGCCGCGCGCGGGGCGACGCCCAGCGCCAGCGAGACGCCGACCACGAACAGGAAGAACGGGAACACCAGGTCGGCGAACGTGCAGCCGTTCCACTCGGCGTGCAACAGGGGCGCATAGACGTGGTCCCAGTCGCCCGGCGTGTTGACCAGCAGCATCGCCGCCACCGTGCAGCCGCGCAGGGCGTCGACCGAGGCGTAGCGCACGCTAACCGCGCGCGCCGCCGATCCAGGTGGCGACAACGCCGAGCGCGTCGTCGAGCAGGACCAGATCGGCGCGGCCGCCGGCTGCGATGCGGCCGTAGCGGTCGTCGATGCCGAGGCACTGCGCCGGGTACAGCGAGGCCATGCGCGCGGCTTCCTCAAGCGGCAGGCCGAGCATGCGCACCGCGTTGCGCACCGCGGTGGCCATGTCGAGCGCCGATCCGGCCAGCGCGCCGGCGGCGTTGCGGACCACGCCGTCCACCGCGGTGATGGTCTCGCCGTAGAGGACGTAGCGCGGGTCGTCGGCGCCGACCGGGGGCATCGCGTCGGTGACCAGGAAGACCTTGCCGCGCGGCTTGGCGGCCAGCGCCACGCGCAGGCTGGCCGGATGCACGTGCACGCCATCGACGATGATCCCGCACCAGCTGTCGCGGTCCTCCAGCGCCGCGCCGACCGCGCCGGGCTCGCGCCCCTGCAGCGGGCTCATGGCGTTGTAGAGGTGGGTGAAGCCGCGCACGCCGGCCTCCAGCCCGGCGCGGATGTCCTCGTAGCTGCCGGCGGTGTGCCCGGCGAACACGATCGCGCCGCGCGCCACGAACGCGCGGATCGCATCGGCCGGCACCCGTTCCGGCGCCAGGGTGATCAGGGTGGGGCCGTTGTCGAGCGAGGTCGCCAGCGCGATCTCGCCGGCATCGGGCACGCGGAACTTGGTGGCGTCGTGGGTGCCCTTGCGCGCGGGCGCGAGGTACGGGCCTTCGAGGTGGATGCCCAGCACGCCGGGCGCGCCGGCGGCGATCGCCGCGCGCACCGCGGCCACCGCGCGGCGCATGGTCTCGAGATCGTCGCTGATCAGCGTGGGCAGCAGCGCGGTGGTGCCGAAGCGGCGGTGCGCGCGCGCGATCGCCGCCACCGCGTCCGCGTCGGGCGCGTTGTTGAACAGCACCCCGCCGCCGCCGTTGACCTGCAGGTCGATGAAGCCGGGCAGCAGCACGCCGCCGCCCAGGTCCACGCGCTCGGCCGCACGCACGCGCGGATGGTCGTCGGGCAGCACCGCCTCGATCCGCCCGCCCGCGACCAGCACGGCATGGCCGTCGAGAAAACCGTCGTCGCCCAGGATGCGGACGTTGCCGAGCGCCTGCATCAGACCGTCTCCGTGACCTTGCGCAGGTGCGGCGGCCGGTCCGGGTCGTGTCCGCGCGCGCGCGACAGCGCCTCCACCGCGCGATAGAAGCCCTGCGCGGCCAAGAGCGGCGCGCAGGCCGGGTGCATGGCGGTGGGCACCGGCAGGTCGCCGCCTTCGCCGGCGATCCACACCCGCGCGCCGCGCTCGCCGAACTCCCGCGCCAGCGCCAGGGTGCCGGCGCCGGTCTCGTCGGGCTGCGCGAAGACCAGCACCGGGAAGCCCGGGCCGACCAGCGCCATCGGCCCGTGCCTGACCTCGGCCGCGCTGTACGCCTCGGCGTGCAGGCCGCAGGTTTCCTTGAACTTCAGCGCGGCCTCCTGCGCCACCCCGAGCCCCAGCCCGCGCCCGAGCACGAACAGGTTGCGCGACGCGCGCAGGCCCTCGACCAGCGGCGACCAGTCCTGCGCCCAGGCGGCGCGCAGCGCGTCGGGCAGGCCGTCGAGCGCGCGCAGCAGGGCCGCGTCGTCCTTCCACAACGCCACCAGCTGCAGCAGCGCCGACAGCGAGGCGATGTAGCTCTTGGTCGCCGCGACGCTGCGCTCCGGCCCCGCGCACAGCGCAACCACGGTATCGGCCAGCGCGGCCAGCGGCGCATCCTCGGCGTTGACGAGGGCGACGACGTGGGCGCCGGCCGCGCGCGCGGCCTCGGCGTTGCGCAGCAGGTCCGGGCTGCGGCCGGATTGCGAGATCGCGACGAACAAGGCGTCGCGCAGGTGCAGCCGCGCCGCATAGACCGAGCCCACCGAGGGCGAGATGGAGACGGTGGCACGGCCGAGCTGGGTCTCGAACAGGTACTTGCCGTAGGTGGCGGCGTGATCCGAGCTGCCGCGCGCGCAGGTGGCCACGAACGCCGGCGGGCGCTCGCGCAGGCGCGCGGCCAGCGCCGCCAGCGTGGCGGCGTTGCGCTCGAGCTGCGCGGCGACCACGTCGGCGGCCTGCGCCGCCTCGCGGAACATCCAGCTGGCGCCGGCGGAAGAAGGATCGGGCGGGGCGGCCTGCATCGGGTTCACTCGCTGGGCTGGGGGCGCGGCCGCGGCGGCGCGGTGGAACCGCGCACCACCAGCTGCGGCACGAAGCCCTGGTTGGGCAGGGCCGGGGGAGCGCCGGCGTCCTGGCGCAGCTGCGAGATCAGCAACCGCGCGGCGGCGCGGGCGATGTCCTCGGTGGCCTGCTTGGCGGTGGTCAGCGGCGGCCAGGATTGCTTGGAGAACGGGCTGTCCTCGAAGCCGGCGATCGACAGGTCGTAGGGCACGTTGAGGCCCGCCGACTTCGCCGCCGCCAGCACGCCGGCGGCGATCTCGTCGTTGGAGCCGAAGATGGCGGTGGGCGGGTCGCGCAGCGCCAGCAGCCGGCGGGTGCCGCGGAAGCCGTCGTCGAAGGTGTAGTCGCCGGGGATCACCAGGTGGCGGTCGGGCGTGATGCCGTAGTCCTTCAGCGCGCGCTCGTAGCCCAGGTAGCGTTCGGTGCTGGAGCGGTGCTCCTGCCCGCCCCACAGGAAGCCGATGCGCTGGTGGCCGAGCTGGATCAGGTGCTCGGTGACCTCGTAGGCGGCGTCGCGGTCGTCCACCCAGACGCAGGGCCCGCCGTCCTGCGGATCGGCGTCGGCGGCGATGATGCGCGCCAGCCGCACGCCGCGCGCGGCCAGCGCCTCGACCAGCTCGCGGCGCTCGGACATCGGCGGCGCCAGCACCAGCCCGGCCAGGCGCGAGCGCCGCATCCAGTCGCACAGCTCGTCCGCCAGCAGCGGCGAGCTGGCGTCGCAGGGGTGAATCTGCAGGTCGAAGCCGGTCTCGCGGCAAGCGGCGAGCACCCCGTTCTGCACGCTGATGATGTAGTACGGGTTCGGGTTGTCGTAGGCCACGCCGATCACGAACGCGGTGGCGCTGCGCAGGTTGCGCGCGGAGGGATCGGGCTCGTAGTCCAGCTCGGCGATGGCGTGCAGCACCCGCGCGCGGGTGGCCTGCATCACCGAGGGCTCGTTGTTGATGACGCGCGAGACGGTCTTGAGCGAGACCTTGGCCCGCTCGGCGACGTCGCGGATGGTCGGCTTGCGCACGGAGGTTCCGCTCCTGTCGGCTGCCCTGTCGGCTCGGCGCATGATGCCGCGGATCAGCCGCGGCCGGCGAGCCCGGCGCGATGGCCGCGCACCGCGTAGTAGAGGATGTAGGCGTAGCAGGGAATCATCAGCAGCGCGAACACCCACTGGAAATCGTAGTGCTGCTTGAGCACCGCGAACGCCTGCGGGACGATCGCGCCGCCGGCGATGCCCATCACCAAGAGCGCCGAGCCGGTCTCGGTGGAGGCGCCCAGGCCGCGGATGGCCAGCGGGAAGATCGCCGGCCACATCATCGCGTTGGCGAAGCCCAACAGCGCCACGCAGGCGACCGAGACGTAGCCGGAGGTCAGGAAAGCGCCGGCGGTGAACGCGATGCCCAGCAGCGCCGAGACCCGCAGGTACCGTTCCTGCGACACGTACTTCGGGATCAGGATCATCCCCGCCACGTAGCCGGCGAGCATGCAGGCCAGGGTGGCGGAGGTGAAGTACTTGGTGTGGTCCAGCGGCAGCCCGAAGGCCTGGCCGTAGGTGCCGATGCCGTCGCCGGCCAGCACCTCGACGCCGACGTAGGCGAACAGGCACAGCACGCCCAGCCACAGGTGCGGGAAGTGGAACACGCTGCGGCGCGGCCCCTGCGCGCGCGCCGAGGCGTCGGCGTTGGCCTCGGCCGGGCGCAGTTCCGGCAGCGGCGAGCACAGCACGCCCACCGCCACCAGCAGCAGGACGCCGGCGATCGCCAGGTAGGGCGCGTGGATCTGCGCGGCGAACGCATCCAGCAGCGCGGCGCGTTGCGCATCGTCGGCGGCCTCGATCCGCGCGGCGAGATCGCCGATGCCGCGCATGACCGACATCCCCAGCGCCAGCGGCGCCAGGATGCCGGCGGTCTTGTTGAAGATGCCCATCAGCGCGATGCGTCGCGCGGCGCCCTCGATGGGGCCGAGGATGCTGACGTAGGGATTGACCGAGGTCTGCAGCAGCGCCATGCCGCCGCCGATCACGAACAGGCCCGACAGCGCGCCCGGGTACCAGCGCTGGGTGGAGAACTCGCCGAACATCGCCGCGCCCACCGCCATCACCGCCAGGCTCAGCGCCAGGCCCTTCTTCATGCCGGTGCGGCGCAGCACCCAGGCCGCGGGCAGCGCCAGGAAGAAGTACGACAGGTAGAACACCATCAGCACCAGGAAGGCGTTGACCTCGTCGAGCTCGAAGGCGAGCTGGACGAAGGTGATCAGCGGGCCGTTGATCCAGGTGAAGAAGCCGATGATGAAGAACAGCAGGCCCATGATCGCGATCGCCGTCGTCGGACGGGCCGGGACCGGGCGCGCGGCGCTGGTTGCGGACATGCGAAACGCCTCCCCTCGTTCGCTGCGGCCGGATGTCGCCGGCCGGTCATCGATGACTAACGTTGTCATACTTCCGCCCGTCGTGGCAAACGCGCGACGCCCCGCGGCCGCCGGGAACGTGCTGCCCCGCAACATGGATGGCCGTTCTGCCGGCTCGATCCGGGTCCATTGAACACAGCAACGACGCCAATCCGGGCCGATCGATCGCTTTTGTGACGGCAATGTGTCGAAACCGGAGGCCCGGCGCTGGAAGCACCCGATCGTGATTGACATCGTTGTCACGACGTTTTCAAACTCCGGACATCGCGCTGCCCGGGGAACGATCGGCGGCGCCCGCCAAGGGAGACACCGTGGTCGCCATGTCCACCCCGCCGTCCGCGGCCGGCACGAGCGCGCGCAACGCGCCGTTCGTCGCCGCCGACGTCGGCGGCACCCACGTCCGCATCGGCCTGGTCGAGCCCAGCGGCGATCCGCGGCACCCGGTGCGGGTGCTGCACTACCGCAAGTACGCCTGCGCGCAGTGGCCGGGCCTGGCCGACATCGTCGAGGACTTCCTCGCCGGGCTCGGCGAGGTGCGCGTGGAGGCCGGGGTGATCGCCAGCGCCGGCTATGCGCTCGAGGACGGCACCGTTATCACCGTCAACCTGCCCTGGCGGATCTCGCTCGCCGCGATCCGCGAGCGGCTGGGCCTGCGCGACTTCCGCCTGGTCAACGACTTCGAGGCGGTGGCGCACGCGGCCGCGCACGTCGATGCCAGCGAGGTAATGCGCCTGGCCGGGCCGCTGACCGCGCCGCCCGGCCCCACCCTGGTGGTCGGTCCCGGCACCGGCCTGGGCGCGGCGGTCTGGATCCCGGGGCCGGCCGGGCCGGTGGTGCTGGCCACCGAGGCCGGCCAGGCCGCGCTGACCACCCGCACCGAGCGCGAGATGGCGGTGCTGCGCGAGCTGCAGCGGCGCGGCGCCCACGTGGCGATCGAGCACGCGCTCTCGGGCCCGGGGCTGGTCAACCTGTACGCGGCGCTGTCGGCGCTGGCCGGCGATGCGGGCGAGCCGCCCGCGCCCGACGCGATCACCGCCGCGGCGCTGTCGGGCGAGGACCCGCGCGCGGTGGAGGCGCTGGACCTGTTCTGCGGCCTGCTCGGCAGCACGATCGGCGACATGGCGCTGCTGTACGGCGTCAGCGGCGGCATCCATCTCGCCGGCGGGATCCTGCCGCGCATCCGCGATTTTCTCGCCGCCAGCCGCTTCGTCGAGCGCTTCCTCGACAAGGGGCCGATGCGCGAGGCGCTGGAGCGGATCCCGGTGAAGCTGGTCGAGCACGGCCAGCTCGGGGTGATCGGCGCGGCGAACTGGTACCTGGGGCAGCGCGCGGCGCCGTGAGCGCACGCGGCGCCGCCGCAAGACAACGGGCATGCCGCGGGGCCGGGCGGCATGCCGGACGGATGCACCTCGGCACGGCGGTGGACGTTCCACCGCCGCAACCTCGGCACACGACAGGAGTGAGACCATGAGCTACAGCAAGTCCCTGCTTTCGGCGGCGGTCGCGTCCTGCCTGGCATTCGCTGCACAGGCGCAGGAGCCCGCCAGCGGGCGCGACGACCCCACCGAGCTCGACGCCATCACCGTGGTCGGCATCCGCGCCAGCCTCGAGCGCTCGCTCGACACCAAGCGCAACAACGACACCGTCTCCGAGGCGATCACCGCCGAGGACATCGGCAAGTTCCCCAACACCAACGTCGCCGAGGCGATGTCGCAGATCCCGGGCGTGGCGCTCGACCGCCGCTTCGGCCAGGGCGAGCGGGTCAGCATCGACGGCACCGATCCCAGCCTCAACCTGACCTTCCTCGACGGCCGCCCGATCGCGCAAGCGATCTGGCTCTACGGCGAGCAGCCCAGCCGCGGCTTCGACCACACCCTGCTGGCGCCGCAGATCCTCGGCCGGCTGGAGGTGATCAAGTCCTCCGAGGCGCGCCTGCCCGAGGGCAGCCTGGGCGGCACGGTGCTGATGCACACCCGCCAGCCGCTGGACCTGGAGGCCAACGAGGGCGCCGCCTCCATCGGCTACAGCTACAACGACCAGGCCAGCAGCGGCGCGCCGAACGCCTCGCTGCTCTACAGCTGGAAGAACCCCGCCGAGACCTTCGGCGTGGCGGTCTCGGCGCAGCGCTTCGAGGAGAAGATCGACCGCCAGGGCATGGAGATCTTCGGCTACGCGCCCGCCTCCACCTTCGCCAACGCCGCCGCGCCCGGCCTGGACCCGGACGCGATGGTGCCCAACTCGATCAACGCGGCCTGGTTCCAGCAGGAGCGCGAGCGCGACAGCGCGGTCGTCAACCTGCAGCTCAAGCCCAGCGACGCGCTGGAGTTCAAGCTGCAGGGCCTGTACATCCGCGAGAACTTCGACAACTACAACCAGTCGCTGTACAGCTTCCTGACCTGGAACGACGGCACCGTCGATGCGGTCGACCGGCTCGACCAGGGCCCGAACGGCGTCGTGGTCGGCGGGCATTCCGGCCCGAACGCGGACGCGGGCGGCGGCACGGTGCTCTACGACAACAACGTGCGCGTCTCCGAGGTCACCACCAAGGGCCTGGACCTGCGCGGTTCCTGGCAGGGCGACATCTGGGGCGTGTCCGGCCAGATCGGCCGCAGCAAGTCCGACAACGACAACATGGCGCAGTACTTCATCGAGCCCGTCTACAACGGCGGCTTCAGCTGGAGCATCGACGACGGCATCCGCTTCGACGATCCCGACGCCGCGCGCGATCCGGCCAACTGGGGCTCCGACGGCTGGCTGGGCAACAACGGCGTGTTCTCCACCGAAAGCGAGAACCGCTACGGCCAGGTGGACTTCAGCGTGCGCCTGCCCGGCGCCTTCAACCTGCTGCGCTTCGGCGCGCGTCAGGTCAAGCACGAGGAGCGCTTCGCGCTCAACGTCTACGGCGGCGTCAGGACCGGCTTCCTGGACGAAGTGGGCACGATCGGACCCACCGACATCCGCGGCTTCCACCCCGACCACGGCCGCCACCTGCAGGTCGGGCGCGACAACGTGATCGACTGGATCCGCAACAGCCCGATGGACTACGCCAACCCCGACCCCGGCAGCTACCTCAACAACACCTGGGCGCTGGAGCAGACCAACACCGCCGGCTACGTGCAGGGCGACTTCTCCACCGGCCTGCTGCGCGGCAACGTGGGCCTGCGCTACGTGGAATCGAAGATCGACGGCAGCGGCTTCGCCTACGGCGGCACGCCCACGCTCGACGACCTCGACAGCAAGTGGCAGACCCGCACCGGCAAGGACGACTTCCTGCTGCCGTCGGTCAACCTGGTGCTCGACCCGGGCAACGACTGGCTGTTCCGCTTCGCCGCGGCCAAGGTGATCGCCTGGGCGCCGTACAACCAGCTGGTCAACAACACCTTCCTCAATGACACCGTGCTCACCGGCGCCGGCGGCAACGCCGAGCTCTCGCCCTACGAATCCACCAACTTCAACCTCGCCGCGGAGTGGTACTTTGCCCCGCAGTCGGTGCTGGCCGCCTCGGTGTTCTACAAGGACATCGACAACTACATCGACACCGATCCCGCCATCGAGCGCCACTACAACTCGATCCGCGACAACGACCCGACCGCCTGGGCGGGCCTGGTCGGCAGCCGCGGCTGCACCGAGGACGGCTACTGCGACTACAGCATCTCGCGCCCGCGCAACGCCGGCGGCGGCAAGGTCAAGGGCTTCAACCTGTCCTACCAGCAGGCCTTCGGCGACAGCGGTTTCGGCCTGACCTCCAACTACACCTACGCCGACGGCGAGAACAACACCGGCAACCCGCTGCCCTACCAGTCCGAGCACAGCATCGCGCTGAGCCCGTACTACGAGCAGGGCCCGCTGAGCGCGCGGCTGACCTACAACTGGCGCGACCATTACCTCGCCGGCGGCTACGTGGCCGGCGCGGCGCCGGCGAGCGTGGACGCCTACGCCGAGCTCGGCGCGAGCATCGGCTGGCGCTTCGACGACCAGTGGTCGATCGCCTTCGACGCGATGAACCTGCTCGACGAGGAATACTTCCAGTACCTCGGCGACAAGAGCATGCCCGCCAATCGCTACCACACCGGCCGCCGCTACATGGCCACCGTGCACCTGCGCTTCTAAAGGCGCATCGCCGGATCGGCGGCGGGGCTTCCCCGCCGCCTCCGGCGCCGGCATCGCAGAGGAGACGCCGATGCATCCGTACCCGCTCCGCCCGGCCGCGCTGGCCTGCGTCCTGATCGCGCTGTCGGCCTGCAGCGGCCGCCCGGGCGCGCCCCCCACGGCCCCGGCGGCGGCCCCCGACGCCGGCACCGCCGCCCCGCAGGCCGCGGCCGGCCACGATGCGCTGGTGCCGCTGCCGGCCTCGATCGCGCCGCAGCCGGGCCGGTTCGTGCTCGATGGCCGCACCCGCTACTTCGCCGAGGGCGCCGGCGCGCAGGCGGTGGCCGAACACTTCGCCGGATTGCTGCAGCGCTCGCGCGGGCTGCGCCCGGCCGCCTCCGGCGACGCCGGCGCCGGCCTGCGGTTCCGCATCGACCCGGCGCTGGACCTCCACGACGAGGGCTACCGCCTGCGCGTCGGCGCGGACGCGGTCGAGGTGACCGCGCGCACCAGCGCCGGCCTGCAGCACGGCGCCACCACGCTGTGGCAACTCGCCGGCACCGGCCGCGCGGCGCGGGTGGAACTGCCGGCGGTGCGCATCGACGACGCCCCGCGCTTCGGCTGGCGTGGCCTGATGCTCGATTCCGCGCGCCACTTCCAGAGCGTGGACGAGATCAAGCGCCTGCTCGACGCGATGGCGCTGCACAAGCTCAACACCTTCCACTGGCACCTCACCGACGACCAGGGCTGGCGCATCGAGATCAAGCGCTACCCGCGCCTGACCGAGATCGGCGGCTGCCGCATCCCCGCCGGCGACGGCGGCGTCGATCCCGCGACCGGCCGGCCGGTGCCCTACTGCGGCCACTACACCCAGGAGCAGATCCGCGACATCGTCGCCTACGCCGCCGCGCGCCACATCGCGGTGGTGCCCGAGATCGACATGCCCGGCCACGCGCAGGCGGCCGTGGCCGCGTACCCGGAACTGGGCGTGACCGGCGCGCCGGTCGCGGTGCTCAACGAATGGGGCGTCAACACCACGCTGTTCAACGTCGAGGACAGCACCTTCGCGTTCCTGGAGAACGTGCTGGCCGAGGTGGTGGCGCTGTTCCCGGGGCGCTACGTGCACCTGGGCGGCGACGAGGCGGTCAAGGACCAGTGGCAGGCCTCGCCGCGGGTGCAGGCGCGCATGCGCGAGCTGGGCGTGGCCGACGAGGCCGCGCTGCAGAGCCATTTCATCGGGCGCATGGCGCGCTTCCTGCAGGCCCGCGGACGCCGCGCGATCGGCTGGGACGAGATCCTCGACGGCGGCCTGCCGCCGGAAGCGACGGTGATGTCCTGGCGCGGCATCGAGGGCGGCATCGCCGCCGCCCAGCTGGGCCACGACGTGGTGATGACCCCGGTCTCGCCCCTGTACCTGGACTACCTGCAGACCGATTCGCCGGACGAGCCGCCGGGGCGGCCGGCCACCAACACCCTGCAGCAGGTCTACGCCTTCGAGCCGGTGCCGGCGGCGCTCGACGCGCAGCAGGCGCGCCACGTGCTCGGCGTGCAGGCCAACCTGTGGACCGAACACGTGCGCAGCTTCGAGCGCGTGCAGCACCACGTGTTCCCGCGCATCGCCGCGCTGGCGGAGATCGCCTGGACGCCGCCCGCGCGGCGCGACTGGGCGGGTTTCCTCGACCGCCTGCCCGCGCAGCTCGCCCGCTACCGCGCCACCGGCATCGCCTACGCGCGCACGCCGTTCCAGGTGCAGGCCGACGTGCGCGAGGAACGCGTGGCCGGCCGGGTCGAGGTGAGGCTGCGCAATCCGCTCGGCTATCCGCTGCGCTACACCACCGACGGCAGCGCGCCCACCGCCGCCTCCGCCCGCTACGAGCGCCCGCTGACGCTGGCGCTGCCGGCCACCGTGCGCGCGGCCGCCTTCCACGGCGACGACGCGCTGGCCGCGCCTAGCCTGCACCGCTACAGCGCCGAAAGCCTGCTCGCGCGCAGCGATCGCCGGCTCGAGGCCTGCCCCGGCCCCGGCTCGCTGCGCCTGCGGCTGGAGGACGACGGCCCGCTGCGCGGGCCCCGCGACGACTTCGACGTGGACATCTTCTATCCCTGCTGGCTGTGGCGCGATGCCGAACTGGACGGCATCGTCGGCCTGCGCGTGCGCGCCGGGCGCATGCCCTACGCCTTCCAGCTCGCCCACGACGAGCCCGCGCGGCGCTTCGCGCCCGCCACCGCCGCGCACGGCGAGCTGCGCGTGCACCGCGGCGGCTGCGAAGGCCCGGTGGTCGCCGAGGTCCCGCTGCCGGAAGCGCCCGGCGCCGACGGTTTCGCCGTCCTCGACGCCGAACTGCCGCCCGCCGCCGGGCGCGCCGACCTGTGCCTCGTGTTCACCGGCGACACCCGGCCGGCCATGTGGGTCGTGGACGAGGTGCGCCTGCGCACGGAGTGAGCCGCGGGGCGACCGCGCCCGCGCGCGGCTCTACCCGAGCCTGGGCAGGCGCTGCCGCAGCGCCTGCGCCCAGCCGCGCCAGGGGTCGGTGCGCAGCGAGGCGGCGCGGCGCTGCGCCCGGCGCAGGTCGTACTGATCGCCCGAGGCCACCCTGCCCAGTTCCTCCCAGCGCACCGGCATGGCGACGCCGGCGCCCTCGCGCGCGCGCAGCGACCAGCTGGCCACGCTGGTCGCGCCGCGGCCGTTGCGCAGCCAGTCGATGAAGATCACCCCGCGGCGCCTGGCCTTGCTGGCCGTGGCCACGTAGCGATCGGGCCGCTGCGCGGCCATCGCGCCGGCGACCGCCTCGCAGAAGCCCTTGGCCTCGTCCCAGCCCGGGCCGGGACGGATCGGCGCCACCACGTGCACGCCCTTGCCGCCGGACAGCCGCGCGAAGCTCTCCAGGCCGAGCGCGCGCAGGCGCGCGCGCACGTCGCGGGCGCCGGCGATCACCGCCTTCCAGCCCACGCCGGGGCCGGGATCGAGGTCGAACACCAGCCGGTCCGGGTGCTCCAGGTCGTCGATGGTCGCGCCCCAGGGGTGCAGCTCCAGGGTGTTCATCTGCACCAGCGCGAGCAGGCCCTCGACGTCCTCGATGTAGAGATAGTCCGCCTCGCCGCCGTCCTGCTCGCGCAGGGCGACCGCATGCACGCCCTCGCCCAGCGCATCGGCATGGTGCTTCTGGAAGAAGCACGGGCCGCCCGCGCCGTCCGGGCAGCGCAGCAGCGACAGCGGGCGCCGCGCGACCTGGGGCAGCAGCCGCGCGGCGACCGCGCGGTAGTAGTCGGCGACCTGGCGCTTGGTGATGCCCTGGCGGGCGTAGACCACCTTGTCGGGGCTGGTGAGGCGGGGCGGCTCGCGTTCGCGGCGGGGTCTGGCCATGGGCTCCTCCCGGGGTGCGGGGCCGGCCCGCCGGCGGCGGGCGCCGGCCTCAGGCGCGCTTGCGCGGCGCCGCGCGGCCGGACGCGGCCTGCTTGGCGGACTTGGCCGGCGCCTTCCTGGCGGCCTTCTTGGCCGCCTTCTTGGCCGCCTTCTTCGCCGCCTTGGCGGGCGCCTTGGCGGCGGCCTTCTTCTGCGCGGCCGCGGGCGCCTTCTTCGCCGGGGTGCGCTTGTTGCGGGCGATGCTCTGCTGCAGCAGCTCCATGAAATCGACCACGTTGGTGGCGGCGTCCTCGCCGATCTCGGCGTCGGCCTCCTCGTGCTTCTGGACCAGGCCCTTGGACTCCATGCGCTTGCGGATCGCCTCCTGCAGGCGTTCGCGGAAGTCGTCGCGGTACTGCGACGGGTCCCACGGCGCGGACATGGTCTCGATCAGCTGCTCGGAGAACGCGCGCTCCTTGTCGGTGATGCGGAAGCCCTTGGCGTCGGCCTCCGGCAGCCGGTACTCGTCCACGTCCACCAGCTCCTGCGGGAAGCGCATCATCAGCAACAGCAGCGCGTCGCCGCGCGGCAGCACCGCGCACAGGTGTTCGCGGGTGCGGATCACCACCCGCGCGATGCCGGCCTTGCCGGTGCGCGCCAGCGCCTCGCGCAGCAGCACGTAGCCCTTCTCGGCCTTCTTCGCCGGCACCAGCACGTAGGGCTTCTCGAAATACTGCGGGCCGATCTCGCCGGCATCGACGAAGCTGTCCACGTCGATGGAATCGCGGCTCTCCGGCGCCGCGGCCTGCAGGTCCTCCGGCTCCAGCACGACGTAGCTGTCCTTGTCGTACTCGTAGGCCTTGACCACGTCCTTCCAGGGCACTTCCTCGCCGGTGTCGGCGTTGACGCGCTCGTAGCGCACGCGCGCGTTGTCGCGCGAATCGAGCATGCGGAACTGCAGGTCGGTGCGGCGCTCGCCGGCCATCAGCGAGACGGGGATGTTGAGCAACCCGAACGACAGCGTGCCGCTCCAGATCGGTCTGGCCATGGCGCCTCCCCGGCGCGTGCGGAAGGCCCCGAGTCTCCGACGCCCTCCGTGAGGCAGGCGTCAATCCGCGCGCTCAGCCGACGCGCTGGAACTCCATGAGCGGCGGCGGCGCCAGCCACGGCTGCAGCCAGTGGTCGACCAGCAGGAAGGCGAACAGCGCCATCAGGTAGACCACCGAGTAGTTGAACACCCGCATCGCGAACAGCTCGTCCGGCGGGTCCAGCAGCTTCCAGGCGTACCAGACGAACACCGCGCCCAGCACCAGCGCGCCGCCCAGGTAGAACAGGCCGCTCATGCCGGTGGCCCAGGGCAGCACCGTGGCCGCCACCAGCAGCAGGGTGTAGAACAGGATCTGCCAGCGCGTATAGACCACGCCGTGGGTGACCGGCAGCATCGGGATCAGCGCGCGGGCGTAGTCGTCGCGGCGGAAGATCGCCAGCGCCCAGAAGTGCGGCGGCGTCCACACGAACACGATCAGCACCAGCAGCAGCGCGTGCGGATCGAGGGTGCCGGTGATCGCCGCCCAGCCCAGCGCCGGCGGCGCGGCGCCGGCCAGCCCGCCGATGACGATGTTCTGCGGCGTGGCGCGCTTGAGGAAGCCGGTGTAGACGATGGCGTAGCCGATCAGGGCGAAGAAGGTCAGCGCCGCGGTCAGCGGGTTCACCAGCACGATCAGGATCGCCATCGAGGCCGCGCCCAGCAGCACCGCGAAGATCAGCACCTGCGCCGAGTTCAGCGCGCCGGTGGGCAGCGGACGGTGCGCGGTGCGGGCCATCACGCGGTCGATGCGCTGGTCGATCAGGTGGTTGATCGCCGCCGCCGACGCGGCCGCCAGCCAGATCCCGAGCAGGCCGAACACCGTCTCGCGCAGCGGCGGCAGCCCCGGCACCGCCAGGAACATGCCCACCAGCGCGGTGAACGCGATCAGCGCGACCACGCGCGGCTTGGTCAGCACCCAGTACTGGCGCAGCGGCACCGCCATCTCAGTGCCCGGCCCCGGGTGCGGCCTCGTGCGCGCCGAGATCGACCTCGCGCACCCGCGCCACGAGCGAGACCAGCACGAACAGCAGCAGCGCCGCGCCGGCGTTGTGCAGCACCGCCACCGGCAGCGGCAGCGCCAGCTTGACGTTGAGGATGCCCAGCGCCACCTGCGCCAGCGCCAGCAGGCCCAGCGCGGCGCCCCAGCCGCGCAGGCCCGGCGTGCGCAGCAGGCGCGCGGCCAGCGCCAGCAGCACGCCGAAGGCGACCACCGCGAACAGGCGGTGCGCCATCTGGATGGCGATGCGCGCCTGTCCGTCGAGGATGCCGCCCTCGTAATCGACGCCGATCCCGCGCCACAGCACGAAGCCCTCGCGGAAATCGGCCGGCGGCCACCACTGGCCCACGCACTTGGGGAAATCGATGGCGTGCGGGGTCGCGGTGGTCCAGCCGCCGCCGCCGCAGGCCAGCGCGGCGTAGTTGGCGCTGACCCAGCCGCCCAGCGCGATCTGCACCGCCAGCACCGCCAGCGCCGCCCACAGGAACAGGCGCAGCCCGCGCGCGCCGGCCAGCCGGATCGGCAGGTCGGTGGCGCGCCAGGCCATCCAGGTCAGCAGCGAGAAGGTCAGCAGGCCGCCCAGCAGGTGGCCCATCACGATCACCGGCTTGAGCAGCAGGGTCACCGTCCACTTGCCCAACAGCGCCTGGAACACGATCACCGCCAGCGTCAGCGCCGCGGCGCGCGCCAGATCGACGTTCGACCAGCGCAGCGCCGCCAACAGCAACAGCGCCTCGCCGAGCGCCGCGATCGCCAGCGCCTCCATCTGGTGCCCGGCCATGTAGACCGGGATCGCCGCGGCGACCAGCACCGAGGCGCCCAGGATCTGCGCGATGCCGAAGCGGCGCCGGCGCGCGGCCAGCAGCGCCAGCGTCAGCACCAGCACGCCCAGCGCCGCGGCGATGTGGCGGTGCACCTGCTCGCGCCAGGCCTTGTGGGTCTCCAGCGGGCGGATGTCGGTGGCGGCGTGGCCGGCCACCTCCTCCGGCGCCTGCGGCCAGGTCGCGCGGCCGTAGCAGGTCGGCCAGTCCGGACAGCTCAGGCCGGCATCGGACAGGCGCACGAAGGCGCCGAACACCACCACCGCCAGGGTCAGCGCCACCGCCAGCCAGGCGATGCGGTGGAAATGTCGATAGGGCGCGCGGCGGGGCGCGGGCTTGGGAGCGTCGGGGGCGGTGGGAGCGTTCATCGGGCGATCGGGCCGCACGGGCGCCTGGACGGCGCGGCGGTCACTTCAGTTTCAGCAGTCGGGACAGGTCTTCGCGCAGGTGTCCCGCATCGAAGCCGGGAGGGTAGCGCAGAATGACGAAGCCGTTCGGATCCACCACGTACACCGGCACGCCGGCCGGGTCGTCCTGGCGCGGCAGCGCGGCGCGGAACGCGGCGTCCTCGCGCAGCACGCGCAGCGCCGGATCGCGCACCGCGCCCTCGGGCGGCTCGCCCATCCACAGGATGTGCACGCGGTCGGCCTCGCGGCCGAACAGCCGCCAGACCTTGTCGAGGTCGGCCGACAAGCGCACGCACTCCCCGGCGCAGCCGGCCGGCGGCGCCAGCACGATCCGCCACAGCCGCTCGGCCGGGTTCCAGCGGTATTCGCCGCCGTCGACCGTGCGCACCGACACCTCGCGCAGGTCGCCGGGCGGCTGCAGCAGCTCGCCGTGGTTGCGCATGCCCTCCGGCCGCCAGCCGGAGAAGCGCAGCGCGCCGGCCACCAGCGCGCTGCCGAGGAAGACGACGACGATCAGCACCAGCAAACCGCGGTTGCGGTTGCGCTGCGGACGGGACACGGGCGCGTTCATCGGCGGGACCTGCGGAAGGTGAGGATCAGCGCGGTGACCAGCACCGTCGCGGCCAGCCCGAACCACTGCACCGCGTAGCCCAGGTGGCGTTCGGGCGGCAGGGTGTTGGCCAGCACCTGCAGGTCGCGCGCGTAGCCGCCGGGCAGTTCCGGGTCGGCGCGCAGCACCCGCGGCGCCAGCGCCTGCAGCCCCAGCGCGCGGGCCAGCGCCTCGGGATCGAGCGCCAGCACCAGCAGGCTGCCGTCGGCCTGCGGCTGCACCGCCGGCGCGACCAGGCCGGCCGACGGCGGCGGCGACAGCAGCCCGCGCAGGCGCGTCCACGCCGGCGCCGGCGCGATCGCCGGAATCGTGCGATCGGGCGGCACCGGCAGCCAGCCCAGCTCCACCAGCAGCGGCGCGCGCCCCTGCTCCGGCAGGAACACGCGATAGGCGCGCAGGCCGGGGCGGCCGTTGCGCTGCTGGTTGTCGAGCAGCACCGCCGGCAGGTCGGCGAAGCGGCCGGCGCCCTCGGCCCAGGCGTGCGTGCCGCTCGAAGCGGCGTCGGCCGCCGCGTCGAGCGGCAGCGCCCGGCGCGCGGACAGCGTGTGCGCGGCGGCATCGAGCATGGCCTGCTTCTGCCGGCCGCGGTCGAGCTGCCACGCGCCCAGCCCGCAGAACAGCGCGATCGCCAGCAACGCCGCCGTCCAGCCGACGACGCGGGTCGGCCACCGCCTCACCCGGCGCCTCCGGCCTGCTGCGATAATGCCCTCATGCGCCGCCCGCGCCGGAGACCGCCATGAACGATTCGCTGAAGACCCTGCTGATCGTCGCCTTCCTGATACTCATCCTGTGGAACCTCGGCGCGGGCCTGTACTACATGCTGGTCGACAAGGGCGAGACCAAGCGCACCGTGAACGCGCTGACCAAGCGCATCGGCCTGTCCGTCGCGCTGATCCTGCTGGTGATGCTGGCGATCTGGATGGGGTGGATCGAGCCGCACGGGATCGGGGGCTGAGGGCCAGGGGCCAGGGGCCAGGGGCCAGGGGCCAGGGAATGAGAGCCCGAGTGCGACCGGACTTCAAGACGCGCGGCCCTGAGCCCTGAGCCCTGAGCCCTGAGCCCTGATCCCTGGCCTCTGGCCCCCGCCTCAGACCACGTACACGAACAAAAACAGCACCAGCCAGACCACGTCCACGAAGTGCCAGTACCAGGCCACGGCCTCGAAGGCGAAGTGGTTTTCCTTGCTGAAGTGGCCCTTGAGGCAGCGGAACCAGATCACGATCAGCATGATCGTGCCGAGGGTGACGTGGGCGCCGTGGAAGCCGGTCAGCATGAAGAACGTCGAGCCGTAGATGCCCGAGCCCATCGTGAGGTTGAGGTCGCGGTAGGCGTGGATGTATTCCTCGACCTGGAAGAACAGGAACACGCAGCCGAGCAGGATGGTCAGGCCGAGGAACAGCAGCACCTGGCGGCGGCGCTCGGCCTTGAGCGCGTGGTGGGCGATGGTGATGGTCACGCCCGAGGTCAGCAGGATCAGCGTGTTGAGCAGCGGCAGGCCCCAGGCCGGGATGGTCTGGAAGTCGCCGCCGACCTGGCCGGGGCCGGCGCTCGGCCACGCGGCGCTGAAGCCTTCCCACAGGAAGGCGTTGGTGCTCACGCCCGAGCCTTCCCCGCCCAGCCACGGCAGCGCCAGCGTGCGCGCGTAGAACAGCGCGCCGAAGAACGCGCCGAAGAACATGATCTCGGAGAAGATGAACCACACCATCCCCATCCGGAACGAGGTATCGACCTGCTTGTTGTAGTAGCCCGATACCGATTCCAGCACCACGTCGGCGAACCACTTGAACAGGATCGCGCACAGGCCGGCGATGCCGACGAAGAACGTGGGCCGGCCCCAGGACGACTCGTTGAACCAGCCGGCCAGGCCGAGCATGGTGAGGAACAGGAACACCGAGGCGAACAGCGGCCACTTGCTGTCGTGCGGCACGAAGTAGACGCCGCCGTCTTGCGTGTGGGTTGCGGGAGCTTGGGCCATGGTCGTGTCCGTCGGAGGTGCGATCAGGGGAGCGGAGGTCAGCGCGCGGCGCGCGCGGCGCCGGCCGATCCGGCCGCGGGCGCCTGCGACAGCCGCTCGGTGGCCGGATCGTTCTTGTAGAACGTGTAGGAGAGCGTGACCGTGTTGACGTCGGCCGGCAACGCGGGGTCGATGATGAAGCGCACCGGCATGTCGCGGGTCTCGCCGGCGGCGAGCGTCTGCAGGGTGAAGCAGAAGCACTCGGTCTTCTGGAAGTAGCCCGACGCGCGCGCCGGCGCCACCGAGGGCGTGGCGCTGCCGACGATCGCCGCGGCGCTGTCGTTGTGGGCGTAGTACGTGGTCTCGTAGATCTCGCCCACGCGCACGCGCTTGGACGTCTCGTTGGGGCGGAACGACCACGGCAGGCGCGAGTTGACGCTGGCGTCGAACTCCACCGTCACCCAGCGCTCGGCGACCGGCTCGGCCGCGGCGGCGCCGGCGGGCTCGGCGGCGGCGGTGTTGTCCAGGCGGATGCCGAACACCTTCTCGCAGGCGATGCGGTACAGCGGCACCAGCGAGAAGGTGAACGCGAACGCGGCGACCGCCACGGCCACCAGCTTCACGACGTCGGACCGCCGCGCGCTCACCGTCCGCTCACCCCGGAGAGGATGAAGGCGACGTAGATCGCCAGCGCGATCGCGCCCACGACCAGCGCGGTGCGGCGCGCGCGACGGCGCCCGGCCTCGACGTGGGCCGCGTCCGCGGCGGGGTCACGCCTTGCGGGCATTGCTGTGGCCGGCGGTATCGACATGCGAGGAGGTGTCGTCGTAGTCGAGGTGCTCGTAGTCGCCGTGGGCGAGGTCGCCCGGGCGGATCTGCGGCGGCGTGGCGAAGGTGTGGTGCGGGGCCGGCGAGGGCACCGTCCACTCCAGGCCGCGCGCGGCCTCCCACGGGCGCGCCGGCGCCGGCGCGCCGCGCTTGAGCGAGGCGAACAGAATGCCGAACATCATGAACGGGGTCAGGAACATGCCGAAGGCGCCGATCGAGCTGACCAGGTTCCAGTCGGCGAAGACCACGTTGTAGTCGGGGATGCGGCGCGGCATGCCGGCCAGGCCGAGGAAGTGCTGCGGGAAGAACAGCAGGTTCACGAACACCACGGTCCACCAGAAGTGCACCTTGGCCCAGAACTCGCTGTACATCCGGCCGCTCCACTTCGGCCACCAGTAGTAGACCGCGGCGATGATGCCGAACAGCGCGCCGGTCACCAGCACGTAGTGGAAGTGGGCGACCACGAAGTAGGTGTCGTGGTACTGGAAGTCGGCCGGCACGATGGCCAGCATCAGGCCGGAGAAGCCGCCGATGGTGAACAGGATCACGAAGGCGATCGACCACAGCATCGGCGCCTCGAAGGTGATCGAGCCCTTCCACATCGTCGAGACCCAGTTGAACACCTTCACGCCGGTCGGGATCGCGATCAGCATGGTGGCGAACATGAAGTAGATCTCGCCGCCCAGCGGCATGCCCACGGTGAACATGTGGTGGGCCCAGACGATGAAGCTCAGGAAGGCGATCGCGGCGGTGGCGTACACCATCGCCTGGTAGCCGAACAGCGGCTTGCGGCTGAAGGTCGGGATGATCTCGCTGACCACGCCGAAGGCGGGCAGGATCATGATGTAGACCTCGGGATGGCCGAAGAACCAGAAGATGTGCTGGTACATCACCGGGTCGCCGCCGCCGGCGGCGTAGAAGAAGCTGGTGCCGAAGAACTTGTCGGTCAGCAGCATGGTGACCGCGCCGGCCAGCACCGGCATCACCGCGATCAGCAGGAACGCGGTGATCAGCCACGCCCAGCAGAAGATCGGCATCTTCAGCAGGTCCATGCCGGGCGCGCGCATGTTGAGCACGGTGGCGATCACGTTGATCGCGCCCATGATCGAGCTGATGCCCATCATGTGGATGGCGAAGATGGTGAAGGCCATGCTGTTGCCGCCCTGCAGGCTCAGCGGCGGGTACAGCGTCCAGCCGCTGGCGGGGCCGCCGCCGGGCATGAACAGGGTCATCAGCAGCATCGCGAAGGCGAACGGCAGGATCCAGAACGACCAGTTGTTCATCCGCGGCAGCGCCATGTCCGGCGCGCCGATCTGCAGCGGGATCATCCAGTTGGCCAGGCCGACGAAGGCCGGCATCACCCCGCCGAAGATCATCACCAGCGCGTGCATGGTGGTCATCTGGTTGAAGAACTCGGGGCTGACGTGCTGCAGGCCCGGCACCGCCAGCTCGGTGCGGATGACCACGCTCATCGCCGCGCCGACGATGAACATCAGGAACGAGAACAGCAGGTAGAGCGTGCCGATGTCCTTGTGGTTGGTCGAGAAGAACCAGCGCTCGACGAAGCCCTGCTTGTGGTGGCCGTGCTCGTCGGTGGTGTGGTCGGCGGTAGCGGTATGCGTGGACATGGCGTGGCCTGGAAGCTGTAGGGGGTCAGCCGGCGACGGGCGCGGCGGTCTTCGCATCGCCGGCGCGCGCGGTGGCGTCGGCCTCGGTCGCGGCCGGCGGCGCGGGCGTGGCGGGCGCCTCGGCGGGCGCCGGCGCCGGCGCGTTGCGGGCCTTCTCCGCGGCCAGCCAGGCGTCGTACTCCGCGCGCGGCAGCGCGCGCACCACGATCGGCATGAAGGCGTGGTCCTTGCCGCACAGTTCGGCGCACTGGCCGCGGTAGACGCCGGGTTCCTTGATCTCGGTCCAGGCCTCGTTGACGATGCCGGGGATCGCGTCCTGCTTCCAGCCCAGCGCCGGCACCCACCAGGAGTGGATGACGTCGTCGGCGGTGATCACGAAGCGCACCTTGGTGTCGGTGGGCAGCACGAGTTCGTTGTCGACGTCGAGCAGGTAGTTGCCGTGCGCTTCCAGTTCGGCGCGGGTGGCCGAGCGGTTCTGCCGCAGGCGGTCGCTCTCGCGGTCCAGGCGGCTGGTGATCGCCACGTCCTCGCCCACGTATTCGTAGGTCCACATCCACTGGTAGCCGGTGACCTTGACGGTCATCTCGGAGTCGCGGGTGTCGTACATCGCGATCAGCTTCTGCGTCGCCGGCACCGCCATGATCACCAGCAGGATGATCGGGATCACCGTCCAGATGATCTCGGCGGTGGTGTTGTGGCTGAACTGGGCGGCCACCGCGCCCTTGGACTTGCGGAAGGCGAACATGGCGTAGGCCATGGCGCCGAACACGATGACGCCGATCGCCACGCACACCCACAGCGCGAACATGTGCGCATCGTAGGCGTGCTGCGAGGAAGCCGTGACCCCGCGGCCCATGTTGAGCTGCCAGCGCTGCGGATCGGCGGACTGCGCGAGCGCCCCCAGCGGCGCGGCCAGCGCGAGCGCGGCGGCGGCGACGCGCATGGCCCGAGGGTTGGAACGACCGGCTTGCTTCACGTTGGGACCCCGAATGCCTGATGGCGTGTGGCTGGCGGAAGCGCGACCACCCTCCGTCCCGGCCCGGGGCGGGAACATGCGCAGGAGCGGCGGCGTGCTGCGGAGAATCCTGGCGATGGTAGCTGCGGCGGGCGATCACGGGCAAGCCGAGCCCCGGCGCCGCGCGGCGCGGGCCCGCTGCGGCGGCCGGCGGCCACCGGCCGCGAGGCATCGCGCCGGGGCGGACGCGGCGGGCGCGACCCTGCCTATCCGGCCGCGTCGGCAGGGCCTAGAATCGCCGGTTTTAGACGCTTCCCGGCGGTTCCCGCGTGTCCAGCCCCCTGTTGTCCGAGCTCCCCCCGCCGCCTCCGGCCCCGCGCGCGGCCATCACCGCCGCCTGGGTCCGCGACGAGGCCGCCCACGTCCGCAGCCTGCTCGAGCGCGCCCGCCTGCCGGCCGCCGACCGCGCCGCGGTGCAGGCCACCGCCGCCGACCTGGTGCGGCGGGTGCGCGCGCGCGCCGCCGACCAGGGCGCGATCGAGGCCTTCATGCAGCAGTACGACCTCGGCAGCGAGGAAGGCGTGCTGCTGATGTGCGTGGCCGAGGCGCTGCTGCGCATCCCCGACGAGGGCACCGCCGACCGCCTGATCCGCGACAAGCTGGGCGAGGCCGACTGGAAGCGCCACCTCGGCCAGTCCGATTCGCTGCTGGTCAACGCCTCCACCTGGGGCCTGATGCTGACCGGGCGCCTGGTGGACCTGGCCGACGAGACCAAGCGCGACGCCCACGGCGCCTTCAAGCGCCTGATCGGCCGCGTCGGCGAACCGGTGATCCGCCTGGCCACGCGCCAGGCGATGCGCATCATGGGCCACCAGTTCGTGATGGGCCGCACCATCGACGAAGCGCTCGCGCGCAGCCGCAAGGGCGCCAACGCGCAGTACCGCTACTCCTTCGACATGCTGGGCGAGGCCGCGCTGACCGACGCCGACGCCGGCCGCTACCTGGAGGCCTATCGCCGCGCCATCGACGCCATCGGCCGCCACCCCGGCCGGCCGCGCGCCGAGGGCGCGGACGCGGTGTTCGCCGCGCCCTCGATCTCGGTGAAGCTCTCCGCGCTGCACCCGCGCTACGAGCACGCCAACCGCGCCGCGGTGCTGGCCGAGCTGGGCCCGGTGCTGCTGTCGCTGGCGCAGCAGGCCAAGGGCCACGGCATCGGCCTGACCATCGACGCCGAGGAGGCCGACCGCCTGGAACTGTCGCTGGACGTGATCGCCCAGGCCTGGCGCGATCCGTCGCTGGCCGGCTGGGAAGGCTTCGGCATCGTGGTGCAGGCCTACCAGAAGCGCGCGCCGTTCGTGCTCGACTGGATCGTCGACCTGGCCCGCAGCGGCGGCCGCCGCATCCCGGTGCGCCTGGTCAAGGGCGCCTACTGGGACAGCGAGATCAAGCGCGCCCAGGTCGACGGCCACCCGGACTATCCGGTGTTCACCCGCAAGCCGAACACCGACGTCAGCTACCTGGCCAACGCGCGGCGGCTGCTGGAAGCGGCCGACATCGTCTACCCGATGTTCGCCACCCACAACGCCCACACCATCGCCGCGGTGCATCGCATGGCCGGGCTGTACCTGCCGGCGCTGGCGCGCGCGCGCGCCACGCCCTACGAATTCCAGAAGCTGCACGGGATGGGCGACGACCTGTATGCCGAGGTGATCCCGGCCGACCGGCTCGGCGTGCCCTGCCGGGTCTACGCGCCGGTGGGCAGCCACGAGGACCTGCTGCCCTACCTGGTCCGGCGCCTGCTGGAGAACGGCGCCAACTCCAGCTTCGTCAACCGCATCAGCGACGAGAGCGTGCCCGTCGAGGCCCTGACCCAGGACCCGGTGGACACCGTCGCCGCCTTCGACAGCATCCCCCACCCCCGCATTCCCCTGCCGGTCGATCTCTACCGCAGCCAGGGCCACGACAGGAGCAACTCCATGGGCGTCAACCTCGCCAACGACGACCAGCTGCGCCAGCTCGCCGAGCGGGTCAACGCCGAGGTCGCCGAGTGGACCGCCGGCCCGCTGGTGCCCGGGGCGCAGCCCGCCGGCGCCGCGGTGACCGCGACCGATCCCGCCGACCGCCGCCGCACCGTGGGCCGCTGGCAGCCGGCCGACGCGGCCACGGTGGAGCGCGCGCTGGCCAACGCGGTGGCCGCGCAGCCGGGCTGGGACGCGACCCCGGCGGCCTCGCGCGCGGCGATCCTGGAGCACGCCGCCGACCTGCTCGAATCGCGCATGCCGCGGTTCATCGCCCTGTGCACCCGCGAGGCCGGCAAGACCATCCCCGACGGCGTGGCCGAGGTGCGCGAGGCGGTGGACTTCCTGCGCTACTACGCCGGTCAGGCGCGCAAGCTGTTCGCGCCCGAGCCGCTGCCCGGCCCCACCGGCGAAACCAACACGCTGCAGCACCAGGGCCGCGGCGTGTTCGTGTGCATCAGCCCGTGGAACTTCCCGCTGGCGATCTTCGTCGGCCAGGTCGCCGCGGCGCTGGCCGCCGGCAACAGCGTGATCGCCAAGCCCGCCGAGCAGACCACCCTGACCGGCCACGAGGCGACGAAGCTGCTGCACGAGGCCGGGGTGCCGGCCGACGTGCTGCAGTTCCTGCCCGGCGACGGCGCCACCGTCGGCGCGGCGCTGACCCGCGATGCGCGCGTGGCCGGCGTCGCCTTCACCGGCTCCACCGCCACCGCGCGCGCGATCAACCGCGCGCTGGCCGCGCGCGAGGCCGCGATCGCGGTGCTGATCGCCGAGACCGGCGGCCAGAACGCGCTGATCGCCGATTCCTCCTGCCTGCCCGAGCAGCTGGTCAAGGACGTGCTGTCCTCCGCCTTCGCCTCCGCCGGCCAGCGCTGCTCGGCCGCGCGCATCCTGTTCGTGCAGGAGGACATCGCCGACAAGACGATCGAGATGCTGGCCGGCGCCATGGCCAAGCTGCGCGTGGGCGATCCCGGCCAGCTGTCCACCGACGTCGGCCCGGTGATCGACGAGGATGCCGCGCGCATGCTCCAGGCCCACGCCGAGCGCATGAACGCCGAGGCGAAGCTGATCGCGCGCGCCCCGGCCACCGAGGCCATCGAGCACGGCACCTTCTTCCTGCCGCACGCCTGGGAACTGCGCGCGCTGTCGCAGCTCGACGACGAGAAGTTCGGCCCCGCCCTGCACGTGATCCGCTGGAAGGCCGACGACCTCGACGCGGTGATCGACGCCATCAACGCCACCGGCTACGGCCTGACCCTGGGCATCCACTCGCGCATCGACGAGACCGTCGAGCGCATCGCCGCCCGCGCGCGGGTGGGCAACATCTACGTCAACCGCAACCAGATCGGCGCGGTGGTCGGCGTGCAGCCCTTCGGCGGCCAGGGCCTGTCCGGCACCGGCCCCAAGGCCGGCGGCCCGCATTACCTGCCGCGCTTCGCCACCGAGAAGACCATCACCGTCAACACCACCGCCGCCGGCGGCAACGCCTCGCTGCTCACGCTGGGCGACTGACGGACATCGCGGGCCCGCGCCAGGCGGGCCCGCCTACTTGGCCGCGGCCTTGGCCAGGAAGTGGATCAGCTCGCGGACCGGCTTGCGCTGCTCGGGCGGCAGCGAGAGGAACGCGTCGATGGCGTGGCGGTCCTGCACGCCGATCGCGAAGGATTCGCCGGTCTCGTTCAACCGCCCCTTGCCGGGCGGCTCGTCGGCATAGAAGTCCTCCGGGGCGACCCGCAGGGCCTTCGCCAGCGCGCGCAGGTTGCGCCGGCGCGGCGTGGTCTTGCCGCGGATCCAGTTGTGCGCCGCCTGCGGGGTGACCGCATCGCCGCCGTGGGCGGAGACCAGATCGGCCAGTTCGCGCGCGCCCTCGCCGAGGCCGGCGGCCTTCAGGGCTTGACGCAATCTGGCACCGAATTCGGCCTGCTCGCTCATCATCCCGATGGACGGTAGAGCGCTCCAGCCCTGAAGGAACCAACGATTGATTTATGATCCGATCAATTATTGATTGATCGTGTCTGGATGGCCAGTTCCCTGCTCGATGCGCTTCCCGCCATCGTCCGCGACGGCCGCCGGCAGGCCGAGCGCGCGCTGGCTTGCGCGGCGCGCGGGCGGGGGCCGCGGTTGCGCACGGACCAGACGCCCGGCGACGACGCGGCGGACGGATGGCGCAACCGGCTGATCCACGGCGACAACCTGCAGGCGATGGCGGCGCTGCTGGCCGGCGACGGGCAGGGCCCGG
The DNA here is from genome assembly GCF_000559025.1 of Luteimonas huabeiensis HB2. Lineage (GTDB taxonomy): Bacteria > Pseudomonadota > Gammaproteobacteria > Xanthomonadales > Xanthomonadaceae > Luteimonas > Luteimonas huabeiensis. Next base: position 2,756 of record NZ_JAAN01000006.1, on the reverse strand, counting down.
GCCTGCGCGGGCGCATCGACCTGATCTACATCGACCCGCCCTTCGACACCGGCACCGACTACCGCAGCCGGGTGCCGCTGCCGGGCACGGCGGCGGCCGGCGTCGCCGCCTTCGCCTACGCCGATACCTGGCCCGGCGGCACCGCCGGCTACCTGCGCATGCTGGCGCCGCGGCTGGTGCTGATGCGCGAGCTGCTGGCGCCCACCGGATCGCTGTACGTCCACCTGGGCATGCAGGCCGGCCATTACGTGCGCGCGCTGCTGGACGCGGTGTTCGGCCGCGAGCACTTCGTGCAGGAGATCGTCTGGGCCTACGGCGCGCCCTCGGGCGGGCGCGCATCCGGCGCCAGGCTGGTGCGCGCGCACGACGTCATCGTCCACTACGCGCGCTGCCGCGAGCGCCGCTACGCCCGGCGCATCCGCCTGCCCTACGACCCGCGCTACGTCGAGGCCTGGTTCTGCCACGTCGACGCCGACGGCCGCCGCTACCAGCGCCGCCAGCGCGGGCGCGACGCCGAGGGCCGGCCGATCTGGACGCGGCAGTACCTGGACGAGAGCCCCGGCCTGCCCGCCGCCACCGTCTGGAGCGACATCCGCCCGGTCTACGCCGACCCGCGCGCCTGGCGGCCCGCGCACGCCGGCCGCTCGGAACTGACCGGCTACGGCACCCAGAAGCCGGAGCGGCTGCTGGCGCGGATCGTCGAGCACGCCTGCCCGCCGGGCGGGCTGGTCGCCGACTTCAATGCCGGCTCCGGCACCGCCGCCGCGGTCGCCGAGCGCCTGGGCCGGCGCTGGATCGCGGTGGACCTGGGCGGCGCGGCCTGCGCCGTCGCGCGGCGGCGGCTGATCGCCCAGGGGGCCGCCCCGTTCCTGCTGCAGGCCGTGGATGCGCCGCGCGCCGACGGCGCCTGGGCCGCGCGCGTGCTGGCCGCCTACGGCGCCCGCCCGCTGCCCGGCGCGCCGGCCGGCACCGGCACCGTGGTCGAGGACGGCCTTCGCACGCTGGTGCGGGTGGCGCCGCCGGGCCGGGCGCTGGGGCCGGCCGCGATCGAGCGCGCGCTCGCCCTGCGCGCGCGGCTGCCGGGGCCGTGGACGCGGCTGGTGGTGCTGGGCTGGCGCTTCGAGCCCGGCTTGCCGGACTGGCTGGCCGCGCGCGGCGACGGCGCGCCGACGGTGCTGCGGATCCCGCCGGAGCTGGCCGCCACCGGGCCGGCGGCGCGCGCACGGGCGCGCTTCGACAGCCTGCGGCGCCTGACCCTGGCCGGTGCCGCGCGGCAGCGCGCGGACGCCGCCAGCGAACGCATCGAGGTGGCGCTGGCCGCCTGCGTCCCGCTGACGCCCGCGGCCCTGGACCTGTCGCCGCACGACCGCGCCGCGCTGCTGGCCGCGCTGCGCGCCGATCCGCTGGCGCTGGTGCAGGACTGGTCGATCGATCCGGACTACGACGGCCGCGTGTTCCGCCCCGCGTGGTACGAGGCGCGCACGGGCGCGGCGCCCCTGGCCAGCGGCGGCGCGGCGCGGATCGAAGCGCCGCGCCTGCATGGCGCGCGCCGGATCTGCGTGCGCGCCACCGATGCGCTGGGCGCCCGCGCGGAGCTGGTGCGCACGCTGCCGGCGCCGCGCTGAGCCGCCGCGGCTAACATGGAGCCCCCCACACACCGACGGCGCCGATGGCCTTCGCCGCGTTCGCCCTGATCCTGGCTATGCTCGCGCTGGGCATGCTGTTCGCGCGCCTGCGCGCGCTGCCCGACGATGCCGCCGAGACGCTCAATCGCGTGGTCCTGCTGATCTGCCTGCCGGCGGCGGTGCTGATCTACGTGCCGCGCCTGCGCTTCGATCCCACCCTGCTGGGCGTGGCCGCCACGCCCTGGCTGCTGGCCGCGGCCAGCATCGCGCTGGTGTTGCTGCTCGCGCGCCTGCGGCGCTGGCGCCGCGACCGCGTGGCGGTGCTGCTGCTGTGCGTGGTGCTGGGCAATACCAGCTTCATCGGCTATCCGATGGTGCGCGCGCTGCTGGGCGATGCGGCCCTGCCCTACGCCGTGGTCTACGACCAGTTCGGCACCTTCGTGCTGCTGTCGACCTTCGGCCTCTACGTGCTGGCGCGCTTCGGCGGCGACGCGCCGCCGGGGCCGGCCGAGATCGCGCGCCGGGTGCTGCGCTTCCCGCCGCTGTGGGCCCTGCTCGCCGGGCTGACGGTGATGCCCGAGCAGCCGCCGGCCTGGATCGCCGACGTCCTGCAGAAACTGGCCGATGCGATGCTGCCGCTGGTGATGCTGGCGGTGGGGCTGTCGATCCGCCTGCGCATGCCGGCCGAGGAGATCGGCCCGCTGGCGGCCGGCCTGGCGCTGAAGCTGGTCGCGATGCCGGCGCTGGCGCTGCCGCTGTCGTGGCTGTTCGCGATGCCGCCGGCGATGCTGCAGGTCAACGTGCTGGAATCGGCGATGCCCAGCATGGTCACCGCCGCCGCGCTGGCGATCTCGCACGGCCTGGCCCCGCGGCTGGCCGCGGCGCTGGTCGGCTACGGCATCCTGCTGTCGCTGGCCACCCTGCCCGCCTGGACCTGGCTGCTGGCGCGGCTGGCGCACTAGGGTCTATCGAGATTCGACCTGCAGCGCCGAGTCAGTCCCTTCTCCCGCGAGCGGGACCATGCCGTCCCCTCTCCCGCAAGCGGGCCCATCTTGTCCCTTCTCCCGCAAGCGGGAGAAGGTGGCGCGCAGCGCCGGATGAGGGCCGCTTTGGACGCCTGCGGCGTGCCCC
>NZ_JAAN01000005.1 GCF_000559025.1 Luteimonas huabeiensis HB2 | reverse complement strand
CTTGCGGGGGAAGGGAAAGAGAGCATGCCCCCCGCTTGCGGAGGAAGGAAAAACAGGTTGCTCCCCGCTTGCGGGGGAAGGGCAGAACAAGATGGCCCCCGCTTGCGGGGGAAGGCAAAGACAGCGCGCCCGCCAGAGAGGGGTTTCTTTCGCGCGCTGAATGTCGATACCGCCTAGGGCTCACTGTCGGCCTCCAGGGCGTGCTCGTCGGTGTCGGCGGCGTCCTCGGCCCGCTCCGGCCGGGCCACGTCGGCCGCCACGTCGCCGCGTTCGAGCTGCGCCGTCAGCCAGGCCAGGAAGGCCGGGTCGCGCGCGGCGCCCTCGGCGTCGTCGCTGGCCAGCAAGGCGAAATCGGGGTGGGCGACGATGGCGAACTCCTCGTCGAAGCGGGCGGCGGGCTGGGTTTCCGGCAGGCCGTCGAGGCGGATGCGGTCGGGCACCGGGCCCAGCTTGCCGGGAAAGACGAAGGTGGCCGCCAGCGCCAGCAGGGTGGCCGCGGCCACGGCCGCCAGGGCCGGGCGCAGCCAGCGCGGCCGGGGCGTGGCGCCGGCGGACGGGCGCGCCGGCGCCGCCGGCTCCGGCGCCCGCCTGGGCGGCGTGTAGACCCGGCCGCGCAGCGCGGCCTCGCGCAGCCGCGCCAGCTCCGCCAGCCGCTCGGGCGGGGTGTCGCGCAGGGCCAGTTGGGCGGCGTCGGCCAGCGCGCGGAACCGGGTCTCGTCCGGCGCACCGTCCTGCAGCCGCGGCAAGGCCCGGCGCAGGGCGAGGCGGTAGGTCGCCCGCGACACGCCGAGCACGCCCGCCGCGTCGGCTTCCGACACGCAGGCGACCAGCCGCAGCAGCAGCGCCGCGCGCGGGCCGGCGCCGATCTCGCCCAGCCAGGCGAAGTCGCCCCGCCAGTGCGGTGCGCGCGGGGGTTCGCGCAGTTGCGGGGCCGCCAGCAGCAGGGACCAGAACCGGCGCGGCCATTCGCCGAAGGGGGTGCGGGCGGCGGCATCGCGGAAGCCGACCATGGCGGTGGTCAGCGCCGCATCGCCGGCGTCCGGATCCCCGACCTGGAGCTGGGCGAACAGCGCGGCCCGGCGCTCGACGCCGCGCAGGAAGGCGGTCAGCGCGGGCGAGGCCTCGGGCGCATCAATCACGGTCTCGGATGCTCTCTCGGGGCGGTTTCACCGCGCCATCATAGCCACCGCCGGACCGGTGGACGCACTTGACATTGGTGAATTCGCGCGCTTGCGGCCGCGGTCCGCCGCGGGGGGTTGTGCACAGCGGCCACAAGCCTGTCATCCGCGCCCCCGCGCAGCGCCGCCTTCGCCACGGTTCAGCCATGTTTCACGGGCAACTGCCTGATCGAAAAGCAAAAAATCAATTTGGCGAATTTTTGTCCAACCCCATGAAGGCGCCGTACCGGGGCCGCTTACGGCCCCTTCCGAGGCGGCGATGCACAGGGTTATCCACAGACCGTGTGGATAAGGGGGAAACTCGTTGTGTGACGGCGGTTTGCGTGCGATTCGTGCGAACGACGGCAGCAAGGACCGGCAAGTCGAATCGCCTGCCCGCCGGGGCGGGGGCCGTTCGAGCGGGCCGCCCCGTACACTGCGCTGCCCGTCCGCCGCTCCGTCCGGATGACCGAACCCCAGGCCCTGCTGCGCGTCGCGCTGCCGGTACCGCTGCCGCGACTGTTCGACTACCGCCCGCCCGAGGGCCGTCCGGCGGGCGCGGGCGACATCGGCCGCCGGGTGCGGGTGCCGTTCGGCAGCCGCGAACTGGTCGGGGTGGTGGCCGATGCCGGCCCGCCCGAGCACGCCGACGTCGAGCTGCGCGAGGCCCTGGCCTGGCTCGACCCCGCGCCGCTGCTGGACGGCGAGCTGCTGGCCTCCCTGCGCTGGCTGGCGCGTTACCTGCACGCGCCGCTGGGCGAGGTCCTGGCCACCGCCCTGCCGGCGGCGCTGCGGCGCGGCGAGCCGGTCCCCGAGACCCACGCCTGGGCCTGGCGGCTGACCGAGGCCGGCGCGACCGCCCTGCCCGCACTGCGCGCCGGCCGCCCGCGCGCGCTGGCCGAGCTGCTGGCCGCGGGCACGCTCGACGAGGACGGGCTCGACGGCCGTCTGCCCGGCTGGCGCGCGGCCGCGCGCGCGCTGGCGGCGCGCGGACTGGCCGAGCGCATCGCGGTGCCCGCCTCGCAGCTCGCCCCCGCGCCGCGCCCGGGGCCGCCGCCCAACCCGGCCCAGCGCGCGGCGATCGACGCCGTCGCCGCGGCGGAAGGCTTCCAGCCCTTCCTGCTCGACGGGGTGACCGGCAGCGGCAAGACCGAGGTCTACCTGCAGGCCATCGCCGGCGTGCTGGCGGAAGGCCGGCAGGCGCTGGCGCTGGTGCCGGAGATCGGCCTGACCCCGCAGACGCTGGCGCGCTTCCGCGAGCGCCTGGGCGTGCCGGTGCACGCGCTGCACTCCGGCCTCAACGACGCCGAGCGTGCCCGGGTCTGGGCGGCCGCCTGGCGCGGCGAGGCGCGGGTGATCGTGGGCACGCGTTCGGCGGTGTTCGTGCCGCTGCCGCGCGCCGGCCTGATCGTGGTCGACGAGGAGCACGACGGCAGCTACAAGCAGCAGGACGGCATCCGCTACCACGCGCGCGACTTCGCCCTGGTGCGCGCACGCGCGCTCGGCGTGCCGGCGGTGCTGGGCAGCGCGACGCCGTCGCTGGAGACCTTGCACAACGCCCGCGCCGGCCGCTACGCGACGCTGCGCCTGCCGCAGCGCGCCGGCGATGCGCGCCCGCCGGCGGTGCACGTGCTCGACGTGCGCAAGCGCCCGCTGGAGGCGGGGCTGTCGGCCGAGCTGCTGGCCGGCATCGGCGCCGCGCTGGACGCCGGCGGGCAGGCGCTGGTGTTCCGCAACCGCCGCGGCTACGCGCCGGTGCTGCTGTGCCACGACTGCGGCTGGAGCGCGCAGTGCACGCGCTGCGACGCGCCGATGACCGTGCACGCCGGCGGCCGCCGCCTGCAGTGCCATCACTGCGGCCACCGCCAGCCGGCGCCGCCGGCCTGCCCGGACTGCGGCAGCCTCGCGCTGCAGCCGCAGGGCGTGGGCACGGAACGGTTGGAGGAACACCTCGCGCGGGCCTTCCCCGCGGTGCCGGTGGTGCGCATCGACCGCGGCAGCACGCGCCGGCGCGACGGCGTGGAGCGGGCGCTGCGCACCCTGGGCGAGGCGCCGGGCATCCTGGTGGGCACGCAGATGCTGGCCAAGGGCCACGACCTCGCCGGGCTGTCGCTGGTGGCGGTGGTCGGCATCGACGAGGGCCTGTTCTCGGCCGATTTCCGCGCGCCCGAGAAGCTGGCGCAATTGCTGATCCAGGTCGCCGGCCGCGCCGGCCGCGGCGCGCGCGCGGGCCAGGTGCTGCTGCAGACCCACCACCCCGGCCATCCGCTGCTGGAAACGCTGTTGCAGGGCGGCTACCACGCCTTCGCCGAGGCCGAACTGCTGCAGCGCGAGGCCGCCGGCTTCCCGCCGTTCGCGCACCTGGCGCTGCTGCGCGCGGAAGCCGCGCAGGCGGAACTGCCGGCCGCCTTCCTGCGCGAGGCTTCGGCGCTGCTGGGCGAGGCCGATCCCGGGGGCCGGGTGCAACGCCACGGCCCGCTGCCGGCGCCGATGCCGCGCCGCGCCGGCTTCCACCGCGCGCAACTGCTGCTGTCGAGCGCGCAGCGCGGCCCGCTGCACGCGCTGCTGGAACGCGCGCTGCCGGCGCTGCGCGCCTCGCGCGAGGCGCGGCGCGTGCGCTGGTCGCTGGATATCGACCCGGTCGATCTGTACTGAGCCGCGGCCGCCGGCTAACCGGCGGCCGGCGCCTTCCTCCGCCGCGCGCGCGAGCGCGCAGGCGTCTCCGGCAGCGGCCGCAGTTCCACCGCCTGGCCGGTGCGGCGCACCTCGAACAGCCCGGTGGCCTCGATCAGGTCGCTCAGCTTGCGGTAGCCGTAGTTGCGCGCATCGAACGAACCCTGGTTGCCGATGTGGCTGCCCACCGCGCCCAGGTGCGCCCAGCCGGATTCGTCGGCGGTGGCGCCGACGGCGTTGCGCAGCAGGTGCACCAGCGCGGTGTCCTCGCGCAGCTGCGCGGCGGTCTTCGGCTTGGCCGCGGCGGCGGCATCGTCAAGCGCGCCGAGCTTCTCCAGGTACAGGAAGGTCGAGCACGCCTTGACGAACGGCAGCGGGGTCTTCTCCTCGCCGAAGCCGAACACGCGCATGTTCTCGTTGCGCAGGCGCATCACCAGCGGGGTGAAGTCGGCGTCGCTGGAGACGATCGCGAAGCCGTCGAGCGTGCGCGCGTACAAGAGGTCCATGGCGTCGATCACCATCGCCATGTCGGAGGCGTTCTTGCCGCTGGTATAGGCGAACTGCTGGATCGGGCGGATGGCGTACTGGTGCAGCGCCGCCTCCCAGCCCTTCAGGTGCGGGTTCTTCCAGTTGCCGTAGGCGCGGCGCACGTTGGCCACGCCGTGGCGCGCCAGCTCGGTGAGGATGGGTTCGATCTTCGAGGCCGGCGCGTTGTCGGCATCGATCAGCAGCGCCAGGCGCAATTCGTTGTCCGCCATGCGGCGATCTCCGGGAAACGGGCGGCGCCAGTCTACGCGCCGCCGCCGCACCCGGCACAATGGCCTGCGCCGATTTCTGGGAGGCACGCCATGGCCGCACGCTGGTACTTCGATTTCATCTCGCCGTATTCCTATCTGCAATGGCGCAAGCTGCGCGAGGTGCTGCAGGCGCGCGCCATCGAGCCGGTGCCGATCCTGCTCGCGGCGGTGCTCGACCGCCTCGGCAACAAGGGCCCGGCCGAGATCCCCGCCAAGCGCGCGTTCGCCTACCGGCACCTGGTCTGGCGCGCGCGCCGCGACGGCGTGCCGCTGCGCTTCCCGCCGGCGCACCCGTTCAACCCGCTGCCTGCGCTGCGGCTGGCGATCGCCGCCGGCTGCGCGCCGGACGCGATCGATGCGGTGTTCGAGCGGATCTGGGCGCACGGCGAGGCCGCCGACAGCGTCGAGGCGCTGGCGCCGTTGCTCGCGCGGCTCGGCGTGCCGCCCGCGGCGCTCGCCGACCCCGCGGTCAAGCAGCGCCTGCACGACAATACCGCCGGCGCGATCGCCGCCGGCGTGTTCGGCGTGCCGACGCTGGCGGTGGGCGATGCGCTGATCTGGGGCGACGACGCCCACGACTTCGCCATGGCCGTGCTCGACGATCCGCACCTGCTGGAGGACGCGGAGATGCGCCGCGTGGCGACGCTGCCCGAAGGCGTGCGCCGCGGCTGACCCACCGCGGCGTTTGGCGTAGAGTGGCGCCCACCCGACATCGCGGGCCCACGGCGACCGACAGGCCGCCGCCCGCACCGCCCCAGGCAACCCGGATGCGCATCGGAATCGTCGTCGACTCGGCCTGCGATCTTCCCTCCGACTGGCTGCACGCCGCCGGCGTCGTCCTGCTGCCGGTCACCGTGCGCATCGGCGACGCGGAGCTGGTGGACCTGCGCGACGAACGCGCCACGCTGGAGTTCGCGCAGGCGCACCTGGCCGAGCGCGGCCACACCGCGGAGACCTCGGCGTTCCCGGCCGAGCGGATCAAGGCGCTGTTCCTGGAGCGCCTGGTGATCGACTACGACTACGTGTTCTGCCTGACGGTCACCCGCAACCGCAGCCGCATCCACGAGCACGCCACCCAGGCCAGCTTCGCGATCCTCAACGAGTACAAGCAGCCGCGCAGCGCCGCCGGGCACGCCACCCCGTTCGCGCTGCGCGTGGTGGATTCCCAGCAGGTGTTCGCCGGCCAGGGCCTGCTGCCGGTGGAGGCGGTGCGGCTGCGCGAGGCCGGCGCCGGCGCGCCCGACATCCGCACGCGGCTCGATTTCCTCGCCGCGCGCAGCTACACCTACATGGTGCCGCGCGACCTGGCCTACCTGCGCGCGCGCACCCGCCACCGCGGCGACCGCAGCGTGAGCCTGCTGGCCGCGGCGCTGGGCGGCGCGCTCGACATCAAGCCGATCCTGCACTGCCACCAGGGCGAGACCGGCCCGGTGGCCCGCGTGCGCGGCTTCGAGCAGGCCGCGCGCACGCTGTTCGGCTTCGTCGAGGCGCGGGTGGAGGCCGGCCTGCTCACGCCCACCCTGTGCCTGAGCTACGGCGGGCCGCTGGAGGCGCTGCGCGCGCTGCCCGGGCACGCCCGCCTGATGGACGTCTGCCGCGCGCACAACATCGAGGTGTTCGAGGCGGTGATGGGGCTCAGCGGCATGGTCAACGTCGGCGCCGGCGCGCTGACCGTCGGCTTCGCCGCGCCGCCGCACGCGTTCGCTTAGCGCGCGCCGACGAGCCGGTCACGCGCGGCGCTGGTAGGCTGCACCGATCCTTTCCGTCCGATCGAACGCATGGCCACCTACGACATCCGCATCCCCCACCCCGAGCGCGCCCGCGCCGCCGGGGCGTTCGCATTCCGCTCGCAGAGCGCGGCCGGCATGGCCGAGGAACTGCAGGCCGCGCTGGCCGGCAGCGGGCTGTTCGAGCGCTGGCGCGCGAGCCAGGACGAGCCGGACGAGGTCGATCCCGCGCTGGGCGCCGTCGATCCCGCGGCCCGCGTGGAGGGCGCGCAGGAGGATCTGGGCTTCGACCTCACCGCCACCACCGTCCTGCCCGGCGAGATCCTGCGCCACCGCCTGCGCCTGCTGGCCGGCAGCGCCTGGGAGCTGCGCAACGTGCGCAGCTGACATGCCCGCGCGGCGGCCGGTCCTGCTCGCGTGGAGCGGCGGCAAGGACGCGGCCTGGGCCCTGCACGTGCTGCGCCGCGACCGCGCGCTGGCGCCGGTGGCGCTGGCGAGCACGATCACCGACGGCCACGAGCGGATCTCCATGCAGGGCATCCGCGTGGCGGTGCTGCACGCGCAGGCCGAGGCCGCCGGCCTGCCGGTGGTCGAGTCGCGCATCCCCGTCGCGGCCGACAACGCCACCTACGAACGCGCCTTCGCCGAACTGCTGGCGCGCGCGCGGTCGCGCTGGCCGGGCCTGCGCGACATCGCCTTCGGCGACCTGTTCCTGGCCGACATCCGCGCCTGGCGCGAGGCTCTGTGCGCACGGCTGGGCTGGACGCCGCACTTCCCGCTGTTCGGCGCCGACACCGCCACGCTCGCGCGCGAGATGATCGCCGGCGGCCTGCGCGCGCGGCTGTGCTGCGTGGACACGCGGCAGCTCGACGCCAGCCACGCCGGCCGCGCGTTCGATGCCGCGCTGCTCGACGCGCTGCCCGCCGGCGTCGATCCCTGCGGGGAGCGCGGCGAGTTCCACACCTGCGTGCAGGCCGGGCCGATGTTCGCGCACGCGCTGGACCTCGCGCCCGGCGAAACGGTGCTGCGCGACGGCCGCTTCGCCTATACCGACTTCCTGCTGCGGGCTCCGTCCCCCGCGCGATGACGCGCGCCGCGGCACGACCGCGCCGCGGGCACGGGACGCTCAGGCGCGCAGCGCGCGTGCGTGGTGGGCGATGTGCTCGCCGATGAAGCTGGCGATGAAGTAGTAGCTGTGGTCGTAGCCGGGCCGGAGACGCAGGCTCAGCGGATGTCCGGCGGCCTCGGCGGCGGCCTGCAGCAGGTGCGGCCTGAGCTGGGTGTCGAGGAATTCGTCGTCGCCGCCCTGGTCGATCAGCAGCGGCAGCCGCTCCTGCGCCGAGGCCAGCAACGCGGTGGCGTCGTAGGCCGCCCACGCCGCGCGGTCGTCGCCGAGGTAGGCGCCGAACGCCTTCTCGCCCCACGGCACCTGCGACGGCGCGACGATCGGCGCGAACGCCGACACGCTGCGGTAGCGGCCGGGGTTGCGCAGGGCGACCGTCAGCGCGCCGTGCCCGCCCATCGAGTGCCCGCTGATCGCGCGCGCCTGCGACACCGGGAAATTGGCCTCCACCAGCGCCGGCAGCTCGCGCACGACGTAGTCGTACATGCGGTAGTGCGAGGCCCAGGGGGCCTGGGTCGCATCGACGTAGAAACCCGCGCCCTGGCCGAGATCGTAGCCGTCCGCATCGGGCACGCCCTCGCCGCGCGGGCTGGTGTCGGGCGCGACCAGGACCACGCCGTGCTCGGCCGCGTAGCGCTGCGCGCCGGCCTTGGTGATGAAGTTCTGCTCGGTGCAGGTCAGCCCGCTGAGCCAGTACAGCACCGGCAGCGGTTCGCGCCCGGCCTGCGGCGGCAGGTAGACCGCGAATCGCATGGTGCAGCCGAGCGTGTCGGAGGCGTGTTCGTAGACGTCCTGCCAGCCGCCGAAGCAGGCGTGGTGTTCTGTGCGTTGCATGTCGGGGTCCGGGGGTCAGGGGTCAGGGGTCAGGGGTCAGGGGTCAGGGGAGGAGCGGTGCAGATCGGGAGCCGGCGGATGCCAGGCTTTTCCCTGGCCCCTGGCCTCTGGCCTCTGGCCTCTGGCCTCTGGCCCCTGGCCCCCGGCCCCTCAGTAATGCACCACCGAGCGGATCGACTTGCCCTCGTGCATCAGCTCGAAGGCGGTGTTGATGTCGTCCAGCGGCATGGTGTGGGTGACGAACGGGGCGAGTTCGATCTCGCCGCGCATCGCGTCCTCGACCATGCCCGGCAACTGGCTGCGGCCCTTGACGCCGCCGAACGCGGTGCCCATCCACTTGCGGCCGGTCACCAGCTGGAACGGGCGGGTGCGGATTTCCTGGCCGGCGCCGGCCACGCCGATGATGACCGACTGTCCCCAGCCGCGGTGCGCGCATTCGAGCGCGGCGCGCATCACGTCCACGTTGCCGATGCACTCGAACGAATGGTCCACGCCCCAGCCGGTCATCTCCACGATCACCTGCTGGATCGGCTTGTCGTGATCCTTCGGGTTGACGCAGTCGGTGGCGCCGAACTCGCGGGCCAGCTCGAACTTCGACGGGTTGGTGTCGATGGCGATGATGCGCCCCGCCTTGGCCTGCCGCGCGCCCTGGATCACCGCCAGGCCGATGCCGCCCAGGCCGAACACGGCCACCGAGTCGCCCGGCTGGACCTTGGCGGTGTTGTGCACCGCGCCGATGCCGGTGGTCACCCCGCAGCCCAGCAGGCACACGTGCTCGGGGTTGGCCTCGGGGTTGACCTTGGCCAGCGAGACCTCGGCGACCACGGTGTACTCGCTGAAGGTCGAGCAGCCCATGTAGTGGTAGATCGGCTGGCCCTGGTAGCTGAAACGCGACGTGCCGTCGGGCATCACGCCCTGGCCCTGGGTGGCGCGCACCGCCACGCACAGGTTGGTCTTGCCGCTCTTGCAGAACAGGCACTCGCCGCACTCGGCGGTGTACAGCGGGATGACGTGGTCGCCGGGCTTCACGCTGGTCACGCCCTCGCCGACCTCGACCACGATGCCGGCGCCCTCGTGGCCGAGCACCACCGGGAACAGGCCTTCCGGGTCGTCGCCCGACAGGGTGAACGCATCGGTGTGGCAGACGCCGGTGTGGGTGATGCGCACCAGCACCTCGCCCGCCTTCGGCGGGGCGACGTCGATCTCGACGATCTTCAGGGGTTCGCCGGGGGCGAAGGCGACGGCGGCGCGGGATTTCATGGCGGTGACTCCGGTTGGAACGCGTGGAACGGGGAAATGGACGGGATCAGCGCAGGTAGGAGCGCACCAGCGCGACGGCATCGTCGATCGACGCCTGGCGCTGCTGCGGCGTGGCGGCGGCCTGGGCGAACTCCTCGCGCAGGTGGCTTTCCAGCACGCCGGCCATCAGGCCGTTGACCGCGCCGCGGATGGCGGCGATCTGCTGCAGCACCGGCCCGCAGTCGGCGCCGGCCTCCAGCGCGCGCTCGAGCGCATCGACCTGCCCGCGCACCCGGCGCACCCGCGCCAGGACGCGTTTCTTCTCTGCAGGCGAATGCGGCATGGCGCGGACCTCCCGATACTGGGGGTGAGTATACAGGGACGGACACGCGGCGTGAACCGCGGCCTGCGCGCACGCGGTCGAAACGCCGCTCGGGCCAGGCCGCGGTTCAGGCCAGCAGCAGACTCGTGCCCACCACGAGCATGAAGACGGCGAACGCGCGCCGCAGCGCGGTCGCGCTGATCGCGTGCGCCAGCCGCGTGCCGAGCGGCGCGGTGAAGACCGCCGTCGCCGCCACCCCCAGGGTGGCCGGCAGATAGACGTAGCCGATGGAATACGGCGGCACCGCATCGGGCGGGGCGTGGGTGGCGAAGCCGGCCGCGGCCGCGATGGCGACGAAGATCCCCACCGCCGCCGAGGTGCCCACCGCGCGCACCGGCACCACCCCGCGCCAGACCAGCAGGGGCACCGTCATGCTGCCGCCGCCGATGCCCACCAGCGACGACACCGCGCCGATCCCGGCCCCGGCCAGCGCCAGGCCCGGACCGCGGGGGACGGCATCGGCGCCCAGCGCCGTGCGCGCGCGGCCCAGGCCCAGTTGCAGGGCGGAGGCGAAGCAGTAGGCGGCCACGGCCATGCGCAGCACGCCGCCGTCGAGATGCACCGCCAGGAAGGTGCCCAGCCACGCGCCCAGCAGCAGGCCCGGCACCATCCAGGCCACCGTCGGCCACAGCACGCCGCCGCGGCGGTGGTGCGCCCAGGCCGAGGCGGCGGTGGTGACGACGATGCTGGCCATCGTGCTGGCCAGGGCCACGTGCATGGCGGTGTCGGGCGCGATGCCGTGGGCGGGCAGCAGCCACACCAGCACCGCGATCAGTGCCAGGCCGCCGCCGATGCCGAGCAGGCCCGCCAGCAGGCCGGCGAACGCCCCCACCAGCGGGAACATCCACGCGCCCTCGATCATCCGCCCGGCCTTCCCATGCGACGCATGCCCGCGATTCTAGCGCCCTCTGTTTTTTCCTTCGCCCTCAAGCGGGGACCATCCTGATTTTCCTTCCCCCGCGAGCGGGCTTGCGGGAGAAGGGACGAGATGCACCCGCTTGCGGGAGAAGGGACGGCATGCACCCGCTTGCGGGAGAAGGGACGGCATGCACCCGCTTGCGGGAGAAGGGACGATACGGCCCCGCGCGCGGAAGCAGGGACGGCTTCGGCGCTGCGGGTCGGATGTCGATGCGCCCTAGAACCGGAACGTGGCCCAGGTGCCGACGAAGGTGGCGTCGTCGTAGCCGGCATCCTCCAGCACCGGGCCGGCGGTCAGCCGCTCCACGCGCCCGGTCAGCGACCAGTAGCGGCTCAGGCGCCAGTTCGCGTTGAGCCGCAGCAGATGGCCGATGCGACGGCCGTCGACCTGCTCGGTGCCGGCGTAGGGCGTGCCACCGCCGCTGTAGACCGCGTCCTGCTCGCGATGGCGCCACAGCCATTCCCATTCCAGGGCGATGCTGGTGCTGGCGCTGGGCGCGAACTGGAACGTGGGGGCGATGTCGATCAGGTTGGTGCCGCCGATGAAGTTGCCGAAGCTGAAGTACGGCGAGGTGCCGAACAGGAACGAGGCGTTGCGCAGGGGGCCTTCGCCGTAGGCGCCGCCGCCCGAGGAGATGTCGGCGTGAAACCCCAGGGTCGGCTTCGTGCCCTCGCCGGACAGCGCCCAGCGCAGGTCCGAGAACACCGCGTAGGCGCGGATGTCGCGCCCGTCGAAGTCGCCGCTCTGGTGCACGGCCGCGACATCGAGCGTCATCGGCCCGCGCGCGCCCCACAGGCGCACGCCGAGGAAATCGCGCTCCTCGCGGCCGACGCTCGCGCCCCAGCGGCGGTCGTCGTCGCGCGCGGCGTACCAGAACGGCTCCAGGTACAGGCCCGACAGCGCGCCGTCGAGGCGGAACCCGGCCACGGCGCCGCGGAAGCGCTTGCGCGTGTCGGTGCCCTCGCCGAACACGCCCGGGGCCTCGTCCACGTAGCGGTACTCGAACACGTCGATGCGCCGGGTCGGCGCGATCGCCCAGGCGCGCGCGCCGTCGAGGCGGAAGTGGATGTTGGGGTTCTCGCGCACCGACACCAGTTGGATCGGCCCGTCGCTGAAGTCCTGGCGGCCGACCCGCAGACCGGTCTCGGCGCTGCCCCAGCGGCCGGTCAGGTCGACGAAGGCCTGCTGCAGGGTGAGGTCGTTGTGCTGGCTGACCGGGCGGTTGGTGTTGCGGCCGTCGAGGGTGCCGTGGGCGAGTTCCGCATAGGCGCGCACGTGCTCGCCCAGGTGCAGGTCGGCGCCGAGGAAGCCGCGGTACAGCCACTGCTGCTGCGACGGCCCGTCGCGCAGGCCGGGGTTGTCGAAGTAGTTGCTGCGGAACCGGTGCTCCGTGCTCAGGGTCAGGTAGACGTCGCCGGCCTCGTCGAGCGGGATGTACTTGAGCCGGTCGAAGCGCCCGGGCGCGCGCCCGGCGCTGGCCTGCGGCGACCAGTCCTCCACCCAGCGCGACATCCAGGTGTCGGGGCCGGTGCGTCCGCCCCAGCCCTGCGCGGCCAGCGGATACGGCGACGTCGTGCTTGCGGACTCGCCGGCCTGCGCCTGCGCCCCGGCGCAGGCCGAGGCCGCCAGCAGCGCCGGCAGGGCGATGCGCGCGGCCGCGCGCCCGGTCGGACGCGCCGTCATGTCCGCGGCGCCAGGCGCGCGCGCCAGTCGCCGGTACCGGCGAGCAGCGCGTCCAGATCGAGCGATTCCTCGCCCGGGATGCGGATGCGCTTGTACTTCATCTCCGGCGCATCCAGCGGGATGGTCGCGTCCAGGCCCATCTTCGCGCCGACGCCGTCGCGGGTGGACGGGTCCAGCTTGGAGCCCTGGCTGTGGGCGATCACCACCAGGTCGCGGTCGGCCTGGAAGCGGGTGGACACCGCCCACTCGACCTCGCGCGGGTCGTGGATGTCCACGTCCATGTCGCACACCACCACGTGCTTGATGTCGTAGTGGGCGGCGAACGCGCCCAGGATCACGTTCTTGCCCTCGCCGTCCTGTCGCTTGTCGAGCTTGACGTAGAGGTGGTAGCGGCCGACGCCGCCCAGCGCCAGGTGCACGTCGCGCACGCCGGGGAAGCTGCGCTGCAGCTCGTTGAGGATGGTCGCCTCGCGCGGGATCGCGCCCAGCAGCAGGTGCTCCAGGCCGCCGCCGACGATGGTGTGGAACATGGCGTCGCGGCGGTGGGTGATCGCGTCGACCTCGATCACGTGGCGGCGCGCGCGCTCGCCGTAGTACTGCGGGAACTCGCCGAACGGGCCCTCCTCCTCGCGCTCGTCGGGCAGCAGGCGGCCCTCGATGACGATCTCCGCATCGGCCGGCACGCGCACCTCGTTGGTCCTGCACTTGATCACGTCCAGCGCGCGCCCGTGCAGCGCGCCGGCGATCTCCAGCTCGTCGTGGTCGATGGGCACGATCGCCTGCGACGACAGCAGGGTGGCCGGATCGACGCCGATGGCGATGGCCATCTGCAGCGGCTTGCCCTGCTTCTCGGCCATGCGGTGGTAGTGGTCGGTGTGGCGCGGCAGCAGCAGCACGCCGATGCGGTTCTTGCCGCTGATCTGGCAGCGGTGGATGGCGACGTTCTGGATGCCGGTCTCGGGACTGCGCGAAATCAGCAGCCCGGCGGTGATGTAGGCGCCGCTGTCGTGTTCGTTGTGGGTCGGGATCGGCAGTTGCCTGAGCAGGTCGACCTCGGTGTGCACGACTTCCTGCGCGGGTGCCTGCGCGACCTCGCGGCACGGGATCGGGTGCGCGGCGGCGTGCTGGAAATGCGCCAGCAGGCCGTCCTGCGGCACGCCCAGCGCCTCGGCCATCCAGCCGCGGTCGGAGACCAGGCCGGAGATCACCGGAATCGCGTGCGCGCCGTCGGGCCGCGGGAAGAACGTGGCCTTGCGGCCGTCCAGGCGCTTGGCCACCGCCGCGATCTCGTGCTTGAGCGACAGCCCGTCGCGCGCCACGGCCAGCGCGTCGCGGCCGGCCAGGCGGTCGAGCCAATCGCGCAGCGAAAGCGCGCGACCGCGGCGGGAAGTGGATGCGGAATCGTTCATGGGCCCTCCGGATGGGGTATGGCGCATCCGGCGCGGCGGATGCGGGGACGTGACGGCGTTCGCGCGCGCCATGCGGCGCGCGCGCCGTGGCGATGGATCAGAGCGCGCGGCCGCGCGTTTCCGGGATCACCAGCACGCCGATCAGGTAGATCAGCGCCAGGCCGGCGCCGAACGCCGCCAGCACCGTCGGGATGTGCGCCGGCGTCGGGCTCAGCAGCGAGGCGAAGGTGGGCATGGTGCCGCCGAGCGCGAAGCCGATGTTCCACGACAGTCCGGTGCCGCTGGCGCGCAGCTCGGTGGCGAAGCGTTCGTTGAGGAAGATCAGGATCGGCGCCACCACCGCGCCGGCGACCAGCGCGATGCCGATGGCGTACCACGTGATCGCCGCCAGCGACGCCGCGGTGGCCATGCCCGTGTACATCAGCGGCAGCCCCACCAGCGAGCACAGCCCGGCGATCGCGAACGTGGGCCGGCGGCCGAGGGCGTCGGCCAGCCAGCCGAACAGCAGCGAGCTGGCGATGGTGGCCAGCGAGCCGTAGATCAGGATCTTCGAGGTCTCCTCGTGCGGCACCTCGGCCACCAGGTTGAGCAGCGTCGGCAGGTAGCCCGAGGCGAGGTAGTAGGTCGCACCGCCGCCGAAGGTGATCAGCAGGTTGACCGCCATGACCTTGCGGTATTCGCGGCCGAACAGCCGGCGCAGCGGCGAGACCACCGGCGCGGCCTTGCCCGCCGCCTTGGCCGCCTGCAGCTTCTGCCAGACCGGGGTTTCCTCCAGGTACTTGAACATCACCAGCCCGAACACCGTGCTGATCAGCCCGCAGAAGAACATGAAGCGCCAGCCCCACACGTCGAACCGCTCGCCCGGGAACGCCTTGGACAGCACGAAGTACGCGAACGAGGCCAGCAGCGCGCCGAGCCCGGCGCCCGCGCCGCCCACCATGCCCGACATCAGCCCGCGGTACTGCGGCGGCACCGACTCGGTGCCGATGGTGTGGGTGGAGGCGACGATGCCGCCGACGAAGATGCCCTGCACCACGCGCAGCAGCAGGAACAGGATCGGCGCGACCACGCCGACCTGGACGATGGTCGGCAGCGCGCCGAACGCGGCGGTGGCCAGGCCCACGCCGACCATCGACACCATCAGCGCGCGGCGGCGGCCGTGGCGGTCGGCGTACACGCCGAAGATCGCCGAGCCCAGCGGGCGCACCAGCAACGCCACCGCGAACGAGCCGTAGACCGCCGCCAGCGACAGCGTGGGGGAATCGGACGGGAAGAACAGCCGCGCCACGATCGGCGCCACGTACAGCAGGATGAACAGGTCGAACAGGTCCAGCGCCCAACCGAAGGTCGAGGCGACGGCGGCGGTGAGGACCTTGCGCGGCGGGATCGGCGCGGCTTCGCCGGCCGGCGCGGCCGGCGGCGTGGTGTGTGCGGTCATGTTTCCCCTCCACGGGAACGGATGATCGTTCGGTTGTCGCCGTGCGGGCGCCGCGATCCCAGGGCCGATCGCGCGCGCGCCTGCGGCGTCTTGCGCGGGAAGCCGAGCGACGGCGGCGCGTCGGCGACGCGACGGTGCGGAGGCTTCCCGGTGGTTCTTGTCGTTGTGGGGCGAGCCTCGCCCAGGCGCGCGATAAATCCAAATAATGATTTTAGATATGATCGATCAGATCGAATGAAGCATGACCCGCGTCGTGGAGGGACGGCCGATGGACCTGCGGCAGATCAACTATTTCCTCGCCCTGTACGAGGAAGGCAGCGTGACCCGCGCCGCGCAGCGCATGAACGTGGTGCAGCCGGCGCTGTCGATGCAGATCGCCAAGCTCGAGCGCGAACTGGAGCAGAAGCTGTTCGAGCGCACGCCCAAGCGGATGGTGCCCACCTCCGCCGGACGTACCCTGCACCGCCTGGTCGCCCCGATCCAGCGCGACCTGGCCGCGGCGCTGGCGCACATGGCCAACCTGTCGGGCGCGATCTCCGGCCAGGTCGCGATGGGAGTGCTGTCGTCGGTCACCCGCAGCGTGATCCCCGGCGTGCTGATCGACTTCGCCCGCGACTACCCGGACGTGGACATCTCCATCGCCGACGGCTACTCGCAGACCTTCATCGAGTGGGTCAACACCGGCAAGCTCGACCTGGCGGTGATCAACCGGCCCGCGCGCCGGCTGGGGCTGGAATCGATCCCGCTGCTGGAGGAGGAGATGGTGCTGGTGGCCGCGCGCGGCAACCCGCCGCCGCCGGTGCGCTCGCTGTCGGACGTGGCCCAGCTCCGGCTGGTGCTGCCCTCCAAGCGCCACGGCCTGCGCGCCGAGCTGGAGCGCCACATGGCCGGGCTGGCGGCCGAGCTCGCGCCGCGGCTGGAGCTCGACTCCACCGATTCGATCGCCGACCTGGTCGCGCGCAGCGACTGGTTCACCGTGCTGCCCAGCATCGCCGTGCACCGGCAACTGCTCGACGGCAGCCTGGTGGCGTATTCGATCGGGCGCGCGCGCGTGGCCCGGCACCTGGTGGTGGTGCACCAGGCGCGGCATCCGCCGGGACCGGCCGCGCTGCTGCTGATCGAGCGCCTGCGCGAGGCGCTGGCCGCCGCGCGCGAGGCGCTGGCCCCGCGCATCATCAGAACCAGTGATAGAAAAAATAAAGAGTGATTATTCGACTTGATGGCGACAGCGCGCTAGCGTGCGGTCGAGGGCGCGCCGTCCGCGGGCGCGCCGCCGTCGACCCTCCACAGAAGAGGCGCGCCGGTCCGGGAGGCGCGGCCGGGCCGCATCGCGCGCCCGCGGTGGGGCATCGCGCCCGCACCGCCCCCCGGGTTTCCGCCGCGTCGCCGCACAGGACCGCATGGCCGTGACCCCATCCTCCGCACCGCTCGCCGCCCAGCACTGGATCGACGGCGCCGCCCACGGCGACGCCACCCTTCCCAGCCTCGACCCTGCCACCGGCACCGAGCTGGGCCGCTTCGCCGACGGCGGCGAGGCCGAGGCAGAGGCCGCCATCGCCGCCGCCCGCCGCGCCTTCGACCACGGCCCGTGGGCCGCGGCGCCGCGGCTGCGCCAGCGCGTGCTGCTGGACTGGGCCGCCGCGCTGCGCGCGCAGGCCGAACCGCTGGCGGAGCTGCTGACCCGCGACAACGGCAAGGTCATCGCCCAGGCGCGCGGCGAGATCGCCGCCAGCATCTCCGAGATCGAGTACTACGCCGGGCTCGCCCGCCACATCCCCGGCCACGTGCTCGAACCCGAGCCCGGCGTGCTGTCCACCGTGCTGCGCGAGCCGGCCGGCGTGGCCGGCATCATCGTGCCGTGGAATGCGCCGGCGGTGCTGCTGGTGCGTGCGCTGGGCCCGGCGCTGGCGGCCGGCTGCACGGTGGTGGTCAAGCCGGCCGCGCAGACCGCGGTGTTCAACGCCGCGCTGCTGGCGCCGCTGCTGACCCATCCGCAACTGCCGGCCGGCGCGGTCAACGTGTTCGCCGAGGCAGGCCACGCCGGCGCCAGCCTGCTGGCGACCTCGCACGACGTGGACGCGATCTGCTTCACCGGTTCCACCGAGGTCGGCAAGACGATCATGCGCAACGCCGCCGACAGCATGAAGAAGCTGTCGCTGGAACTGGGCGGCAACTCCGCCTGCCTGGTGTTTCCCGACGCCGACATCGACGCGGTGGCGCCGCAACTGGCCGCCGCGGCGACGATCATCTCCGGCCAGCAATGCACCGCCGCGCGGCGGGTGCTGGTGCACGCCAGCCGGCTGCAGGCGATGAAGCGCGCGCTGACCGGCGCGCTGCAGGCGCTCAAGGTCGGTCCCGGCCTGGACCCCGCCAACGCCATCGGCCCGCTGATCGACCACCGCGCCCGCGACCAGGTCGCCGCGCGCATCGCCCGCGCACTCGACAGCGCCGACGAAGTGCTGCTGCAAGGCGGCGTGCCCGGCGGCGCGCTCGCCGACGGCGCGTTCCTGACCCCGTCGCTGGTCTACCACCGCGACAGCGCCGCGGACTTCGTGCAGGAGGAGATCTTCGGCCCGTTCCTGGTGCTGGAATCGTTCGAGGACGAGACCGAGGCGGTCGCCCGCGCCAACCACACCGTGTTCGGCCTGTCGGCCAGCGTGTGGACCCGCGACGGCGCCACCGCGCTGCGGGTGGCGCGCGCGCTGCGCAACGGCACGGTGTGGATCAACGCGCACAACCGCCTGCTGCCGGAAGTGGAAACCGGCGGCTACCGCCAGAGCGGGCTGGGCCGCCTGCACGGCTACGACGCGCTGGCCGATTTCACCGAGCTCAAGCACATCTACCAGGCGCCGGGCGTGCTCGGCGACGCCGGCTGATGGACGACGGCAGCCAGCGCATGCGATCCGACTCCGGCCACCCGGGCGGCGGCCTGCCGCTGATCGTGGGCATCTCCGGCGCCAGCGGCGTGGTCTACGGCGTGCGCATGCTGGAGCTGCTGCGCGCGCTGGGCATCCCGACCCACCTGGTGATGTCGAAGTCGGCGGAAATCACCATCGCCCACGAGACCGACCTCAAGATCGCCGAGGTCAAGGCGCTGGCCGACGTGGTGCACGCGCCGCACGACATCGCCGCCGGCATCTCCTCCGGCTCGTTCCGCACCCGCGGCATGGTGGTGGCGCCGTGCTCGATGCGCTCGATGGCCGAGATCGCCGGCGGGGTGACCTCGAGCCTGCTCACGCGCGCGGCCGACGTGGTGCTCAAGGAGCGGCGGCGGCTGGTGCTGATGGTGCGCGAGACGCCGTTGCACACCGGGCACCTGAGGGCGATGACGCAGTTGTCGGAGATGGGCGCGATCATCGCGCCGCCGGTGCCGGCGTTCTACGCGCGGCCGGCCTCGATCGAGGCGATGGTCGAACACACCGTGGGCCGGGTACTGGATCTGTTCGACATCGACACCGGCACCGTGCGCCGCTGGCGCGAGCCTGCGGCCGACGCGGGCTAAACGCTTCGCACCGACGATACGCTCGATGCGCTTTGGTCTTCCTGCCGCGCCCTGCTGCACCTCGGATGCCGCGGAGACAGCGCTTTTCGGGGCGAAGACGCGGTGCCGGGCGCGGGTGCATCCGAAGCGCCGAAACGAACGTCGATGCGAGACCTGTCCAGGGGCCGGGTCTCGCGCCGAGCGCGCCAGGGATGGCGCGCGCCCGAGTCAGGGCAGGATGCCCTGACCGAGGGACAAGCGAGACCCGGCCCATGGACAGGGCGTCGGAACGGCATCGCGGAGGTGCGATCACCCGCGCGCGCGCAACAGCCCGTCGGCGATCTTCTCGGCGATCATGATCACCGGGATGTTGGTGTTGGCGGTCGGCAGGCGCGGCATCACCGAGGCGTCGGCGACATAGAGGTTCTCCACCCCGATCACCCGCCCCGACGGATCCACCACGGCCTCCGGATCGCGCGGATCGCCCATCCGGCACGTGCCGCTGGCATGCCACACCCCGAACACGTTGGCGCGCACGAACGCCTCCAGCTGCGCATCGTCGGCCAGCACCGAGGCCAGCGAACGACCACCGTTCATCACCCGCCGCAGCACCCGGTGGCGCAGCCCCGCCGGCACGTCCAGCATCGCCCCCAGCAACGCGGTCAGCGCGGCATTGCGGCGGCCGACCGCGCTGAGCCGGCGGATGGCCGGGGTGAAGCCGGCCGGGAACAGGTCGTCGGGGTCCGGGTTGAGCGCCTCGCACACCACCAGCCGCGCCAGCCGGCGCACGCCGTCCATCATCCGCGCCAGGTCCGCCGGATCGGCGAGCAGGCCCAGATCGACCTCGGGCAACGCGTCGGGCGACGGCGAGCGCAGCGTCACCCGCCCGGCGGCGTGCGGGCGGTTGCACCACAGGAAGTACAGGCCCAGCCGCCGGCCGAGCGCATGCCAGCCGGCGCGCGCCGAGGCGGTGACGTACATGTCCGAGGGCGCGCCGCCGGCCAGCCCCGAGCTGTAGCGCATCGCCACGAAACTGGCGCGCCGGACCTCGGCCGGCAGGCGCAGCGCGCGCGGCAGGTACTGGCACAGGGTGAGCGCCGGGTGGTCGCGCAGGTTGGCGCCGACACCGGGGCGGTCGGCGACCACCGCGATGCCCAGATCCGCCAGCGCCCGGCCCGGGCCGATGCCCGCGCGCATCAGCAGCGCCGGGCTCTGCAGCGCGCCGGCGGCGACCAGCACCCGATGCGCGCCGATGACCTGCTCCCCGCCGTCGCGGGCCACCCGCACGCCGACGACGGTCGCGCCGTCCATCACCAGCCCGACCGCCCGGCTGCCTGCACGGATGTGCAGGTTGCCGCGCGCGCGCACGCCGGCATCGAGATAGCCCGTGGCGGTGGACACGCGGCGGTCGTCGCGGTTGGAGAACGCCGGCGGGAACAGCCCGTCGGCGAAGTCGCCGTTCTGGTCCAGCCGCATCGACAGCCCGCTGGCGGCGAACGCGCGCGCCACCGCCTGCCCGAACGGCGGCATCGCCTCGGGCAGGATGCGGCGGATCGGGATGGGTCCGTCCTGGCCGTGCAGCGGGCCGTCGCAGTCCAGATCGCGCTCGAGCCGGCGGAAGTACGGCAGCACGTCCTCCCAGCCCCAGCCGTGCGCGCCCAGCGCGGCCCATTCGTCGTAGTCGCGCGGCAGCCCGCGGTTGGCGGCCTGCACGTTGATGCTGGACCCGCCGCCCATCACCCGCGCCTGCTCGTAGGCGCGCGTCAGCGCGCGACCGTCGGCGCCACGGGTGGTGGTGGCGCTCAGCCCCGGCCACACGTAGCGGTCGCCGTAGAACAGCGCCATCGGGTAGCTGTCGAGCAGTTCCGGCGGCACGCCGCCGGGCGGCGTGTCCATGCCGGCTTCCAGCAGCAGCACCCGCCGCGCCGGGTCGGCCGACAGCCGGCTGGCCAGCACGCAGCCGGCCGAGCCGCCGCCGATCACGATATCGTCGAAACGCTCATCCATCCCGGTCACCCGTTCCTGGTTCGTCCGGCGCGGGCGGGAGGCCCGTGCCGCGCATCATGCCGGCGCCGATGCGGCGTGCGCACCGGCGGCGGCCGCGGCGCGCTCGGCGTCGAGAAACGCCTGCAATTGCAATGCGATGCTCAGCGAGATCGCCTCCGCGCCGCGCGTGGCCAGCAGGCCCACCGGCGCCTGCAGGCGCCCATGCAGCCGCGCCACGATGCGCGCCGGCAGCGTACGCAGCAGGTCGTCGCGCCGCCGCGCCGGGCCGAGCAGGCCGATGAAGCGCGCCGCCGGGTCGGCGGCCAGCACCTCCAGCGCCTCGCGGTCGCGCTCGAAGTTGTGGTGCATCACCAGCGCGACCGGCGCGGGCCGCGCCTGCCGCGGGCCCGCCGACGGCGGCCCTTCGACCAGCGCATCGGCCGCCCGCGCGACCTCCAGCCAGCGGCTGCGGTCCTCGACCACGGTGACGTGCCAGCCGGTGGCCTGCAGCATCGGCACCAGCCACGGGGTCTCCGGGCCGGCGCCGTGGATGCGCACCGCCGGTTGCGCCGGCACCGGCAGCGTCCAGCGCGAGGCGCCGGCGCGCGCCCAGGGCAGCGCCGGCATCGCCAGCGCCCAGTCGTGCGCCTGCGCGCCGGCCCACACCGACACCCGCGCGGCGGCGGCATCCACCGTCAGCCGCAGCGGCCCGGCGCCGGCCAGCCACGCCGCGCACAGCGCGTCCCAGCCGGGCATCCGCGCCACCGGCAGCAGGGCCACCCGCAGCCGGCCGCGGCAGCCGGTGGCGCCGCCGGAGAACACGTCCTCGTCGTCGCGCGCATCCACCTCGATCCACTCCACCCGCCCGTCGGCGGCCGCGCGCGCGGCATGCCGGGCGATGTCGGGCTCCAGGCAGCCGCCGCTGAGCCAGCCGGCCTGGGCGCCCGGCCCGTCGCCGGCGCCGAACAGCGCGAAATCGCCGATGCGCGCATAGGTGGAGCCGAGGGTCTCCAGCACCACCGCCAGCACCGGCGCGCGGCCCTGCGCCAGCGACCGCGCCAGCGCCTCGACGACGCCGGCGCGGCCGCCGCGGCGCGGCGCAGGGGCTGCGGCGGATGCGGGGGCGTGCATCAGGTGCCGGTGAAGTTGGGCTTGCGCTTGGCGTGGAACGCCTCCACGCCCTCGCGGAAGTCGTTGGAGCTGCGCAGGCGGCTGTAGCAGTGGCCTTCCAGCTCGATGGCGATCGACAGGCTGGCGTCCTCGGTGTCGTTGAGCAGCTTCTTGGCGGTGCGCTGGGCCAGCGGCGAGAACGCCACCAGTTCCTTCACCAACGCCGCGGTGGCGGCTTCCAGCTCGGCGTCGGGCACCAGTTCGGTGGCGATGCCCCAGTCGTAGGCCTGCTGCGCCTTGATCCGCTTGGAACGCATCACGATGTCCTTGGTACGGGTGATGCCGACGATCTTCTGCAGCCTGGCCGAGCCGCCCGAGCCCGGGATCTGGCCGAGCTTCTGCTCGGGCAGCGCGTACTCGCAGGTCTCGGAGACGATGCGGAAGTCGCAGGCCAGCGAGATCTCGAAGCCCACGCCGAAGGTGTAGCCGCGGTTGGCGGCGATCACCGGCTTCTTGGCCCGCGCCGGCGCGGCCACGTTCCAGGCCAGGTGCGAGACGTGCTCGGGCGAGGCTTCCATGAAGCCCTTGATGTAGCCGCCGGAGGAGAAGTGCTCGCCGTCGGCGCGGATCACGATCACCCGCACGCGGTCGTCGGCGTCGAGCGCCTCGAACGCCAGGCGCAGCGCATCGCGCTGGTCCATGCTGATGGTGTTGAAGGGCTCGCGCGAGAGCACGATGTCGCCGCGCTGGGCCTCGGGGTCGATCTCGACGCGGAAGCCGTCGAACTGTTCGGTGGTCTTGGACATGCGGTAATGCCTCGTGTGGGGGGTGGTGATGGGGAAGGGAATCAGGATGCCGGGGTGTATTCGCCGGCGCTCAGCTTGCGCCGCAGCAGCTTGCCGACCGGGGACTTGGGAATGTCCTCGACGAACACGAACCGGCGCGGGCGCTTGAAGTTGGCCAGCTTGGAATCGCGGCACCAGGCGTCGAGCTCGTCCTCGGTGACCGGACCGTTGCGGCGCACGAACGCGGTGACCACGCTGCCCCAGCGCTCGTCGGGCAGGCCGACCACGGCGACTTCGCCGACGCGCGGGTGCAGCGACAGGTGGCTTTCGATCTCCACCGGCGAGACGTTCTCGCCGCCGGAGATGATCATGTCGTCCACCCGTCCGGTGACGAACAGGTCGCCGTCCTCGTCGACGTAGCCGGTGTCGCCGGTGAAGTACCAGCCGCCGCGCAGGGCCTTGGCGTCGGCGTCGGGCCGGCGCCAGTAGCCCTCGAACGCCTCGTCGCCGGCCAGCAGGGCGACGATCTGGCCCTCCTCGTTGGGCGCGGCGCGGGTGTGCGCGTCGGTGGCGTCGAGCGGCACCACCCGCACCATCTGGTTGAGGCCGGAACGGCCGGCGCTGCCGGGCTTGGACGGCGCGTCGTCCTCGATGGTGAAGGTGTAGATCTCCGAGGAGCCGTAGTGGTTGACGAACAGCTCCGGCGCGAACGCCGCCTGCAGCTTCTGCAGCAGGCCGTCGGTCATCGAGGCGCCGGCGAAGCCCAGCGTGCGCACCGAGCCGATGTCGGTGGCGGCGAAATCGGGATGCTGCAGCAGGTCGTGGTAGAGCGTCGGCACCAGGTACAGGTTGTCGATGCGCTCGGCGGCGATCAGCCGCAGCGCCTGGCCGGCGTCGAACTTCGGCAGGCAGACGAAGGTGCCGTTGAGCAGCGCGCAGGCCAGCAGCGAGCGCACGCCCATGGTGTGGTAGAGCGGCATCACCCCCAGCGTGCGCGCGCCGTTGCGGTAGCGGTTCTGGGCGATGTGGGCGATCGCCGCGGCGCGCTCGGCGCGGTGGCGGCGCGGCACGCCCTTGGGCTTGGAGGTGGTGCCGGAGGTGTAGAGCATCAGCGACCAGTCCTCGGCCACCGCCAGCGGCTGCGCCGGCGGCGCGTCCACCGCCAGCCAGTCGCCGAAGCGCTGCGCGCCGGCGCGGTCCACGTCCAGGGTCACGTGCAGCACGGCGTCGTCCAGCCCGGCCGCGGCGATGGCCTTGGCCGGCGCGTCCTCGTACACGATCGCCCGCGCCTCGGAATCGTGCACGCAGAAGGCCACGTCCTCGGCGGTGGCGCGCCAGTTCAGCGGCACCAGGATGGCGCCGGCGAACTGGCAGGCCCAATGCAGCGTCGCCGCTTCCCAGCGGTTGCGCAGCACGCTCACCACGTGATCGCCGCGCTTCACGCCGGCCGCCTCCAGCCCGGCCACCACCGACGAGATCGCGTGGTACCAGGCGGCGTAGTCCAGGCGGACGTCGCCATCGACGATGGCCAGGGCCTCGGGGTCGCGTTCGACCGCGGCGAGGAAGGTGGTTCCCAGATCAAGCATGCGCGCGTTCCTCCTTCAGCCGGCGCTGCGCGTGCACGGCGGCCTTGACGATGGTGACGTAACCGGTACAGCGGCACAGATGGCCGGAGAGCATGTCCCTGAGCGCGGCCTCGTCGGCGTCGGGCTGCGCGCGCAGGAAGCCGTCGAGCGACATCAGGATTCCCGGCGTGCAGAAGCCGCACTGCAGGCCGTGGTGTTCGCGGAAGCTTTCCTGCAACACCGACAGGGTGCGGCCGCCGTCGGGCGACAGCCCTTCCACCGTGCGCACCTGCGCGCCGTCGGTCTGCACCGCCAGCGCCAGGCAGGCGCGCGCGGGCACGCCGTCGATGATCACCGTGCAGGCGCCGCACACGCCGTGCTCGCAGCCGACGTGGGTGCCGGTGGCGGCCAGTTCGTGGCGCAGGAAATCCGACAGCAGCGTGCGCGGCTCGGCCTCGCCACGGACCTCGCGGCCGTTGAGGGTCAGGGTCACCGGATGGCGCTGGCCGGCGCTCAGTTTCGGCATTGCATGGCCTCCTCGATGGTCTGGCGGCCCAGGCGGCGCACCAGTTCGCGGCGATAGCGCGCGGTGGCGTGCAGGTCGTCGCGGGCGTCCAGGTCCCAGGCGTACTGGTTGAGGGCGTCGTCGAAGTCCGGCGCGTCGGGCAGCGGCAGTTCGCGCACGGTGGGGATGTCGGCCACCCCGCCGATGCCCAGCCGCGCGCCGGAGGCCGTGGCGACCGCGGCGCAGGCCACGATGGCGAAGTCGCCATGCCGCCGGCCGATCTCGTTGAAGGCGTAGCCGCAGCCCGGCTGCGCGGCCGGGAAGGTCACCGATTCGATCAGCTCGGTGTCGCCGCGCGCGGTGGCCATCATGCCGACGAAGAAGTCCGCGGCCGCCACGCTGCGCGCCCTGCGCCGCCGGCGCAGTTGCAGGCTGCCGCCCAGGGTCAACAGGCACAGCGGCTGCTCGGCGCTGGGATCGGCATGGGCGATGGAGCCGACCACGGTGCCGCGGCTGCGGGTCTGCGCATGCCCCACCCAGGGCAGCGCGCGCGCCAGCAGCGGCAGGCGCGGATCGCGCGTGGCCCAGTCGAGCAGTTGCGCCTGGCGCACGCCGGCGCCCACGCGGATGCCGTCGGCGGTCGCCTCGATGCGCGCCAGCGCCTCGACGTGCATCACGTCGATCAGCAGCGCCGGCTTGGCCAGGCGCATGTTGAGCATCGGCACCAGCGACTGGCCGCCGGCGAGGATGCGCGCCTGGTCGCCGGCCTCGTGCAGGTGCTCGAGCACCTCGTCGCGGTCGGTCGCGCGCACGTAGTCGAACGGTGCCGGCTTCATGCGCCCACCCCGAACCGGCGCAGCAGCCGCTTGAACCACGCCCCGAACCCGCCGCCGCCGCCGGCCTTGGCGGCCAGGCCGTCGAACAACTGGCCGATCACCACCTTGGCCGCGCCGTCGAGCAGGCGGCCGCCGATCGAGGCGACCTTGCCGCCGATGGCGACCTGGTAGCGGTAGTGGATCTCGGTGCGGCCCGGCGCCGTCTCCACCAGGGTCACCGCGCCCTCGCCGTTGCCGAAGCCGAGCGCGCCGGTGGTGCTGCCCTTGAGGGTCAGCGACTCGGGCTCGTTCAGATCGTGCAGGCCCACGCGCGCCTTGTAGCGGCCCTTGACCGGGCCGATGCCCAGGGTGACGTCGGCGGCGAACTCGGTCGGCGACGGCTTCTCGATGCCGTGCGCGCCGGGGATCACCGAGGCCAGGGTGTCCGGGTCGAGCAGCATGTCCCACACCTGCTGGCGCGGCGCGGCCACCACCGCCACGCCCTCGCCGGTCAGCAGGCGCTCGCCGGGCCGGGCCGCGGCGGCCTTCTTCTCCGGCGCCTTCAGCGGTGCCGGCTCCTCGCCGTGCAGGTGCCGCGCCAGCCGCGCCGGCACCAGCGGCAGTTCGACCTCGGCCAGGCTCAGCGCATCGGCCACCGCGTTGGCCAGGCACACCGGCGTGGACATGCAGTTGCCCTCGCCCACGCCCTTGGCGCCGAGCGGGGTGAACGGCGACGGGGTCTCGTGGTGCAGGATCAGCGGCGGCACCACTTCCACCGCGGTGGGCACCAGGTAGTCGGCGAAGGTGCCCGACAGGAAGCTGCCGTCGGCGCCGTAGCTGTGTTCCTCGTACAGCGCCGCGCCCACCGCGTGGGCGTAGCCGCCGTTGACCTGGCCCTCGACCATGCCCGGGTGCAGGATCCGGCCGCAGTCGTGCATGGTCACGTACTTGTCGATCCGCACCTCGGCGGTGACCGGGTCGATCTCCACCCCGCAGAAATCGAAGATGAAGCCGTGGCAGAGCGAGCTGTTGACCCCGTCCTCGGCGGTGGGCGCGGTCAGCTGCGGCGGCGACCAGAACGCGGTCTCGCGGATGGCGTGGTCCACGCCGTCGGGCAGGGTGCCCGGCGCCCAGTGGCTGCTGGAGGCGACCCGCGCGAACGGCAGCGGCTTGCCGTCGCGCCCCCGGGCGCGCACGGTGGCGTCGACGAATTCGATCTCGTCCTCGCCGCAGCCCAGTTGCGCGGCGGCGATCCTGGCCAGCTTCGCGCGCAGGCGCATGGCGGCGATGTGCGCGGCGCCGGCCACGGCGGCGGCGAAGCGGCTGGAATAGTTGCCCGAGGCGATCGACCAGGCATCGCGCGCGGTGTCCATCTCGGCGACCACGCGGATGTCGGCGGGCCTCAGCCCGAACGCGTCGGCCACGACCTGGGCGATCACCGTGCGGTGGCCCTGCCCCTGCGGCACCGAGGCGATGTGCACGCTGATCGAACCCACCGCGTCGATCTGGATCGTGGCGGTGGCCTGGGCGCCGTTCTTCGGCCCGGCCTTCGCGCGCTGCTCGGGGGTGAGCACCGCAGTGATGTAGCCCATGTTGGACACGCTGGGCTCGACCGCGGCGGTGAAGCCGATGCCGTAGTGGCGGCCTTCGGCGCGCGCGGCGTCGCGGCGCGCGACCAGCTCGGCCAGGCCGCCCTCGGCGACCGCGCGGTCCACCGCGGTGAGGTAGTCGCCGGAATCGAGCAGCGCGCCGGTGGCGGTGCGGTAGGGAAAGGCCTCGGCCGGCACCAGGTTGCGGCGGATGACGTCCAGCGGATCGAGGCCGAGTTCGACGGCGATGCGCTGCATCAGCCGCTCCAGCGCGAAATAGACCTGCGGGCCGCCGAAACCGCGGTTGAGGCCAGTCGGCATCTTGTTGGTCAGCACGACCCGGTTGCGGATCGACACGTGCTCGATCGCGTAGGCGCCGGTCATGTTGCCGTGCATGCGGTAGAGCGTGGCCGGCTCCGGCGCGCGCAGGTGGGCGCCGCAGTCCTCCAGCTGGTCCCAGGCCAGCGCGCGCACGCGGCCGTCGGCGTCCACCGCGGCCTCCAGGCGGGTGTCGCGGTTGGTCGCGCAGACCGAGGCCGACAGGTGCTCCAGCCGGTCCTCCACCCACTTCACCGGCGCGCCGGCCACCCGCGCGGCCACGGCCACCAGCACGATGTAGGGAAAGATGCCCTGCTTGATCCCGAAGCTGCCGCCCGAATCCGGCGGCGTGCGCAGGCGCAGGCGGTTGCCCGGCACCTTCAGCGCGCGCGAGATCACCGCGTGGATGCTGAAGGGGCCCTGGAAGTTGGCCAGCACGTCGTAGCCGTCCAGCCCCGGGTCGTATTCGGCCAGCACGCCGTAGCACTCGATCGGCGTGCAGCTGTTGCGCGGGTAGCGCACGTCGACCGCGACGCGGTGCGCGGCGCTGGCGAACGCGGCCTCCGGGTCGCCGTAGCGGAAGCTGCGCTCGCTGGCGATGTTGCCGCCCAGGCCCTCGTGCAGCACCGGCGCGCCGTCGGCGGCGGCGGCCTGCGGATCGACCACCGCCGGCAGCGCCTCGTACTCGATCTCGATCAGTTCCAGCGCGTCCTCGGCCAGGTAGCGGTCGCGCGCGACCACCACCGCCACCGGCTCGCCGACGTAGCGCACGCGATCGATGGCGATCGGCCAGCACTCGATCGGCGCCTTCACCCCGACCACCAGGCTGGCGGTCAGCGCGCGCACGTCCTCGCCGGTGAGCACCGCCGCCACCCCGGGCAGCGCGCGCGCGCGGCTCGCGTCGATGCGCACGATCCGCGCGTGGCCGTGCGGCGAGCGCGCGATGGCCGCGTGCAGCGTGCCCGGCGGCGTGCCGATGTCGTCGAAGTAGCGCCCGCGGCCGGACAGCAGCGCGGCGTCCTCCACGCGCGGCAGCGCGCGTCCGGTCCAGGCGCCGCCCTTCGGCGGTGCGTCGGCCTCGGCAGCGGCGTGGGCGAGGATCGGGCTCATCGCGCGCCTTGGGTCCCGGCGGCCGGGCGCGCATCGCCCTGCGCGCCGCGCAGCAGGTGGCTGAGCGTCATCACCACCAGCGGGATGCACAGCGCCACGTAGGCGTTGTCGATGCCCCACGGGTTGCCGGCCAGGAACCAGCCGATGGTCCCCACCAGGGCCAGGGCGATGCTGGCGATCGCGCCGGTGCGGGTGCCGAAGCGCGGCGAGTAGAACGCCATGAACACCAGCACCGCCAGCGCCGCGCGCAGCGCCTTGGCGAGGAAGGTCACCTTCACCACGTCCGCCGCGACCAGCGCCAGCAGCAGCGGGATCAGGCCCACGGCCACCGTCATCACCCGCACGAAGCGCAGCGACCTGGGATCGCTCACCTTGCGGCCGGTGATCGGCATGTAGAAATCCTTGAGCATCAGCGTCGCGGTGCCGATGTTGAGCGCGGCGATGGTGCCGAACGCGGCGGCCGCGAGGCCGGCGACCACCAGCGAGGCCAGCAACGTGTCCATCTCGCCGATCAGGGTCGGAAACGCCTGCAGCGATTCGATCCCCGGATACAGCACGTAGGCGCAGACGCCGATCATCGCCGCGGCGAACCCCAGCGGGATCAGCAGCACCGCCGACCAGATGGTGGCCGTGCGCGCCTTGCGGCCGTCCTCGACGGTGGCGATGGCCTGGATGACGTACTGGGTGGCGAAGGTCGCGCCGGCGCCGGCCACCAGCCAGGCGACGATCTGCGACCAGCCGACGTTGTCGAGCGACCAGAACTCCGGCGGCACCGACGCCTGCAGCTCCGACAGGCCGCCGACGCGGATCAGGCCGAACGCCATCGCCAGGAACACGCCGCCGACGATCACCACGCCGTGGACCACGTTGGTGTAGATCACCGAGCGCATGCCGCCCACGCCCACGTACAGCGAGGCCAGCACGCCGACCACGACGATGGCCAGCTGGCGGTCGACCCCGAGCAACGGCGCGAGCACCGCGCCGGCGCTGGCCATGGTGGAGACCGCCACGATCTGCAGGGCGAAGATCATGATCACCGAGGTGGCGACCTTGACCCGCGGCCCGTACACGCTGGCCAGCACCCCGGAGATGGTGTTCTCGCCCAGTTCCTTGTACTTGCGCGCCAGCAGGAACGAGAACACCAGGAAGCCGATGCCCAGCACCGCGACGTTCCAGCCGGCCGAGATGCCGTACCGGTAGGCGTACTGCGCGGTGCCGACGCTGGCGGTGGTGCCGATGAATTCCGACATCAGCAGCAGGCCGATCAGGAACGCGGGAATCGCCCTGCCGCCGTGGCCGGTGCCGGAGGTGTAGGACGAGGCGTTGCGCGAGAAGCGCAGGGCGTACACGCTGATCAGGCTGAGCCCGACCATGTAGGCCACGGTCGCGGCCAGGACGATGACGTTGTTGGGCTCAGTCACGGCGGCGGCCTCGCGGATGCGGCGGGTCGTGCGGCAGTCCTGGCGCGATCTTGCGATGTTTCATGTTCGACCCCTCCCGAGGGTGGCGGGCTCTGCGGCCCGTTGGCTGTGTGCGGCGACCACCCATGCGGCGGCTAAACCGGAAGCGTGCGGCCGTCGGCGCGCAGCGCGCCGACATCGGCGGCGCCGGCCTGGGCCAGCGCGATGCGGAACTCCTCGGCGAACAGGTCCGCGACGTGGGCGGCGCCCTCGTGGCCGGCGGCACCGTAGCCCCAGAGGAAGGCGCGCCCGGCGAGCGCGGCGTCGGCGCCCGCGCGCAGCGCGCGGACCAGGTCGATGCCGTGGCGGATGCCGCCGTCCATGAGCACGGTGGCGCGAGCACCGACGCGCGCGGCGATGGCCGGCAGCGCCTCGAGGGCGGCCGGCGCCGCGTCGAGCTGGCGGCCGCCGTGGTTGGACACCAGCACGCCGTCGGCGCCGAGCGCGACCGCGCGCTCGGCGTCGTCGGCATGCAGCAGGCCCTTGACCACCAGCGCCCGCGGCCAGGCGTCGCGGATGCGCGCCAGCGCCTCCCAGGTCATCGGCCCGACCATGCGCTGGTAGACGTAGCTGGCCAGCGTGCGGGCATCGCTGCGCCCGTCCACGTAGGGCAGGAAGTTGCCGAACCGCGGCTGCCCGTGGCGGACCAGATCCAGCGCCCAGGCCGGCGCGCGCAGCACGTCCAGGACCGTGCGCGGCCGCGGCCGGAACGGCACCGACAGCCCGTTGCGCACGTCGCCGCTGCGCTTGGCGCGCACCGGCACGTCCAGCGTCACCAGCAGCGCGTGGGCACCGGCGGCCTCGGCGCGGCGCACCAGGTCCAGCGAGACCCGGTGGCCGTCGGCCGGCACCCCATAGAGCTGGAACCAGAACACGTCCGGGGCGATCGCGCCGATGCGCTCGATGGTGCTGTTGCCGACCGAGGAATAGGTGTAGGGGATGCGCGCGGCCTGGGCCGCGGCGGCCAGCGCCTCGTCCGCGCCCGCGCGCAGCAGCCCGGCCAGGCCCATCGGCGCCACCCCGACCGGCAGCGCGTACTCGCGCCCGAACAGGCGCACCCGCGGATCGACCGCGCGCACGTCGCGGCCCCAGCGCGGCACGATCGTCGCCGCGTCCAGCGCGCGGCGGTTGCGGCGCAGGCAGAGGTCGTCGCCGACGCCGCCGGCGACGAAATCGTAGGCGAACCGCGGCGCCCGCCGGCGCGCGGCGCGCTGCAGGTCGTCGACGGTGGGGTAGCGGCGGCGCAGCGCGGCCGCGCGACCGTTCGCGCCTGCCGCGCCCCAGCCGCCGCCGGCCGTGGCCGGGGTGGCCGTCATGGCGCGCTCAGTACTCACAGACCACGTTCACCAGCGCCTGGCGGCCGCCGCGCACGGCCTCGACCGCGCGCGCCAGCGCGGCCGGCAGCTCGCGCGCCGATTCGACCCGGATGCCCAGCCCGCCGCTGGCCTCGACCGCGTGCTCGAAGCGCGGCGACGGCGACAGCTCGGCCAGCATCCGGTGCGCGTCCTGCGCGGCGTGGCCGTCGTGGTACATCGCCCGGGTGGAATTGCGCACCGCGCCGTAGAGCGCGTTGTTGAACACCACCGTGAGCACCGGCAGCCCGTGCGCCTCGGCCACCCAGTGGCAGGCGGTGGGGTTGGCGAACATGTAGGCGCCGTCGCCCAGGGTGGCCACGACCAGGCGCTCGGGCGCGGCCAGCTTGGCGCCCAGCGCCGCGCCCAGGCCCCAGCCGAGGCCGCCGGCGGGACTGAGCCCGAAATAGGTGCCCGGCCGCGTCTGCGGGCACTGCGGCTGGCGCAGCGGATACTCGTTGACGATGATCGCCTCGTCGCCCACCGCCGCGTGCACGCAGGCGCTGATCCATTCCGGGGTGATCGCGCCGTCGGGGCATCGCGCGGCGGCGGCGGCCTCGTCGCGCAGGCGCTGCCCGCGCGCGGCCGCGGCGCCCCGGCGGTACTCGACCCGCCCGTCGTCGATGCCGCCGGCCGCGGCGATGCGCGCGTCCAGGGCGTCGAGCAGGGCGGCGACGGTGCCGCTGAGCGCGAGGTCGGTGCGGAAGCTGCGCATCGGGTAGCGCGCGTACACCGGGTCCTCGCCCAGGTGCACCACCCGGCAATCGGCCGGCGGCGCCTGCACCGCGGGCACCCACGGCACGTCGCATTCCAGGGCGACGATCAGGTCGGCCTCGGCGATCAGCGGCGCCGGGTCGTAGCCGGCGAACATCGGATGCTCGGCGGAGATGTTCTGGAACCGCGGGTGGAACACCGCCACCGGCACCGCGTGCGCCTGCGCGAACCGCGACAGCGCCTCGAAGCCGGCCACGGTGCGGCCGGCGCTGGCGGTGACGATCACCGGCCGCCGCGCCTCTCGCAGCCAGCCGGCCAGGGTGTCGAGATCGGCGGGGTCCGGGCACGGCGCGGCGGGCGCGCGCAGCGGGACCAGTGCGGTGGCGTGCGCGCCTACGGGCTCGGCCAGCACGTCGCGCGGCAGGGTCACGTAGGTCGGGCCGCGCGGCGAGGTCATCGCCACCTGCAGCGCGCGGCGGACGATGTCGCCGGCCTGCTCGGGCAGGTGCAGCTCGTAGTCCCACTTCACCGCCTCGCGCAGCATCCCGGCCTGATCGAACATCTCCTGCGCCCAGTGGATGTAGCGGGTGCGGGTGCCGTGGCGGCCGCGCTCGCTGTAGGGCGAGCGGCCGGCGAACAGCAGCACCGGGGTCTGGTCGCGGCTGGCGTCGAGCACCGCGTTGACCGTGTTGGCGGTGCCGACGTTGACGTGCACCATCACTGCCTGCGGCTGGCCGTCGATCATGTAGCTGCCGTGGGCCATCGCCACGGCGACGTTCTCGTGCGGGATCACCATCGGCCGCGGCGTCGGCGCGCCCTCGATCGCGGCGCGGGCGAAGGCCTCGGCGATCGGCGGGAAGTCGGTGCCGCCGTTTGCGAAGAAATAGCGCACGCCCGCCTCGGCGAGGCTGCGGACGAACAGGTCGGCCGCGCTGGCGTCGGACGGCACCGCCGCAGCGGTCTCGATGTTCATGGCACCCCTCCCGGCGTGAACTGGATCGCCGCGCCGGTCTTCTGCGGACCGTTTCTGCGGCAACGATGTCGAGCCGACTCTAACGAGGGGATTTCGATCAGAACAAGTAATGAATAATTATTCTTTGGATCAACATCAATGATCCAAAAATGCTGCGATGCCGCATCGTGGCGCGGTCTTGCCTGCCCGCGCCCGCGCCGGACGGGGCCCCGGGGGCGGTGCGGGCGCGCCAGCCCGACGGGCGCCGGGAGCCCGCCGCCCTCCTGCCTCGCCCTGCTTCCGCGAGCGGGCGAGAGAGGCGCCCGGCGCGACGCGCAAGGCGATCTCCGGCTGCGGGAGATCGCAAGACGCCCCCCCCCCCGTCGCGGGAGCCCGGGTGGGCACCGGAGCGTGCGCGACCGGGCCGCGCGGCCCCCGGGGAAGCGCGCGCGGACGGGCCGCCTTCGGGCGCCTTCGCTCAGCCGGTGTTCTGGATCCCGGCGCTGATGCCGTTGACGGTGGCGATCAGGGCCCGCAGCTGCGCGCCGTCCGGGCTGCCGTCGGCGCGCCAGCGGCGCAGCAGCTCCACCTGCAGCAGGCTGATCGGATCGACGTAGGGATTGCGCAGGCGGATCGACAGGCGCAGGCGATAGTCGTCGGCCAGGATCGCATCGCGCGCCTTGACCGCCAGGATGGCGTCGCGCGTGCGCGCGAATTCGCCGGCAATGTCGTCGAACAACGGCGCGTGCAGGTCGCCGGCCAGCCGCGAGTAGCGCTCGAAGATGTCGAGGTCGGACTTGGCCAGCAACATCTCCAGGTCGTCAAGGGTGGCGGCGAAGAACGGCCAGTCGCGCGCCATCGCCTGCAGCGCGTCCAGGCCCCAGGTCTCGATGCCACGCGCCAGCGCGCTGCCCACGCCGTACCAGCCGGTGAGGCCGGAGCGGTTCTGCGACCAGGCGAACACCCACGGGATCGCGCGCAGGTTGGCCACGCCGCCGTCGCGCCGGCGCGAGGGGCGCGAGCCGATCCGCAGGCGCTCGATCACGTCGATCGGGGTGGCCAGGCGGAAGTAGGCGACGAAGTCCGGGTGCTCGTGCACCAGCGCGCGGTAGCGCGCGCGCGACCACTGCGCCAGCGCGCCCATGCGCGCGCGCCAGTCGTCCTCGCGCGCGTCCGCCGGGCGCGGGCGCAGCGTGGCGCGCAGCACCGCGCCGGTGGTCTGCTCGAGATTGCGCAGCGCCAGCGCGCGGATGCCGTACTTGCGGTGGATCACCTCGCCCTGCTCGGTGACCCGCAGGCTGCCGTCCACCGAGCCGCGCGGGGCGGCGATGATCGCGCGCTCGGTCTTGCCGCCGCCGCGGCTGACCGAGCCGCCGCGGCCGTGGAAGAACACGATGCGCACGCCCGCGGCCCTGGCCAGCGCGGTCAGCTCCACCTGGGTGCGCTGCAGCGCCCAGCGCGAGGCCAGCACGCCGCCGTCCTTGGTGCTGTCGGAATAGCCCAACATCACCGTCTGCCGGTCGCCGCGCGCGGACAGGTGCGCGCGATAGACCGGGTCGTCGAGCAGCGCGCGCATCACCGCCGGCGCCGCCTGCAGGTCGTCCACGGTCTCGAACAGCGGCGCCACGTCCAGCGGCACCGCGCCGTCCTCCACGCAGCCGGCCGCGCGCGCCAGCGCCAGCACCGCCAGCGCATCGGCCGCGCTGCGGCTCATGCTGACGATGTAGGGACCGAAGGCGCGCTCGCCGTAGCGCGCGCGCGCCTCGCGCACCGCCCGGAACACCGCCAGGCTGCGCTCGGTGTCCTCGTCGGGCGCCGTGCCGGGCAGCGCGCCGCCGAGCCAGCGGTGCAGGTCGGCCAGCCGCGTCTCGGGCGCGCGCTCGGCCCATGCCGGGTCGCCGAGCAGTTGCCCGATCGCGGCGTCGTGCACGGCCGAATCCTGGCGCAGGTCGAGCTTGGCCAGGTGGAAGCCGAAGGTGCGCACCCGGATGCGCACGCGCTCGAGCGCATGCAGGCCGGCATGTTCGCCGCGATGGGCGCGCAGGCTGGCGGCGATCAGGTCGAGGTCGGCCAGCAGCTCGCCGGCCTCGGCATAGCCCGCCGCGTCGCCGTCGGCGGTGGCCTGCAGGCGCGCGCGCATCAGGTCGAGCAGTTGCCGGTAGACCATGTCGGCCTGGCGCGGCTTCAGCCGCGCGGCGGCGCCCGGCAAGCGCTCGCGGTAGTCCTGCAGGCGCACGGACACCGCCGGTTCGATGCCGGCGCGGTCGGCGGTCTGGGTCAGCACGGTCATCAGCGTGCCCAGGTCCCGCCGGTACAGATCCACCACCTGCGCGCGCTGCGCCGCCAGCGTGGCCAGGATCGTCTCCGCGCCGACGTTGGGGTTGCCGTCCATGTCGCCGCCGACCCAGGTGCCGAACTGCAGCAGCACGGACAGTTCGCCGGGCCGCGCGGCCGGGGCGCCGTACACCGCCGCCAGCGCGTCGGCGAACACCCGGTAGTAGGTCGGCAGCACCCGGTAGAGCACGTCGCCCAGGTAGAAGCCGACGTGCTCCATCTCGTCGATCACCGTCGGCCGCGTGGGCGGCGCCTCGGAGGTCTGCCAGGCGGCGGTCAGCGCCTGGCGCATGCGCGCCACGTCCACCGCGCGCTCCTCGGGCGTGCGGCTGCGGTCGATGTCGGCCACCAGCCGGGCGACGATGTCGCGCTCCTTCTCCAGCAGCGCCCGGCGCATGGCCTCGGTGGGATGGGCGGTGAACACCGGCTCGATCCGCAGCCGCGGCAGCAGCGCGACGACCTCGTCGAGGCCGACGCCGTCGGCCTTCAACGCCGCCAGCACCGCATGCACGCCGCCCGGCTGCGGCGCCTGCCCCTCGCGCTGGTAATCGCGGCGGCGGCGGATCCGGTGCACCCGCTCAGCCAGGTTGATCGCGCCGAAATAGGCCGCGAACGCGCGCACCAGCGCCTCGGCGTCGTCGAGCGGGATGCGCGAGAGCTGGTCGGCCAGCTCGTCCACCGGCAGGCCCGCCTCGCGGCGGGCGATGGCGGCGCGGCGGACCGCCTCCACCTCCTCCAGCAGCGCGGGCGAGCCCTGTTCGGCCAGCATCTCGCCGACCAGCGCGCCGAGCCTGCGCACGTCGTCGCGCAGCAGCGCATCGGCTTCGGCGAATTCGAGGCGTTCGCGCAGCGGCGCGTCGGGAGCGTCGTTCATCGTGCCGAGGGTAGCGCAGCGCGGCGCCGCTGCGGCGCAACGCCGCGCGGGCCCGGCTTGCCGCCTCCGGCAGCATGCCTCATCCTTCGCGCCGCCGGCCGCGCGTCGCGCGGAGACCCGACCGGGCCCTCCGGCCCCCCCCCCCCAACACGAGGTCAAGCAGACATGGCGATCCCACAGGACGTCTCACCGATCACGCGCGCGCTGGCGGCCTGCGCCCTGGCGCTGGCCCTGGCGGCCTGCTCGGGCGGCGGCAACGGCGGCGGCGGCAACGAGGCGGGCGCCTCGGCGAGCGGCGGCAGCGAGGCGACGGCCAGCGCCGCGGATTTGGACCCGGTCCTGGCCGAGCCCCAGGTCGGCGACCTCTACGCCGCCGAGCTGACCCATTTCTCCGGCGTGGACTTCGGCGGCGCGGAGAACGGCGAGCCCGCCTACGGGCTGATGAAGGTCGTCGCCGTGACCGACGAACGCGTCACCCTCAACACCGAAATGGGCGCCTGGCCGAAGCCGCGCGGCGCGGTCAACGAACTGCGCGGCGACCTCTCCAACATCCAGTGGGACGAACAGGAAAAGATCGAGATCTATCGCAACGAGCTGCCGAAGCTGGTGGCCGAGGAGAAGATCCTCGAAGCGCGCCGCATGTGACCGGCGCCGCCCGCCGCCGCGGCGCCGCCGCGGCGCGCCGGGCCCTCGTCAATAGGCGAACTCGCGGAACACCCGGTCGATGTCGCCGCCCCACTCGTTCGCGAACAGCGCCAGCTTGCGCTCGGCCGGGGTCTCGCCGGCCTCGGCGAACTCGATCAGCGGTTCCAGGAAGCGGGTCTCGTCCACGCCGTGGGCGTTGCGCACGCCGCGCCGGCGCAGGCCGGCGACGCTGATCTTCAGCGCCTCGATCGCCAGCTCGCGCACGCTCGCCCCGCGGAACGGCAGCTTCAGCGCGTGGCGGGGCACGCCGTCGCGCAGGGCGTGCCGCTCCTCGAGGCTGAAGTCGCGCACCAGGTCCCAGGCGGCGTCGAGCGCGGCGTCGTCGTAGAGCAGGCCGACCCAGAACGCCGGCAGCGCGCAGATCCGGCTCCACGGCCCGCCGTCGGCGCCGCGCATCTCCAGGTACTTCTTCAGCCGCACCTCCGGGAACGCGGTGGTCATGTGGTCGGACCAGTCGCGCAGCGTGGGCCGTTCGCCCGGCAGCGCCGGCAGCGCGCCGCGCAGGAAGTCGCGGAAGCTCTGCCCGCTGGCGTCGACGTAGGTGCCGTCGCGGTAGGCGAAGTACATCGGCACGTCGAGCAGGTAATCGACGTAGCGCTCGTAGCCGAAGCCATCCTCGAACACGAAGTCGAGCATGCCGGTGCGGTCGGGATCGGTGTCGGTCCAGATGTGCGAGCGGTAGCTGAGGTAGCCGTTGGGCCGCCCCTCGGTGAAGGGCGAGTCCGCGAACAGCGCGGTGGCGATCGGCTGCAGCGCCAGCGAGACGCGGAACTTCTTCACCATGTCGGCTTCGCTGGCGTAGTCCAGGTTGACCTGCACCGTGCAGGTGCGCGTCATCATGTCCAGCCCCAGGCCGCCGACCTTGGGCATGTAGTCGCGCATGATCCGGTAGCGGCCCTTGGGCATCCACGGCATCTCGTCGCGCTTCCACTTGGGCTGGAAGCCCATCCCCAGGAAGCCCAGGCGCAGTTCGTCGGCGACGGTCTTGACCTCCAGCAGGTGGGCGCTGACCTCCTCGCAGGTCTGGTGGATGTCCTCCAGCGGCGCGCCCGACAGCTCCAGCTGCCCGGCCGGTTCGAGCGTCACCGAGGCGCCGGCGCGCAGCAGGGCGACCGTGCGCCCGGCCTCGCGCACCTCATCCCAGCCGAAGCGCGCCAGGCCCTGCAGCAGCGCCTCGATGCCGCGCTCGCCGTCGAACGCCGGCGGGCGCAGGTCGTCGAGGCGGAAGCCGAACTTCTCGTGCTCGGTGCCGATGCGCCAGTCCGCGCGCGGCTTCTCGCCGGAGGCGATCGCCGCCACCAGCTCGGCGCGGTCGGAGATCGGGGCGTCGCTGGCGGGGCTGGGACTGGGGCTGGACAAGGCGGTGGGCTCGCGGCCGTGGGTGGGCGATGCGGGCGGCCCCGCGGTCGCAAGCGCGCACTATAGCGGCTGGGCCGCCGGGTCCGCGCCCGCGGCGCGCGCACCGCTCTGTTCCGCGCGCCACCGGGGCCCCCACCCGCGCGCGGTACCGCTGAATGGGTCGATCCGAATGCGGCACGGGACCGAAGGCGCGGCGGCGCGGTCGAATGGGACTGCGATCACGGCGCGGGCGCAGCCGAAGGCGTAGTAGATACCGCCTTGGCCGGGCGCTTCTCGCATCGGCCGCCACACGGATCCGCCGGCCGGCGCCTCGCCGCCCGGCCGAGGCGAGCACGGATGACGCCCATGCACTCCCGGACAGCGAACGCCCGGCACGCGCCGGCCACCGGCCGCCGCACCGCGCGGCCGTGCCCCGGGAACGCCCTCGCCGGGCAGCCCCCTACCCGCCAGGCGCCGGACGCGCGCCTGGCGAGCGCGGCCAGGGAGGGCCGCATCGCCGGGACGGCAGGCGCCGCCGCCGTCCCGGCCACCGGACCGGCGCCGTGCCGGCCGGATGTGCCGGGACGCGCCGGACGCGCGCACCCGGCTTGAGCCGATGGAGTATCCGACCAACAAGGAGTTCGTGATGAAACGTCTGACTGTTCTGGGGCTTGCGGTGCTGATCGCGGCCCCGATCGCGCATGCGGCGGATGCGGGGGATTCGTCCTTCGTGAAATCCGCCCGGAAGGCGCGCTTCATCCACGGCGAGAACCTGGTGACGGGCGTGGTCCCGGACCGGGGCATCGTCACCCACGCCCGCCGACAGACCCCGCAGGAGCGCGCCGCGGGCCTGAGCGCGGTCATGGTGACCCCCGACGGCGACGTGTACGAGTCCGGCATCGACCCGGAGGACGTCGCGCTGCTCGAGGAGGCGATCCGCGCCCTGGAGGTCCTGGGCCGCACGCCGTCCGTCGCCGGCACGCCGCCCCTGCGCCCGACCGTGGACGGCCGCGACGTCCTGACGCCCAAGGCGATCATCGGTACCGACGACCGGGTGCAGGTGACCGACACCACGGTCGCGCCGTACTACAACATCGGCCGCATCGCCTCCGGCTGCACCGGCACGCTGATCGGCCCGAAGCACGTCCTCACCGCCGGGCACTGCATCTCCAACGGCGCGGGCAGCTTCTATTCCGCGCTGAACTTCACCGCGGCCCAGAACGGCAGCTACCAGCCCTGGGGAACCTCCAGCTGGACCAATGCGATCACCACCTCGGGCTGGCACAACAGCGGCGACTTCAACTACGACTACGCGCTGATCGTGCTCGCCGCGCCCCCCCACGGCGGGCACGCGGGCTGGGGCGTCTACTCGGGCGGCACCCACAGCATCACCGGCTATCCGGGCGACAAGCCGTTCGGCACCATGTGGACGCACTCCGGGCCGGTATGGACCAGCGGTTCCTACCGGCTGTGCTACACCATCGACACCGCGGGCGGGCAGAGCGGCAGCGGCATCGCCGATGCGAGCCATTACGTCCGCGGCGTCCATACGACGGGCTCCGCCACGCAGAACTGCGGGACGCGGCTGACCAGCGCGGTGTACAACACGCTGCAGAACTGGATCGCCACCTACCCGTGACCGGCGGGCGACGATCCGCAACCGGCGGGGGCGCGCGCCGTCGCGCTCCCGCCACCTTCCGAAACGCACGAGGCGAACGCATGATGAGGATGGCTTTGATCGCGACGTTGCTGCTGGCAGGCTGCGGACTCGACAACCGACAGCCGACCGCCCAGCACGGGCCGCTGGAACGCGCGACCATCGTCGGCAGCGCCGAGACCCCGGACCCGGTGCTGGCGCGGGTGAGGGAACTGGAGAAGCAGGGCGTGGTGCAGGACGTGGTGGTGCTGGAGTCGTTCCCGGTCCAGATCCGCCTGCTTGCGCCGAAAGCCGTCATCGACGAGCTGAACCGGATGCCGCGCGAAGGCGCGCTGCGCTGACCCCGCCACCGCCGGCCGGCGCGACGGCACCGACCTCGCCCGCCTGACTGCCCCTGCGCGGCCGCACCGATCCGGATCCGCCAACGCGCCCATACCGCGCCCGGGCCGGTGGCGTCACACTGCGCTTTTCGCCCAGCGCAAGCCCGCGATGAACAGCCGCCATCCCGAACGCCACCGCAGCGGCCGCGCCGGCTGGCTGCGCGCCGCGGTGCTGGGCGCCAACGACGGCATCGTCTCCGTCGCCGGGCTGCTGGTGGGGATCGCGGCCACCGGCGCCAGCCACGAGGGCGTGCTGGCCGCGGGCGTGGCCGGCACCGTGGCGGGCGCGATGTCGATGGCCGCCGGCGAGTACGTGTCGGTGCAATCGCAGGCCGACGCCGAGCGCGCCGATCTCGCCCTGGAGCGCCGCGAACTGCGCCAGGCGCCCGAGGACGAACTGGACGAACTGGCGGCGATCTACCGCGCCCGCGGGCTGGACCCCGCCCTGGCGCGTCGCGTGGCCGAACAGCTCAGCCGCCACGACGCGCTCGCCGCGCATGCGCGCGACGAGCTGGGCATCACCGACACCCTGCGCGCGCGCCCGCTGCAGGCCGCGGGCGCCTCGGCGGCAGCGTTCTGCGTGGGCGCCGCGCTGCCGATGGCCGCGGCCCTGCTCGCCCCCGCCGGCCGCGTGGAGGCGGCGACGATCGCCGCCACCCTGACCGGCCTGCTGCTGTCGGGCAGCCTGGCCGCCTGGGCCGGCGGCGCCCCGATCGCGCGCGGCGCGATCCGGGTGGCGTTCTGGGGCGCGCTGGCGATGGCCGCCGCCAGCGCGGTCGGCCGCCTGTTCGGCGTGTCCGTGGGCCTCTAGCCGCATCGACATTCGACCTGCAGCGCCAAAGCCGTCCTCCCGCCGCAAGCGGGTTCATCTCGTCCCATCTCCCGCAAGCGGGACCACATTGTCCCTTCTCCCGCCCCCCGCTTGCGGGGGAAGGTAAAAACAAGATGCCCCCCGCTTGCAGGGGAAGGGAAAAACGGCCTACCCCCGCCTGCCGGGGCAGGCGAAGGGCTGCCTTTTCGGCGCCGGGAATGTCGATCCCCCAAGGGGACCGCAAAGGCCGCTCAGCGCAGCAGGTCGCGCCAGAACGCCGGGCCCAGCCCGCCCATGCGGCGCAGGAAGTCGCCGAAGCCGGCGTAGCGGCCGGGGAAGCGGCGCGCGCGGTAGGCGTACTCGCCGGCGAACATGCCGGCCACCACGCCGTAGTTGAGCAGGTTGGCGCACCACGACCACTGGGTGCGGGTGATCGACACCGGCGGCGCCACGCCCAGCGAGGCCAGCAGGCCGTCCGGGACCGCGATCGCCGCCAGCACCAGGTTGAACAGCGCCAGCAGGCCGAGCAGCCAGGCCCAGGCGGCGGTCAGCGCGCGGGTGTAGGCGGCCAGCTCCGGCGCCAGCGCTTCGCCCGGCCGGCCTTCGAGCGCGCCCACGATACGGGCGATCAGCGGCTGCCGCCCCGCGCGCAGGGTGCGGGCGAAGACCCAGGCGATCAGCCCGATGAACGCCACCGGCACCAGCAACAGCGGGATGCCGGCGTGCCCGACGGCATACAGCCAGTACGCGGCCGCCGCCAGCGGCGCCA
Source organism: Luteimonas huabeiensis HB2 (assembly GCF_000559025.1). Taxonomy (GTDB): domain Bacteria; phylum Pseudomonadota; class Gammaproteobacteria; order Xanthomonadales; family Xanthomonadaceae; genus Luteimonas; species Luteimonas huabeiensis. Next base: position 152,689 of record NZ_JAAN01000005.1, on the reverse strand, counting down.
GCGACAGCCAGGCCCACGCGCGCCGCGCGGCCAGCGGCGCGGCCAGCAGCAGCGCGGCCAGCGACAGCGCGTCGCTGCGCCAGGCCGCGGCCAGATGGGCCAGCACGCCGTAGGCGAGCGCCAGCAGCAGTTCGGCGATCAGGACCACGGGCGGGGCCGCGCGCGCGCCGCGGCGGGCGGCCTCACGCCGCGCGGTGCTGTTCGACGTGCGCCGACAGCGCCCGCAGCGAGGCGAAGATGCGGCGGTTCTCGTCGCTGTCCGAGCGCAGCTGGAAGCCGTAGCGCTTGCTGATCGCCAGCGCCAGCTCCAGCGCGTCGATCGAGTCCAGGCCGAGGCCGGCGTTGAACAGCGGCGCCTCCGGGTCGATGTCGGCGGCGGCGACGTCCTCGAGGTTCAGGGTCTCGACCAGGAGTTCGGCGAGTTCGCGTTCGGCGGGGGTCTGGCTGGACATGCGGGATTCCGGGATGAACGGGTGCGGGAGCGCGGCGCGTTCCGGGCGCCGCGCTATGATGCGCGCCCGGAATGATGGCACGGGGCGCAGGCCACCGCGAGATGAGCGATTCCAGCGAGACCGACAGCGGGCAGGCCGTGCCCGTCGACACCGACGTGCTCGTGATCGGCGGCGGGCCGGCCGGGACCACCGCGGCCACCCTGCTCGCCCGCCGCGGCTGGCGCGTGACCCTGCTGGAGAAGGACGCGCACCCGCGCTTCCACATCGGCGAGTCGCTGCTGCCGATGAACCTGCCGATCCTGGAGCGGCTCGGCGTGCTGGAGCAGGTGCGCGCGATCGGCGTGCGCAAGGCCGGCGCCGACTTCCCCGTCGGCGGCGAGGGCGATCGCACCAACGTATTCCGCTTCGACCGCGCGCTGGATCCGAAATTCGGCTACGCCTTCCAGGTCCGGCGTTCGGAGTTCGACCAGTTGCTGTTCGAGCATGCGCGCGCCAACGGCGTCGATGCGCGCGAGCGCACGCGCGCCGAGCGCATCGAGGCCGATGCCGACGGGCGCCCGCGCATCGTGCGCGCGCGCGACGGCGACGGCCGCGCGCTGGCCTTCCGCATCCGCTACCTGATCGACGCCAGCGGCCGCGACACCTTCCTGGGCGCCAGGCTGAAGCTCAAGCGCAAGAGCCGCGAACACCAGTCGGCGGCGATCTTCAGCCATTTCCGCGGCGTCGAGCGGCGCCCCGGCGAGGACGCCGGCAACATCACCGTCGATCGCTTCGAGCATGGCTGGTACTGGCTGATCCCGCTGCCGGACGACGTGATGAGCGTGGGCGCGGTGTGCGCGCCCGCCTACCTCAAGCAGCGCCGCGGCGACAACGAGGGCTTCCTGATGCAGACCCTCGCCGCGCGGCCCTCGGTGCGGTCGCGCATGCAGGGCGCCGAGCGCGTGGCGCCCGTGCACGCCACCGGCAACTACTCCTACCGCTGCACGCGCATGGCCGGCCCGGGCTGGGTGATGGCCGGCGACGCCTACGCCTTCATCGACCCGGTGTTCTCCTCCGGCGTGTACCTGGCGATGAACAGCGCCGAGCACGCCGTCGAGGTGGTCGATGGCGCACTGCGCGAGCCGGCGCGCGAGGCCGCGCTGCAGCGGGCGATGACGCGACGGCTGCAACGCGGGCTGAAGCACTTCTCGTGGTTCATCCATCGCTTCACCACCCCGGTGATGCAGCGCCTGTTCGTGTCCCCGCGCAACGACTTCCAGCTCGAGCAGGCGGTGATTTCCATGCTCGCCGGCGACGTGTTCGACAACCGCGCGGTGCTGCGCCGGCTGTACCTGTTCCGGCTGGTGTACCTGTGCAACGCCTTGGCCATCGCGCCGCAGGCGCTGCGCGGCTGGTGGCGCCGCCGGCGCCGGGTCGGCGAATCGTTCAGCGGCGACACCCTGCACGAGGGCAACCCGTGAGCCGGCCGCTGCCCGCGATCGACGACGTCGCGCGGCTGGACGTGGACTACGTCGAGGCCGCGCCGGACGCGGTGCTCGGCGACGCCACGCTGGCGGTGTTCGCGTTCGGCCCCGACGCCCCCGCCCACGACGATCCGCGGGTGCTGCGGGTGCCGCTGGCCCCGTTCGGCGCCGCGCCGCTGGAAGTCTGGCGCGCGACCGGGCCGGTACGCCGGGGCCGCGACGGCGATATCCGCTGGGCCAGCGACGGCCGCCTGAGCTTCGGCGCGATCGAGGTGCCCGAGACCGGCGGCGACATCCGCGAGGCCGCGCGCCGCGCCTACGCCGGGCTGATCCGCCACGTCGGCGCCGGCCCCACCCCGCACCTGCTGCGGATCTGGAACTACCTCGATGCGATCACCCTGGGCGAGGGCGACGCCGAGCGCTACCGGCAGTTCTGCGTCGGCCGCGCCGAGGGCCTGGGCACGGTGGACCTGGGCCGCCTGCCGGCCGCCACCGCGATCGGCCGTTGCGACGGCGAGCGCGTGCTGCAGGTCTACTGGCTGAGCGCCCGCGAGCCCGGCACGCCGGTCGAGAACCCGCGCCAGGTCAGCGCCTACCGCTACCCGCGCCGCTACGGACCGCAGGCGCCGACCTTCGCCCGCGCGATGCTGGCCGCCGACGGCCACGCCATGCCGCTGCTGCTGTCGGGCACCGCCGCGGTGGTCGGCCACGCCTCGCAGCACGCCGGCGAGCTGCTGGCGCAACTGGAGGAGACCTTCGCCAACTTCGACAGCCTGCTCGCCGCCGCCCGCCAGCACCGGCCCGACCTGCCGCCGCAGTTCGGCGCCGGCACCCGGCTCAAGGTCTACGTGCGCGACCGCGCCGACCTGCCGGTGGTGGCCGACGCCTTGCAGGCGCGGTTCGGCGAGCGCATCCCGCGGGTCATCCTGCACGCAGCGGTCTGCCGCCAGGAGCTGGCGGTCGAGATCGACGGCGTCCACGGCTGACCCGAACTGCGCCCTCTGTTTTTCCTTCCCCCGCGAGCGGGAAACATGCTGTTTTTCCCTTCCCCCGCAAGCGGGGAGCATGCTCTCTTTTCCTTCCCCCGCCTGCGGGGGAAGGTGCCGAAGGCGGATGGGGGCACGCGGGAGAAGGGACGACATGGCCGCGCCTGCGGAAGCAGGGACGGCTCGACGTCCTCGCTCCGGCCGCCCGCTGTACGGATCGGGACGATATCTTGCAATAAGTCCCAATCGGGACTAGCTTGGCGATGAGCCCCTCCCGGAGACGGCCATGTCCCCCGCTCTCGCCCATCGCCCCCCGGAGCCCGCGCCGCGCGACCCGGCCGGCGCCGCCCTGCGCACCTTCTTCCGCCTGAGCGCGGCCTGGGGCCTGGACACCCGGCAGGAAATGATCCTGCTCGGCCAGCCCGGTCGCTCGACCTTCTTCCGCTGGAAACGCGGCGACGTCCGCCTGGTGCCCGGCGACGTGCTGGAGCGGATCAGCTACCTGCTGGGCATCTACAAGGCGCTGCACATCCTGTTCCCGGACCCGGCACAGGCCGATGGCTGGATCCGGCGGCCCAACGCCGCACCGCCGTTCGGCGGCGCCAGCGCGCTGGAACGCATGCTGGGCGGGCAGGTCGCGGACCTGTTCGTGGTGCGGCAGTACCTGGACGCGCAGCGCGGATGGGACTGACGCCGCCGGTCCGGCGCATCGCGTGGGACCCGACCTACCGCATCGTGCCCAGCCGCTTCCCGCCGACCGGCCTGTTCGACGCCATCGCCGACCCGGCGGACCTGGACGCAGTGATCGCGCTGGAAGGCATGACCAACCCGCGCCTGCGGCAGGAGGCCGGAAGGATCGACCTGGTACCGCGGCAGCGACGCATCTCCGGCCCCGGCACCACCCCGGTCATGGCCGCCTTCACCCATCTCAATCCCGAGGGCTCGCGCTTTTCCGACGGCCGCTACGGCGTCTACTACGCCGCCCGCGACCGCGATACCGCGATCGCCGAGACCATGCACCACAAGGCCCGCTTCCTGCGCGCCACCGCGGAGCCGGCGTGCGTGCTGGAGATGCGCGCCTACTGCGCGCGCGTGGCCGGCGCCTTCCACGACCTGCGCGGCGGCTGGCCGGAATTGCACGATCCCGACGGCTACGCGCGCAGCCGCGCCGCCGCCCGCGCGCTGCGCGAGGCCGGCAGCGACGGCCTGCTGTTCGACAGCGTGCGCCGGCCCGGCGGCGAATGCGTGGCCGCCTTCCATCCCGACCTCGTCTCGCCGGTACGGCAGCAGGCGCACCTCTACTACCACTGGGACGGCCGCGCCTTCACCCACGCGGTCGTCGCCGGCGAGGTGATCGCCGCACCGATCGGCGCGCGGGAGCGGGCGTAGAATGCGCGCATGAGCCGACTGCCGATCCGCCCGCGACGCATGCGCCGCGACGACTTCTCGCGCCGCCTGATGCGCGAGCACGTACTCACCCCCGACGATCTGATCTGGCCGGTGTTCGTCCACGAGCCGGACGGCCGCGCCGCGGTGCCGTCGATGCCGGGCGTGGAGCGGGTGTCGGTGGACGAGCTGCTGCGCCTGGGCGAGGAAGCCTGCGCCCTGCGCATCCCGGCGCTGGCGCTGTTTCCGGTGACCGCACCGGAGGCGAAGTCGCTCGACGCCGCCGCGGCCTGGGACCCGGACGGCCTGCTGCAGCGCGCGGTTCGGGCGCTGAAGGCGCGTTTCCCCGAGCTGGGCGTGATCACCGACGTCGCCCTCGACCCGTACACCGTGCACGGCCAGGACGGCCTGCTCGACGCCCACGGCTACGTGCTCAACGACGAGACCGTCGCCGCGCTGGTCCGGCAGGCGCTGTCGCATGCCGAGGCCGGCGCCGACGTGGTCGCGCCCAGCGACATGATGGACGGGCGCATCGGCGCGATCCGCGAGGCCTTCGAGGAGGCCGGCCACGTCCACGCCCGCATCCTCGCCTACGCCGCCAAGTACGCCTCGGCGTTCTACGGCCCGTTCCGCGACGCGGTCGGCTCCGCCGCGGCGCTGGGCAAGGCCGACAAGGCCACCTACCAGATGGACCCGGCCAACGGCGACGAGGCGCTGCGCGAGGTCGCGCTCGACCTCGAAGAGGGCGCGGACATGGTGATGGTCAAGCCCGGCCTGCCCTACCTCGACGTGGTGCGGCGGGTGAAGGACGCCTTCGGCGTGCCGACCTTCGCCTACCAGGTCAGCGGCGAGTACGCGATGCTGCAGGCCGCGATCGACCACGGCTGGCTCGACGAGCGCCGCTGCGTGCTCGAAGCGCTGATCGCCTTCAAGCGCGCCGGCGCCGACGGCGTGCTGACCTACTTCGCCCCGCGCGCCGCGCGCTGGCTGCGCGAAGGCTGACGACGACCGGCGATCCGGCCGTCGCCGCGCGGCTGCGCCGGCGCCTCGACGATCCCGGTTACGCGATCCGGGTGGCGGCACCGGCCGGCGACGACATCCCGGTCGGGCCAGCACGTCGATACCCTGGCCCCGCGCCCGCCGCCCGAGGCGCCCCGAGCGCTGCCGGAGCGCATCGAAAACCCGGCCGCGGGAGTAGACTCGGGCGCTCCGCGACCGGCCGCGCCCCGCACCGCAAGCGGTCGCGCACACCCGCAGGCCAGAGGATCCCGAATGAGCCCCGCCGACGCCGACGCCTTCCCCGCACCCCGCTACGCCGTGTTCGGCCAGCCGGTGTCGCATTCGCTCTCCCCCGCCATCCACGCCGCCTTCGCCCGCCAGCAGGCGATCGCACTGCGCTACGAGGCCATCGAGGCCGCGCCCGAAGCGTTCGCCGACGCGCTGGCGCGCTTCGCCGAGGGCGGCGGCCGCGGCGCCAACGTGACCCTGCCGCTGAAGCAGGCCGCGGTGGACCTGTGCGCGACGCTCGGCGACAGCGCGCGCCGCGCCGGCGCGGTCAACACGCTGGTCCGCGACGGCGCGGGCTGGCGCGGCGAGAACACCGACGGACGCGGGCTGGTGCGCGACCTGACCGAGCGCGCCGGACTCGACCTGCGCGCCCGCCGCACCCTGCTGATCGGCGCCGGCGGCGCCGCGCGCGGCGTCGCGCCCGCGCTGCTGGATGCCGGCATCGGCGACCTGTACATCGTCAATCGTACCGGCGCGCGCGCCGATGCGCTGGCCGACGCGCTGGGCGAACCCGGCCGCGTGCATTCGCGCTACCTCGACGACATCGGCGCGCTGGGCGAGTTCGAGCTGATCGTCCACGCCACCTCGGCCGGCCGCGGCGCGCCGCCGCCGGCGCTGCCGCGCGCGCTGCTGGCCCCGCGCGCGGCCGTGGTGGACCTCAACTACGGCGAGGCCGCGGTGCCGTTCCTGGCCTGGGCGCGCGCATCCGGCGCGCACGACGCCATCGACGGCCTGGGCATGCTGGTCGAGCAGGCCGCCGAGAGCTTCGCCCTGTGGCACGGCGTGCGCCCGGAGACCGACACCGTCTACGCCGAGCTGCGCGCGCGCCAGAACCTGCTGGTCACCGCCGACTGAACGACGTGTCCGGCACCCCCACCTGCCGCGACGGCTGCGGCGCCTGCTGCATCGCCCCGTCGATCAGCTCGCCGATCCCGGGCATGCCGCAGGGCAAGCCGGCCGGCGTGTCCTGCGTGCAGCTCGACGAGCGCCTGCGCTGCCGACTGTTCGGCCGCCCGGAACGACCGGCGGTCTGCGCCTCGCTGCGGCCCTCGCCGGCGATGTGCAACACCGACCGCGACCAGGCGCTGCGCGGCCTGGCGGCGCTGGAGCGCGCGACCGCGCCGGCCCGCGCGGCGACCGCGGCCGAAGCGGTCATAATCGCTCCGGCCTGCCCGCGTCCGGGCGCCAGGATCCGCGCATGACCCCACCGCCCCCGCCGGCCCACACCCGGATCGCCGTGATCGGCCTCGGCTACGTCGGCCTGCCGCTCGCGGTGGAGTTCGGCAAGCGCTACGACACGGTGGGCTTCGACATCGCACCCGCCCGCGTGGCCGAGCTGCGCCAAGGCCGCGACAGCACCCGCGAGGTGGAGCCCGCCGAGCTGGCGGCGGCCGGCCTGGCCTTCAGCGACCAGCTGGAGGACATCCGCGCCTGCAACGTCTACGTCGTCACCGTGCCCACGCCGATCGACGACGCGCGCCGCCCCGACCTGGGCCCGCTGATCCGCGCCAGCCGCGAGATCGGCAGCCTGCTCGCGCCCGGCGACACCGTGATCTACGAGTCCACCGTGTATCCCGGCTGCACCGAGGAAGTCTGCGTGCCGATCCTCGAAGCCGCCTCCGGGCTGGTCTGCGACGCGCGCGCCGCCGACGGCGCGGCCAGTTTCCGCTGCGGCTACAGCCCCGAGCGCGTGAACCCCGGCGACCGCCAGCACCGGGTGGCCGACATCCGCAAGGTCACCTCCGGCTCCACGCCCGAGGCGGCCGACTTCATCGATGCGCTGTACGCCGGCATCATCCGCGCCGGCACCCACCGCGCCTCGAGCATCCGCGTGGCCGAGGCCGCCAAGGTCATCGAGAACACCCAGCGCGATCTCAACATCGCCCTGATCAACGACCTCGCCATGCTGTTCAACAAGCTCGGCATCGACACCCAGGAGGTGCTGGAGGCCGCGGGCACCAAGTGGAACTTCCTGCCGTTCCGGCCCGGCCTGGTCGGCGGCCACTGCATCAGCGTGGACCCCTACTACCTGACCCACAAGGCGCAGCAGGTCGGCCACCACCCGGACGTGATCCTGGCCGGGCGCCGCACCAACGACGGCATGGGCGCCTACGTCGCCCACGAGGTGATCCGCCTGATGCTGCGCAAGCGCATCAACCCGGTCGAGGCGCGCATTCTGGTGCTGGGACTGTCGTTCAAGGAGAACTGCCCGGACCTGCGCAACACCCGCGTGGTCGACATCGTCGAATGCCTGCGCGGCTACAACGCGCGCGTGGAGGTGCACGACCCGCTGGCCGACGCGGCCGAGGCGCGGCGCGAATACGGCCTCGACCTGGTCGCTCCGGCGGCCGGCGAGTACGACGCGATCGTGCTGGCCGTGGCCCATGACGCCTACCGCACGCTCGGCGCCGCGGGCATCCGCGCCTACGGCAAGCCCGGCGCGGTGCTCTACGACGTCAAGTCCCTGCTGCCGCGCGACGCGGTGGACGGGCGGCTCTAGGTGGAATCGACATTCAGCGTGCGCAAGACGCCTTCCCCGCAAGCGGGGGGCATCCTGTTTTTCCTTCCCCCGCAAGCGGGGGGGACATCCTGTTTTTCCTTCCCCCGCAAGCGGGGGAAGGTGCCGAAGGCGGATGGGGGGCACGCCGCAGGCGTGCGAAAGCCGCCCTTGCGGGAGAAGGGACGATACGCACCCGCTTGCCGGAGAAGGGACGAGACGCACCCGCTTGCGGGAGAAAGGACAGCCCGGCGCTGCAGGCCGAATGTCGATACGCTCTAGCCCCATGACCGCCTACTCGCAACTGCTCCGGCAACTTCCCTCGACGCCGCGCACCTGGCTGGTCACCGGCGCCGCCGGCTTCATCGGCTCCAACCTGCTCGAGACCCTGCTGCGCCTGGACCAGCGCGTGATCGGCCTGGACAACTTCGCCACCGGTCACCGGCGCAACCTCGACCAGGTGCGCGAACGCGTCGCCCCGGCGCAATGGGCGCGGTTCGCCTTCGTCGAGGGCGACATCCGCGATCCCGCCTGCTGCCGCGACGCCTGCGCCGGCGTGGATCACGTGCTACACCAGGCGGCGCTCGGCAGCGTGCCGCGCAGCCTCGATGACCCGCTCGCCACCCATTCGGTCAACGTCACCGGCTTCCTCAACATGCTCATCGCCGCGCGCGATGCCGGCGTGCGCAGCTTCACCTACGCCGCCAGCAGCAGCACCTACGGCGACCACCCGGCCCTGCCCAAGGTGGAGCACGCGATCGGCCGGCCGCTGAGCCCCTACGCCGTCACCAAGTACGCCAACGAGCTGTACGCCGAGGTCTTCGCGCGCTGCTACGGCTTCGCCTCCATCGGGCTGCGCTACTTCAACGTGTTCGGCCCCCGCCAGGACCCGGACGGCCCGTATGCCGCGGCGATCCCGCGCTGGATCGCGGCGCTGCTCGAAGGCGCGCCGGTGTGGATCAACGGCGACGGCGAAACCAGCCGCGACTTCTGCTACATCGCCAATGCCGTACAGGCCAACCTGCTGGCCGCCACCGCGTCGGACCCGGACGCGCTGAACCAGGTCTACAACGTCGCCGTCGGCGAACGCACCACGCTGAACGCCCTGTTCGCGCAACTGCGCGAAGCGCTCGCGCCGCACGGCGCCGCGCCCGACGCGCAGCCGCACTACCGCGACTTCCGCCCCGGCGACGTCCGCCACAGCCAGGCCGACATCGGCAAGGCGCAACGGCTGCTGGGCTACGCCCCCACCCACCGGCTCGCCGACGGCATCGCCGAAGCCGCGCCCTGGTACGCGGCGGCAACGCGGCTGACCGCATAAGGCACCGCCGGGCGCGCGGTCAGCCCTGCGCGGCCCGGTACTCGTCCTTCAAGCGCACGTAGTGCGCGGCGCTGTAGTACAGGCCCTCGATCTGCGCCTCGGTGAGCATGCGCACCTTGCGCGCCGGATTGCCCACCCACAGCTCGCCCTCGCCCACCACCTTGCCCGGCGGCACCAGCGCGCCGGCGCCGATCATCGCGCGGGCGCCGATGCGCGCGCCGTCGAGCACGATCGCGCCCATGCCGATCAGCGCCGCGTCGCCGACCGTGCACGCGTGCAAGATCGCCTTGTGGCCGATGGTCACGTCCTCGCCGACCACGGTGGCGAAACCGCCCAGCTTCGCGTGCGGGCCGTCGTGGCTGACGTGGATCACGGCGCCGTCCTGCACGCTGGTGCGCGCGCCGATGCGCACGAAGTTGACGTCGCCGCGCACGACCGCGCCCGGCCATACGGAGACGTCGTCGCCGAGCGCTACGTCGCCGATGACGGTGGCGGCGGGATCGAGATAGACGCGCGCGCCCAGTTGGGGCAGGCGGTCGCGGTAGGGGCGCAGGGACATCGCAGCACGCGGAGATGGACGGAGCCGCAGCTTAGCGCGTGCGCGGGCGCGCACAAGCGCACTGCCCGCCCAGGCGGCGGCGCCGGACGCGCAGGCGCGGCTACACTCGCCGCATGGACGCCACGCCCCATCCCGCCGCGCCCGCCGCCACGCCCGTCGATGCGCTGCCGGCCACGCTGGCGCGCCTGCGCGAGGCCTGGCGCGCGCGCAAGCCCGGCCTCGACCAGCGCGAGGACGACCTGGGGCGCCTGCACGAGGCGCTGAAACCGCGCCTGGACGAGATGGCGGCCGCGATCGCCGCGGACTTCGGCCACCGCTGCATGCACGAATCGCTGCTGGCCGATGGCATGACCGCGCTGGGCGAACTCGACCACGCGCGGCGCCGCCTGCGCCGCTGGGCAGCGCCGCAGCGGGTCTTCCCCGGCTGGCGGCTGTGGCCCGCGCGCGCCGAGCTGCGCCGCGAGCCGCTCGGCGTGGTCGGGGTGATCTCGCCGTGGAACTACCCGGTCGTGCTCGCCCTCGGCCCGCTCGCGTCCGCCATCGCCGCCGGCAACCACGTCTTCCTCAAGCCGTCCGAACACACGCCGCGCACCTCGGCCTTCCTCGCCGATCTGCTCGCGCAGGTCTTTCCGCCCGAGCGCGTGGCGGTGGCGCTGGGCGGCCCCGAGATCGGGCGCGCGTTCTCCGCGCTGCCGTTCGACCACCTGGTGTTCACCGGCTCCACCCGCGTCGGCCGCGAGGTCATGCGCGCCGCAGCCGAACACCTCGTTCCGGTGACGCTGGAACTCGGCGGCAAGTCGCCGGCGATCGTCGCACCGGACTACCCGCTCGCGCGCGCCGCCAGGCGGCTGGCCACCGGCAAGTGGTTCAACGCCGGGCAGACCTGCATCGCGCCCGACTACGTGCTCATCGACGCCGCGCGCCGCGACGCGCTGGCCGATGCCCTGCGCGACGAGGTCGAACGCCGCTATCGCCGCGACGCCGATGCCGACTACACCCGTATCGTCAACGAGCGCGAGTCCGCGCGACTGCGCGGCTGGATCGAGGAAGCGCGCCCGCGCAGCGCCGGCGTCATCACCCTCGCCGCGCCGGAGGGCGAACGCATCGTGCCACCGACCCTGGTGCTCGACCCGCACGACGACACCGCGCTCATGCGCGAGGAGATCTTCGGCCCGGTGCTGCCGATCAAGAGCTATCGCACGCTCGAGGAAGCCATCGCCTTCGTCGCCGCGCGCCCGCGCCCGCTGGCGCTGTATCCCTTCAGCGACGACCGCGCGACGGTGGAACAGATGCTCGCCGCGGTGCTGGCCGGCGGCGTCACCGTCAACGACACCCTGCTGCATTTCGCCGCCAGCGCCCTGCCCTTCGGCGGCGTCGGCGCCAGCGGCATGGGCCAGCTCCACGGCCGCGCCGGCTTCGACGCGCTGAGCAAGCCACTGCCGGTGCTGTGGCAACGCCGCTGGGCCGCCACCGACCTGCTGAAGCCGCCGTACCGTCGCCTGGACCGGCTGATCCGGCGGCTGGTTCGGTAGCTGCGGTCCGCATCGGCTCGGCGCGACCGACGCCCGGCGAGATGCCAGATCGAACGGTCGCGGCGGTCCGGCAGCCTGCAAAGCGACGCGGTCCGCCTCGCCTCCTCCCAGCAACGGCACGCCCCGTGTCGGATTTTCCCTACTCGACGACAAGCCGTTTTCCGACCTGCAGGCGAACCGGAAACAGCCGACACTGGAATGAGCGACACATGCCGTCCAGGCAAGCGAACACCACAGGCTCGGCGCCGGTCACGGCACGGATGCAGCAGGGGGCTGCATGGATTTCTTCGCACATTCGACGCAGGACCCCGCCCGCACGGACTGGCAGGCGCTCCGCACGCATCTGCAGGATGTCGCCGATCTGGCCGCGGCCAATGCGGCGCCATTCGGCGGGCAGGCGCTGGCCCGGCCCGCCGGACTGCTGCACGACATCGGCAAGTACACCCGCGAATTCCAGGACCAGCGGCTGCGGGGCCTGGGTCCGCGCATCGATCACGCCACGCACGGGGCCCTGCTGGCGCACGAGCGGTATCCGTGGCTCGGAACGCTCATCGCCTATGCGGTCGCCGGCCACCACGCCGGCCTCGCCAACGGCGGTGTGGGAACGCAGCGCAGCGCGCTGAAGGACCGGCTGTCGAAGGACTACCAGCGCAGCCTGGCCGCCCTGCTCCCACAATGGGAAGACGAGATCCGGTTGCCCGCGGGCGTCGCCCTGCCGGAAGGCTTCCAGCCACGCAGCGAGCGCGGGGCGTTCCAACTGATGCTGCTGACCCGGATGGTCTTCTCCTGCCTGGTCGATGCCGACTTCGTCGACACCGACGATTTCTACCGTCGCATCGAGCACCGCGAGCCGCGCCCGCGCGGCGGACATCCGACGCTGCAGGCGCTGCGCGAAAGGCTGGACACCCACCTGGCCGCGCTCCCCGGCGATGGCGCGGTCAACCGGCTGCGCGGGGACATCCTCCGCCACGTCCGCGCGCAGGCGGGCCAGGCGCCGGGCCTGTTTTCCCTGACCGTCCCCACCGGCGGCGGCAAGACCCTCGCCTCGCTGGCGTTCGCGCTCGACCACGCCATCGCCCACGGCCTGCGCCGGGTGATCTACGTCATCCCCTTCACCAGCATCGTCGAGCAGAACGCCCAGGTGTTCCGCAGGGCGTTCGGCGACCTGGGCGATGCCGTACTGGAACACCACAGCGCCCTGCCCGATGACCCGCACTCGGCGCTCGAGGGCGACGCGAAGCGCCGGCTGGCGATGGAGAACTGGGACGCGCTCGTCGTGGTCACCACCGCCGTCCAGTTCTTCGAGAGCCTGTTCGCCGACCGGCCGTCGCGTTGCCGGAAGCTGCACAACATCGCCGCCAGCGTGGTGATCCTGGACGAGGCGCAGACCATGCCGCTGGACTTCCTGCGGCCCTGCGTGGCCCTGCTGGACGAACTCGCACTCAACTACCGCGTCAGCCCGGTGCTGTGCACGGCGACGCAGCCGGCCCTGCGCGCGGATCAGGGCTTCAAAGGTGGCCTGGCCCATGTCCGCGAACTGGCGCCCGATCCGCCGGCGCTGTACGCGCAACTGCGCCGCACCACGGTCCGCCACCTCGGCGAACTGGACGACGCCGCGCTCGAGGACCGGCTGCGTCGCAGCGAACAGGTGCTGTGCATCCTCAACAACCGCCGGCACGCGCGCCACACCTTCGAGGCCATCGCCCAGGCACCCGGCGCCCGCCACCTGACCACGCTGATGTACGCGCATCATCGCCGCCAGGTGCTCGACGAGGTGCGCCAGCGATTACGCGAAGGCGAGCCATGCAGGCTGATATCGACCTCGCTGATCGAGGCCGGCGTGGACGTGGACTTCCCGACCGTGCTGCGCGCCGAGGCCGGGCTCGACTCGATCGCCCAGGCCGCCGGACGCTGCAACCGGGAAGGGCGCAGGCCGCGCGAGACCAGCGAGGTGCTGGTGTTCCGTCCGCTCAATCCCGACTGGAGGCCGCCTCGCGAACTGAGGCAGTTCGCCGAGGTTTTCCGCCAGATCGAACGCCAGCACCGGCACGACCTGCTGGCGCTCGATGCCCTCTCGGCCTATTTCCGCCACCTGTACTGGCGCCGCGAGCCGGACCTGGACCGCAAGGACCTGCTCGGCCTGCTGCGCAACGCTTCGCCGGACACCCTGCCGTTCGAGACTGTGGCCACCGCATTCCGCATGATCGAAACCGCGATGAAGCCGGTGATCGTGCCGTTCGAGCCGGGCACGGCGCACGTGCTTCCCGACGTGGCTCGCGCCCTGGACGACCTGGCCTACGCCCCGGCCGCCGCGCGTCGATTGCAGCCCTACCTGGTGCAGGTCCCACAAGGCGCCTACGACGCGCTCTGGCGCGCGCATGCGCTGGAGCCCATCGCACCGGATCGCTACGGCCAGCAGTTCGTCCGCCTCGTCAACCCGAGGCTCTACGACGCCCGCTTCGGCCTGCATTGGGACGACCCGAACTTCCTGTCCGCGGAAGGCCTGGTTTGGTGATTCTACTAGTTGCTACTCACGAGAACATCAACTAATCTAGCCGAGCCCGACAGGACCTGCAGGGGCTCAACCGATGACAGCGCCAAAAGATGACGACGACGAGACTAACTACTCGGTGCGGTTACGCCTGGACATCAGAAGCAAGCAGAGACCTCCTGTATGGCTGTGGGCACTTGTCGCCTTTGCCACATTGGCAACGTTGCTTGGCCCGCTATTGAGTTGGCTGATCCGAGTAATTCGCTAGGCGTGGATTGAAACTCGTGGAGTGCTACTAGGAGGAACCCGCCCCCTTCTTCACGGAAGGGGGCCATTCCACAAAATTCGCCCAAAGAGGGGGACTCATGGGATACGGCATCAAGCTCCACGTCTGGGGCGAGCGGGCGCTGTTCACACGTCCGGAAATGAAAGCCGAACGCGTGTCCTACGACACGATCACGCCGTCTGCGGCGCGCGGCATCCTGGAAGCGATCCACTGGAAGCCGGCGATCCGCTGGGTGGTGGACACGCTGCTGGTCCTCAAGCCCATCCGCTTCGAGTCGATCCGCCGCAACGAGGTCGGCAACAAGCTCTCGGCCGACAGCGTCCGCAAGGCGATGCGGTCCGGCCGGCCCGGCGACGTGGCGAGCTTCGTCGAAGACGATCGCCAGCAGCGCGCCACTACGCTGCTGCGCGACGTGGGCTACGTGATCACGGCGCATTTCGAGCTGACCGACAAGGCCGGCCCGGACGACAGCGTCGGCAAACACCTGGACATCTTCAACCGACGTGCCCGCCGAGGGCAGTGCTTCCAGGCGCCCTGCCTGGGCACCCGCGAATTTCCCGCCAGCTTCGCCCTGATCGAACACGACGATCCTCTGCCGGCGCCCGACCCGGCGATGGCCGGCGAACGCGACCTGGGCTGGATGCTGCACGATCTCGATTTCGCCAACGGCGCGGTGCCGCACTTCTTCAGGGCGCGCATGGTCGACGGTCTCATTGAGGTGCCGCCCTTCGGCGGACAGGAGCGCCGCGCATGATCCTGGCCGCGCTCGACGCCTACTACGCCCGGCTGCGCGACGACCCCGAGTCCGGCATCGCCGCCCCCGGCTACAGCCCGCAGAAGATCGGCTATGCGCTCGTCCTCGGCGCCGGCGGCGAACTCATCGACGTGGAGGACCTGCACGAACAGGCCGGCAAGCGGCGCATCCCCAGGCTGCTCAGCGTGCCGCAGCCCGAGAAGCGCACCGTGGCGATCAAACCCAATTTTCTCTGGGACAAGACCAGCTACGCGCTCGGCGTGAGCGCGACCAGCAAGCGCAGCGAGCAGGAGCATGCAGCATTCAAAGCCCTGCATCGCGACGCGCTGGCGGGTGCGGACGATCCCGGCCTGCGCGCGCTGCTGGCGTTTCTCGAGGCGTGGTCGCCCGCGAGATTCCACGATCACCCTCGCATTGCCCCCCACGGCGACAACCTGCTGGACGCCAACCTGGTCTTTCGACTGGACGGCGAAACGCGATACGTCCATGACCGCCCGGCCGCCCGCGACGCCTGGGAACGCCTGCAAGGGCAGTCCGGCGGCGGCCTTCGCGGCACCTGCCTGGTGACCGGCCGGCAAGCGCCCCTGGCGCGCCTGCACCCGGCAATCAAAGGCGTAAACGGAGCGCAAAGCTCGGGCGCTTCCCTCGTCTCCTTCAATCAGCCGGCCTTCGCCTCCTACGGCAAGGAGCAGGGCGAAAACGCACCCGTATCGGAGCAGGCGACGTTCGCCTACACCACCGCGCTCAACTACCTGCTCCGCCGCGACACCCGCAACCGCCAGCGGCTGCAGATCGGCGACACCACGGTCGTGTTCTGGGCGCAGGCCGCGGATGCCGGCCAGGCCGCGCAGGCCGAGGACGTGCTGGCCGCATTCTTCGATCCCGGCAACGCCGACGAGCGCGCGACCGCGCGCCTGCAGGGCGCCCTGGAGCAGGTTCGACAGGCCCGGCCACTGCGCGAACTGGGCGCCGACCTGGACGACGACACCCGCATCTTCGTGCTCGGCCTGGCCCCCAACGCCGCGCGCCTGTCGATCCGCTTCTGGGAAACCAGCTCATTGGGCGCCTTCGCCAGCCGCCTGGCCGACCACTACGCCGACCTGGCCCTGGAGCCGTTGCCCTGGCGCCGGCCGCCCACGCCGCAAGCCCTCGCGCTCGCCACCGCGCCGATCTACGACGGCCGCGCCAAGGCCGAGGACGTGCCGCCGCACCTGGCCGGCGAACTGACCCGCGCGATCCTGACCGGCGCGCGCTATCCGCACAGCGTCCTGGCCGCGATCGTCATGCGCTTCCGCGCCGACGGGGAAATCACGCCGCTGCGCGTGGCGCTGTGCAAAGCCACCCTGGCCCGGGCCGCGCGCCTGGACCGTCAACACCGACACCACACCGACAAGGGGGAGCCGCCCGTGAGTCTCGATCCAGGCAACACCGACCCCGGCTATCTGCTGGGCCGCCTGTTCTCCACGTTGGAGAACGTGCAGCGGGCCGCACTGGGTACCAAGGTCAACGCCACCATCCGCGACCGCTACTACGGCGCGGCTTCCGCCACGCCCGCCATCGTGTTCCCCGTCCTGCTGCGCACCGCCCAGAGCCACCTAGGCAAGCTGCGCAAGGACAAGGGAGGCCTGGCGACCAACCTGGAAAAGGACATCGGCCAGATCGTCGACGCCCTGCCGCCCAGCTTCCCTCCCAGCCTGGACATCCAGGCGCAGGGGCGGTTCGCGATCGGTTACTACCACCAGACCCAGGCCCGCTTCGCCCGCCCCGACGCGCAAGACGCCGACGACACCGCATCCGAAGGAGACGCCGAATGACCGCCCTTGCCCACCGCTACGAATTCGTCTATCTGTTCGACGTCACCAACGGCAACCCGAACGGCGACCCCGATGCCGGCAACCTGCCGCGCCTGGACCCGGAGACCAACCGCGGCCTGGTCACCGACGTGGCGCTCAAGCGCAAGATCCGCAACTACGTCGCACTCGAAAAGGAATCCGAGCCCGGCTATGCGATCTACATGCAGGAGAAGTCCGTCCTCAACAACCAGCACAAGCAGGCCTACGAGGCCGTGGGCATCCAGCACGAGCCCAAGAAGCTGCCCAAGGACGAAGACAAGGCCCGCGAGATCACCGCCTGGATGTGTGCGAACTTCTTCGACGTGCGCACCTTCGGCGCGGTGATGACCACCGACGTCAATGCCGGGCAGGTCCGAGGCCCGGTGCAGATCGCGTTCGCCACCTCGATCGATCCGGTGCTGCCGCTGGAAGTCTCGATCACGCGCATGGCCGTGACCCATGAAAAGGACATCGAGAAAGAGCGCACGATGGGCCGCAAGCACATCCTGCCCTACGGCCTCTATCGCGCGCACGGCTTCGTCTCGGCCAAGCTCGCCGAACGCACCGGCTTTTCCGACGACGACCTGCAACTGCTGTGGCGGGCGCTGACCAATCTGTTCGAGCACGATCGTTCGGCCGCGCGCGGCGAAATGGCCGCCCGCAAGCTCATCGTGTTCAAGCACGAGAGCGCGATGGGCAACGCCCCCGCCCACCTGCTGTTCGACAAGGTCGTGGTGGAGCGCACCGAGGCCGGCACGGCGACGCCCGCGCGCGGCTACGGCGACTATCGCGTCCGCGTCGACCGCGAGGGCATTCCGGCCGGCGTCAGCGTCGAAGAAGTGCTCTGAGCCAGCGCAGCCGTCATGGACGACGACGCCCTGATCCCGATCTCCGCCCTGCAGCACTATCTGTACTGCCCACGCCAATGCGCGCTGATCCATCTGGAGCAGCAGTGGGCGGAGAACCGGCACACCGCGGAGGGCCGCCTGCTCCACCAGAAGGCCGACGCACCGCAGGCCGAGCGCCGCAAGGGCGTGCGCACCGTGACCGCGATGCCCCTGCTCGATCTCGACCTGGGCATCACCGGAAAAGCGGATGTCGTGGAGTTCCACGCCGAGCCCGGCGGCGAGCGCGCGTTCCCGGTGGAGTACAAGCGCGGTCGGCCCAAGGGCCACCGCGCCGACGAAGTCCAGCTCTGCGCCCAAGCCCTGTGCCTGGAGGCGATGCTCGGGCAGCAGGTGAACGCAGGCGCCCTGTTCTACGGCCGGACCCGGCGCCGCAAGGAAGTGATCTTCGACGAGGGCCTGCGCACGCTCACCCGGGACGTCATCGGGCGGACGCGCGCGATGCTCGACAGCCGGATCACACCGCCGGCCACGTATGAACCCCGGCGCTGCGACGCCTGCTCCCTGATCGACCTCTGCCAGCCCAAGCTGCTCTCGCGAACCAGCGTTTCAGGCTGGCTGAAGGCGCAACTGGAGGCTTGATGCGCAAGCAGCTCAACACCCTCTACGCGACCACCGATGGCGCCTGGCTGCGCAAGGACGGCGCCAACGTGGTCATGGAGGTCGAGCGCCAGGAACGCGCCCGGCTCCCGATCCACATGCTGGAGAGCCTGGTCTGCATCGGGCGCATCGCCGTCTCCCCGCAGTTGCTCGGCTTCTGCATGGAACAGGGCATCAGCATCTGCTACCTCACGCCGCAGGGCCGCTTCCTCGCACGGGTAGAGGGGCCGGTTTCCGGGAACGTCCTGCTGCGCCGCGAGCAATATCGGCGCAGCGACGATCCCGAGCGCTGCGCCGCGATCGTCCGCAACCTGCTGGCCGGCAAGATCCACAACCAGCGCGCCGTCCTCGCGCGCGGATGGCGCGATCATGGCGACCGCCTCGACGACGCGCCGGCGTTCCAGCATGCGCTCAAACGGCTCGAACGCATTCCGCATCGGCTGCTGACCGAGCCGAGCGTCGACCGGCTGCGCGGCCTGGAAGGCGAAGCCGCCCAAGCGTACTTCGGCGTGTTCGACCAGCTCATCCGCAACGGCGCCCCCGGCTTCCGCTTCGCGGGACGCAACCGGCGACCACCGCGAGACCCTTTCAACGCCCTGCTGTCATTCCTCTACACCCTGCTGACCCACGACTGTCGCTCCGCGCTCGAAACCGTCGGGCTCGATCCCGCCGTCGGCTTCCTGCATCGCGACCGCCCTGGCCGTCCGAGCCTGGCGCTCGACCTGGCCGAGGAATTCAGGCCCCTGCTCGGCGACCGCCTCGCGCTGTCGCTGATCAACCGCAAGCAACTCTCCGAGCGCGACTTCCGTCCCTTCGACAACGGCGCCGTCCAACTGAAGGAGGACTCACGCAAGGCCGTGCTGATCGCCTACCAGGAACGCAAGCGCGAACAGTTGCGGCACCCGTTCCTAGGCGAAAAGGTCGACATTGGGCTGTTGCCGCTCGTCCAATCGCAACTGCTGGCCCGCCACCTGCGCGGCGACCTCGACGGCTACCCCCCATTCCTCTGGAAATAGGGGGCACCGGCATGATGATCCTGGTCAGCTACGACGTCAGCACCGTATCCCCCGGCGGAAGCGCCCGGCTGCGCAAGGTCGCCAAGGCCTGCCGGGACCTCGGACAGCGCGTGCAATACTCCGTCTTCGAGATCGAAGTCGATCCCGCCCAATGGGCGGTGCTTCGCCAGCGCCTGTGCGACCTCATCGACCCCAGCGTCGACAGCCTGCGCTTCTATCATCTCGGCTCGAGCTGGCACGGCCGGATCGAGCACGTCGGCAGCAAGCCAGCCGTAGACTTCCACGGCCCGTTGATCTACTGACGCGAACCCCAAGCGGCCGGCAAACCCCCAGCAGGTTCGCGCTTTTGCAAGCCGTTGTTTTTCATACCTCTCCGCACCTTCGCCCGCTCTCGGCCCGCCGATTGCCGGGGAACAAGTTCGTTTCGCGCAAGCTGCTTCCGCGCGCCTTCCCATTCAGTGATTTACGATTGGGGCGGTCGCGCCCTCGCGGGCGCGTGGATTGCAACCCCAGAATAGGTTCTGGCGGCTCAGCCAGGGCAGTCGCGCCCTCGCGGGCGCGTGGATTGCAACCGCCGGTCAACCGATCAAGGCTCGGGTGAAGCTCGTCGCGCCCTCGCGGGCGCGTGGATTGCAACAGTCAGTGGGATCGCGCCATGCGCGAGATCCCGCTCGGTCGCGCCCTCGCGGGCGCGTGGATTGCAACGTACTCTTCCATCACGACCGCGCGCAGCTGGCCGGTCGCGCCCTCGCGGGCGCGTGGATTGCAACATGTTGCATGCGCCGTCCACCGTCGCGGCCGGAAAGTCGCGCCCTCGCGGGCGCGTGGATTGCAACACCACCTTCCACGGCGGGATCACCTTGCGTAGATGTCGCGCCCTCGCGGGCGCGTGGATTGCAACGCGACCCGCATCGGCTGCTCGACGTACTCGACGGGTCGCGCCCTCGCGGGCGCGTGGATTGCAACATTACCTACCCGGCCGCGCTCTTGGCCATCGTGGCAGTCGCGCCCTCGCGGGCGCGTGGATTGCAACACCGAGACGTTGGTGAGCGGGAGGTCGAACACCTGTCGCGCCCTCGCGGGCGCGTGGATTGCAACCACGCGTTGAGCGCGGACTCGCGCGTCCTCGACGGTCGCGCCCTCGCGGGCGCGTGGATTGCAACAGGATGTCGCCGAGCTTGTCCTGCTCGACCCCAAGTCGCGCCCTCGCGGGCGCGTGGATTGCAACAGCGCTACGCCGGTCAACAACCACCCCTGGAAGCACGTCGCGCCCTCGCGGGCGCGTGGATTGCAACGACCTGGACCCGTGCGCGGCGCCGGAGCCGAGGCCGGTCGCGCCCTCGCGGGCGCGTGGATTGCAACATATTTGATTCTTAAAGACTTGGGGGGGCGCGCTAAGGTCGCGCCCTCGCGGGCGCGTGGATTGCAACGGAGGAAGTACGCCAAGGCCCTGCACGCACTGGGAGTCGCGCCCTCGCGGGCGCGTGGATTGCAACCTCCGCTGCGTGCCATCAGGCGCGATGTACGTGGGTCGCGCCCTCGCGGGCGCGTGGATTGCAACAGGTGCTGCTTGGCGACCCTCCCATGACGAGTCGTCGCGCCCTCGCGGGCGCGTGGATTGCAACGATGCTGGTCGTACTGGTGCCGCGGCTTCCATTCCGTCGCGCCCTCGCGGGCGCGTGGATTGCAACGGATTCATTCGCGCGACCTGAAGCTGTCGCAGCATGGTCGCGCCCTCGCGGGCGCGTGGATTGCAACATCCGCTCGCCGCGCCAGGACTCGCTCTGGGCAAGGTCGCGCCCTCGCGGGCGCGTGGATTGCAACTACGACGAGTGGGCGGCGACCGATCAGCGCGAGTAGTCGCGCCGTCGCGGGCGCGTGGATTGCAACATCGTCCAGATTCCCGGAATCCGCGAGCCCTACAGCGTCGCGCCCTCGCGGGCGCGTGGATTGCAACAAACTGGAACAGTGCCCTGAGTGTGGCTGGCACGTCGCGCCCTCGCGGGCGCGTGAATTGCAACGCGGCGGCGAAGCGCCAGGCGAGGTGCTGGCGCTGTCGCGCCCTCGCGGGCGCGTGGATTGCAACTGCTCGGCGGAGAAGCGGAATCCCTGTCGCGTCAGCGTCGCGCCCTCGCGGGCGCGTGGATTGCAACTTGTAGGCGCACGCCAGGGCGATCACCTGGTCTGGTCGCGCCCTCGCGGGCGCGTGGATTGCAACTCTGCGGAGCGCGATCCGGGAAGCGCCCGCCCCCAGGTCGCGCCCTCGCGGGCGCGTGGATTGCAACGACCGCACCAAGGCCCTCGACCCGCTGTTCGGCGGGTCGCGCCCTCGCGGGCGCGTGGATTGCAACGGCAGGGCGATGTTCTGGACTACGACGCAGGGAGGCTGTCGCGCCCTCGCGGGCGCGTGGATTGCAACCGGGGACGACGATAGCGCTCCCAATTCGGAGGAGTCGCGCCCTCGCGGGCACGTGGATTGCAACCTGCTGTCCTGGTGGAACGCCAACGAATGCGGCGGGGTCGCGCCCTCGCGGGCGCGTGGATTGCAACCTCTTGGGCCTCTCGCTGTGCGCGGTCGTTGCTGGTCGCGCCCTCGCGGGCGCATGGATTGCAACGCATCCACGGCGCGCACGCCGCCGTCGGGCATCACGTCGCGCCCTCGCGGGCGCGTGGATTGCAACGCGTTCGTCGACGAGTATGTCGACCGGAAAAGTCGGGTCGCGCCCTCGCGGGCGCGTGGATTGCAACTTGAGGTATGCCGTCCATCCGGACTTGTCGTACTGTCGCGCCCTCGCGGGCGCGTGGATTGCAACTCTAGCTCGCCGCCCGCGATGCTGTCCGCGTTGCTCGTCGCGCCCTCGCGGGCGCGTGGATTGCAACTGGTAACTATCCCTGCGCGCTCCGAGTTGCGAGAGTCGCGCCCTCGCGGGCGCGTGGATTGCAACAAGCCGATCAACGCGAAGGCCAGCACCCAGGACGGGTCGCGTCCTCGCGGGCGCGGGGATTGCAACTCGTCGGTCTCCTCGGTGAATACCGGGGCGACTTGTCGCGCCCTCGCGGGCGCGTGGATTGCAACCCGACGACAGTATTTTAGGGTCGTGGGATTGGGCACGTCGCGCCCTCGCGGGCGCGTGGATTGCAACAAGCAGACGCCGGGCCTGCGCTGCCGCGTCGTGCAAGTCGCGCCCTGGCGGGTACGTGGATTGCAACGACTTCTGCGGCGTAATGTGGCGGGCCTCGACATATGTCGCGCCTTCACGGGCGCATGAGCTTCCGACACGGTTCCTGGGACTGCCCCACGCAAGCACCTGCGGAGCCTGGATTCAAGGAAGGTGCGGATACCCATAGCGACGCAGCCTTCTACAATGCGCATCCACCCCGCACCGGACCGGACGCCTTGAAGATCGCCAGCTGGAACGTCAACTCGCTCAACGTGCGCCTACCGCACCTGCTGCAATGGCTGGGCGAGGCGCAGCCGGACGTGGTGGGGCTGCAGGAGACCAAGCTGGAAGACCCGCGCTTCCCGCTGGCCGCGCTGGAGGCGCTGGGCTACGGCTGCGCGTTCCACGGGCAGAAGACCTACAACGGGGTCGCGATCCTGGCCCGCGGGCGGGCGATCGAGGCGGTGCAGCTGGGCATCCCGGGGTTCGAGGACGACCAGCGGCGGGCGATCGCGGCCACCATCGGCGACGTGCGGGTGATCAACCTGTACGTGGTCAACGGCCAGGACCTGGGCACCGAAAAGTACGCCTACAAGCTGCGCTGGCTGGAGGCGGTGCACGAGTGGATCGCCGATGAGCTGCGCGCGCATCCACGGCTGGTGGTGCTGGGCGATTTCAACATCGCGCCGGACGCGCGCGACGTACACGACCCGGAAGTCTGGAACGAGGGCCACATCCTCACTTCCGCCGCGGAGCGTGCGGCGCTGCAGCGGCTGCTGGCGCTGGGCCTGCACGATGCGTTCCGGCTGCATCACGAGGCGGGCGGCGTCTTCAGCTGGTGGGATTACCGACAGGCGGCGTTCCGCCGCAACCTGGGCCTGCGCATCGATCTGACGCTCGTCTCCGACGCGCTGCGGCCGGCGGCGCTGGAAGCCGGGATCGACCGCGAACCGCGCACCTGGGAGCGGCCCAGCGACCACGCGCCGGCCTGGGTACGGCTGGGCTGAGCGCCCGGGCGGCGCCGGACGGTCAGTCGAACAGCTTGCCCGGGTTGAGCACGCCGTTGGGATCGAATACGCGGCGCAGGCCGCGCATCAGCGCGATCTCCGCGGCGCTGCGGGTGCTGTCGAGGTAGGGCTTCTTGACCAGGCCGATGCCGTGCTCGGCGGAGATGCTGCCGCCGTGGCGCCGCAGCAGGCCGGCCAGCAGCTCGGTGACGTGCGCGCACTGGCGCATGAAGTCCGCGTCGGCCACGTCGTCTGGCTGCAGCACGTTGATGTGCAGGTTGCCGTCGCCGATGTGGCCGAACCACACCACCTCGAATGCCGGGTACGCCTCGCCCAGCAGCGCCTGCGCCTCGGCCAGGAAGGCCGGCATCGCCGCCACCCGCACCGAGACGTCGTTCTTGTACGGCCGGTAGCGCGCCACCGCTTCCGTGATGCCCTCGCGCAGGCGCCACAGCTG
The DNA here is from genome assembly GCF_000559025.1 of Luteimonas huabeiensis HB2. Taxonomy (GTDB): domain Bacteria; phylum Pseudomonadota; class Gammaproteobacteria; order Xanthomonadales; family Xanthomonadaceae; genus Luteimonas; species Luteimonas huabeiensis. The sequence goes on along the minus strand of NZ_JAAN01000005.1, from coordinate 128,697 downwards.
CTGCGCCTGCGCCTGGCTCTGCGCGATCGCGCCGTCGACGATCCAGCCGGCCGCAGCGCACGCCTCGAACGCGGCCAGGCCGGCGGCCTCCTGCGCGGCATCGGCGGCGTCGTATTCGGCGACCACGTAGTAGGGATGCCGGGCGTCGAACGGGTCGGTGCCGCCGTGCGCGATCACGTGGGCCAGGCCGCGGTCGGTCAGGAACTCGAACGCCTGCAGGCGCAGGCGCGCGCGGAACTCGGCGAACACCCGCATCAGCACCTCGAACGAGGGCAGCGCCAGCAGCATGGTCTGCGACGGCGGCGCCGGATCGGTCAGCTTCAGCGTCGCCTCGACCACGATCCCCAGCGTGCCCTCGGCGCCGATCGCCAGGTGGCGCAGGTCGTAGCCGCTGGAGTTCTTGACCAGCGCGCGGTTGAGGTCGAGCAGTTCGCCGGCGCCGGTCACCAGCTTCAGCCCGGCGATCCACTCGCGGGTGTTGCCGTAGCGGATCACGCGGATGCCGCCCGCGTTGGTGGCGATGTTGCCACCGATCGAGCACGAACCGCGCGCGCCGAAATCCACCGGGTACTGCAGCCCCTGCGCGGCGGCCGCCTCCTGCACCGCCTGCAGGGCGATGCCGGGCTGCACGGTCAGCGTGCGGTCCACCGCGTCGAAGCCCTGCACGCGGTTCATCCGTTCCAGGCTCAGCACCAGCTCGCCGTTGGCGGCCACCGCACCGCCCGACAGCCCGGTGCGCCCGCCCGAGGGCACCAGCGCCACGCCCCGATCGTTGGCCCAGCGCACCACGCCCTGCACTTCCTCCACCGAGGCCGGCCAGGCCACCGCCAGCGGCGCCGGGGTCCAGCGCCGGGTCCAGTCGCGGCCGTAGTGTTCGAGGTCGGCCGGCTCGCGCGACAGGCGCAGCGCCGGCAGCGACTGGTGCAGGGCTTCGAGGCGCGGATCGGTCATGGCGGCGGTCGGCGGGGCGGGCCGGTCAGGCTGCCAGCGCGCGCGGCCGGCGTCCACCGCGTTGTTGCGGCGCAGCGGGACGGCGCGTAACGTTCAGGGCCCACCCCCGCCGTGGCGCTGCGATGCCGGACCGCAAGACCTCGTTTCCCCGCCAGGACATCCGCGTACTGTTGCTGGAAGGCGTCAGCCGCACCGCCGTGGAGGCGTTCGAGGCCGCGGGCTACACCAACATCGACTACCACGAGAAGTCGCTGCCCGAGGACGCGCTGAAGGCGGCGATCGCCGACGCCCATCTGGTCGGCATCCGCTCGCGCACCCACCTGAGCGCCGAGGTGCTGGCGCACGCACGCAAGCTGATCTCGGTGGGCTGTTTCTGCATCGGCACCAACCAGGTCGATCTGGAGGCGGCGGAACTGGCCGGGATCCCGGTGTTCAACGCGCCCTACTCCAACACCCGCAGCGTGGCCGAGCTGGTGATCGCCGAGACGATCCTGCTGATGCGCGGCATTCCCGGCAAGAGCGCGCAGTGCCACCGCGGCGGCTGGTCCAAGAGCGCGGCCGGCAGCCACGAGGTGCGCGGCAAGACGCTGGGCATCGTCGGCTACGGCCACATCGGCACCCAGGTCGGGGTGATGGCCGAGGCGCTGGGCATGCAGGTGCTGTTCCACGACATCGAGGCGAAGCTGGCGCTGGGCAACGCGCGCGCCGCCGCCGGGCTGGGCGACCTGCTCGCGCGCAGCGACGTGGTGACCCTGCACGTGCCGGAGACCGCCGCCACCCAGGGCATGATCGGCGCGGCGGAGATCGCGGCGATGAAGCCCGGCGCCCATCTCATCAACGCCTCGCGCGGCACCGTGGTCGACATCGACGCGCTGGCCGCGGCGCTGCGCGATGGCCATCTCGGCGGCGCGGCGGTGGACGTATTCCCGGTCGAGCCCAAGGGCGCGGACGAGCCGTTCGAGTCGCCGCTGCGGGGGCTGGACAACGTGCTGCTGACCCCGCACGTGGGCGGCAGCACGCTGGAAGCGCAGGACAACATCGGTCTGGAGGTCGCCTCCAAGCTGATCCGCTACAGCGACAACGGCTCCACCCTGTCGGCGGTCAACTTCCCCGAGGTCGCGCTGCCCGGCCACGAGGGTTCGCGGCGCCTGCTGCACATCCACCGCAACGTGCCCGGCGTGCTGTCGCAGGCCAACGACATCTTCCGCGACCGCGGCATCAACATCGACGGCCAGTTCCTGCGCACCGACAACCTGGTGGGCTACGTGGTCATCGACGTCGCCGCCAGCGAGGAGCAGGCCGCGGAGCTCCGCGGCGCGCTGGCCGCGATCCCGGGCACGCTGCGCACGCGGGTGCTGTACTAGGCGAATCGCCAGTCGACCTGCAACGCCGAAACTGTTCCTTCGGCTGTTCCTTCTCCCGCAAGCGGGTTCATGTCGTCCCTTCTCCCGCAAGACAGGGTGCTCCCCGCTTGCGGGGGAAGGGAAAAACAGAGTGCCCCGCTCGCAGGGTAAGGAGAACAGCCAGGAGCCTGGCCGGCTCGGCAGCGCCTGGTGGTCGACGAGCGCGGCTACCGGAAAAGCGAAGGCCCGGCGGATGCCGGGCCTTCGCGACCGCCGGGCCTTGGGTGCGGCTAGCGCACGCGGCCGCGGCGGAACAGGTTGACGATCGCCAGCAGGATCACCGCGCCGATCAGCGACACGATGAAGCTCATGATGGTGATGTCGCCGCTGTTGATCGAGGGCGCGCCGAGCAGCGGGCCGATCGCCAGGCCGCCGATGAAGGCGCCGACGATGCCGACCACCACGTTCAGGACGATGCCCTGCTGCGCGTCGGTGCGCATGATGAGGCTGGCCAGCCAACCGACGATGCCGCCAACGATCAACCAGATGATGATGCCCATAGCCGTGATCCTCCTCGTCAGGTCCGCGGCCCCGGCTGGGGCGTCGCGTGCGGCGAGGAGTCTGCGCAGCGCGTCGTGACGGCTGCGTCAGCGCAGCAGCGCCATCAGCTCGGCGCGCGGCAGCTTGCCGGTCTCGTTGCGCGGCAGCGCCGTCACCAGCCGCAGGCGCCGCGGCATGAACACCGGGTCCACGGACCGGCGCAGCGCGCCGAGGATCGCCGCCTCGTCGAGATCCGGGGCCACCGCCACCGCGGCGATCCGGCGCACGCCGCTGGCGTCGCAGGCGTCGAGCTGCACCACCGCGCCGTCCTGCACGCCGGGGATCGCCAGCAAGCGGCGGGTGAGGTCGCCCAGCGAGGCGCGCTTGCCGGCGATCTCCAGCAGGTCGGCTTGGCGGCCGCGCAGCAGGAAGCGGCCGTCGGGCAGCAGCTGCATCAGGTCGGCCAGCACCACCGGCGCGGCGAGGTGGTCGGCCTCGACGCCGGTGCCGTCGGGCTGGGGATGCAGGCGCACGCCGGGCAGCAGCGTCCACGCGTCCTCGTGCGCGGTGCGGCGGCGGGCGATGATGCAGGTCTCGGTGGAGCCGAACAGTTCGCGCACCTCGCAGCCCAGGCGCGCTTCCGCGGCGCGGGCCAGTTCCGCCGGCAACGGCGCGGTGGCGCTGACCACCGCGGCCAGCGGCGGCAGCGCGACGCCGGACTCGACCAGGACCCGCAGGTGGACCGGCGTGGTCACCAGCAGCCGCGGCGCCGGGCATTCGCGCAGCGCGGCGGCGATGTCGTCGGGGAAGAACGGCCGCGCGCGGTGCACCGCGGCGCCGGCCAGTAGCGGGAACAGCACCGACATCTCCACGCCGTACATGTGCTGCGCGGGCACGGTGGCGACCACGCCGGGCGCGGCGCCGCCGAACAGGTCGGCCAGCGCGGCGGCGTTCTGCGCGGCGCCGGCGCGGAAGTCGCGCCAGCGCTTGGGGTTGGCCTTCGGCGCGCCGGTGCTGCCGGAGGTGTAGCCGACCGCCGCCACATGCGCGTCCTCGACCTTGGGCATGGCGCCCGGCGCCTGCGGCAACGGATCGGGCACGCGCACGAAGTGCGGCAGCGGCGCCAGGCCCGCGTCGCAGGCGCAGGGCTCGCTGTCGCCCAGGCAGTAGCTGTCGGGATGATGCGCGCGCACCTCCTCGATCGCCGCGCGCGTGCGCGAGGGCGGCAGCAGCGTGGTCTGCCCGCGCGCGGCCACCGCGCAGAACGCCACCAGGAACCGATAGCGGTCCTCGCACAGGTTCACCGCGTAGGGCCGGTCGGGCAACATCGCGGCCAGGCCGCGCACTTCGGCGAGGAAGCGCGCCAGCGGCACGCCGCCGCCTGCGTCGAGGACGATCGCGCGCTCCGCCGCGCCGACCGCCAGCGCGGCGGCCCCGGCTTCGGCCGGCGCGGGCGGGCGCTGCGTGCTGTCGATGATGGCGGACATGGGCAGGCCGCTTCCTCCTGGCTTCGGGCCGACGCGCCGGGCGAGCGGTCGCGTGCGCGGATAGCTTACGCTGCGTCCGCCATGGACACACGAACCGGACGCCAGCGCGCGTCGAGCTTGCGCAGGCGCCGATGAACGATCCCCTGCCACCCGGCGCCCTCAGAATCGGCCCGCTGCACTGCGCCTGGGGCCCCTATGCGCGCGGCCGTCCGGCCGAGCCGCAGGTGCGGGCCTGGATGGGCGCGCTGCTGTCGCGCGCCCTCGACGGCCCGCTGCCGCGCGATGCGTACGGGCGGCCGCGGTTGCCTGCGGAGGTCGGTGCCGACGCCAGTTGGAGCCACAGCGGCGGCGGCCTGCTGATGGCCCTGGGCCGCGGCGTGCGGGTGGGTTGCGACCTGGAATGGGAACGCCCGCGGCTGCGCGCGCTGGAACTGGCGCAGCGCTTCTTCCACCCCAACGAGGCCGCGTGGCTGGCCGCGCTGCCCGATGACGCGCTGCGCGAGCGCGTGTTCGTGCGCCTGTGGTGCGCCAAGGAAGCGGTGCTGAAGGCGCACGGGCGCGGCCTCGCCTTCGGCCTGCACCGGCTGGAGTTCGCCGAGCGCGGCGATGCGCTGGCGCTGGTGGACTGCGACCCCGAGCTGGGCCGCGCCGGGGACTGGCGCCTGCACGCCTTCGCCCCGGCGCCGGCCTACCTGGCGACGCTGGCGTGGTCGCCCGCGCCGTAGCGTCCGCGCGCCTTGCCTACAATGCGCGGATGCCCGATCCCGCGCCCGCCCCCGACCCCGCGCTGCACGAGCGCCTCGCCGCCGGCCTCGACGCGCTCGCGCTCGACCGCGCGCTGGCCGCCCCGCTGCTGGCCTATCTCGACCTGCTGCAGCGCTGGAACCGCGCCTACAACCTCACCGCGGTCCGCGACCCGGCGGAGATGGTGACCCGGCACCTGCTCGATTCGCTGGCGATGGCGCCGCACGTGGCCGGGCGGCGCACCCTGGCCGACCTGGGCACCGGGCCGGGCCTGCCCGGCATCCCGCTGGCGATCGCGCACCCGGAGCTGTCGGTGGCGCTGGTGGAATCCAACGGCAAGAAGGCGCGCTTCCTGCGCGAGGCGGTGCGCGGGCTGGGCCTGGGCAACGCGCGGGTGCTGGCCGAACGCGCGGAGGCGGTGGACGCGCCCGGCGCCTTCGAGGCGATCACCGCCCGCGCCCTGGCCACCCTGCCCGAGATCCTGGCCGTGGGCGGCCACCTGCTCGCCCCCGGCGGCGTCCTGCTGGCGATGAAGGGCACGCGGCCCGACGACGAGATCGCCGCGCTGCCCGCCGGCTGGCGCGCCGAGGCGGTGCTGCCGCTGGCGGTGCCCGGCCTGGCCGCCGAACGCCACCTGGTCCGCGTGGTACGGGCCTGAACGCCGCCCCGGCCTGCCCCCGGCGGCCCGGTCCGGCATAATCCCCGGTCCGGCCCGCGTTCCCGCGCGCCGTCCCCACGCTTCGAGGCCCCCGCCCATGGCCGCCCGCATCATCGCCATCGCCAACCAGAAAGGCGGCGTCGGAAAGACGACGACCTCGGTCAATCTGGCCGCGGCGCTGGCCGCCACGCCCAAGCGCGTGCTGTTGGTGGACCTGGACGCGCAGGGCAACGCGACCATGGGCAGCGGCATCGACAAGCGCGACCTGCTCGCCTCCACCTGCGACGTGCTGCTGGAGGAGCTGCTGGCCGAGGATGCGCTGGTGGAGACCGCGGAAGGCTACGACCTGCTGCCTTCCAACACCGACCTCACCGCCGCCGAGGTCGAGCTGATGGACGTGGACGGGCGCGAGCAGCGGCTCAAGCGGGTGCTGGAACCGCTGCTCAACCGCTACGACTTCATCCTGATCGACTGCCCGCCCTCGCTGTCGCTGCTGACCCTCAACGCGCTGACCGCCGCCGATTCGGTGCTGGTGCCGATGCAGTGCGAGTACTACGCGCTGGAGGGGATCACCTCGCTGCTGGAGACGATCGACGCGGTCAAGGCCCGGCTCAACCCGGGGCTGGAGCTCGAGGGCGTGCTGCGCACCATGTACGACGTGCGCAACAACCTGACCAACGCGGTCTCCAACGAGCTCGAGCAGCACTTCGGCGAGCGCATGTTCCGCACCATCGTGCCGCGCAACGTGCGCCTGGCCGAGGCGCCCAGCCACGGCCAGAGCATCCTCGCCTACGACCGCGGCTCGCGCGGCGCGATCGCCTACCTGGGCCTGGCCGGCGAGATCCTGCGCCGCCAGCACGAGCGCGGGCAGCCGGTGGCGCCGCCCCTGGTCGCGCCCGCCGCCCTGGTGCAGGAAGGCTGAGCGTGCGCAGGATCCCGACCGACGCCGCGCCCGTGCCCGGCGCCCCCCACACCGCCGGGCGAGGGGCCGCGCGCCTCCGCCCCGCCCGCCCGGAGAGCGCGGCATGAGCGCTGCGAAGCCCCCCAAATCCGCCGCCAGGAAGGGCACCCTGGGCCGCGGCCTCAACGCCCTGCTCGGCCCGCAGGGCGCGGCCGCCGCGCCGGCCCTGGAGGCCGTGCCGGGCGACACCCTGCAGAAGCTTCCGATCGACGCGCTCTCGCCCGGCAAGTACCAGCCGCGCCGCCACATGAGCGAGGACAAGCTCGACGAGCTGGCCGAATCGATCAAGGCGCAGGGCGTGATCCAGCCGATCGTCGTGCGCGACCTCGGCGGGCGCCGCTTCGAGATCATCGCCGGCGAACGCCGCTGGCGCGCCTCGCAGCGCGCCGGCCTGACCGAGGTGCCGGTGGTGGTGCGCGAGGTCGACGACCGCACCGTGGTCGCGATGGCGCTGATCGAGAACATCCAGCGCGAGGATCTCAATCCGCTGGAGGAAGCGCAGGCGCTGCAGCGGCTGATCGACGAGTTCATGCTGACCCACGCCCAGGCCGCGGCCGCGGTGGGCCGCTCGCGCGCGGCGGTCTCCAACCTGCTGCGGCTGCTGGAACTGCCCACCGCGATCCGCAAGCTGGTGGAATCGCGCCAGCTCGAAATGGGCCACGCCCGCGCGCTGCTGACGCTGTCGCCGGAACTGGCCAGCAAGCTGGCCGCCGAAGCGGTGGAGCACGGCTGGTCGGTGCGCGAGGTCGAGCACCGCGCGCAGCAGTTCGCCGAGGGGCGGATTCCCGCGCGCAAGCCCAAGCCCGGCGCCAAGGCGCGTCCGCAGCAGGCCGACATCGCCGCGCTGGAGAACGAACTGTCCGCATCGCTGGGCGCCAAGGTCAGCATCGCCCACGGCCGCGGCAACAAGGGCCGGGTGGTGATCCACTACACCGATCTGGACACCCTCGACGGCCTGCTCGAACGCCTGCGCTCCCGATAAACCAATCCACACGAAGCGCCCGCACCGGAAGCTCCACCGCCGTCCCCGAAACGGCGCCCGCCCGGCACGATCCGCGGCAGCGGATCGGAAAGCCCCCTCATCCGCCCCTCCGGGACACCTTCTCCCGCAAGCGGGAGAAGGATCGACACGACCGAAGCCCCCGCACCAGACGCTCAGCGGCTCCCGCCCGGCACGATCGCCCCTCTGCCGCCTGCGGGAGAGGGGGACGGGGTGAGGGCCCGCGACGCGGCCACGGACCGGAAAGACCCCTCATCCGCCCCTCCGGGGCACCTTCTCCCGCAAGCGGGAGAAGGAACGGCGCCCGAAGTCCCCCGCACCAGATGCTTCAGCGGCGCCCGCCCGGCACGATCGCCCCTCTCCCGCCTGCGGGAGAGGGGGACGGGGTGAGGGCCCACGACGCGGCAGCGGATCGGAAAGCTCCCTTATCCGCCCCTCCGGGGCACCTTCTCCCGCAAGCGGGAGAAGGAACCAGGCGGCCCGGGACTTCCGGCCCCTGCGCGCCGCGCCCCCGGATGCGACGATCCGCGGTCGTTCCCGCTACCGGATGTCGCCATGAAGCCCCTGCTGCTGCCCGTCCTGCTCGCCGCCTGCCTCGCGGGTCCCGCCGCCTCCGCCCAGGAGCCGGCGACGCCCGCCGCCACGGCGCCGCGCAGCGAGGCCGACGCCCGCTTCCAGGCGATCTACGAGGCCGAATGGGCCTGGCGGCAGGCGCAGTTCGGCCGCGGCGACGAGGACGCGGCGGCCGAGTCCGGCGACGCCGGCCCGCGCGGCCTGCCCGATGTCGGGCCCGAGGCACAGGCCGCGCGCCTGGCGCGCTGGGAGCAGGTGCTGGCGGAACTGGACGCCATCGACCCGCAGGCGCTCTCGCCGGAGCACCGCGTCGACCTGGCGGTCTACCGGCCGCAGATCGAACACCTTGCCGACAACGTGCGCCTGCGCACCTACGAGATGCCGTTCAATTCCGACAGCTCGTTCTGGGCGGGACTGTCGTTCATGACGCGCGGCAACTTCGCGAGCGCCGAGGACTACACCCGCTACATCGCCCGGCTGGCGGACGTGCCGCGCTACTTCGGGCAGCAGATCGACAACATGCGCGCGGGGCTGGCGCGCGGCTTCAGCGTGCCGCGCGCGGTGCTGGATGGGCGCGACGTCTCCATCGCCGCGGTCGCCGACCTGGACGATCCGGAGGCAGCGATGTTCTGGACGCCGTTCGAGCGCATGCCGGCGACGATCCCGGCGGCCGAGCAGGCGCGCCTGCGCGAGCAGGGCCGCGCCGCCATCGCCGAAGCGGTGATCCCGGCCTTCCGCGAACTGCTGGCCTTCTTCCGCGAGGAATACGTGCCGCAGGCGCGGACCACGCTCGCCGCCGAGGCGATGCCCGGCGGCGAGGCGTTCTACCGCCAGCAGATCCGCGAATACACGACACTGGACCTGTCGCCGCAGCAGATCCACGAGATCGGCCTGGACGAGGTCGCGCGCATCCGCACGCAGATGGACGCGATCATCGAGGAGGTCGGCTTCGACCGCGATTTCGACGCCTTCCTGACCTTCCTGCGCACCGACCCGCGGTTCTACGCGAAGACGCCGGAGGAACTGCTGCACCGTGCGGCCTGGATCGCCAAGCGCGTGGACGGGGTGATCGGGCGGTATTTCGACCCGCTGCCGCGCGGGCGCTTCACCATCGTGCCGGTGCCCGACGACATCGCGCCGTTCTGGACCGCCGGCCGCGGCGGCCTGGGCACCTACTGGGTCAACACCTACGACCTGCCCTCGCGGCCGCTGTACAACCTGCCGGCGCTGACCCTGCACGAGTCGGATCCCGGCCATGCCTTCCAGGCCGCGCTGGCGCGCGAGCAGGGCGAGCAGCCCGAATTCCGCCGCAACAGCTACATCTCCGCCTACGGCGAGGGCTGGGGGCTGTACGTGGAAAAGCTGGGCGAGGAAATGGGCATCTACGAGACGCCCTACGAACGCTTCGGCCGCCTGACCTACGAGATGTGGCGCGCCGCGCGCCTGGTCATCGACACCGGCGTGCACCACAAGGGCTGGAGCCGCGAGCAGGCACTGGCCTATCTGCGCGACAACACCGCGCTGTCCGAGCACGAAGTGGCCACCGAGGTCGACCGCTACATCTCCTGGCCGGCGCAGGCGCTGTCCTACAAGCTGGGCGAGATCGCGATCGTGCGCCTGCGCGCCGAAGCCGAGGCCGCGCTGGGCCCGCGCTTCGACATCAAGGCGTTCCACAACGCGGTGCTGAAGGAGGGCTCGGTGCCGCTGCCGGTGCTGGAGCGGCAGATCCGCGCCTTCATCGCCGAGGCCGCGCGCGCGCCCTGAGCGCCGAAAAAGGGCCCCGCGCGACGCGTGCGCGGGGCCAAGGGGATGCCGCGTCGGAGAGAGTGACGAGGCCTACCTGGACGATTCGGGCTGCATCAGCGCATCGATGAAGAAGGTCATGCGCAGGGCCATCAGGCCCGGGTTGCGCAGCGGGTCGCTGACGCCGTGCCCGCCCTCCTCGTCCTCGTAGAAGTACACCGGCGCGCCCGCGGCCTGCAGGCGCGAGGCCAGCTTGCGCGCGTGGCCGGGGCCGACCCGGTTGTCCTCGGTCGAGATCGTCACCAGGAACGGCGGATAGCGGGTGCCGGCGCGCACGTTGTGCACCGGCGAATAGCCCAGCAGCACCGCGCGCTGGGCGGGCACGTCGGGGTCGCCGTACTCGTTGAGCCAGGCCGCGCCCATGCCCATGTGCTTCATCCGCAGCATGTCGGCCAGCGGCACGTCGCTGACCACCGCGCCGAACAGGTCCGGGCGCTGGGTGCCGAGCGTGGCGGCCAGAAGCCCGCCGTTGGACATGCCGAACACCCCCACGCGCGCGGGCACGGTGTAGCCGGTGGCGACCAGGTGCGCGACGACGGCGATGAAGTCGTCGTAGGAGGCCTGCCGGCGCTCGCGGATCGCGGCATGGTGCCAGGCGTTGCCGCGCTCGCCGCCGCCGCGGATGGCCGGGATCACCAGCGAGCCGCCGCGGTCGAGCCAGAGCTTGAACGAGCGCCCGCCGACCACGTAGTCGAAGTGCCCGGGGCGGGTGGAGATGCCGAACGCGCCGTAGCCGGTGGCCAGGGTCGGCTGCGCACCCGTCCACGGCGATTCGCGCGGCCGCAACAGGTAGTAGTCCACTTCGGTGCCGTCGGGCGACGTGGCCTGGCCGATCTCGGTGACGTAGCGCTCGGCATCGACCAGCGCCGGATCCTGCGCCAGCAGCACCGGTGCGTCCGCGCCGGGGCGGTACAGATCCTGCCGCTTCGGCACCACGAACCCGGTGGTCGCCACCACCAGCTCGCCGCCCTGCCCGCCGCGCACCGCCGCGGTCTGGCCGGCCGGCACTTCCAGCAGGTCCACCGCGGTCCAGTCGTCGCCGTCGCGCCGGGCCACGCGCACGCGCTGGCGCAGATGGGCGTTGACCACGATCGCGACGCGGTCGCCGGAGGCCGCCACGTCGTCGCGGCCGCCGACGAACTCGCCCTCGCCCGGCAGGTATACCGCGCTCACCCGGCGGCCCTGCGCATCGGGCGCGACGGCGTAGGCGAGCACCGCTTCCTCGGGATAGGCGCGGCCTTCCAGGGTGGCGGCCTGCGCCAGTTGCACGATCAGCGCGTCGTCGGTGGTGGCCAGTACGCCCATCGGCTTCAGGGCTTGCGGCAGTTCGATGCGTTCCACAGCGCCCGCGCGATCGACCAGGTGCACCTCGAAGGTCGAATAGTCGATCGAGCGCACGATCACGCCGCGCCGCGCGTCGCCGGCGCCGACCGCGCCGAGCTGGACGATGGCATCGCTGGGCTGGGCGGTGTAGACCGGCCGGGCGGCGTCGAGCGCCTCGCCGCGCGACCACAGCCGGACCTGCGCCGGCCAGCCGGCGGCGGTCCTGGGCGCGTCGCCCACGGTGTGCTCGACCAGGACCCGGTCGCGGTCGATCCACTCGGCGAAGGCGCGCGCGCGCGGCACCCGGAAGCCGTCGGCGACGAACTCGCCCGCCTCGAGGTCGAATTCGCGGATCTCAACCTCGTCGCCGCCGCCGGGCGACAGCCGCAGCAGGCAGCGCGCGTAGTCGGGCGCGGCGCAGGCGCCGGAGAAATCGTAGGCCTGCAATTCGTACGGCACGCCCTCGCGCTCGCGCAGCGCGCCGACGTCGAGCACGGTACGCCAGGCGCCGGGCGCGCCGCGCGCGTCGCGGGCGGCGACCTGCAGCAGGCCGTAGGGATGGGCGGCGTCGCGCAGGAAGCGCAGCGCGCGCGCGCCCAGCGGCACCATGTCGGGCTCGGCCGGCGGGGCATCGAGCGCGGCGCGCAGTTCGCGCACGACCTCCGCGTGGACCGGGCGCGCGGACAACCGCTGCTCGGTGTCGGCGGTGGCCGCGCGCGCCCAGGCCAGCGCGGCGGGGTCGTGGGGCGCTTCCAGCCACTGGTCGTCGTCGGCCCAGGCCGGCGCCAGGACCAGCAACCCGGCGAACAGCGCCGCGGCGCGCAGCCGCCGGGCGGGCGATGCGGGAATGGATGTCATCTCGATCTCCGGAAAGCGGCGGCGCGCGGGGCGCCGCCGCGTTGGCGAGGCGCGGGGCCTCAGTAGGTGTAGCGGAACAGCACGCCGTAGCTGCGCGGGCGCGGATGGTTGGCCGCGCCGAGCGCGCTGCGCGCGTTGATGGCGCCGTCCTCGTCGGTGAGGTTGTCGCCGTACAGGAAGGCCGACCAGCCGGCCGGGGATTCCAGGCCGATGCGCGCGTCCACCAGGGTGATGTCGTCGCCGGGCGTGCCCTGGGTCAGCGCCGTCTCGCGCTTGGAGTCGTGCACGAAGCCGCCGCGCACCACGCCGCGCAGCCCGCCGACCGGCCACTGGTAGGACACCGAACCGTTGAGGCTGGTCTTGGGCACGTTGTAGACCGGCGTGCCGCGGTTGAGCGGCGTGCCCGGCACGTCCTCGGCGTAGGTGGCGTCGATCAGGCTGCCGCCGATCTGCAGGGTCAGCGAGCGGTTGGGGGTGTAGACGATGTTGGCCTCCACGCCCTTGTTCTCGGTGCCGTCGGAGTTGGCCAGGCCGTTGATGGTGTCGGTGATCGGCACCCGCACGGCGACGTCCTTCCAGTCGCTGTAGAAGATCGCGCCTTCCAGCATCACCTTGCCGTCGAGCAGCAGCGACTTGGCGCCGAACTCGTAGGTCATGATCGAATCGGGATCGATCGTGGACGGCAGCTCGATGCCGGCCTGTTCGGCCAGCAGGATCGAGGTCATCGGCTGCAGCTGGCCGGAGCGGAAGCCGCGCGCGGCGCTGACGTACAGCGTGGTGTCGTCCTGCGGCTTGTAGGACAGGCTCAGGCGCGGGTTCCAGCTGTCGAAGGTGGCGTTGAGGGTGGAGACGCGGTCGGTGGAGACCGAGATGGCGTCCACGTCGTCGTTGAAGTAGCGCAGGCCGGCGGTGATCGCCCAGGCCGGGTTGGGCAGCTTGTAGGTCACTTCGCCGAACAGCGCGTAGGCATCGTTGGTCTGGCTGGAGGCGCTGGGCGGCACGCCGCCGACGCTGGAGCTGTCGTTGCGCTCGGCCTCGCGCAGGTAGTAGCCCACGGTCCAGTCGAGCGTGCGCTGGCCGGTGGAGGACCAGCGCAGCTCCTGCGTGCGCACGCCGATCTCGATCAGGCTCAGGTAGGTCGTGGTGGGGTTGAGCATGCCGTCGTTGCCGTAGTCGAGGTTGGCGTCGGCGAACGAATAGAACAGCTGCGAGCCGTCGAAGTCGTAGGTGGTCACGAAGCTCGCGACATCCCACTCGTCGGTGTTGGCGTAGTAGGCGTTGGTGGTCAGGTCGTCGAGCGACGAGTTGCCGCCGCCGGGCGCGTCGGAGTCGTACTTCCAGTACGCCAGGTCCATGTTCCAGCGCTCGGTCGGGGCGAAGCGCAGCTTGAAGCGGCCGGTCTTGACCCGCTGCTCGTTGATGTCGCGATCGCCGGTGGCGTTGTCGTCGATCCAGCCGCCCAGCTTCTCGTCGCTGACCGCCACGCGCAGCGCCAGGGTGTCCTCGACCAGCGGCACGTTGACGTAGGCCTTGCCGCCCCAGCTGTCGCCGCCGCTTTCGGTGGTGCCGGCCGACAGCTCGACGCCGGCGTTGAAGTAGTTGAAGTCCGGCTTGCGGGTGATGATGCGAACGGTGCCGCCCATGGAACCTTCTCCGAACAGGGTGCCCTGAGGGCCCTTCAGCACCTCGACGCGATCGATGTCGAACGAGCGCGCGTCCGGGTACCACGGCACGGAGACGCCGGTGAACGGGATCTCGTCGAGGTAGTAGCCGTTGTCGTTGCCGCCCAGCGAACTGGACACGCCGCGGATCTGCACCTGGGTGAAGCCGCCGCCGGTGTCGATCGACGAGGCGCCGGCGGTGCTGTTGAGCACGTCGACCACGTTGAGCAGGCCCATGGCGTCGATCTGTTCGCCGGTGACCGCGCTGAGCGCGATCGGCACGTCGATCTGGCGCTCGTCGCGCTTGCGCGCGGTGACGACGACCGAGGACAGCTCGACCGCGTCGCGCTGGCCGGCGCGCGCGGCGGGCTGCGGCGCATCCGCGGCCTCGGCCTCGACGCTCTGGGCGTGCAGGGGGCCGGCGGCGATCAGGCCGGCGAGGATGGCGGCGGCCAGCGGGGTGCGGGCGAAGGCGGGACGGGCCCGCGAACGGGACGAGGGAGAAGCGGGACGATGCATGGCGACGGCTCCGGGTCGGATGGGAGGCGGCCGGGCGCGGTGTGCCCCGCGCGCCGGCTTCGGGCGCCGCCGCGAATCGGCGGCGCTTCCCGTTCCAACGAAGCAGTGAAGGAAAAGTGAAACGCGCCCGACGCATCCCCGACACGCGCGCGGCGCAGACTGGCGCCCGATCGATCGACGGCGGCGGCTTCGCACCGGACGGGCGGCCCGCCCCGCCACCGGCAGACCGGCTCAATACCGCAGGTCGAGCTCGACGCCCCAGGTCCGCGGATGCAGCCGCGTCGCCGCGCCGCGCAGGTTGCGCGCGTCCACCGCGCCGTCCTCGCCGGTGAGGTTGTCGACGAACAGCGCCACGCCCCAGCCGCGCGGCGACTGCACGCCGATGCGCGCGTTGGCGAGCAGGATGTCGTCGCCCGGGGTGCCCTGGGTCAGCGAGACCGCCCGCGCGCTGTCGTAGCGGACGTCGGCATGCGCCAGCATCTGCAGGCCCTGCGGCAAGGGCCGCGCGTAGCCCAGCGCGCCGGCGATGCTGGTGCGCGGCACGTTGTAGACGGGCGTGCCGCGATCGATCGCGGTTCCCGGCACCGCGGCCACGTAGGCCGCATCGACCAGGCTGGCCGACAGCTGCAACGACCAGGCGGGCGCCGGCGAGAAGGCCAGCGCCGCCTCCACCCCGCGCGAGGCCACCCCGGCCGAGTTGGCCAGCCCGTTGAGGGTGTCGGTCAGCGGCACCCGCACCGCCACGTCCTTCCAGTCGCTGCGGAACAGCGCGCCCTCCAGCAGCAGGCGACCGGCGGCGAAGCTGCGGCGCGCGCCGAGTTCGATGCTCACGATCGCGTCGGGCGAGATCGCGCCGGGCAGCTCGATCCCGGCCTGTTCGGCGGCCAGCAGCGAGCTGACCGGCTGCAATTGGCCGGAACGGAAGCCGCGGGCGAGATTGGCGTAGACCAGGGCATCGGCATCCGGCGCGTAGGACAGGCCCAGGCGCGGGTTCCAGCTGGAGAAGCGCGCATCGAGCGTGCTGCGCCAGTCCCCGGACCGCGAGACCGCATCGACGTCGTCGGAGAAGTAGCGCAGGCCGGCGAGCATCGACCAGCCCGGGCGCGGCAGCCGGACGCTCGCTTCGCCGAACAGCGCCACCGCGGCGTTGCGCTGGCGCAGCGCGGTTTCCGCCGCGGGGGCGAGCGTGGTCCGGTCGCTGCGTTCGGCCTCGCGCAGGTAGGCGCCGAGCGTCCAGTCCAGCGCGCGCTCGCCCTCGGAGGACCAGCGCAGCTCGTGGGTGGTCACGTCGATGCGGATGTCGCTGTCGTAGGCGACCGCGGGCGCCAGCTCGCCGTCGGCGGTGTAGCGCAGGCCCGCATCGGCCGCCGCGTAGACCAGGGTGGAGCCCGGCAGGCGGCGGGTGGCGACCAGGCTGCGCGTGGTCCAGTCGGAGGTGCGGGCGTACACCGCGTCGGCGCGCATGTCGTCGAACGCGGCGTAGCCGCCGCCGGGCGCGCGCGAGTCGTAGCGCCAGTAGCCCAGGTCGATGTCGGTGGCCTCGTCGGGCGAGACCCGCAGCCGCGCGCGCCCGGTGCGCACGCGCTGCGGGTTGATGTCGCGCGCATCACCGTCGTCCACCCAGCCGGCCAGCCGCTCGTCGGTGCCGACCACGCGCAGCGCGGCCATGCCGCCGGCCAGCGGCAGGTTGAGCATCGCGCGCGCGGCATGGCCGTCGCCGCCGCCGTCGGTGGTCGAGCCGGCGAGCTGTACGCGGGCGTCGAACGCGGCCGGATCCGGCTTGCGGGTCAGGATGCGCACCGTGCCGCCCATCGAACCTTCGCCGAACAGGGTGCCCTGCGGCCCGCGCAGGATCTCCACCCGGTCCAGGTCGAAGCCGCGCGCATCCGGGTACCACGGCACGGTCACCCCGGTGAACGGGATCTCGTCGAGGTAGTAGCCGTTGTCGTTGCCGCCCAGCGAGCTGGAGACGCCGCGGATCTGCACCTGGGTGAAACCGCCGCCGATGTCCACCGAGGAGGTCGCCGGTACGGTCCCCAGCGCGCTCGACACGCCTTCGCGGCCGAAGGCGAAGTCGTCGAACGGCGCGGTGCCCAGCGCGGTCACCGAGACCGGCACGTCGACCCGGCGCTCGTCGCGCTTGCGCGGCGCCGGGCGACCAGGACCACGCCGTCGCCGCGCACGCGGTAGCCGAGCCCGGTGCCGGCGAGCAGCCGCGCCAGCGCATCGCCGCTGGCCATCTCGCCGCGGACCGCTGGCGTGGTGTACGGCCCGCCGAGATCGCCCACCGCCACCAGGTCGAGCCCGGCCTGCTCGGAGAACGCCAGCAGGGCCTGCTCCAGCGCCTGCGGCGCGATGTCGAAGCGACGCAACGCGCGCTCCTGCGCCCAGGCCGGCGCCAGGCACAGCAGCCACGCCAGCGCCGGTCCGCACCACCGCGCGAACCGACGCGCGCGCGGGGCGCGGGGCGGTCGGGACGCGGCGGGCGGCGGCGGCATCGGCGGCTATCCGGAACCGGAGGGGCGCCGGCGCGGCGCGGGGACCTCGCTGGCGGCCGCCGGCACCAGCAGGATGCGCCCGTCGGTACGCACCACCGACAGCGAGGCCGCGCTCGCCAGGCCGTCGAGCCAGGCGTCGAGATCGCCGGTATGCCAGCGCCCGGTCACCGGCACCGAGGCCTCGACCCGGCGATCGAGCTCGATCGGCACCGGCGAGTACCGGTTCAGGTCGCCGATGACGTCGGACAGCGGCTCGCCGAGGTAGGCGATGCTGCGCTCCAGGCCGTCGCCGGCCGGCCGCGGAGCCGACGGCAGCGGCCCGGACAGGCCCTCGCCGGCGAGCCACAGGCCGCGCTCGCCCGCGGTCAGCCGCAGCGGCCGGCCGCTGGCCGAACCGCGGCCGGTGCCGAGGTCGTTGAACTGCACCACGCCCTGGTCCACCGCGACCGCCACCGCGCCGCGCGGGCGCAGGCCGACGCTGAAGCGGGTGCCGATCGCCTGCACCAGGGTGCCGGCGGCGCGGACCTCGAACGGGCGCTCCGGCGCATGCGCCACCGAGAACCGGCCCACGCCCTCCAGCAGTTCCACCTCGCGGCGCGCATCGCTGTAGCGCACCCGCACCCGGCTGGCCGCGCCGAGCTCCACCACCGAGCCATCGGCCAGCGAGACCTCGCGATGCTCGCCGACGCCGGTGGCGATCTGCAGCGGTCGCTCGTCGCCGGAGTGCTCGGCGGCGCGCCACCACAGCGCGCCGACCGCGAGCGCGGCGCACGCGGCCGCAGCCGCGGCCAGCCAGCGACGGCGGCGCGGGCGGCGGGCCGCCGGCCGCGGCGCGGCGGCCGACGCCGCCGGCGCGCTCGCCACCGCCTCCGGCGGCAGCTCGCCGGCGGCGTCCCACAGCAGGCTGATGTCGTCGAATGCGCGCGCGTGCTCCGGATCGGCCATCCAGGCGGTCCAGGCCTCCAGTTCGCGCTCGTCGAGCGCAGGCTCGCGCAGCCGGAGCAGCCAGTCGGCCGCCTGGTCGAGGGCGTCCGCGCGCCCGCCCCTGTCCATTGCCCCGGTCATCGGGTCGCTCCCTCGTCGATCTCGTCCAGGCGCTGCTGGCAGTACGACAGCGCCCTCGCCACATGGATCCTGGCCATGCGCTCGGTCACCCCGAGCCGCTCGGCCGCCTCCGCGAAACTCTTCTGCTCCATCCGCACCAGCCGGAACGCCAGCGCCGTGCGCGGCGGCAACTCGGCCAGCAGCGCCGGCAACCGCTCGATCAGGATACGCGCTCGCGCCGAACGCTCCGGGTCCACCGCGGGATCGGGCCACAACGCCAGACCGTCCGGCTCGGGCAGCTCCATGTAGCGACGCCGGCGCAGCAGATCGGTGGCCAGGTTCTGGGCGATCCTGAACAGCAGCGCCCGGTGGTAGCTGGCCGCCTGCCCCTCGTCCAGGTTCAGCAGCCGGGCATAGGCCTCCTGGGCGATCTCGCGGGCGTCCTCGTAGGACCCCAGCCGGGCCTGCAGCATCCGGATCAGGGAGCGGTTGAACTCCCGCACCAGCGCCTCGGCGTCGATCCGGGCGCCGGCCGGGCCCGGATCGACGCCGGGACCCGCGGGGGGAATGTCGTTGGCGGTGGTCATGATGCCTGGACGAAGAAGGGCCTCGGAATTGAAACGGCAGGCGCGCTTGCGCCGCCGCCCCCGCATGCAGGATAATCGCCGGCTCGCTGCGCCCCGGCCTTTCGTTCCGGGCCATCGCGACGCCGGCAACGTGTGCCGCGCGCGCGACGCGGGCCGCGACCGATCCTCCCGCACACGTGGCGAAGCCGGCGCCTGCCGGACTCGCCGGGGCCGCCGCCTCCCTGGCCAAGGGAAGCCCAACGACACCACACACTTGAGGTGCGCAATGTCCCGAGTATGCCAAGTCACCGGCAAGCGTACGACGACCGGCAACAACGTCTCGCACGCGATGAACAAGACCCGCCGCCGCTTCCTGCCGAACCTGCACGAGCGCCGGTTCTGGGTGGCCAGCGAGAACCGCTGGGTGAAGCTGCGCGTTTCCACCAAGGCCCTGCGCACCATCGACAAGAACGGCATCGACGCCGTGCTCGCCGAGCTGCGCGCCCGCGGCGAGAAGATCTGAGGAGACTGACCCATGGCTTCCAAGCGCGACAAGATCCGTCTGACCTCCTCGGCCGGCACCGGCCACTTCTACACCACCGACAAGAACAAGAAGAACACCCCCGGCAAGATCGAGATCAAGAAGTACGATCCGGTGGTGCGCAAGCACGTGATCTACAAGGAAGGCAAGATCAAGTGATCGCCTGATCGCCCGACGATTGGGGAACGACGAAACCCGCCGCGAGGCGGGTTTCGTGCTTGGAGGGGCGCCCAGCCTGCCGGCCGCTACCAGTACAACCGCATCG
This sequence comes from Luteimonas huabeiensis HB2, assembly GCF_000559025.1. GTDB lineage: Bacteria > Pseudomonadota > Gammaproteobacteria > Xanthomonadales > Xanthomonadaceae > Luteimonas > Luteimonas huabeiensis. Next base: position 109,362 of record NZ_JAAN01000005.1, on the reverse strand, counting down.
GATTGTCCACCAGCAGCCTGCGCTGCAGGTCCGGCGTCACGGCGATCCGGGGAATGAAATCGACCAGGCGACCGTCGTCCGGCATGTGGCTCTTCATGTTGGGGTGCGGCCAGTCGGTGCCCCACAGCACGCGGTCGGGGAAGCGCTCGACCAGGGACTTCGCGAACGGCACCACGTCGTCGTAGCCGGGCGGACCCGATGCGGACAGGCGCTCCGGGCAGGTCACCTTGCTCCACACGTTGGGATGCTCGTCCATCAAGCGCACGAAGCGGCCGAATTCCGGCCCGTCCACCGGCCGGGTCACGTCCGGCCGGCCCATGTGGTCCACCACCACCGTGGTCGGCAGCGAGGCGAAGAAGTCCCAGCGCTCTTCGAGGTCGGCCGCCTCGAAGTACACCACCACCTGCCACCCCAGCGGGGCGATACGCTCGATGATGCGCAGGTAGTACGCGTCCGGCTTGGGATCGACCAAGCGGCGCACGAAGTTGAACCGCACCCCGCGCACGCCGGCCGCGTGCAGCTCGGCCAGCTCGGCATCGGCGATGGTGTCGCGCACCGTCGCGATGCCACGCGCGCGATCGCCTGCCGCGCGCAGCGCATCGACCAGGGCGCGGTTGTCGTCGCCGTGGCAGGTCGCCTGCACGATCACGTTGCGCTCGAAGCCGAGGAAGTCGCGCAGCGCGAACAACCTGTCCTTGCCGGCGTCGCAGGGCGTGTACTTGCGCTCCGGCGCATACGGGAACACGTCGCCGGGGCCGAACACGTGGCAATGCGCGTCCACCGCGCCCGGCGGCGGCACGAAGCGCGGCTTGCTCGGGTTCGGATGGAAGTCCAGCCAGTCGGGATCCTTCCGGAACGCGGCCATCACAGCCCCCTCGCCTTCAGTTGCGCGTCCAGTCGCGGGTACACGCGCCGGGCATTGCCCTCGTAGACCTTCCGCCTGTCCTCATCGGAGATGTCCAGCGCGTCGATGTAGCGCTTGGTGTCGTCGAAGTGGTGCCCGGTCAGCGGGTCGATGCCGCGCACCGCGCCGACCATCTCCGATCCGAACAGGATGTTGTCGATGTCGATCACCTCGAACAGGAGGTCGATGCCGGGCTGGTGGTAGACGCAGGTATCGAAGAACACGTTGCGCATCAGGTGCTCGTCCAGCGACGGCTTGCCGAGCATGTCCGCCAGGCCGCGGAAGCGACCCCAGTGGTAGGGCACCGCGCCGCCGCCATGCGGGATCACGAAGCGCAAGGTCGGGAAATCCTTGAACAGGTCGCCCTGCAGGAACTGCATGAAGGCCGTGGTGTCGGCGTTGAGGTAGTGCGCGCCGGTGGCGTGGAAATTGGCGTTGCAGCTTCCGGAGACGTGGACCATCGCCGGCACGTCCAGCTCGACCATCTTCTCGAAGAACGGATACCAGGCGCGATCGGTCAGCGGCACGCCGGTCCAGTGTCCGCCGGACGGGTCGGGATTGAGGTTGCAGCCGACGAAGCCCAGCTCGTTGACGCAGCGCTCCAGCTCCGCGATGGAATGGGCGATCGGCACGCCCGGCGACTGCGGCAGTTGGCATACGCCGATGAAATGCTGCGGATACAGCGACACCACGCGCGCGATCAGGTCGTTGCAACGCCGGGTCCATTCGCGGCTGACCGCTTCGTCGCCCACGTGGTGGGCCATGGCGCTGGCGCGCGGGGAGAAGATCGTCATGTCCGCGCCGCGTTCGCGCAGCAGGCGCAGCTGGTTCGCCTCCACGCTCTCGCGGATCTGGTCGTCGGAGATGCGGGGATATTCCGGCGCCGGCAGCCTCGGGTCGTCGAAGTGCGCGATCTGCGCCTTGCGGAAGGCGTCGTGCGCGGCGGGCGCGGTGGTGTAGTGGCCGTGGCAATCGATGATCATGCGTGTCTTCGGTCAGGGAAGGATCGTGGGGAGCTACCAGCCCAGCAACTGCGCGAAATGCACGTCCACGCGCAGCCCCAGGATCAGCGCGTCGGGGATGTCGGTGGTGCGGGTCGGCGCGTAGATCGGATCGGGATTGGCGACGTATTGCAGATTGGGCATCAGGCGGATGCCCGGGCGCAGCGCCCAGCCATAGCTGATCTCGGCGATCATCTCGTCGTCGTTCGGCGTGCCGCTGCCCCCGAGGGCGATGCGGCGATCGCGCAGGTAGGCCATCTGCTCCGGATCGAAGTGGATGTTGGAGACGAACATCGCGAAGGTGTCCCGGTCGCGGCCGGCGAACGTGCCGGTCTTGACCAGGCCGACGGCGGTGAAGTGCTTCACCGGCGCGGCATTGCCGGTGTTGACGAAGCCGCGCGCGAACAGCGCCAGGTTGCGCCGCCCTTCGCCGCGCCAGACGGTGCGGTCGGCCATCGCGTACCAGCCCTCCCGCGCGCCGTCGAGTTCGGCGAAGGGCCGGCCCGTCAGCGCGGCCGAATCGCCGTCGGCATCGAAATACGGACTCCTGCCGCCGTCGGTGTTGCGGTACATGCCGATCCTGTAGGTGCGCGGCAGGCGTTCGTCGGACAGGCCGGTCTGGTAGCCGGCCTCGAACGCGCCGAGCGTGCCGGTGCCGTCGCGCCACGAGAAGTCCAGACCGTGTTTGCCGGACCGATTGAGATCGTTGTTGTAGTCGAACGCGCCCGCCTGTACGTACCAGTGCGCCTTGCCGTCGTAGCGCGCCAACGCCGCCCACGAGGCGTTCGGATAGGCGGTGATGCCCAGGTCGGCGATGGGGCCGTAAGGCGTCAGGCACATCGCGTTGCTCATGAACACGCAGTTGAGCGGCGAGTTGTTGAAGTAGCTGTTCAGCGGCGCGCGGCCCGCCATGACGCTCAGGCCGTTCTCGAAGCGGCGGGTGACGGTCAGCCGGGTCAGGCGGCCGCCGTCCACCGGTCGCCAGGTCTGCTGGGCGCTGATCGAATTGCCGATCTTCTCGCGCGCGAGATTGCCTCCGTCGAACCAGGCGGCCTGCACGTCCACCTCGGTGCCGCGCACGCCGAAGAGCCGGTCCAGGTCGAACTTCGATTGCGCCATGATCCAGTACGAGCCTTCGACGCCCTGCTCGACGCCGCCGACCGGGTTGCCGGCGACGTTGCCGACGAAATCCAGGGTCAGATCGATGCCCTCGGGCACCTTCCCACGATCGGCTTCCGGCGCGGCCGCCTGCGCGGCCGGAACGGCCACGGCGAGCAGCAGCGCCAGTGCGGATGGGCTGTATCGGGACAAAATGGTCTCCTTCCCGGCCTTCGGCCGGCTCGATCGAGGTGGCGGATCGCGCGCGACGCGCGCGCTCAGAGTTGCCCGGCGACCAGGTGACGGCGGCGCAGGGCGCGGGTGCCCACGTGCTCGGCGAGCGTGGCCTCGTCGAGCCGACCCTCCCACTTGGCGATGAAGATCGCAGCCACCGCATTGCCGATCAGGTTCACGAAGGTCAGGCCCTCGGCGAGGATCCGGTGGATGCCCAGGATCAAGGCCATGCTGGCCACCGGAATGGTGCCGGTGGTGCCCAGGGTCGCGGCCAGCACCACGAACGCCGCGCCGGCCACGCCGGCCGCACCCTTGGAAGTGAGCAGCAGGACCGCGATCAGGCCCAGCTCGTGCCAGATGGTCAGCTCGGTATTGGTGGCCTGGGCCAGGAACACCGCCACCGTCGTCAGGTACAGGCAGGTGCCGTCGAGGTTGAACGAATAGCCTGCCGGAACCACGAAGCCGACGACGCTCTCCTCGCAGCCCAGCGCCTTGAGCTTCTGGATCAGGCGCGGCAACACGGTCTCGGTGGAGGTGGTCGCGGCGACGATGACGATCTCCTCGCGGAAGTACGCCATCAGCCGCGGCAGACTGACGCCGCACCACCACGCCACGCTGCCCAGCACCAGGAAGGTGAACATCGCGCACACCACGAAGAATTCGAGAATCAACTCGCCCAGCGACAGCAGCGAACCGGCGCCGAACTGGCCGACGGTGAAGGCGATCGCGCCGAACGCCCCCAGCGGTGCGAACCACATGACGTAGCCGATGATCCTGAACAACGCGTGCGATGCGCTCTCGATGACCGCCTTCACCGGCGCGGCGCGGTCGCCGATCGAAGCCAGCGCGATACCGAAGAGCACCGAAACGAACAGCACCTGCAGCACGTTCGGCTCGACCAGCGCGCTGACCAGCGTGGTCGGAATGATGTTCATCAGGTACGCGACCATGCTCTGGTCCTGCGCGCTGTGCACGTAGCCCTGGATCGCGGCCGTGTCGATCTTCGAGGCATCGATGTTCATGCCCGTGCCCGGCTGCCACAGGTTCACCATCACCAACCCGAGCACCAGCGCCAGGGTGGTGACGATTTCGAAGTAGATCAGCGACTTCAACGCGACCCGGCCGACGCTGCGCATATCGTTCATGCCGGAAATGCCGTGCACCACGGTGACGAAGATGATCGGCCCGATCATCATCTTGATCAGCTTGATGAAGGCATCGCCGAACGGCTTCATCGTCGCGCCGAGATCCGGGGCCAGCCAGCCGAGCAGAACGCCGACCAGGGTACCCACCACCACCTGGAACCAGAGCTGGCCCAGGATGCCGAAGCGGCCGGGCCGCCTCCGTTCGATTGCCATGCTTAACCCCTCCCAAGAAAACCGTGCTGTGGCGCAACGCCCGAATCAGCCGAACAGCACCCCGTCGAACAGCTTTCGCGCGGTGCGCAGCACCGCGGCACGCAGCACCTGCGCGCGCGCGTCGAGATCGATCTCGCAGTCGATGGCGCCGCTCGGGTGCTCGACCGCGATCCGCTGCCGGTGCCCGCCCGGCAGCTTCGCCAAGGCATGCGCCGGCGAGGCCGGCAACAGGCAGGCGCTGGCGACGCTGACCGCGCCGAGTACGCCGATCGACGCATGGCAACGGTGCGGGATGAACGAGCGCACGCAGATCGCGCCGCCGGCGCGCGGCGGCGCCACCAGCATCATCTTCGGCACGCTCTTGTCGGCGACCTCGCCCAGATGCATCAACGGCCCCGCCTCCAGCCGAATGGCCTCCAGCCGGGAACGGAGCGCATCGTCGGCATCGAGCGTGGCGCGATCCTCGTAGCCTTCGATGCCCAGATCCCGCGCGCGCAGCACCACGCAAGGCATGCCGTTGTCGATCAGCGTGGCCTCCACGCCACCGACGACGTCCATGGCGTTGCCGGTCGGCAGCAATGCGCCGCAGGTCGAACCGGCGATGTCGGAGAAGGCCAGCGGCACCGGCGCGGCAGTGCCGGGCACGCCGTCTATGCGCGCATCGCCTTCGTAGCGGACCCGCCCCTGCGGCGTGCACACCGTCGCGATGGCCATCTTGCCGGTGTTGGCCATGAAGATGCGCACCTCGGTCCGGCCGTCGCGCGCCGGCACCAGACCGCGCTCGATCGCGAACGGACCGACGCCAGCGAGCATGTTGCCGCAGTTCTGCGCGTCGCTGACCAGCGCCTGGTCGACGTGGACCTGCAGGAACAGGTAATCCACGTCGGCGCCCGGCCGCGAGGAGCGCGAGACGATCGCGACCTTCGAGGTCAGCGGGTCCGCGCCGCCCATGCCGTCGATCTGGCGCGCATCGGGCGAGCCGTAGGCGCGCAGCAGGAAAGCATCGCGCGCGGCCGCGTCTGCGGGCAGATCCCCGGCCAGGAAGAACCCGCCCTTGGACGTGCCGCCGCGCATCCACATCGCGCGCACGCCGTCAGACATACTTCAGGCCCTTGGCCGCCAGGCGATCGCGCATGGCGTAGATGTCCAGCCCCAGCTCGCCCCGCGCCAGCCGTTCGCGCTTCTCGGCCTCGCGCGCCTCGCGCGCCTGCGCCTGGGCCAGCACGCGCGGCGCATCCTCGCGCGGGACCACGCACACCCCATCGTCGTCGGCCACCACCACGTCGCCCGGGTGCACCAGGGCGCCCGCGCAGACGACCGGCACGTTGACCGAGCCCAGCGTCTCCTTGACCGTGCCCTGGGCATGGACGACGCGGCTCCACACCGGGAAACCCATCGCGGTCAGTTCGCGCACGTCGCGGACACCGGCGTCGATCACCAGCCCGCGGCAACCGCGCGCCTGCGCGGAGGTCGCCAGCAGGTCGCCGAAGTAGCCGTCGCAGCAGTCGCTGGTCGGCGCCACCACCAGCACATCGCCCTCGCGCAGCTGCTCGATGGCGACGTGCATCATCCAGTTGTCGCCCGGCGGCACCGAGACCGTGACCGCGCTGCCAGCGATCCGCGCTCCGGCGTAGATCGGGCGCAAGCGATGGTGCAGCAGGCCGCGACGGCCCTGGGCCTCGTGCGCGGTCGCCACGCCGGCAACGCCCAGGCCCGCCGCCACGGCGGCATCGACGCGCTCGATTCGGGTCACCACAGTCGCCATTGCCCATCCAGTCCGCGAAGAGATGGCGGAGTCTGTGCGCTCGTCGTGCGGCAGCTCAAGATCGTTTTGCGATAACGCCATTGCATCTGGTTATAGTTCTGCGCATGGAAAGAGGGCCGGAACTGAACCTGCGGCATCTGCACGCCGCCGTCGCGGTGGCCGCCAGCGGCGGCATCGGCGCCGCCGCGCCGCAGGTGAATCTGTCGCAGCCGGCGCTGACCCAGGCCATCGCGCGGCTTGAGGCGCAATTGGGCCAGCGATTGTTCGATCGCCAGCCCGGCGGCGTTACGCCGACCGAAGCCGGACGCCTGCTGGTGCCTCGCATCGAGCGCGCGCTGGCGTACCTGACGCGCGGCGTGCGTGCGGCACGGCGGTCGCTGCGGTTGCCGGCGCTGCCCGGCCTGGAACGCCGGGTCAGCCTCTCGCAGCTGCGCGCGCTCGCGGCGGTCGACGCCGCCGGCAACTACTCCCTGGCCGCCGCGCGCAGCGGCGTTTCGCAGCCGGCGATCTACCGCGCGGTGCAGCAGCTCTCGGCGCTGATCGAGGTTCCGCTGTGCGTGCGCCGCGGCAAGACCGTGCAATCCACTCCGGCGGCGGTGCGCATGCTCCGCTTCGTGCGCCTGGCGCTGTCCGAACTGGACGCGGGGATGGACGAGCTGGCCGCCCTGCGTTCGAAGGATGCCGGCCGGGTGGCCATCGGCGCGCTGCCGCTGGCGCGCGCGGTGCTGCTGCCGCGGGTCCTGGCGCGTTTCGCCCGCGCCCATCCCGGCGCCACCGTCAGCGTGGTCGAGGGCCCTTACGCCGAAATGCTCGCGCATCTGCGCGAGGGCGGGCTGGATCTGCTGGTGGGCGCACTGCGCGATCCGGCACCGGTGGGCGACGTGGTGCAGGCCGGACTGTTCGACGACGACCCCGTGATCGTCGGTCGTGCCGACCATCCCTTGCTGCGCGAGCCCGGATTCGCCTTCGAGCGCCTGCTGGACTATCCGTGGGTGATCGCCGCAACCGGCGCGCCGGTGCGCGCGCGCTGGGAGCGGATGTTCGGCGAGCGCGGCCTCGAACCGCCGCGGCTGCGCATCGAGTGCGGCTCGGTGCTGATCATCCGCGGCCTGATGCTGGAAGACGACTGGCTGACCCTGATGTCGCGCGACCAGTTCCTGTTCGAGCGCCGCGCCGGCGTACTGCGCGAGATCGGCGTGGCCGGGCCCGGGGGGCGCCGCCGCATCGGCATGACCACCCGCGCCGATTGGCGGCCGACACGACTGCAGGCGACGTTCGTGGAAACGTTTCGGGCGGTGTGCGCCGAGTACGGCGCCGGCGCGGGCCGCGAATGGCCGTTCCGGCACGCCGCGCCGAAAGCTTGAGACCGGGCCCCGCGCCGGAGTCCGGCATTCCCTCCCGCGACATGCACCGCCCCGACCGACCGGGCGATCGCGCCGGCCGGCGGGCTTTCGCCCGGCCCCGCCGCGCCCGCAGAATCGGACCATGGACGGCATCAACCTGGGGTTGTGGATCCTCGTGGCGGATTGGGCCATCCGCATCGTCGCGCTGGCCTGGATTCCGCTGCGCACGCGGCCGGCGGCCGCGCGCAGCTGGCTGCTGCTGATCGGCTTCGTGCCGCTGCTGGGGCTGCCGCTGTACCTGCTGCTGGGCCATCCGTGGCTGTCGCGCGAACGCGTGCGCCGCCAGGCCGAGGCCTCGGCCGCCGTGCGCGACGGCCAGGCGCCGCAGGCGGCGCTGCGCTGGTGCCCGGCCGAGGGCACCGTGGCCGGCGAGGCCGTGCCGCTGGTGGAGCGGCTGGGCGCGTTCATGCCGGTGCGCGGCAACGGCGTGGCCCTGCTCGACGACTACGACGCCTCGCTGGCGCGGCTGCTGGCCGACATCGACGCCGCGACCCACCGCGTCCACCTGCTGTACTACCTGATGTTCGACGACGCGGTCGGCGAGGCGGTCGCCGACGCGCTGGAGCGCGCCGCCGCGCGCGGCGTGCGCTGCCGGCTGCTGCTCGACGCGATGGGCGCCAAGCGCGGGCTGCGGCGCTACGCCCGGCGCCTGCGCCGGGCCGGGGTCGAGGTCCACGCCATGCTGCCCGGCGGGCTGCGCTGGCGCCGCAGCGGCCGCGCCGACCTGCGCAACCACCGCAAGATCGCGGTGATCGACGACGACGTGGCCCACGTCGGCTCGCAGAACCTGGCCGACGCCCTGTTCGTGCCCGGCCACCCCAACCGCGAACTGGTCGCGCGCGTGCACGGGCCGATCGTCGCCCACCTGGAAGCGGTGTTCGCCAGCGACTGGTACCTGGAGACCGGCGAGGTGCTGGAGGTCGCGCCGGCCCGGCCCACCCACGCCGACGACGTCGCCTGCCAGCTGCTGCCCAGCGGCCCCGCCTACCCCTTCCCCAACGCCGGCGACACCATCGCCACGCTGATCCACCTGGCGCGGCGCCGGGTGGTGCTGACCACGCCCTACTTCGTGCCCGACGACGCCATCCTCGGCGCGATGCGCATCGCCGCGCTGTCGGGCGTGGAGGTGCAACTGATCCTGTCGGCCAGCAACAACCAGCGCCTGACCGCGCTCGCCCAGCACGCCAGCTACGAGGAACTGCTGGCGTGCGGCGTGAAGATCGCCCTGCACCGGCCGCGTTTCCTGCACGCCAAGCACATGAGCGTGGACGACGACATCGCCCTGGTCGGCTCGATCAACCTCGACATCCGCTCGTTCGCGCTGAACGCCGAGATCGGCCTGCTGTGCTACGACCCGAGGGTGGTCGCGCGCATGCGCGCGGTGGAGGCCGCCTACCTGGCCGACGCCGAGGCGGTGGACCTCGCCGAATGGCGCCGGCGGCCGCGCTGGCGCCGCAGCCTGGAAGGCATCGCCCGGCTGGCGGACTCCTTCATGTAGCCTGCGGCGGGGGCGGCGGCGACCGGCCTCGGCGCGTACACTCGCGGCGTCGAAAGGGGGGCCGATGCTGCCGGACTGGGTACTGCTGCTGGTGTCGCTGGGCTACGCCGCGCTGCTGTTCGCGGCGGCGTGGTGGGGCGACCGACATCCGCACCACGTGCAGCGCGCCGGCCTGCGCCCGGTGGTCTACAGCCTGGCGCTGGCGGTGTACTGCTCGTCGTGGACGTTCTACGGCGCGGTCGGCAGCGCCGCCCGCAACGGCCTGGGCTACCTGCCGATCTACCTCGGGCCGCTGCTCCTGCTGCTGTTCGGCTGGCGGATCCTGGAGCGGCTGGCGCTGGTCGCGCAATCGCAGAGCACGGTCTCGATCGCCGACTTCATCGCCGCGCGCTACGGCCGCTCGCAGCGGCTGGCGGCGATGGTGGCGATCATCGCCCTGGTCGCGGCGGTGCCGTACCTGGCCCTGCAGTACAAGGCGGTGGCGCTGTCGCTGGACGTGCTGGGCGGGCCCGGGATCGGCCGCGGCGGCTTCGGCGATCCGGCGCTGTACGTCGCGCTGCTGATGGCGCTGTTCGCGATCCTGTTCGGCACCCGCCAGGTCGATGCCACCGAGCACCGCCCGGGCATGATGCTGGCGATCGCGCTGGAATCGCTGGTCAAGCTGGTCGCGCTGGTGGCGGTGGGCGTGTTCGCCATCGCCTGGTTCGGCGATGGCGCCCGTATCGTCGAGGCCAGCCGCGCGCTGCTGTCCAACGCGCCGGCGGAAGGCTTCGTCGGCCAGACCCTGCTGGCCTTCGCCGCCATCGTCTGCCTGCCGCGGCAGTTCCACGTGGCGATCGTGGAGTGCGGCGACGTCTCCGAGATCCGCCGGGCGCGCTGGCTGTTCGGCGGCTACCTGGTGATCGTGAGCCTGATGGTGGTGCCGATCGCCGCCGCCGGCACCGCGGTGTTCGGCGACGGCACGATCGCCGACACCTACGTGCTCGCCCTGCCGCTGGCCGGCCGGCAGGACCTGCTGGCGCTGTTCGCCTACATCGGCGGTTTCTCGGCCGCCACCGGCATGGTGATCGTGTCCAGCGTGGCACTGGCCACGATGGTCAGCAACGACCTGGTCATGCCGCTGCTGCTGCGCCGGCGCGGCTGGGCGCAGCGCCACGGCGGCGACGTCGCCGGCACCGTGCTGTGGATCCGGCGCGCGGCGATCCTGGCCTTCGCCGGCCTGGCCTACGGCTACTACCGCGCCAGCGGCTCCGACGCCACCCTGGCCTCGTACGGGTTGATGGCGTTCGCCGCGGTGGCGCAGTTCGCGCCGGCGCTGATCGGCGGCCTGTACTGGCGCGGCGCCAGCCGCCAGGGCGCCGAGGCCGGCATGCTGATCGGCTTCGCGGTGTGGATGTACACGCTGCTGCTGCCCACGCTCACCGACGCCGGCTGGTTCCAGCGCGCGTGGCTGGAGGCCGGCCCGTTCGGCCTGGCCTGGCTGCGCCCGCGCGAGCTGTTCGGCATGCAGGGCTGGGACCCGCTGACCCACGGCACGTTCTGGTCGCTGCTGTTCAACATCGGCACCCTGCTGCTGGTCTCCGCACGCTGGCGGCCGAGCCTGGAGGAACACCTGCGCGCCGGCCCGTTCCTGAACCCCTACGCCGAACGCCGCGCGCTGGGCAGCGGCGAATGGCGCAGCGGGCTGCAGGTCCGCGACCTGCTGGTGCTGGCGCGGCGCATCGTGGGCGCGCAGCACGCCCAGCGCGCCTTCGTCGAGCACGCGCGCGCGCAGGGACGGGCGCTGCAGACCGCCGCGCCGGCCGACCGCGCGTGGGTGCAGTTCACCGAGCGCCTGCTCGCCTCGGCGATCGGCGCGGCCTCCGCGCGGCTGGTGCTGACCGGCTCGCTGCGCGGCTACGGCATGGACCTGGGCGAGGTGGTGGCGGTGCTGGACGAGGCCGGCCAGGAGCTGCGCTTCAACCGCGAGATCCTCTCCACCACGCTGGAGAACATCGACCAGGGCGTGAGCGTGGTCGACCGCGACATGCGGCTGGTGGCGTGGAACCGGCGCTACCAGCAACTGTTCGACTACCCCGACGGCATGCTCTACGTCGGCCGCCCGGTGGCCGACCTGATCCGCTACAACGCCGAGCGCGGCGAGCTGGGCGACCTCAGCGAGGCGGCGGTGTCGGCGGAGACCGACAAGCGCATCGGCTACATGCGCGCCGGCTCGCCGCACGTGGCCGAACGCGTGCTCAGCAGCGGCCTGGTCATCGAGACCCGCGGCCAGCCGCTGCCCGGCGGCGGCTACGTGACCAGCTACAGCGACGTCACCGAGTACAAGCGGGTGGAGCGCGCGCTGCGCGAGATCAACGAGACGCTGGAGCAGCGGGTGACCGAACGCACCCGCGAGGCGGAGGCCGCGCAGCAGTCGCGCACGCGCTTCCTGGCGGCGCTCAGCCACGACGTGCTGCAGCCGCTCAACGCCGCGCGGCTGTTCACCTCGGCGCTGCGCGAGACCCACGAGCCCGCCGAGCAGCGGCGGCTGGCCGAGCGCGTGGACACCTCGCTGCGCGCGGCCGAGGAGCTGCTCGACGGCCTGCTCGACGTCTCCCGGCTCGACGCCGGCGCGCTGCAGCCGGAATGGTCGGATTTCGACGCCGCCGAGCTGCTGCGCGAGCTGGCCGCGCAGTACGCGCCGATGGCGGCCGCGCGCGGCATCGCGCTGCGCCTGTACGTGCGCGCGCTGCCGGTGCGCAGCGACCGCCGCCTGCTGCGGCGGGTCCTGCAGAACTTCCTCGCCAACGCGCTGCGCTACACCCGCGAGGGCCGCATCGTGCTGGCCGCGCGCTCGCGCGGGCACCTGGTGCGGCTGCAGGTCTGGGACACCGGCCCGGGCATCCCCGAGCACCACATGCGGCAGATCTACGACGAGTTCCACCGCTACCAGCAGCCCTTCGACTGGGACGAGCGCGGCCTCGGCTTGGGCCTGTCGATCTGCCAGCGCATCTCGCGCCTGCTCGACCACCGCCTGGAGGCGCGATCGCGCGTCGGCCACGGCAGCATGTTCTCGATCGTGGTGCCGCGCGCGGCGCAGGCGCTGCCGGTGCGGCGCGCGACGCCGCCGGTGGACCTGAGCGAATCGCTCACCGGGCTGCGCGTGCTGTGCGTGGACAACGATCCCGACATCCTCGCCGGCATGATCGCGCTGCTGCAGCGCTGGCAGGCGGAGGTGCTGTGCGCGACCACCGTGGACGCAGCGCTCGAGGCGATGCACGGCCGCCCGGACGTGCTGGTCGTGGACTACCACCTGCACGATCGCCTAGACGGCCTGGACACCCTCGACGCCCTGCGCGCGCAGGCGCCGGGCACGCCCGGCGTGTTGCTGACCGCCGACGGCAGCGACGCGCTGAAGCAGACCGCCCGCGCGCGCGGTTACCGGGTGCTGACCAAGCCGGTCAAGCCGGCCTCCCTGCGCGCATTCCTGGCCGCGCAGGTCCGGCGGGCGAAGGGCCCGCGCTGAACGGAAGCCGCCGCGCCGGCACCTCGCCTGACGCTTGCTACACTGCGCGGCCCGCGTCGCCGCCGCGACGCCACGCGAGGCGCCTCTTCCGCATGACCGCCCACGATCCCCGCCACGCCTCCCTCGGCGACCGGCTCGAACAGATCATCGCCGACCTCGACGGCGAGCACCTGACGCTCGGCGCGATCATCGAACGCATCGGCAGCGAGGGCCTGCTGATGCTGTCGATGCTGCTGACGGTGGTGTTCCTGATCCCGGTCTCGATCCCCGGCGTGAGCACGGTGTTCGGCGCGGCGCTGCTGCTGATCGGCGTGAGCCGGCTGACCCGGCGTCCGCTGTGGCTGCCGCGGCGCCTGCGCGAGCGGCGGCTGCCGGCGGACAAGCTGCGCAACGGCCTTACCCGCGGCCTGGGCTGGGTGCGCCGGCTCGAGCGCGTGGCGCGGCCGGGCCGGCTGGCGCCGCTGGCCGAGGGCCGCGCGATCGACACCTTCAACGGCCTGGCCTTCATCTTCGCCGCGCTGCTGCTGATGGCGCCGTTCGGCTTCGTGCCCTTCAGCAACACCTTCCCGGCGGTGGCGCTGCTGTTCTACGCCATCGGCATGATCCAGCGCGACGGCGGCGCGATCCTGCTCGGGCACCTGGCCACCATCGGCACGGTGATCTACTTCGGCGTGCTGATCGGCGGCGGCGGCTACGCGCTGCACACGCTGTGGCAGCGGATGTCGGGCGGCTGAAGCCCACGGGCGCGCGCTCGCGCGCGCCTACGCGTCCTCGTGGTCTTCCGGCGGCGGCGTGACCGCGGCCGGATCCACCGCCAGCCGGCCGGCGATCAGCACCGCCTGGGTGCGGTTGGAGGCGCCGAGCTTGCGCAGAATCGCGCTCATGTGCGCCTTCACCGTGGCCTCGGACACGCCCAGTTCGTAGCCGATCTGCTTGTTCAGCATGCCCTCCCCCAGCATCTGCAGCACGCGGAACTGTTGCGGGGTCAGGTCGCTCACGCGCGCGGCGACGTCGTGTTCGTCGGCGCTGGCCGCCGGCGCGGCGCTGGCCGCGGCCGGGACCCAGCGGTCGCCGTCGAGCACCCGCTGCAGCGCCTCGCCCAGGACCTGGGTGTCGGCGGACTTGGGAATGAAGCCCATCGCGCCGTGGTCGAGCGCGCGCCGCATCACCGTGGGCTCCTCGCGCGCGGAGACGATCACGATCGGCAGCTGCGGATGCTGCGCGCGCAGGTGCACCAGCGCGCTGAAGCCCTGCGCGCCGGGCATGTTGAGATCGAGCAGCAGCAGGTCGGCGTCGGGCTCGTCCTCGACCAGCGCGTACAGCGTGGCGGTGTCGTGCGCCTCGCGCAGGCGCGCGGCCGGCAGGCTGCGCGCGACCGCGCCGCGCAGCGCCTCGCGGAACAGCGGGTGGTCGTCGGCGACGAGGATGGTCTGGGACATGAGAGCCGGGATTGGGGAAGTCGGGACTCGGGACTCGGGACTCGGGACTCGGGACTCGGGACTCGGGACTCGGGACTCGGGACCCGGGACCCGGGACCCGGGACCCGGGACCCGGGACCCGGGATGGGAGCATACGGCGGCAGAGCGTATTCGAATTCCCCGATCCCCAATCCCGAACCGCGCCGTCAGGGCACCCGGCGCTGCTTCACCAGCGCGTCGACCACCGACGGGTCGGCCAGCGTGGTGGTGTCGCCGAGCTGGTCGGGCGCGTTCTCGGCGATCTTGCGCAGGATGCGGCGCATGATCTTGCCCGAGCGCGTCTTCGGCAGGCCCGGCGCCCACTGCAGGTGGTCGGGCGAGGCGATCGGGCCGATCTCCTTGCGCACGTGCGCCACCAGCTCCTTGAGCAGTTCGTCGCTGCCCTGCTCGCCGGCCACCAGGGTCACGTAGGCGTAGATGCCCTGGCCCTTGATGTCGTGCGGGAAGCCGACCACCGCGGCCTCGGCCACCTTGGGGTGCGAGACCAGCGCGCTTTCCACCTCGGCGGTGCCGATGCGATGGCCGGAGACGTTGATCACGTCGTCCACGCGGCCGGTGATCCAGTAATAGCCGTCGGCATCGCGGCGGCAGCCGTCGCCGGTGAAGTAGGTGCCCGGGTAGGCGCTGAAGTAGGTGTCGATGAAGCGCTGGTGGTCGCCGTAGACGGTGCGCATCTGGCCGGGCCAGGAATCCAGGATCACCAGGTTGCCCTCGGCCTCGCCGTCCAGCACCGTCCCCTGCGCATCGACGATCGCCGGGCGGATGCCGAAGAACGGCTTGGTCGCCGAGCCGGGCTTGGCGGGGATGGCGCCGGGCAGCGGCGCGATCAGGATGCCGCCGGTCTCGGTCTGCCACCAGGTGTCCACCACCGGGCAGCGGCCGTCGCCGACCACCTCAAAGTACCAGCGCCAGGCCTCCGGGTTGATCGGCTCGCCCACCGTGCCCAGGATCCGCAGCGAGGCGCGCGAGGCCGCCTTCACCGGCGCCTCGCCCTCGCGCATCAGCGCGCGGATCGCCGTCGGCGCCGTGTAGAAGATCGTGACCCGGTGCTTGTCCACCACGTCCCAGAAGCGCGAGACGTTGGGATAGTTGGGCACGCCCTCGAACACCAGCGAGGTGGCGCCGTTGGCCAGCGGCCCGTAGACGATGTAGCTGTGGCCGGTGACCCAGCCGACGTCGGCGGTGCACCAGTAGATGTCGTCCTCCTTGAGGTCGAACACCGCCTCGTGGGTGTAGCTGGCGTAGACCAGGTAGCCGCCGGTGGTGTGCAGCACGCCCTTGGGCTTGCCGGTGGAGCCGGAGGTGTAGAGGATGAACAGCGGGTCCTCGGCGTTCATGCGCTCGGGCTCGCAGGTCTCGGGCTGGTCGTCGACCACGGCGTCGTACCAGCGGTCGCGCGGCATCTGCATCTCCACCGCGCCGCCGGTGTGGCGCACCACCAGCACCGTCTCGACCGTCTGCGTGCCCGGCATCTTGAGCGCGGCGTCCACGTTGGCCTTGAGCGGGATGCGGCGCCCGCCGCGCAGGCCCTCGTCGGCGGTGACGATCAGCTTGCTGCCGCAGTCGGCCACGCGGTCGGCGATCGAGCCGGGCGAAAAGCCGCCGAACACCACCGAGTGCACCGCGCCGATCCGCGCGCAGGCCAGCATGGTCACCGCGGCCTCGACGATCATCGGCAGGTAGATCGTGACCCGGTCGCCCTTGCCGACGCCCAGGCTGCGCATGGCGTTGGCCAGCCGGCAGACGCGCGCGTGCAGCTCGCGGTAGGTGACGTGGCGGGCCTCGTTGGACGGATCGTCCGGTTCCCAGATCAGCGCGGTCTTGTCGCCGCGGCTGGCCAGGTGGCGATCCAGGCAGTTGACGCTGGCGTTGAGCTCGCCGTCGTCGTACCAGCGGATGCGGAAGTCCTCCTGCCGGAAGCTGACGTCGCGGATCCGCGTGGGCGGCGTCATCCAGTCCAGCCGCCCGGCGGCGCGGCCCCAGAACGCGTCCGGGTCGCGGACCGACTCCTCGTAGAGACGGGCGTAGTCCTCCGGGCCGATCGCGGTATCGGCGGCGATGGATTCCGGGACGGGATAGACGTCTGGCGTACTGGACATGGCGCGATTCCGTATGCGGCTGGGGCCTGGACCGGCAAGTGTGCCGCATCCGCCCGCCGCCCGGCTTAGACCTTGGTCTAAGGCGCGCGCGGTCTACGACCAATGGTGAATTGGCGCACCGCGCGCCTGCGCGCAGTCTCGGCCCTCGACCGGGCGCGCACGCGGCCGGGATCGCGTACCCGAGGGAGGGAGCATGATTCGAAACAGCATCCGCGCGGCGCGGCCGCGCCTGCTCGCCGCCGCGGTGGCGGTCGCCCTGGCCACGCCGGGGCTGGCGTTCGCGCAGACGGCGAAGGAGCGCGAACTGGAAGCGCGCATCGCGCAGCTGGAGGCGCAGGTGCAGGCGCTGCTGTCGCAGCAGCAGCAGACCC
Source organism: Luteimonas huabeiensis HB2 (assembly GCF_000559025.1). Taxonomy (GTDB): domain Bacteria; phylum Pseudomonadota; class Gammaproteobacteria; order Xanthomonadales; family Xanthomonadaceae; genus Luteimonas; species Luteimonas huabeiensis. The sequence continues at coordinate 92,648 of NZ_JAAN01000005.1, read as the reverse complement.
AGGCCGACGTGCAGGAAGTGCGCACCGCCCAGGCCGCGCAGCCCGCGGCGCCGGCGATCGCGGCCGCGCCCGCCGGCGCGCGGCCGATCCAGTCCACCACCATCACCCCGCAGGCGAACCCGGGCACGGTGTTCACCGTGGGCGGCATGGTGCGCATGGACGCGCTTGCCACCCACACCACCGACGGCGACATCGCCAAGGGCACGGCGGGACGCGACTTCTACGCGCCCGGCGCGATCCCGGTCGGCGGCGAGGGGCCGGACACCTACATGGACGCGCACCTGAAGTTCTCGCGCCTGTGGTTCGACGCCAGCACCACGCTCGATTCCGGCGACAAGCTCGGCGCGCGCTTCGAGATGGATTTCTTCGGCGGCTCGCTGGGCAACACCGCGGCCACCAATACCTACGGCGCCACCCTGCGCCACGCCTACGTGACCTGGAACAACTGGCTGGCCGGCCAGACCTGGTCGAACTTCATGGACACCGCGGCGCTGATCGACGCGGTGGATTTCGTCGGCCCCACCGACGGCGTGGTGTTCGTGCGCCAGCCGCAGTTGCGCTACAGCAACGGCCCGTGGACGGTCTCGCTGGAGAGCCCGGAAACCACCGTGCAGCCCTTCGGCGGCGGCGCGCGGGTGATCGCCGGCGACAACAGCGCCATCCCCGACGTGATCGTGCGCCACACCACCAAGGGCGACTGGGGCCACTTCAGCGTGGCCGGCATGGCGCGGCAGCTCAAGTACGAGCCGGCCGCCGGCGCCGACGCCACCGACACCGGCTACGGCCTGACCGTCAGCGGCCTGGTCAAGCTGGGCGAGACCACGGACCTGCGCTACCAGCTCACCGGCGGCGACGGCATCGGCCGCTACATCGGCCTAGCCACGATCAACCAGGACGCGATCGCCGACGCCAACGGCGACATCGACGCGCTCGGCGGCTGGGCCGGCTACTTCGGCCTGCGCCAGGTGTTCAGCGACCGCGTGCGCGGCAACCTCTACTACGCGCGCTCGCAGTGGGACAACGACAGCGCCTGGACCGGGCTGGGCGTGACCCAGAAGGTGCAGTCGCTGCACGCCAACCTGATCTGGACGCCGTACCCGAAGCTGGACCTCGGCGTGGAAGCGATCTGGGGAGAGCGCACGCTCGAGTCCGGCGCCGACGGCGAGCTGATCCGCCTGCACACGATGGCCCGCTACACCTTCTGACCCGCCCGCCGCGCGCCCGGCCGCGCGGCGCTCCCCTCGCGGGAGCCGCGACACCGAAACGCCGCCGGCCGCCGCATGCCGGCGGCCACCACAGCGACCGGCCCGCGCCCCGGACGCCACATCCACGACGCTTCGGAGGGAGAAGCATCACATGTCCAGCACGACCGCCAACGCAGCGCCCAAGGGCGAGCTGACCAAGGGCCACAAGAAGGTCATCTTCGCGTCCAGCCTCGGCACCGTCTTCGAGTGGTACGACTTCTACCTGTACGGTTCGCTCGCGATCATCATCTCGCGGCAGTTCTTCAGCGGCGTCAACGAGACGACCGGCATGATCTTCACCCTGCTGGCGTTCGCGGCGGGCTTCTTCGTGCGCCCCTTCGGCGCGGCCTTCTTCGGCAGCCTCGGCGACCGCATCGGGCGCAAGTACACCTTCCTGATCACGATCCTGGTCATGGGCATCTCGACCTTCCTGGTCGGCGTGCTGCCCAACTACGCCTCGATCGGCGTCGCCGCTCCGGTGATCCTGATCGTGCTGCGCCTGGCCCAGGGCCTGGCGATGGGCGGCGAATACGGCGGCGCGGCGACCTACGTGGCCGAGCACGCGCCGCCCGGCAAGCGCGGGCTGTACACCAGCTTCATCCAGACCACCGCGACGCTGGGCCTGTTCCTGTCGCTGGCGGTGATCCTGGGCTGCCGCTGGATCCTCGGCGTCGAGGCCTTCGAGGACTGGGGCTGGCGCATTCCGTTCCTGGGTTCGATCGTGCTGCTGGGCATCTCGGTGTGGATCCGGCTGCAGCTGTCGGAATCGCCGCTGTTCCAGGAGATGAAGGCGCAGGGCAAGGGCTCGAAGATGCCGTTCCGGGATTCGCTCAAGGGCGGCAACCTGAAGCTGATGCTGCTGGTGCTGTTCGGCGCGACCGCCGGCCAGGCCGTGGTCTGGTACGCCGGCCAGTTCTACGCGCTGTTCTACCTGCAGAGCATGCTCAAGGTGGATCTCACGGTGTCCTACCTGCTGATCGCCGCCGCGCTGCTGCTGGCCACGCCGTTCTTCGTGTTCTTCGGCTGGCTGTCGGACAAGATCGGCCGCAAGAAGATCATCATGGCCGGCTGCCTGATCGCCGCGGTGACCTACATCCCGATCTTCAAGGGCATCACCCACTACGCCAACCCGGCGATCGAGGAGGCGAGCACCAATTCGCCGGCGGTCGTGGTCGCCGATCCCCAGACCTGCAGCTTCCAGTTCGATCCGGTAGGCATCCGCAAGTTCACCAGCTCCTGCGACGTCGCCACCGCCGCGCTGACCCGCGCCGGCGTGCCGTACAGCGTGGAAGCGGCGCCGGTGGGCTCGCTGGCGCAGGTCCGGATCGGGCAGACGGTCGTCACCTCCTATGAGGCGGAGGGCCTGGCGGGCGACGCGCTCAAGACCCAGCAGGGCGAATTCGGCGCCGCGCTGAAGGCGGCGCTGACCGAGGCCGGCTACCCGGAGAAGGCCGACACCGCCCGCATCAATATTCCGATGACGGTCCTGCTGCTGTGGATCCTGGTGCTGTACGTGACCATGGTCTACGGCCCGATCGCCGCCTACCTGGTGGAGCTGTTCCCGACCCGGATCCGCTACACCTCGATGTCGCTGCCCTACCACATCGGCAACGGCTGGTTCGGCGGCTTCCTGCCCGCGATCTCGTTCGCGCTGGTCGCCGGCACCGGCAACATCTACTACGGCCTGTGGTACCCGATCGGCATCGCGGTCATGACGCTGGTGATCGGCACGCTGTTCCTGCGCGAAACCAGGAACGTCGACATCACCCAGTAGTCCCAGGTTGCGCCGGGCACCTCGCCCGTACAGGCCGGCCCGCATGGGCCGGCCTTTTTTTCGGCTGCTCGCCGGCTCGCGCAGGATCGAAGCCGGGTCATGGCACGCCCCATCCATTGCCTGGATGGGTCGTATCGATGGCGATATCTGGCCGGCGCGCGCGCGCGTGCCTACGATGATGGCTTCGACGCAACCGGTCCATCGCCATGTCCCCGACCAAGACGCACCTCGTGCTGGCCTCGCTGGCCATCGCGTTTTTCCAGATGCCGTCCGCGCACGCACAAGGCGCGTTCGCGCCGCAGCATCCCGTACGACAGCAGGCGGGGAGCTACGCCGTGCGCATCGGCGACGTCGGGGTGACGTCGCTGACCGACGGTACGGTGCCGATCGACCTGCACCCGCTGCTCCACGGCGCGGCGACGCAGGAGATCGACCGCCTGCTGGAGGCGAGCTTCCAGCGCAATCCCGTCGAGACCTCGATCAACGTCTTCCTGCTGACCCTTCCCGGCCACCGCGTGCTGGTGGATACCGGCGCCGGCCAACTGTTCGGCGCGGGCAAGGGCGGGCGCCTGATCGAACGACTGGCCGCGCAGGGCCTCCGGCCGGAGGACGTGACGGACGTGCTGCTGACGCACGCGCATTCCGACCACGCCGGCGGGCTGGTCGAGGACGGCCGCCGGGTCTTTCCCAATGCCATCGTCCACGTCGGCCAGCCGGACGTCGAGTTCTTCTTCGACGACGGCCAGCAGGCGCGCACCGGGTACGACCAGCGCTATTTCGACATCGCCAGGCTGACCTTGAAGCCGTACCTGGATGCCGGCCAGGTGAGGTCGTTCTCGGGGACCCGGGAGATCCTGCCCGGCATCACCGCCACGGTGCATCCGGGGCACACCCCCGGCTCGGCGTTCTTCAGGCTCGCCAGCGCGGGCGAGAGCATCACCTTCGTGGGCGACATCGTGCATGCCGGGGCCGTGCAGTTCCCGCGGCCGGAGGTGACGATCGCCTACGACCAGGATCAGGCCCGGGCCGCGGCCGTGCGCGAGGCGCAGTTCGCTTCGTTCGCGCGCGAGCGCACCCTGATCGCGGCGCCGCACCTGCCGTTTCCGGGCATCGGATACCTGAGAGCGGGCGCGGCCGGGGGCTATGATTGGGTGCCCGTCGCCTATACCGATCGCGAGGAGCGCTAGCCGGCATGACCCGCGCTCGCCCGCCATGGCGCCCCGACGACGCGGGGCGCGCCGGATGAAGCTGCCTGCCGGCATCGACACGGACCTGCTGCTGACCCTGGAAGCGCTGCTGGACGAGCGCAACCTCACCCATGCCGCGTTGCGCCTGGGCATCAGCCAGCCCGCGATGTCGGCCCGGCTGGCGCGCTTGCGCAAGGTCTTCGGCGACCGGCTGTTCGTCGCCGCGCCCACCGGGCGCGGCGTCCTGCCCACGCCCCGCGCCCTGGCGCTGCGCCCCGCCCTGCAGCAGGTGCTGCGCGGCATGTCGGCCCTGCTGGAGCCTGCGGCCTTCGATCCGGCCACCAGCCGGCGGACCTTCGTCGTGGCGCTGCACGAGAACCCGGCGCTGACGCTGGGCGCCGACCTGCTCAACCGCATGCGCGCGCACGCGCCCCGAGCGCGCCTGCGCTTCGCCCTGCCCGACCCGGACACCCTGCCGCAGCGCATGGAAAACGGCGAAATCGACGTCTTCATCGGCATCGAGGCCGCGGCCGACGCCGGCTGGGCGGGCCGCCCGCTGTTGACCGACGACTTCGTCACCGGCCAGCGCAAGGGGCACCCGCGCGGGCGGCGCGAGCTGGATCTGGCGGCGTTCTGCGCCGCGCCGCATCTGCTGGTGTCTTCGGAGGGCGATCCGTTCGCCGGCTTCGTGGATCGCGCCCTGGCCAGGCTGGGCCGCAGCCGCCAGGTGGTGATGTCCACCCAGAGCTATGCGATGGCGCCGCCGCTGGTGGCGGCCACGGACCTGTTGTGCACCCTGCCGCGCCGCCTGCTGCAACGGTTTTCCGCCTCGCTGGACCTGTTCGATCCGCCCCTCGACCTGCCCGCGCTTTCGATCAATGCCTACTGGCATCCCCGCACGCGCGAGGACGACGCCAGCGTCTGGTTCCGCGAGCAGATCTTCCAGGCCGCGAGATCGACCCACCGCTGAAGGGCCGGGCGGTCCCGCGCTCGATGGCGGGCATCCGAAGCCCGCCGGCGCCCGTTCAGCGCGGCGGCGCGGCCAGCTCGCGCGCGTCCAGGCTGCCGTCGCCGTCGGCGTCCTGGCGGCGGAAGCGCTCCGCCAGCCGATCCAGATAGGCCTGCCGCGTCAGCGGCGCAGCGCGCCCGCCCGGCTGTTCCGAGGACGCCAGCACGCCGTCGCCGTCGGCGTCCATGCGCTCGAAGGCGTAGAGCATCCACGCCTGGTACTCCGCCAGGGAAACCCGGCCATCGCCGTCGGTATCCATCCGCGCCAGGTACTCGCCGGTCGCGGTCACCTGCGCGCCCGCGGCGCCCGCCGCCGACAGCAACGCGAGCGCCGTGCAGGCGACCGGCCGCCTCAGGGAGCGCACCCGGACGCGCGGGGCCATCGCCCCGTCAGGCGTGGCCGGACTGCAAGGTGTAGCCCTTCAGGCGCGCCGAGTACTCCTGCAGCGCGCGGATGCCGCTGGCCTCGGCCTCCTGGCACCAGGCCTGCAGCTGCCGCAGGCGCTCGCCGGCGTCGTGGCTGCGCGCCTCCAGCACCGCCGCCAGGCGCGCGCGGTACTCGATCAGGGTGCGGATGCGCGGGCGCTGCTCGACCCAGCGCTGCAGCTGCTCGCGCGCGTCGGGCTTCAGCCAGCGCCCGTCGTCGACCAGCCCCTTGCGCAGCCGCCGCGGCAGCAGCGCGCGCAGCCGCGCGCCCGCGGCACGGGCCTCCTCGCGCAGCGCCGGCGTGAGCACGTTGCGCTGGTAGTCGGTCATCGCCTGGAAGCGGTGCGCCAGCAGCGCCTTGACCGTATCGGTATCGGGCACGTGGATATTGGGGCGCACGTCCAGCGAGGGCGCCACGCGCAGCACCTTGGCCAGCCCCAGCTTTTCCAGGCCCTTGATCGCCGCCCAGCCGATGTCGAATTCCCAGCGGCGCAGGGCGAACTTGGCCGAGCTGGGGAACGCATGGTGGTTGTTGTGCAGTTCCTCGCCGCCGATCCACACGCCCCAGGGGCTGAGGTTGGTGGCGGTGTCGGTGGTCTCGAAGTTGCGGTAGCCCCACCAGTGGCCCAGGCCGTTGACCACGCCGGCGGCCCAGAACGGGATCCAGGCCATCTGGATCGCCCACACGGCGACGCCGGCGAAGCCGAACAGCGCGAACATCGCCAACAGCAGCACCGTCGGGCCGAGGGTGGCGTAGGGCGTGTACAGGTGGCGCTCGATCCAGTCGTCCGGGCAGCCCTTGCCGTACTGGTCGATGTCCGCGCGCATGCCGCGCGCCTCCCGGTACAGCTCCACGCCGCGCCAGAACACGTTGCCGATGCCCTTGAACTGCGGGCTGTGCGGATCGTCCTCGGTCTCGCACTTGGCGTGGTGCTTGCGGTGGATGGCCACCCATTCGCGGGTGATCATCGAGGTCGTGAGCCAGGTCCAGAAGCGGAAGAAGTGCGCCAGCACCGGATGGAAATCCACCCCGCGATGGGCCTGGCTGCGGTGCAGGTACAGGGTGACCGAGAAGATCGTGAGCTGGGTGAAGACCAGCAGGACCGCCAGCAGCGGCCAGAAGCCGAACTGCAGCAGGCCGCCGGCGAGGAAATCGAGCAGGGAAGCGGGCATCGTCGCGGAATCGGTAGGGTGGGACGCACCGCCATCATGCAAGCCGTCCCGGCGCTTTGCCATCCCTGCGGCCGGGTATGTTGGCCCCGGTACATGGCCGCGAAGGCCTCCTCGACGCCGGCCCCCGGCCTTGTCCCGGCGCCGCGCCGGGCCCACCTTGCCGGTTCCGTCGCTGCGCCCGCGCCCGCCCGATGCCCGAACTGCCCGAAGTCGAGACCACCCGCCGCGGCCTGCTGCCGCACCTGCGCGGGCGCCGGGTGCGCGCGCTGACGCTGCGCCGGCCCGACCTGCGCTGGCCGATCCCGCCCGAGCTGCCCGAGCGGCTGGCCGGCCAGCGCATCGAGGACGTGCAGCGGCGCGCCAAGTACCTGCTGCTGGACACCGCCGCCGGCAGCGCCCTGCTGCACCTGGGCATGTCCGGCAGCCTGCGGGTGCTGCCCGGCGACACGCCGCCGCGCCCGCACGATCACGTGGACATGGCGCTCGACGACGGCCGGGTGCTGCGCTTCAACGATCCCCGCCGCTTCGGCTGCCTGCTCTGGCAGCCCCCCGGCGAGACCCACCCGCTGCTGCGCGGGCTCGGCCCCGAGCCGCTGTCGGACGCCTTCGACGGCGACCACCTGTTCGCGGCGAGCCGCGGCCGCCGCGCGCCGGTGAAGACCTTCCTGATGGACCAGGCGGTGGTGGTCGGCGTGGGCAACATCTACGCGGCCGAGGCGCTGTTCGAGGCCGGCATCTCGCCGCTGCGCCCGGCCGGCCGGGTCTCGCGCGAGCGCTACCGCGCGCTGGCCGCGGCGGTGCGGCGCATCCTCGGCTACGCGATCGAGCGCGGCGGCACCACCCTGCGCGACTTCATCAGCCCCGACGGCCTGCCCGGCTATTTCGAGCAGGAACTCAGCGCCTACGGCCGCGCCGGCGCCCCCTGCCGGCGCTGCGGGCGGGCGCTCAAGCAGGCCAGCATCGGCCAGCGCGCCAGCGTCTGGTGCCCGCGCTGCCAGCGCTGAACGCCGCCCGGGCGGCGGGAGCGGCGGCCTATCCCAGCGGCAGCGCGCCCTGCGCCGGCTCGATCCGGCCCTCGCCGCGGGCGATGCGCTTGAACTCGGCACGGCTGACCGAGACGTAGCGCTCGTTGCCGCCGATCTCGACCTGCGGCCCATCGCTGACCGCGCGCCCGCCGTCGTCCACGCGCACGGTCATCGTCGCCTTCGACCCGCTGTGGCAGATGGTCTTGATCTCGTGCATCTCGTCGGCCCAGGCCAGCAGGTACTGGCTGCCCTCGAACAGCTCGCCGCGGAAATCGGTGCGCAGGCCGTAGCACAGCACCGGGATCCGCAGCGCATCGACGATCTCGGTCAGCTGCCACACCTGCGCCTTGCGCAGGAACTGCGCCTCGTCCACCAGCACGCAGTCCAGCCGCCCGTGCGCGGCGACGTCGCGCTCGGCCCACGCCAGCAGGTCGTCCCCGGGCGCGAAGGCCTCGGCCGGCGATTCCAGCCCGATCCGCGACGCCACCCGGCCCAGGCCGGCGCGGTCGTCCAGTGCCGGGGCGAGGATCAGCACCCGCATCCCGCGCTCGCGGTAGTTGTGCGCCGACTGCAGCAGCGTGGTGGTCTTCCCGGCGTTCATCGCCGAGTAGTAGAAGTACAGCTTGGCCATGACGCTAGTTTAGGCGGCCGGCGCCGGCTCAGTCCCCGTCCGGCAGCGATTCGGGCGCGCCCACGTCCACCCGCCCCTCGGGCACGGGCGTGCGCAGCGCCTCGTTCTGCCAGCGCACGTACTCGTCGATCTTCCAGTAGCGATCCGCGTAGTAGGACTCGCCGCGCTTGGGCGCGCCGGTCCGCCCGCCGGGGTCCATGCCCAGCGAGACGTCGACGCGGCCGACCCAGCCGGTGCGGCTGCCGGTGACGTTGTTGGCCACGCGGCGCATCGTGCGCTCCAGCCGCGGCAGGGCGATGGCGTCGCCGTACTCGGCATAGACCGCCTGGCCGACCTCCAGCGCGCGCGTGCGCTCGGCCTCGTCCAGGCGGTGCCAGTAACGCTCGCGATGCGCGAGCGCCAGCGGCGCGCCGCGCTCGGCGGCCAGATCCATCCAGGCGTAGCCCAGCGGCCGGTCGGCCGGTCCGCCCTGGCCTTCCCAGAGCATCTCGGCATAGGCCGCCTGCGAGAGCTTGTCGCCGAAGCGCGCCGCGCGCCGGAAATAGCCGCGGGCGTCCTCGAGCCGCCCGGCCTGCAGCGCTTCGGCGCCCAGGCGCCGGAACTGCAGGTCCGGATGCGCCGCCTCGAAACCCGCGCTGCGCAGGATCTCGGGATCGGCCCCGTCCAGCGCCTGGCGATCGACGAAGCGCGCGTCGGCGCCTTCCGCGGGCCCCGGGCCGGCCGCGACGGCCTGGCCGCCGGCCAGGGCGAGCAGCAACGCGCCGAGCCGGGAGAGAGTGCGCATGGCGGGAACGGGGGAGGCGGGACCGCCGTCATTACAGCACATCCGCCCGCGCCCGAAACGCTACAATCCGCTGCCCCGTGATTCCCCCCGGCATGCACTCCCTCAATCCCCCTCAGCGCGCCGCGGTGCTGCACTGCGAAGGCCCGCTGCTGGTGCTCGCCGGCGCCGGCAGCGGCAAGACCCGCGTGATCGTGGAGAAGATCGCCCACCTGATCTCGTCCGGCCGCTACCCGGCGCGGCGGATCGCGGCGATCACCTTCACCAACAAGTCGGCCAAGGAGATGCGCGAGCGCGTGAGCAAGCGCATCCGCGGCGACGCGGCCGAAGGGCTGACGATCTCCACCTTCCACGCGCTGGGCCTGAAGCTGCTGCAGATCGAGCACGAGCGCGCGGGACTGCGGCGCGGCTTCTCGGTGTTCGACGCCGACGACTGCGCGGCGCAGTACAAGGACCTGTGCAACGGCATGAAGCCCGACGCGATCCAGGCCCTGCAGCACCTGGTGTCGCGGGCGAAGAACGCCGGCCTGTCGCCGGAGGAAGCCGCCGCGCTGGCGCGCAGCCCGCGCGAGCTGGAGGCGGCCGAACTGTACGGGCGCTACCAGGCGCGGCTGGCCGCGTTCAACGCGGTGGACTTCGACGACCTGATCCGCCTGCCGGTGCAGCTGCTGGAATCGCACGAGGACCTGCGCCTGGCCTGGCGCGAGCGCATTGGCTACCTGCTGGTCGACGAGTGCCAGGACACCAACGACGCCCAGTACCGCCTGCTCAAGGCGATCGCGGGCCCCGCGGGCAACTTCACCTGCGTGGGCGACGACGACCAGAGCATCTACGCCTGGCGCGGCGCCAATCCGGAGAACCTCGGCCAGCTCGGCCGCGACTACCCGGCGCTGACCGTGATCAAGCTGGAGCAGAACTACCGCTGCTCCAACCGCGTGCTGCGCGCGGCCAACGCGCTGATCGCCAACAACCCGCACGAACACCTCAAGACCCTGTGGAGCGCGCAGGCCGACGGCGAGCGGATCCGCGTCTGGGAGTGCCGCGACCACGCGCACGAGGCCGAGCGCGTGGCCGCCGAGCTGCAGTTCCTGCAGGCGTCGGTGGGCATGCCGTGGAGCGAGTGCTGCGTGCTGTTCCGCAGCAACTTCCAGTCGCGCGCGCTGGAGAAGGCGCTGCAGCTGATGCGTGTGCCCTACCACCTGTCCGGCGGCACCGCGTTCCTGGAACGCGCCGAGGTCAAGGACGCGCTGTCCTGGCTGCGGCTGATCGCCAACCCCGACGACGACAGCGCCTTCCTGCGCGCGGTGCAGTCGCCCAAGCGGGAGGTCGGCGCCACCACCCTGGCGCGGCTGTCGGAACTGGCGCGCACCGCGCACCTGCCGCTGTCGCGCGCGGTGGAGTCGGTCGGCCTGCTGAAGCAGCTGCAGCCGCGCGCGGCCAACGCGCTGGGCGCCTTCGCCGACATCGTGCGCGGCCTGCGCCAGGACGCCGCCCGCGTGCCCCCCGCGGAGCTGGTGCGCAGCGTGGTCGAGCGCTCCGGCCTGCTCGCCGCGGTGCGCGCGCAGTGCAAGACCGAGACCCAGTTCGCCATGCGCCGCGGCAACCTCGAGGAACTGGCCGGCTGGTTCGAGGGCCCCCGCGGCGCCGGTCCCGGCGAACTGGCCGCGCAACTGGCCCTGCTGACCCACGCCGACCGCGACGACCCCGGCAACCAGGTCCGGCTGATGAGCCTGCACGCGGCCAAGGGCCTGGAGTTCCGCTACGTGTTCCTGGTCGGGGTCGAGGACGGCGTGCTGCCGCACGAGGCCAGCATCGACGAGGGCCGCATCGACGAGGAGCGGCGGCTGCTCTACGTGGGCATCACCCGCGCCAAGGAGCGCTTGTGGCTGTCCTACGCGCGCGAGGCCACCAAGTGGGGCAGCCGCATGAAACTGACGCCCAGCCGCTTCCTCGACGAGCTGCCGCCGGAGGAGCTGCAGCGCGACGGCGCCGACCCCGTGGCCGACGCCGCCCACAAGCGCGAGCGCGCCGGCGCCGGCTTCGCCGCGATCAAGGCGCTGCTCGACGCCTGAGCGCCCGCCGCGCCGCGATCAGCGCGCGTCGCGGGGCGCTCGGCGCCCGATCATCGCGTAGCCCGGATCGTCCGGCACCGCCTGCAGCGCGGCCAGCGCCGCCTGCAGCGCCTCGGCCTCCTGGCGGTCGAAGCCCGGCGTGTCGGCCTCGCAGGCGTACAGCCCCTGCTCGACCAGGTGCAGCCAGGTCTGCGGCAGCGTCCAGCCGCGGGCCTCGGCCACGCGGCGGATGCGCTCGGCCAGCACCTCGTCCACGTTCTGGAGCACGATGTCCATCGTCGCCTCTTCTCCACGAAGCCGTCGCACCCCTGCGGCGCATACGCTGCCATAGGGGGGGCGGGACCGACAAGGCGCGCGGCGCCAGCCCGGCGCCGCGGCGCTCGGGTAGCATACCGACGATGACGACGCCCGCCCCGGCGCGCACCGGCCTGGCCGGCTGGATCGCGCCCTACCTCGAACGCGCACCGCTGGGTGCGCTGCTGCTCGGCATTTCCTCCGGCTTCCCGTACGCCATGATCGGCGCCACCCTGACCACCCGGCTGGCGCAGGAGGGCATCGACAAGCGCAGCGTCACCGCGTTCTCGCTGGCGTTTCTCGCCTACAACTTCAAGTTCCTCTGGGCCCCGGCGGTCGACCGGTTCCGGCTGCCGGTCCTCTCGCGGTTCGGCCAGCGACGCTCCTGGCTCTGGCTGTCCGCCGCCCTGGTCGCCGCCGCCCTGGCCTTCCTCGGCCTCGCCGACCCGGCCACGCAGCTCGGCACCGTCGCCGTGGCCGCGGTGGCGCTCGGCGCGGCCGGGGCGACCTTCGACATCGTCATCGATGCCTATCGCATCGAATTGCTCGAGCCGCGCCAGCTCGGCGTCGGCTCCGGGATGTCGCAGTACGGCTGGCGCATCGGCTCGGTCAGCGCCGGCGCGCTGGCGCTGCTGCTGGCCGCGTCCATCGGCTGGAACGCGGCCTACCTGGTGTGCGCGGTCTTCGTGCTGCCGGCGGTGTTCGTCGGCTTCTGGCTGGGCGAGCCGCCGCGCCACCGCGAGCCGACGCCGCGACGCGGGATGGCCGCGGCGATCGCGGCCGTGGTCGGCCCGCTCGCCGAGTTCCTCCGCCGCCGCGGCGCCTTGCTCGTGCTGCTGTTCGTGCTGCTGCACAAGATCGGCGACACGCTGGCCAATCTGACCCTGCGGCTCTTGCTGGACGATCTCGGGTTCAGCAACGCGGAGATCGCCACCTACGACGTCGGCTTCGGCTTCGCCGCCTATCTGGTCGGCATCTTCGCCGGCGGCATTCTCTACGCGCGCATCGGCATGAAGCGCTCGGTGCTGCTGAGCCTGATCCTGATGGCGGTGTCGAACCTCTCGTTCGCGGCGCTCGCCCAGATCGGCCACAGCAACGCGATGCTCGCCTTCACCATCTGCTTCGAGAACTTCGCCAGCGGCATCGGCGGCGTGGTCGTCGTCGCCTACCTGTCCGCGCTGTGCAACCTGTCGTTCACCGCCACCCAGTTCGCGCTGCTTTCGGCCGCCGCCTCGATCGTGGGCCGCGTGGTCACCGGCACCACCGCCGGCGCGCTGATCGAACGCATGGGCTACGTGGACTTCTACCTGATGACGACCGTGGTCGCCCTGCCCGGCGTCTTCCTCTACGCCTGGATGATCCGCGCCGGGCTAGTCGATGCCTCGATCGCCGAGAGCGACGTGCGCGCCGAGGCCCGTTCCGGGTAGCCCGGCGCCGCGTCCCCAGCGGCCTGGCTCATGCGCGGTAGTCCACGGTGTAGGGCGCGTGGTCGGAGAAGCGCGGCTCGCGCAGGATCGAGCAGCCCGACAGCCGCGAGGCCAGCGATGGCGTGCACAACTGGTAGTCGATCCGCCAGCCCACATTGTTGGCGCGCGCGGCGCCGCGGTTGCTCCACCAAGTGTATTCCACCGCGTCGGGCTTCAGCGCGCGGAAGGTGTCCACCCAGCCGACCTGCGGCTGCGGCGAGCCGTCGCCGCAGGCATCGGCGATCAGGCCGTTGAGCCAGGCGCGCTCGGGCGGCAGGCAGCCGGAATTCTTCTGGTTGCCGGTCCAGTTCCTGATGTCGTTGCGCGCGCGCACGATGTTCCAGTCGCCGCACAGCACGTAGTCGCGGCCGCTGGCCAGCCACTCGTCGAGAATGGGCCGCAGCCAGTCCATGACCTCGAACTTGAAGCCCTGGCGCAGTTCGCCCGACGAGCCGGACGGGATGTAGAACGAGACCACGCTGAGGTTGCCGAAGCGCGCCTCCAGGTAGCGGCCCTCGTCGTCGAACGGCGCCCAGCCCAGCGACGCGCGCAGTTCGTCGGGCTGGCGCCGGCTGTAGATCGCCACGCCGCTGTAGCCCTTCTTGGTCTGCGCGTCGCGGAAGGCGACGTGATAGCCGGGCGGCCGGAACGCCTCGCCGGCGAGCTGGTGCTCCTGCGCCTTGGTCTCCTGCACGCACAGGATGTCGGCGTCCTGCTGCGCGAACCAGTCGAAGAATCCCTTGGTCGCGGCCGAGCGCAGGCCGTTGGCGTTGAAGCTGATGATTCGCATGGGCGGGCACGGGGACGGAAGGCGCGGCAAGGGTAACGCAGCCGCCGACCCGCCGGCACCGGCCCGCCCGGTGCCTGGCGCCTATTCCGGCTTCGGCGTGGCCGCGGTGCTCGGCGGCAGCACCGGGTAGACCACCTCCGGCGCGCGGCCGGTCAGCGTGCGCAGGAACGCGGCGATCGCCGCGGCCTCGGCATCGGCGAGTTCGCGGCCGAGCTGGCTGCTGCCCATGATCGCCACCGCCTGCTCCAGGTCCCAGACCTGCCCGGAGTGGAAGTAGGGCGCGGTCAGCTCGACGTTGCGCAGCGGCGCGGCGCGGAACACGTACTCGTCGCTGGCGGTCTGGGTCACCGCGAAGCGGCCCTTGTCGCTCTCGGGCAGGATCTCCCCGCCCGGCCGCTCGATCACCCCGAACGGGAAGTAGGCGCGCCCGCCGAAGTTCGGGCCGTTGTGGCAGGAACCGCAGCCGCTGTCGACGAACAGGCGCAGGCCCTCGCGCTCGGTGGCGTCGAGCGCGTCCTCGTCGCCCGCGATGTAGCGGTCGAAGCGCGACCCGGGCGTGACCAGGGTGGTCTCGAAGGCTTCCAGCGCCAGCGCCACGTTGTCGAAGTCGACCGGATCGGGATCGTCCGGGAACGCGGCGCGGAAGCGCTCGACGTACTGCGGGATGCTGGCCAGCGTCTGCACCACGCGCTCGGGCGTGTTGTTCATCTCCACGCTGGCCTGCACCGGGCCCTTGGCCTGCTCGGCCAGGTCGGCGGCGCGGCCGTCCCAGAACTGGGCGGCGTTGAACACCGCGTTGAAGACCGTCGGCGAGTTGCGCGGCCCGCGCTGCCAGCCGTGGCCGATCGACACCGGCACGTTGTCGGCGCCGCCGGTGCCCACGCTGTGGCAGGTGTTGCAACTGATGACGTGGCTGCGCGACAGCCGCGGCTCGAAGAACAGCATCCGCCCCAGTTCCACCCGCTCGGGCGTGACCGCCACGCCGCGCACCTCGGTAGGCGGCCCCGGAATCGCGCCGAACAGCGCCGCGGCCATGTCCCGCAGCCCGTCGTCGCCCTGCGCCAGCACCGCGCCGCCGGCGCACAGCAACGCGCCCACGGCGAGCGCCAGGCCCGTCTTTCGCATGTCCATCGGGTTCCCCGTCCTCGTCGGGATGCCCCCACTGTGGCCGCGCACGGCACGGCGTTCATTGATCGTGGTCAACCGGCCCCGCATGCTGCGCGCATGCCCGCCGCCCCTGCCGCCTCCGCGCCCGTGCGCGTGCTGCCGCTCGATGCCGGCCGCGCCGAGACGGCGCGCGCGCTGCGGGTCGATCCGGCGCAGGTCGCCTGGGCCGGGGACATCGCCTGGAACGTGCAGCGCGCGCTGGCGGATGCGGGCTGCGAGCCGATGGCGGTGCTGCTGGGCGAGACGGTCGTCGGTTTCTACCGGCTGGACCCGGGCGCCAGCCTGGTCTCGCGCGAGCGGCTGCCGGCGGCGACGCTGGCGCTGCGCGCGTTCGCGCTGGACCGCCGCTGGCAGGGCCTGGGCCTGGGCGGCCGCGCGCTGGCCGCGTGCTGCCGCGACCTGGCCAGCCGCGGCCGCGCGCGCCTGCTCGGCCTCAACGTGCACCGGGCCAACCTGGCCGCGCTGCGCCTGTACCGCGGGGCCGACTTCGTCGACAGCGGCGAGCTGGTCTGGGGCGGCCGCGCGGGTCCGCAATCGCTGCTGCTGCGCGCGATCGGGCCGGCCGCCGGCGCGTAGCGGACCGGGCGCATCGTCGCCTCGAAGCGCCCCCGGCGACCGCGCCGCGCGGCCGTGGGACAATCCCGCCATGACCGACCACCGCACCCGCTTCCTCCGGCTCGCCCTCGACGCCGACGCGCTGCGCTTCGGCGACTTCGTCCTGAAGTCCGGCCGCAGCAGCCCCTACTTCTTCAATGCCGGCCGCTTCGATTCCGGCGCCGCGCTGCGCGGCCTGGCCGCCTGCTACGCCGACGCGATCGAGGCCGCCGGGCTGGGCTTCGACCTGCTGTTCGGCCCGGCCTACAAGGGCATCCCGCTGGCGACCGCGCTGGCCTGCGAATTCGCCGCGCGCGGGCGCGACCTGCCGGTGGCCTTCAACCGCAAGGAGGCCAAGGCCCACGGCGAGGGCGGCACCCTGATCGGCGCGCCGCTGGCCGGGCGCGAGGTGCTGATCGTCGACGACGTGATCACCGCCGGCACCGCGATCCGCGAGGCGCTGGGGCTGATCGCCGGGGCCGGCGGGCGGGTGGCGGGCATCGCGATCGCGCTGGACCGCCAGGAGGTGGTGGACGAGAGCGCCACGCCGCGGCGCTCGGCCGCGCAGGCGGTCGCCGCCGAGCAGGGGGTGCCGGTGATCGCGGTGGCCGCGCTCGACGACCTGCTTGCGTTCGCCGCGCAAAGCGCGTCACTCTCCGGCCAGCGCGAGCGCCTGGCGGCGTACCGCGCGCGCTACGGCAGCGAGGCCTGATCCGGCCTCGCGCACCGACCGGGGGGACGGGAGCACCATGAAGGCGATCACCACTGCGATCCTGACCGCCCTGCTGGCGCTGTCCGCGCCGGCGGCCGCGCAGCGCAGCGACAAGGCGCCCCGCCGCGTGTACTGCTGGGAGGAAGGCGGCCGCAAGATCTGCGGCGACGCCCTGCCCGCCTCGGCGGTGGACGCCCCGCGGACCGAGTTCAATGCCGCCACCGGGCTGCCGCGGGCCGAGGTCGGTCGCGCGCCCAGCGCCGAGGAGCGCGCCGCCGCCGCGCGCGCCGCGCGCGAGGCGGCGGAGGCCGCGGACGCGGAGGCCGCGGCGCGGCGCCGCGACCTGGCGATGGTGGAGTCCTACGCCACCGAGGCCGACCTGGAACGCGCCTACGGCGAGCGGATCACCCTGATCGAGGAGTCGGTCAAGACCTCGCGCATGGGCGTGGCGAACCTGCGCGCCAGCCTGCTGAACCTGCTGCGCCAGGCCGCCGACCTGGAACTGCGCCAGCAGCCGGTGCGCAAGCCGCTGGCCGACAGCATCCTGAGCCAGCACGCCGACCTGCTGCGCCAGCAGGCGATCCTGGAGCAGCAGCTCGACGAGCGCCGGCACCTGGGCCAGGACCTGCGCGACGCGCTGGAGCGCTACCGGGCGCTGAAGCGGACGGCCCAGGCCGACTGAACCGCTCCGGCGGCACCTCGTCGCCGTGGCCCGTCCCAGGGCGGCGCCCCCGCGCTGCGGGCCCGTGGGCGCCGGGCCGATCGAGCGCGCAAATGCGAACACGTCTCACTCCGCGCCGATTCCGCGTCGTTGCGCCGTTCGCGCTGTCCGTACCTTGATTCTGATCAATGTGAACGCGCCTGGGCTGGCGCAGACTCGGGTCGCCTGAAAAACCCTGGGACGGCGACGTGGCCAACACAGAAACCTACAACGACAAGGTGGTACGCCAGTTCGCGGTGATGACCGTGATCTGGGGCATCGTCGGCATGCTGGTCGGCGTGATCATCGCCGCGCAGCTCTACTGGCCGGCGCTCAACTTCGACCTGCCCTGGCTGAGCTACGGCCGCCTGCGGCCGCTGCACACCAACGCGGTGATCTTCGCGTTCGGCGGCTGCGCGCTGTTCGCCACCAGCCTGCACGTGGTGCAGCGCACCTGCCATGTCCGCCTGCTCTCGGACAAGCTGGCGGCCTTCGTGTTCTGGGGCTGGCAGCTGGTGATCGTGCTGGCCGCGGTCACCCTGCCGCTGGGTTTCACCCAGGGCAAGGAATACGCCGAGTTGGAATGGCCGATCGACATCCTGATCACCGCGGTATGGGTGGCCTACGCGGTGCTGTTCTTCGGCACCATCGCCAAGCGGCGGGTCAAGCACATCTACGTGGCGAACTGGTTCTACGGCGCGTTCATCATCGCCGTGGCGCTGCTGCACATCGTCAACAACATCTCGATGCCGGTGGGCCTGACCAAGTCGTACAGCGTCTACACCGGCGCGGTGGATGCGATGGTGCAGTGGTGGTACGGCCACAACGCGGTCGGCTTCTTCCTGACCGCGGGCTTCCTGGGGATGATGTACTACTACGTGCCCAAGCAGGCCGGCCGGCCGATCTACTCCT
Source organism: Luteimonas huabeiensis HB2 (assembly GCF_000559025.1). Classification (GTDB taxonomy): domain Bacteria; phylum Pseudomonadota; class Gammaproteobacteria; order Xanthomonadales; family Xanthomonadaceae; genus Luteimonas; species Luteimonas huabeiensis. Next base: position 74,692 of record NZ_JAAN01000005.1, on the reverse strand, counting down.
ACCGGCTGTCGATCGTGCACTTCTGGGCGCTGATCGCCGTCTACATGTGGGCCGGCCCGCACCACCTGCAGTACACCGCGCTGCCGGACTGGGCGCAGTCGGTGGGCATGGTGTTCTCGCTGATCCTGCTGGCGCCCAGCTGGGGCGGCGCGATCAACGGCATCATGACCCTGTCGGGCGTGTGGCACAAACTGCGCACCGACCCGATCCTGAAGTTCCTCATCGTCGCGATCTCGTTCTACATGATCGCCACCTTCGAGGGACCGATGATGTCGATCAAGACGGTCAACTCGCTGTCGCACTACACCGACTGGACCATCGGCCACGTGCATGCCGGCGCGCTGGGCTGGGTGGCGATGATCTCCATCGGCTCGATCTACGCGCTGCTGCCGAAGCTGCTCGGCCGCGAGGCGATGTACTCGACCAAGTGGATCGACCTGCACTTCTGGATCCACACCCTGGGCGTGGTGTTCTACATCGCCTCGATGTGGATCGCCGGCGTCATGCAGGGCCTGATGTGGCGCGCCACCAACGACGACGGCACGCTGACCTACAGCTTCGTCGAGGCCCTCAACGCCACCTACCCCTACTACCTGGTGCGCCTGGGCGGCGGGGTGCTGGTGCTGGCCGGCATGTTCCTGATGGCGCTCAACGTGTGGAAGACCTACGCCGCCGCACGCAGCGTGGCCGACCAGCCGGTGCTGCCGCCGGCGGTCGAACCCGAACCCGCACCGGCGAAGGGCTGAGGAAGCGCCATGTCGAACAAGCACGAGAAGATCGAGAAGAACGTCGGCCTGATGGCGGTCCTGATCGCGGTGGCGGTGTCCTTCGGCGGGCTGGCCGAGATCGTCCCGCTGATGTACCAGGCCGAGGCGATCGAGCCGCTGGAGGGCGTGGAACCCTACCCGGCGCTGGAGCTGGCCGGGCGCGACGTCTACGTCCGCGAGGGCTGCTACAACTGCCACTCGCAGATGGTGCGCACGCTGCGCTTCGAGTCCGAGCGCTACGGCCACTACTCGCTGGCCGGCGAATCGGTCTACGACCGCCCGTTCCAGTGGGGCAGCAAGCGCACCGGGCCGGACCTGGCCCGCGTGGGCGGGCGCTACTCCGACGCCTGGCACCGCGTGCACCTGCACAACCCGCGCGACGTGGTGCCCGAATCCAACATGCCCGGCTACCCCTGGCTGGAGCGCAACCCGCTCGATCCCGACCAGGTCTCCGACCGCATGCGCGCCCTGCAGCGCCTGGGCGATCCCTACACCGACGAGCAGATCGCCGCCGCGCGCGACGAGCTGATCGGCAAGACCGAACTCGACGCCATCGTGGCCTACCTGCAGGGGCTGGGGCGGCACGCACCGCGCGGAGGAGCGCCGCAATGATCTCCGGAATCGTCACCACCGTCCTGCTGATCCTGTTCCTGGCCGGCTGGGCCTGGGCCTGGAGCCCGCGCCGCAAGGCCGATTTCGAGGACGCGGCCCGGTTGCCGCTGTCCGACGGGGAGGATGCGCCGTGAGCACAGGATGGTCCTGGTACGTCATCGCGCTCATCGCGCTCAACATCGCCGGCTGCGTCTGGCTGCTGTGGTGGACGGCGCGCCGCCGCCCCGGCGACCCGGCGCCGGAGGACACCAGCCACGTCTGGGACGGCGACATCACCGAGTACAACAAGCCGCTGCCGCGGTGGTGGATCAACCTGTTCTACATCACCATCGTCTTCAGCATCGCCTACCTGCTGTGGTACCCCGGGCTGGGCAACTTCGCCGGCTTCGGCGGCTGGACCTCGGTGGCCGAGCACGACGCGGAGAAGGCGCGCCAGGACCAGCAGCTGGAGGCCACCTTCGCCGCCTACACCGGCCAGCCGATCGACGTGCTCGCCCGCGATCCGCAGGCCCGCGCGCTGGGGCGCTCGATCTTCGCCAACACCTGCGCGGCCTGCCACGGCTCGGCGGCGACCGGCGCGCCGGGCTATCCCAACCTGACCGACGCGCACTGGAACTGGGGCGGCGAGCCCGACCAGATCCTGGCCTCGGTGCTGGACGGCCGCGAGGGCGTGATGCCGCCGCTGGGCGACGTGCTGACCGGCATCGGCGGCGACGACGCCGTCGACCAGGTCATCGCCTACGTGCGCCTGCTGCGCCAGCCCGAGCAGAGCCTGCGCAACAACCACGCGGCCTCGCGCGGCAAGAAGCTCTACGACAGCCTGTGCGTGGCCTGCCACGGTCCCGACGGCAAGGGCAACATCGCCTTCGGCGCGCCGGACCTGACCCACGGCAACACCCTGTACGCCAACACCGTGGAGAGCATGCGCCAGACCATCCGCGAGGGCCGGCACGGCGTCATGCCCGCCCATCGCGACCTGCTGGGCGAGACCCGCTCCCGGCTGGTGGCCGCCTACGTGTGGTCGCTGTCCAACCCGCCCCCCGCCACGGCGTCCGCGAACTCGCCATGAGCCGTCCGCCGGACCCTCACTACGACCACCCGCCCCGCCCCCTGGCCCAGCGCCTGGGGGCGGTGCTGTGGCCGAGCTTCTTCTCCGCGGGGGTGTCGACGATGGTGTTCTTCGCCTTCGTCGATCCCCTGCTGCTGCGCGACATGACCTTTCCCGACCTGCCCCTCACCCGCGAACTCGGCTATACGGCCGGGTTCTTCATGTTCTGGCTGGCCACCGCCGGCTCGAGCCTGTTCACCTGGATCCTCCTGCGACCGGCCGCCCGCTTCAACCGCGCGCTGCCGCCGGAGTAGGCCGTGAGCAAGCGCATTCCCATCGAAGTCGCCGAGGATCGCGGCGGCTCGCTCTACGTCAGCGAAGCCAAGGTCTACCCGCGCAGCGTGCGCGGCCGTTTCGACCGCCTGCGCACCGCGGCGGTGTTCTGGCTGCTGGGCATGTTCTACCTGTTCCCCTGGCTGCGCTGGGACGGCCGCCAGGCGGTGCTGTTCGACCTGCCGGCGCGCAAGTTCCACGTCTTCGGGCTGACCTTCTGGCCGCAGGACTTCCTGTTCCTGGCGCTGCTGCTGATCATCGCGGCGATGGCGCTGTTCTTCTTCACCGCGCTGGCCGGACGGCTGTTCTGCGGCTACGCCTGTCCGCAGACGGTGTGGACCGAGGTGTTCCTGTGGATCGAGCGCTGGACCGAGGGCGACCGCAGCAAGCGCATGAAGCTCGACGCCGGCCCGTGGACGCGGGAAAAGATCCTGCGCAAGGGCGCCAAGCACCTGCTGTGGGCGCTGCTGGCGCTGTGGACCGGCTTCACCTTCGTCGGCTTCTTCACCCCGATCACCGACCTGGGCGCGCGCCTGGCGACGCTCTCCTGGGGCGGCTGGGAGACGTTCTGGGTGCTGTTCTACGCCTTCGCCACCTGGGGCAACGCCGGCTTCCTGCGCGAGCAGGTGTGCAAGTACATGTGCCCGTACGCGCGCTTCCAGAGCGCGATGTTCGACCGCAACACGCTGCTGATCGCCTACGACCCGATGCGCGGCGAACCGCGCGGGCCGCGCAAGCGCGGGCTGGCCAGCGTGCTCGAGCGCGCGCGCGGCCTGCTCGACGCCGCCACCGCCTACGACTACGTGTTCCGCGCCAACCACCATCCCTCGGCCGCCGACAACCGCTTGCAGGCGCGCAAGACCATCACCTTCGACGGCGACCTGGGCGAGATCCAGCCGCTGCCGCGGTTCGCGCCGGAGGAACTGGGCGACTGCATCGACTGCACGATCTGCGTGCAGGTCTGCCCGACCGGCATCGACATCCGCAACGGCCTGCAGTACGAGTGCATCGCCTGCGGCGCCTGCATCGACGCCTGCGACGAGGTGATGGACAAGATGGGCTACCCGCGCGGGTTGATCCGCTACTCGACCCAGAACGCCATCGACGGCCAGCCCAGCCGCGTGCTCAGGCCGCGGGTGATCGTCTACGGCGCGCTGCTGGCGGCGTTGTGCGTGGCCTGGGCCTGGGGCGTGGGCCACCGCAGCGAGCTCATCGCCGAGGTGCTGCGCGACCGCAACGCGCTCTACCGCGAGGCGGCCGATGGCCGGATCGAGAACGGCTACACTCTGAAGATCGCCAACAAGTCGCCCCAGCCGCAGGTCTACCGCATCGGGATCTCGCCGACCACGGCCGGCATCCAGATCCGCGGCGCGCCCCTGGAAACCGAGGTGGCCGCGGGCGAGGTCGCTGCCGTGCCGGTGGTGCTCGACGCGCCCGCCGACCTCGGCGGACGCCAGGCGATCCGCTTCCACGTCGAGAGCGCCGACGGCAGCGCCCGCGCCGAGATCGACAGCAGCTTCTTCGGACCCATGCAATGAACGACCCCGTACAGAAGAAACGCCCGCCGTGGCGCGAACCCATGCTCTGGCTGGTGTTCGGCCTGCCGCTGGCGTCCATCGTCGCCGGCGTTTCGCTGGTGACCATCGCCACCCGCTCCGGCGGCACCGACGCGGTGCGCGACGAGGTGCAGCGCGTCTCCCAGATCCAGACCGCCGACCTCGGCCCCGACGGCGCCGCGCGCCGCCTGCACCTGGCCGCGCTGCTGCGGCTGGACGAGGGCGGCGGTGCGATCGAGGTGATCGCGGTGAACGGCGATTTCGACCGCGCCGCGCCGCTGCGGCTGACCCTGGCGCATCCGGCGCAGGCGCGCGAAGACCTCGACCTGCTGCTGGCGCCGTCCGAGCACGGCTGGCGCGCGGACGGCGAGATCGACCTGTCCCACGACTGGATCCTGCAACTGGCGCCCGAGGACGCGGCGTGGCGCCTGCGCGGCCGCCTGCCGGCCGGTCAGCTGGCGACGCGGCTCGCGCCCGCCTCGCCGTAATCCCCGGACCCCGCGATGGCGACCGCCGCGCGCACCTGCTTCCACTGCGGCGAGCCCATCGCCGGCACGGCGACGATCGGCGCCGACGGCGCGGCGTTCTGCTGCGCCGGCTGCGAGGCCGCGGCGGCCTGGATCCGCGATGCGCGCCTGGACGACTACTACCGCCTGCGCAGCGCGCTGCCGGCGCCGGTGGGCACCGACGCCGTGGACCTGTCGGTGTGGGACCGCGACGAGGTACTGGCCGAGCACGCCCACGCCTTCGACGGCGGCCTGCGCATCACCCTGCTCACCGACGGCATGCGCTGCGCCGCCTGCGCCTGGCTGATCGACCGCGCGCTGTCGCGCGAGGACGGCGTGTCCGAGGTCGTCGCCAACGCTGTCACCGGCCGCATCCGCATCGCCTGGGACCCGGCGCGCGCGCCGCTGTCGGCGATCCTGCGCCGCCTCCTGGCGCTGGGCTACCGGCCGTACCTGGCCGCCGGGGATGCGCGCGAGCGCGAGCGCGCCCGCGAACGCCGGCGCTGGCTGCTGCGCCTGGGCGTGGCCGGCCTGGGCGCGATGCAGGCGATGATGCTGGCCGAGGCGCTGTACCTGGATTTCGACGCCAGCATGCCCACCGCGACCCGCGACGTGCTGCGCTGGCTGACCTTCGTGCTGTCCACCCCGGTGGTGTTCTATTCCGGCTGGCCGTTCCTGATCGGCTGCTGGCGCGAGCTGCGCGCCCGCCACGTCGGCATGGACACGCTGATCGCCACCTCCACCCTGCTGGCCTACTTCGCCAGCCTGGTCGAGACGATCCGCGGCGGGCCGCACGTCTGGTACGACGCCGCGGTGATGTTCGTGTTCCTGCTGCTGGCCGCGCGCATGCTGGAGCAGCGCGCGCGCAACGCCGCCAGCGCCCAGGTCGATGCGCTGGCGCGGGCGCGGCCGGCGTTCGCCACCCGCGAGCGCGCCGACGGCGAGCGCGAGACGGTGGCCATCGCGCGCCTGGCCGTGGGCGACACCGCCTGCGTTGCCGCGGGCGAGACCGTGCCCGCCGACGGCCGCCTGCTGGACGGGCCGGTGGCGTTCGAGGAATCGCTGCTGACCGGCGAATCCAGCCCGGTGCTGCGCCAGGCCGGCGAGACCGTGCACGCCGGCAGCGTCTGCCGCGAGCGCCCGGCGCGGATCGCGGTGACCGGCGTCGGCAGCGCCACCCGGCTCTCGCAGCTCACCCGGCTGGTGGAGCAGGCGCAGGCGCAGCGCCCGGCGCTGGCGCGCGCGGCCGACCGCGTCGGCAGCCGCTTCGTGGCGACGCTGCTGGTGGCCGCGATCGCGGTCTACGTCGGCTGGCGGCTCTACGATCCTTCGCGCGCGTTCGAGGTCACCCTGGCCCTGCTGGTCATCAGTTGCCCCTGCGCGCTGTCGCTGGCGGTGCCCACGGCGCTGGCGACCGCGCACGGCACCCTGGCCCGGCTCGGCGTGCTGGCCACCCGCGACGGCGCGCTGGACACGCTGGCCGCGGCCACCGACGTGGTGTTCGACAAGACCGGCACCCTCGGCGACGCCCGCGCGCAACTGGAACGGGTGGTGCCGGAGCCGGGCATGCGCGCCGACGAGGCGCTGGCCATCGCCGCCGCGCTGCAGCGCGACAGCCGCCACCCGCTGGCCGCGGCCTTCGCCGACGCGCCGGCCGCGGCCGATGCGCGCGAGGTCCGCAGCGTGCCGGGCGAAGGCGTGGAAGGCACGGTCGGCGGGCGCCGCTGGCGGCTCGGCCAGGCGCGCTTCGCCGCCGCGCGCGCGCCCGACGAGGACGTCTGGCTGGGCGACGGCGCGCAGCCGGCGGCCCGCTTCGTGCTGCGCGAGCGGATCCGCGAGGACGCACCGCAAGCGCTCGACGCGCTGCGCGCGCAGGGGCTGGCGCTGCACCTGGCCAGCGGCGACGCGCCGGCGCGGGTGGCGGCCTTCGCGCAGCGCCTCGGCCTGGACGACGCGCACGCGCGCCAGAGCCCGCAGGACAAGCTCGACCGCGTGCACGCGCTGCAGGCGCGCGGCCGCGTGGTGGCGATGGTCGGCGACGGCCTCAACGACGCCCCGGTGCTGGCCGGCGCCGACGTGTCGATCGCCATGGGCGAGGGCGCGTCGCTGGCGCAGCGCGCCGCCGACCTGGTGCTCACCGGCGGCTCGCTCATGCGCATTCCCGCCGCGGTCGCGGTGGCGCGGCGCACGCGCCGGGTGATCCGCCAGAACCTGGCCTGGGCGCTGGGCTACAACCTGGTCGCGCTGCCGGTGGCCGCCGCCGGGCTGGTCACGCCCTGGCTGGCGGCGCTGGGCATGGCGCTGTCCTCGCTGGCGGTGACCGCCAATGCGCTGCGGCTGGCGCGCACGCCGCCGCTGCCGGCGCCGCGCGCGACCGGCGCCGGGTCCACCGCCGCCGTGCCGGCCGCGCCGCGATGAGAAGCCTGCTGTTGCTGCTGCCGATCAGCCTGCTGCTGCTGGGCGTGGCGATCGGCGCCTTCGTCTGGGCGGTGCGGCGCGGCCAGTTCGACGACCTCGACACCCCGGCGCTCGACGTGCTGGTGGACGAGGACGGCCCGCGCGCCGAACGCGCGCCGAAGCGAACGCAGGCCGGTCCCGCGCCATCCGCGGATGCCACGAGCGACGCGTCCGCAGACGCGGACGCAACCGCTGACGCAACCGCAACCGCAACCGCCAGCGACGCGGGGGGAGCGCCGCGCGATGCCGGTTGACTGGCCGGTGCTGCTGGCCGCGCTGCTGGCCGGCCTGCTGGGCGGCGTGCACTGCGCGGCGATGTGCGGCGGCATCGCCACCGGCTTCTCGGCGCTGTCGCCGCGCGGCGGCTGGCCGCTGGCCTGGCAGGTCAACCTCGGCCGCGTGGCCGGCTACGTGCTGGCCGGCGCGGCCGCCGGCGTCGTCGGCGACGGCCTGCTGGCGGTGGCGCGCTCGCCCTGGCTGGCGGTCGGCCTACGCATGCTGGTAGGTGCGGCGCTGGTGGTGCTGGCGCTGCGCCTGCTGGGCGTGCGCCGTGCCGGGCTCTCCGGCCCCGGCCAGCGGCTGTGGCAGTGGCTGCGGCCGCTGCAGCGGCCGCTGCTGCCGGCCGATTCCGCGCCCAAGCGCATCCTGCTGGGCGTGCTGTGGGGCTGGCTGCCCTGCGGTCTCAGCCTGGGCCTGCTGACCATCGCCTGGCTGCAGGCCGACGCGCGCAACGGCGCGCTGACCATGGCCGCGTTCGGGCTCGGCACCCTGCCGGTGATGCTGCCGCTGACCTGGTCGGGCGCGCGCCTGGGCCGCTGGCTGCAGCGCCCGGGCTGGCGCGCCGCCGCCGGCGCGCTGGTGCTGGCCGCGGGCGTGCTCTCCCTCGCCGCCCCCTGGCTGATGCACGTGCCGGCGCTGCACGGCCCGCTGGCCGCGCTGGGCTGCCTGCCGGCGCCGCTGCCGGCGCGGTAGCCCGGGCCGGCGGGGCGCCCGCGAACGCTGAGCGGCGACCAAACGCCGGAATGCCTTCACGCCGGGTAATGATCCAGATCAATTCGGTCGCGGCCGTGCGCGCACACACTACGCGCACACCCTCTTTCCCGTTCCATCCGCAAGGAGTTCCAGATGAAGACCCTCTCCACCCTGCTCGGCCTCGCCCTGCTGTGCGCCGCCGGCGCCGCCCAGGCCAGCGACAACTGCACGATCAGCCTCGAAGGCAACGACCGCATGCAGTTCGACAAGAAGAGCGCGACCGTCTCGGCCGGCTGCCGGACGGTCACCGTCGAGCTCAAGCACACGGGCGCGCTGCCGGCGACCGCGATGGGCCACAACGTGGTGATCACCGCCAGCGGCGATGCCGCCGCGGTGGCCCAGGCCGGCATCGCCGCCGGCGCGGCCGGCAAGTACGTGCCCGCCGACGACCAGCGCGTGATCGCGCACACCGACGTGATCGGCGGCGGCGCGACCACTCGGGTCACCTTCCCGGGCAACCGCCTGCGCGCCGGCGGCGACTACGTGTTCTTCTGCTCGTTCCCCGGCCACTCGGCGATCATGCGCGGCACGCTCGTCGTCACGCCCTGACCTGCCGCGCGGCACGTCCGCAGCTCGGGCCCGCCGGCTTCGCCGGCGGGCTTTTTCGTTCAGGCGCGCCGCACCACGAAGCGCTCGAAGCGCGCGCCCAGCGCCGCCGGATCGCGCAGCGCCCAGCCCGTCGCCGGCAGCGATGCGCTCCGGCATTCCTGCAGCGCCCAGTGGCGCACGCCCTGCGCGGCGAGGCCGTCGGCCAGCCGCTGCAGTTCGTCCTCGGGGTACAGCCCCGGGTGCCAGGTGGTGCGGCATTCGTAGGCGATGCCGCTGTCGAGCACCTGCCGCAGCGAGGTGCCAACCCTGGCGGCGCTGCCGCGCACGCCGGTGATGGCGTCGTAGCGCGACGCCGGCGCCTTGACGTCCAGCCCCACCCAGTCCAGCAGCGGCAGCAGCGCGGCCAGCCGCGCCGGGTACATGCCGCCGGTGTGCAACGCGGCCTCGAAGCCCAGCGCGCGCACGCGCGCCGCGGCCTGCGGCAGCGCCGGTTGCAGGGTGGGTTCTCCGCCGGAGAACACCACCCCGTCGAGCAGGCCGCGGCGGCGGCGCAGGAACGCCTCGACCTGCGTCCAGGCGATCGCCTCCCCGCCGCGCGCCGGCAGCAGCGCGGGGTTGTGACAGTAGCCGCAGCGCCACGGGCAGCCCTGCAGGAACAGCACCGCCGCCAGGCGGTCGGGGAAATCGATCGAGGTCACCGGCGTCATGCCGCCGATGCGGATCATGCCGCGCGCGGCACCGCGCGCGCCGCCGCGGGCTCGGCGAAGAAGCGGCGTTCGGCATGCTCGCCGCGCTTGCCGAGGTTGAAGCTGGATACCGGGCGGTGGTAGCCCATCACCCGGGTCCACACCTCGCAGCGCTGGCGCTCGTCGTCGGGCAGGGTGTCGTGGTCGTCGTGTCGCATCTGCATCTCCTCGTTGGGTCGGGCGGGAGCCGGCCATGCGGCCGGCGGGAAAGTCGGACCGGCGCGCTAGGCGGCGCCGGGGCGCGCGGCCTCGCGCCGGGCGGCGAGCCGCTCGGCGTCGCAGCGCGGGCAGAAGACGTGCTCGCCGGAGAGGTAGCCGTGCACGGGGCAGATCGAGAACGTGGGCGTCACCGTGACGTAGGGCAGCCGGAACCGGCTCAGCGCGCGCCGGACCAGGTCGCGGCAGGCCGCGCCGCTGGAGAGCCGTTCGCCCATGTACAGGTGCAGCACGGTGCCGCCGGTGTAGCGCGACTGCAGCGCCTCCTGTCGCTCCAGCGCCTCGAACGGATCGTCGGTGAAGCCGACCGGCAGCTGGGTGGAGTTGGTGTAGTACGGCTGCTGGTCGGTGCCGGCCTGCAGGATGCCGGGCCAGCGCCGCCGGTCCTCCTTGGCGAAGCGGTAGGTGGTGCCCTCGGCCGGCGTGGCTTCGAGGTTGTAGAGATGGCCGGTGCGCTCCTGGAACTCGACCATCCGCGCGCGGACGTGGTCGAGCAGGCGCAGCGCGAACGCGTGGCCCCAGTCGCTGGCGATGTCGTGGGCGTCGCCTGTGAAGTTCCGGATCGCCTCGTTGACGCCGTTCACCCCCAGCGTCGAGAAGTGGTTGCGCAGCGTGCCCAGATAGCGCTTGGTGTACGGGAACAGGCCCTCGTCGATCAGGCGCTGGATCGTCTCGCGCTTGATCTCCAGGCTGCGCCGGCCCAGCTCCAGCAGCTCGTCCAGGCGCGCGAACAGCGCCGCCTCGTCGCCACGGTGCAGATAGCCCAGGCGCGCGCAGTTGATCGTCACCACGCCGAGGCTGCCGGTCTGCTCGGCGCTGCCGAACAGGCCGTTGCCGCGCTTGAGCAGCTCGCGCAGGTCGAGCTGCAGGCGGCAGCACATCGAGCGGATCATCCCGGGGTCGAGTTCGGAATTGATGAAGTTCTGGAAGTACGGCAGCCCGTACTTGGCGGTCATGTCGAACAGCCGCTGCGCGTTCTCCGACTCCCAGGGAAAATCGGACGTGATGTTGTAGGTCGGGATCGGGAAGGTGAACACCCGGCCGCGGGCGTCGCCGGCGCTCATGACCTCGATGTAGGCGCGGTTGATCGCGTCCATCTCGGCCTGCAGCTCGCCGTAGGCGAAGGGCATCTCCTCGCCGCCGATGCACGGCCGCTGCGCGCGCAGGTCGGGCGGGCACACCCAGTCGAAGGTGAGATTGGTGAAGGGCGTCTGCGTGCCCCAGCGCGAGGGCACGTTGAGGTTGTAGATCAGCTCCTGGATGCCCTGCCGCACCTGGTCGTAGGACAGCGCGTCCTTGCGCACGAACGGCGCCATGTAGGTGTCGAACGAGGAGAACGCCTGGGCGCCGGCCCATTCGTTCTGCAGCGTGCCCAGGAAGTTGACGATCTGGCCGATGGCCGAGGAGAAGTGCCGCGGCGGCGACGCCTCGACCCGGTTCGGCACCCCGTTGAGCCCCTCGTGCAGCAGGGTGCGCAGCGACCAGCCGGCGCAGTAGCCGGAGAGCATGTCCAGGTCGTGGATGTGCAGGTCGCCCTCGCGGTGGGCGCGGCCGATCTCGGGCGGGTAGACGTGCGAGAGCCAGTAGTTGGCGGTGACCTTGCCGGAGACGTTCAGGATCAGCCCGCCCAGCGAGTAGCCCTGGTTGGCGTTGGCGTTGACCCGCCAGTCGGCGCGGCTCAAGTACTCGCCGATCGAGGCGACCGGATCGACGAGAGGCCCCGCCGCCCGGCCGCCGCCCAGGGATCGCGCCGTGAATCCATCGCTCCGCATGCCAGTCCCCGACACAAGATGTTGTGGGAATGCTGATGCAAAAGCACAAGATGTGGATTGACCTGGGTCAAGCGAAGGCCAACCGTCCGGCGCGCACGGAAATCCGGGCGTGCCGGGCGGCGCGGCGGGTCAGTAGGCGTACTGCAGCTGCAGCCAGAACTTCTCGGTATCGACGCTGCGGGTGCGGTCGTCGGAGGCGTAGCGCGCGTACTTGAGCAGGCCGGTCAGGCCCTGGACGCCGGGAATGGCGCGGGCGTAGGAGAGGTCGAGCTCGTGCCCATAGTCGCCGCCGCCGCGCTCGGGCACGAAGTCGTGGTACCACGCCTGCACGGTGCCGCCCGCCAGCGGCGCGCTGGCGCCGAGATAGCGATCCACGACGCCATCGGCCGGGGTGGTCAGGAAGACGTCGGCCCAGCCCTGGAACGCGTGCTTGGTGGCCAGCGGCGTCTGGAAGGCGCGGTTGCCCGCGCCGGTGCCGCCGCCCAGCGCCTCGTAGCCGGCGGTGAACTTGGCCTGGCGCACCGCGTAGCCGAGTTCGAGCAGGCGGTAGTCGCTGTCGAGCGTCCACGGATTGCCGGCGCCTTCGGTCTGCCGGGCGTATTCCGCCGCGTAGGACAGGCTGCGCCAGGCGCCGCCCAGGCGCGCGCCCGTGGTCCGGCTGGACAGCGTGCCCAGCGGCGCGCCGGGGCTCACCGCGGCGTTGTCGAGGTCGAGCCGGTAGTGGTAGGCGGCCAGCGACAACGCGGGCGACGCCTCGTAGCGCAGGTCGAACAGATGGCTGTCGCCGTCGATGTCGGACCGGTTGGCGGCGGTCGCGGTGCGTCGATCCTCGGGACCGAAGATGGTGTTGACCCGGTCGACGAAGGCGTAGGTGAAGCGCAGGCCATCGGCCGGCGCGAGCTGCAGCTGGACGCCGTCGTAGGTCTGCTCGTTCTGGCGCCAGGCCACGCCGCCGACGAAGCGCTGGTTGCCGAGCACGATGCGCTGGCGCCCCACGGCCACGCTGCCGTAGCCGCCGTCGTGGCGCAGCAGCGCCTGGTTGAATTCGCCGCCTTCCGGATCGGCGATCGTCGCGTAGTCGCCGCGCCCGTTGCGGGTGTCGTGGTAGGTGGCGCCGCCCAGCCGGGTCACGGTGTCGAACTCCACCAGCCCGGAGAAACCGCGCCATTCGCCGCTGCGCCAGCCCAGCCGCGTGCGCAGGGTGTGCGCCTGCGCGTCGCGCAGCGCGTTGTCCTGATGGACGTGTTCGTAACGGTAGCGCAGGTCGAGGCTGGGCTTGCCCTCGGTCAGCACGTCGGAGAAGCCGGATGCGGAGGCGAGGGCCGGGATCGCCAGCAATGCGATCGCCAGCGGACGGAGGGGGCGGGATGTCATCGGGACGTTCCTGTGATGGCCGGGAAGCGGTGCACAGACCATAGGAACGCGCCGCCGGCGGCGCCTTGACCGCGGTCAAGCGCGCGCGCGCCGCGCGGCGATCGTCAGTAGCGGTAGCTCAGCTTGATCCAGCCGGTCCGGCCGGGCTCGTGGATGCGCACCGGATCGGCGGGATAGCCGAAGGCGCTGTTGCCGGCGAGATTGAGGTGCTCGCTGTAGTCGCGATCGAACAGGTTGTCGATGCCCGCCGCGATCTGCAGGCGATCGTCGAACCGATAGCCGGCGTTGAGCGAGAACACCGCGAAACCCGCGCTGGGGCCGAGGTCGCGGCCGACCACGTTGCCCAGCGACTGGCTGGTGCGGTCCTGCGAGGCGACCACGCGCAGCAGCGCGCCGGCCGACCAGCGCCCGTCGTCGTAGCCGGCGTTGAACCGCGCCTCCAGCGGCGGCACCTGCGGCATCGCCTGGCCGCTGTCGGACAATTCGCCCCAGGCGTAGGACAGCGTGCCGCCGAGCTTCCAGTCCTGCGCCGGCCGCCACTCCGCGCCGGCTTCGCCGCCGCGGATGTCGGCATCGGCGTTGCGCGCGCGCGTGGTCGCGCCCATGGCGCCGCCGCCCAGGTAGTCGAACACGATGTAGTCCTGCATGCGCCCGGCGTAGAGCGCCACCCAGGCATCGACCCGCTTGCCGCCGTAGCGCAGCCCGAGGTCGATCTGCGTGGTGCGTTCCGGGGCGACGCCGGCGAACGCGTTGGCCGCGCCGTCCGGGCCGCGCTTGGGCGAGAACAGTTCCCAATAGTCGGGCATGCGCTGGGTGTGGCCCACGCCCGCGTACCAGTGCAGCGGCCGGTCCGCGAGCGTGCGCTCGTAGCGCAGGAAGGCCGAGGGCAGGGTCTCGCTGCGGGTCTGCCCGGCGGTGGGGTTGGGCATCGGCATCATGCCGCCGGTCAGCGCGCGCGCGTCCTCGGCCTCGGCGCGATCCACGCGCGCGCCGCCGATCAGGTGGCGGCCGGGCGCGAGGTGCGCGTGCAGCTCGGCGAAGATCCCGGCCTGGCGCAGCCGCGCGTCCACCGTCCACGGCTGCGCGCGATAGGCGCCGCGGCCCATCGCGCTGCGGTTGGAATGGCGGCTCTCGCGGGCGTCGGCGCCGCCGATCAGGTCCCAGCGCTCGCCGCGCCAGGTCAGCGCGACGCGGCCGCCGGCGGTGCGGTGGGCGACGTTGCTGGCCATCGGCATCGGCATGCTGCCCGAGGGATCGGGTTCGCGCAGCGTGTAGTTGTCCATCACGTGATCGACGTCGTTGTAGTAGAGGTTGGCGGACACCTCGTCCAGCACGCCGCCGATGGCCTTCTTCTCGAAGCGCAGGCCGTAGCTGGTGCGCTCGAACTGCGCGCCGTCCATGCCGCGCCCGGCGTAGCGCGCCTCGCCGTCGCCGGCGCCGATGCTGGCCTCCAGCACGGTGTCGGCATCGGGGGTCCAGCCGAACGCGGCGTCCGCGTTCCACTTCCGCCATGCCGAGGGCACCTCGCGGCCGGCGCCGTCGCGGTAGTCGTCGGCCTGCGAACGGTTGCCGGTGAAGCGGGCGTACCCGCGCGGCGCGCCCGCCGACGCCTCCAGTACCTGGTCGTTGCGGCCGTTGCCGCCGACGAGCAGGCTGCCCGAGGCGCGCGCGCCGGCGCGGTCGAAGTAGGGGATCTCGCGCTCGAAGCGCACCGTGCCCGCCGACGCGCCGCCGCCCCACAGCACCGTCTGCGGACCCTTGACGATCGTCAACCGGTCGTAGGTCTCCGGCGAGACGTAGGACATGGCGTTGTCCATGCGCGACGGACACGCCCCCATCATCGCGCCGTCGCCGGCCAGCAGGTTGAGCCGCGAGCCGAACATGCCGCGCAGCACCGGGTCGCCGTTGGTACCGCCGCTGCGCAGCACGGCGAAGCCCGGCACCGTCTTGAGGTAGTCGGCGCCGTCGCTGGCCGGCACCGGCTGGCGCGGCAGGCGCGGATCGGTGACGAAGGTCAGCGCGGCGACCGGGGCGATGCCGGTGACCACCAGCGCGTCGAGCGTGGCGATGCGCTCGTCGATGGCGCCATCGTCGGCGGGCGCCGCGGCGGCGGCCTGCGCGGACGCCGCGGCCAGCGCGATGCAGAGCAGATGCTTGTTCATGAGGTCTCCTCGTTTCGCGCACAGTTCAGCACCGCCGGGCGCGCCACGGATGCGACCGAATGTCGCAGTGCGCACGCGGCTTGACCTGCATCAAGCGCCGCGACCGCCATCGCCTCGGCCCTGATGTGGATCAATGCGCGGCGATGCGGCGGCGTGCATGGTCGCCGCTCCGCCCCTCGTCTCGCGCGCATGCATCTGGACCTGCGCCACCTGCCGCCGCCCGAACCGATCGAGCGCATCGCCGAGGCGTTGCTGTCGCTGCCGCCCGGCGAGCGGCTGGTGGCGATCACGGCCCCGCCCCCGGAGCCGATGTGGCCGCTGCTCGACCGCCTCGGCTTCGCCTGGCGCCTGGACCGCGAGGACGCGGGCTGCGCCCGGCTGACGCTGTGCCATCCCTGCGATGCCGCTGCGCTGCTGGCGCCGCACTGGCCCGAATGAGCGTGCGGACCGCGGCTTGACCCAGGTCAGGGCGGGACGGCGCCAGCGCGCGCAAGGTGCGCCGGCGACGCGCGCAAGCGCCCTCGCCTCACCCGCCACTCCCCCAGGAGCGCCGCAATGCAGTTCGACATCCACCTGGACACCGCACCGCTCGACCTCGAGCCCATCGCCCTGCAGTTGCAGGCGCTCGACCCCGCCGCGCTCGTCGACATCGATCCGGCCACCGGCGCGCTGCGCGTGTCCACCTACGCCGGGGAGGTCGAGATCGCGCTGGCGCTGGCGCGCGCCGGACACCGCGTCGCAGCGGACCGGATCGTGCAGCTGCCGTCGGTGTGCTGCGGCGGCTGCGGCGGTTGAACCGCTCGGAGGCGCGCCCGGGCGTACGCACGGAAAACCGTCGCCCACTTGATCGGAATCAAGGTGGCTCGAACCGCACCTGCATAGCCTGTCCCCATACCGCATCGACCGCACAACGACCGGAGAACACCCAAATGAAACTCGTCAGGACCTCACTGCTCGCCGCCGCGCTCGCGCTGGCCGGCGGCGCCCTCGCCACGCCGGCGCATGCCGAGAACGCGTTCGAACTGATGACGCGCACGCGCGCCGAGGCGTCCGACCTCGCCAACCTGCCGCGGGAGCGCGTGCAACTGGTGCGCCCGCCCTTCGTGCACGAACACGAGCAGGCCGCGAGCGGCGGCCCCAAGGTGGTGCAGTTCACCCTGCCCATCGAGGAGAAGGAAATCGTCGTCGACGGCGACGGCACCAAGATGCTCGCGATGACCTTCGGCGGCTCCATCCCCGGCCCGCTGATGGTGGTGCACGAGGGCGACTACGTGGAAGTCACCCTGGTCAACCCGGCCACCAACACCATGCCGCACAACATCGACTTCCACGCCTCCACGGGCGCGCTGGGCGGCGGCGATTTCACCGTCGTGCAGCCGGGCCAGGAGGTCACGCTGCGCTGGAAAGCCACGCGCGCGGGCACCTTCGTCTACCACTGCGCGCCGGGCGGGTCGATGACGCCGTGGCACGTGGTCCAGGGCATGCACGGCACGGTGATGGTGCTGCCCCGCGAAGGCCTGAGCGACGGGCAGGGACATGCGTTGCGCTACGATCGCGTCTACTACGTGGGCGAGACCGAGTTCTACATCCCGCGCGACGAGAACGGCGCGTTCAAGACCTACGCCTCGCACGCCGAATCGCTGCCCGACACGCTGGCCGCCATGCGCAGCCTGGTGCCCACGCACGTGGTCTTCAACGGCGCGGTGGGCGCGCTGACCGGCGACAACGCGATGACCAGCCGCGTCGGCGAGACGGTCCTGTTCGTGCACTCGCAGGCCAACCGCGACACGCGGCCCCACCTGATCGGCGGCCACGGCGACTACGTTTGGGAGGAGGGCAAGTTCGCCAACGCCCCGCTCCGCAACCTGGAGACGTGGTTCATCCGCGGCGGCTCCGCCGGCGCGGCGCTCTACACGTTCCGCCAGCCCGGCCTGCACGTCTACCTCAACCACAACCTGATCGAGGCGATCGAGCTGGGCGCGGCCGCGCACGTGCGGGTCGATGGCGACAAGTGGGATCACGACCTGATGACGCAGCCGTCCGCGGCCGGCCCGATCCGGCCGACCACCGACGTCTCGCTGCCGCGCGCCGGACGCTAGCGTCGCCGACGCGCCTGCGCCCACCCCGGGCGCAGGCGCGCTCGCGCCAGCCCCGTGCGCGATCGCGCACGGGTTGACCGCCGTCAAGGCGACCGCGCCGCCCGGCGGGCAGGATTCCCAGCATGCTCAGCCCCGTCCTCGATCCCGACCTGCTGCGGCGCTACGACCGGCCCGGTCCGCGCTACACCTCCTACCCCACCGCGCCGCAATTCAGCACCGCGTTCCGGGAGGATGCGCTGCGGGCGGCGGCCAGCGCCAGCAACGGCGACCCCATCCCGCGGCGGCTGTCGCTGTACGTGCACGTGCCCTTCTGCACCAGCCCGTGCTTCTACTGCGGCTGCAACCGCATCATCACCCGCGACACCGCGCGCGGCGAGGCCTATCTGGTGCGGCTGTACCGCGAGATCGCGATGGTCGCGCAGCTGTTCGACCGCGACCGCGAGGCGATCCAGCTCCACTTCGGCGGCGGCACGCCCAACTTCCTGTCTCCCGCGCAGCTCAACGACACGGTGGACGCGCTGCGGCGGCAGTTCCACTTCTCCGACAGCCCCGAGCGCGACATCTCGATCGAGCTCGACCCGCGCCACATCGCCCCGGACGAGGTCGGGATGCTGGCGCGCGCCGGGTTCAATCGCGCCAGCCTCGGCGTGCAGGACTTCGACCCGGACGTGCAGGCCGCGGTGAACCGCGTGCAGTCGCAGGAGCAGACCTTCCGCATCGTGCGCGCCTGCCGTGAACACGGCTTCCGCTCGGTCAACCTGGACCTGATCTACGGCCTGCCCCGGCAGACGCCCGACGGCTTCGCCCGCACGCTCGACGCGGTGATCGCCGAGCGTCCGGACCGGCTGGCGGTGTACGGCTACGCCCACCTGCCGACGATGTTCCGCCCGCAGCGCCGGATCGACCCCGCCGAACTGCCCGACGCCGAAGCCCGACTCGCGCTGCTGCGGCTGGCGATCGAGCGGCTCACCGCAGCCGGCTACGTCTACATCGGCATGGACCACTTCGCCCTGCCCGACGACGAGCTGGCCCTGGCCCAGGCCCGCGGCAGCCTGCACCGCAACTTCATGGGCTACACCACCCACGCCGACAGCGACCTCGTCGGCCTGGGCGTGAGCGCGATCAGCCATATCGGCGACAGCTTCAGCCAGAACCCGCGCGACCTGCCGAGCTGGCAGGCGGCGATCGACGAGGGCCGGCTGCCGGTCTTCCGCGGCATGCACCTGTCCGAGGACGACGTGCTGCGCGCGGAGCTGATCCAGCAGCTGATGTGCCGCGCCGAGGTGCCGGTGGACATGCTGGAGCGCCGGTTCGCGATCGATTTCCGGGTCTATTTCGCCGACGCGCTGGCCCGGTTGCGCCCTTTCGAGGGCGATGGCCTGGTGCGCGTGGAGCGGGATAGAATCTCGGTCACCGCCCGCGGCCGGCTGCTGCTACGGAACATCGCCATGTGCTTCGACCGTTATCTCGCCGCCTCGCCTCCAGCCCAGGACGCTCCACGCTATTCCCGCGCGATCTGAGCGCACGGTTCCGGCGCGTGAGCGATCTCACCTTTCCCCGCATCGACGAACGGGTGCTCGCCGACGACGGCGACGCGCTGAATTTCTGCTCGACCTGCGCCTTCTCCCAGGCCTGCCTGGCCGAGGGCATGGACAAGGGGTCGCTGCAGGATCTGCACATGCTGGTGCAGCACGTGGGGCCCGTCCACGCCGGCGACCACCTGTTCCGCACCGGCGACCCGTTCGAGGCCATCGCCGCGGTGCGCGCGGGCACGGTGAAGACCTACGTCGTGGACCGCAACGGCCGCGAGCACGTGCTGGGCTTCCACCTGCCCGGCGAGGTCATCGGCCTGGACGGGATCGACGGCGACACCTACCCCTGCAACGCCGTCGCGCTGGACACGGTCATGCTGTGCCGGTTCTCGTTCCCCAAGATCTCGGTGCTGGCCGCGCGCCTGCCCGGCCTGCAGCGGCACCTGTTCCGCCTGCTCAGCCGCGATATCGGCCGCGCCGCCCTGCTCGCCGGCGACTGGAGCGCCGACGAACGCATGGCCGCGTTCCTGATCGGCATTTCGCAGCGCCTGGCGGCGCGGGGATTCTCGCCCGACCGCTTCCAGCTCACCATGGCGCGCACCGACATCGCCAACTACCTGCGCCTGGCGCCGGAAACCGTCAGCCGCGTGCTGAAGCGCTTCCAGGCCGAGGGCATGCTGGGCGTGGAGCGGCGCGAGGTCGAGATCCTCGACCGCGCGCGCATCGAGGCCCTGGCCGCGCCGGTCCTGCGTCACTGATCGCGCGCGCGGGCGCGGCTGCCGGCGGCCGACGCCCGGCCGCTTGACCTACGTCATGGCGGGTCCCCGCCCCCGGTTCGACCATGCGCGGGCTCGAATCGGAGATCCTCATGACCAGCTATCGCAAGCTGTGGCTGGGCCTCATCGCCCTGCTGCTCGCCTCGTTCGCCGTACTGCTCTGGGCCGGAAGCGGAATCTTCCGCGCCGCGCCCCCCGTGCCCGAACGGGTACTCGCCGAGGACGGCCAGGTCCTCTACACCCGCGCCGACATCGAACGCGGCCGCCAGGTCTGGCAGTCCATCGGCGGCATGCAGCTGGGCTCGATCTGGGGCCACGGCGCCTACGTCGCACCGGACTGGAGCGCGGACTGGCTGCACCGGGAAGCGACGACGATCCTCGACGCCTGGGCGCGCGAGGAAGGCGGCGAGCGCTGGGCGCAGCTGCCGGCCGAGCGGCAGGCCGGCCTGCAGCGTCGCCTGCAGGCCATGATGCGCACCAACACCTACGACGAGGCCGCCGGCACCATCACGCTGCCGGCCGATCGCGCGCGCGCGGTCGGGGACGTGGCCGCGCATTACGTCAGCTTGTTCGGCAACGATCCGGCCACCGCCGAGCTGCGCGAAGCCTACGCGATGAAGGAGAACACCGTGCCCGACGCCGCCCACCGGCAGGCGCTGACGGCGTTCTTCTGGTGGACCGCGTGGGCCGCGACCACCGAGCGCCCGACGGCCCAGGACGGCGCGCCGGCGCCCGACCGGCAGGGCGCGCAGTCCAAGCCGGTCACCTACACGAACAACTGGCCCGCCGAGCCGCTGGTGGGCAACGCCCCGGCCGCGCCGCTGTGGCTGTGGTCGGTGTTCAGCGTGCTGTTCCTGATCGCCGGCATCGGCCTGCTGGGCTGGCACCATGCGGTGTCCGAGGACCGCGATGAGCGGGGCCACACGCTGCCCGCGCGCGATCCCTTCGCGACCCTGCGCATCACCCCGTCCATGCGGGCGGTGGCCAAGTACTTCTGGGTGGTGCTGGCGCTGTTCCTGGTGCAGATCCTGCTGGGCGCGATCACCGCGCATTACCAGGTCGAGGGCCAGGTGGCCTACGGCTTCGCGCTGTCGGAGATCCTGCCCTACTCGCTCTCGCGCACCTGGCATACCCAGCTCGCGGTGCTGTGGATCGCGGTCGCCTGGCTCGGCACCGGCCTGTACATCGCGCCGGCGCTGTCCGGCCACGAGCCGCGCTTCCAGCGCCTGGGGGTGAACTTCCTGTTCCTATGCCTGCTGGTGATCGTGGTCGGTTCGTTCGCCGGGCAGTGGTTCGCGGTGATGCAGAAGCTCGGCCTGGAGCACAACTTCTGGTTCGGCCACCAGGGCTGGGAATACGCCGACATGGGGCGCTTCTGGCAGTGGTTCCTGTTCGTCGGCCTGCTGCTGTGGGTGCTGCTGGTCGGCCGCGCGCTGTGGCCGGTGCTGACCTCGAAGCAGAACGAGTCGCGCTCGATCGTGGCCCTGCTGTTCCTGGCCACCGCCGCCATCGGCCTGTTCTTCGCCTCGGCGCTGATGTGGGGCGAGCACACCCACATCTCCGAGGTGGAGTACTGGCGCTGGTGGCTGGTGCACCTGTGGGTGGAAGGCTTCTTCGAGGTCTTCGCCACCGCGGTGATGGCGCTGATCTTCACCCGCCTCGGGCTGGTGCGCACCTCGGTGGCGACGGTGGCGGTGCTGTTCGCGACCATCGTCTTCATGGCCGGCGGCGTGCTCGGCACGTTGCACCACCTGTACTTCATCGGCGGTACGCCGACCGCGGTGGTGGCCCTGGGCGCGAGCTTCTCCGCGCTGGAGGTGGTGCCGCTGGCCTACCTCGGCTTCGAGGCGTACCACACCTGGAAGCTGGGCAAGTCCACGCTGTGGATGAAGCGCTACCGCTGGCCGGTGCTGTTCTTCATCGCGGTCTCGTTCTGGAACCTGGTGGGCGCCGGCCTGTTCGGCTTCCTGATCAACCCGCCGCTGTCGCTGTACTACATGCAGGGCCTCAACCTGACCCCGCTGCACGGGCACACCGCGTTGTTCGGCGTGTACGGCATGCTCGGCATCGCGCTGATGCTGTTCTGCCTGCGCGGGCTGCGCGGCCAGATGCGCTGGGACGCCGGCGCGCTGAAGGTGGCGTTCTGGGCGCTCAACATCGGCCTCGCCCTGATGGCGCTGCTCACCCTGCTGCCGCTGGGCACGATGCAGCTGCTGGCGGCGATCGAGCACGGCTATGCCTACGCGCGCTCGGCCGAGTTCATGCAGCGGCCGATCGTCGACCTGCTGATATGGATGCGCGTGCCGGGCGACACGATCTTCAGCATCGGCGCGCTGGCGCTGACCTGGTTCGTGCTGCGGCTGTGGGTGGCGCCGAAGCGGGAATCGCCCGAGGCCATCGCCGAGGACGCGCGCGACTGACGCCGCGCCCGTTCCGGGCTCGCTGCGGCCGGCGCTGACGCAAGTCAAGGCGCCGGCCGCGTCGCGATGGCAGGCTGACCGCATGCGAACCGTTCCTTCCCCCGCCCCCGCGCCGCGCCCTTCGCCGCGCTGGCTGGCCGAGGCACCGCACCGCGCCCTGTTCTTCGTCGGCGCCAGCAACGTGCTGCTGGCGATGGCCTGGTGGGCGGCGTGGCTGGCCGCTTCGCGCTGGCAGACCTTCGCGCTCGCGCAGCCCCAGCCCTATGCCGGCTGGCTGCACGCGTTCGTGATGCAGTACCAGGTGCTGCCGAGCTTCGTGTTCGGCTTCCTGCTCACGACCTTCCCGCGCTGGATGGGGCTGCCGCCGTTCTCGCGCGCGCACTACCTGCCCGTGGGCGCGGGCCTGATCGGCGGCCAGCTGGCGACCCTGCTCGGCGCGCTCGGCTGGAGCGTCGGCATCACCGTGGGGGCCTGGCTGACGGTCGCCGCCTGGCTGGCGGGTCTGGCCACACTCGGCCCGCTGCTCTGGCGCGAACGCGGCGTCACCTGGCACGCGCGCTCCTGCTTCGCCGCGCTGGCGCTGGGCGGCCTGGGCCTGGCCGCCTGGATGGCGTACCTGCTCGGCGGCTCGGCGCTGTGGGCCTTCGCCAGCATCAAGCTGGGCAGCTTCGGCTTCCTGGTTCCGCTGTACCTCACCGTGGCCCACCGCATGTTCCCGTTCTTCGCCGGGCGCGTGGTCCCCGGCTATCGCGAGTGGCGGCCGCTGTGGCTGCTGGCCGCGCTGTGGCCGTTGTGCCTGGCCCATCTGGTCTTCGAGCTGCTCCATCTCTACGGTTGGCTGTGGCTGGCCGACCTGCCGCTGCTGGCGCTGACCGCCGCCATGCTCTGGCGCTGGTGGCCGCGCGGCCGCCAGCCCGCCCTGCTGGCCGCGCTGTTCGTGGGCCTGGCGTGGCTGCCGCTGGCCTTCGCGCTGTACGCCGGACAGAGCCTGGCGTATCTCGCGACCGGCGTGTACTGGCTCGGCCGCGGCCCCGCGCACGCGCTGTTCGTGGGCTTCTTCGCCAGCGTGCTGGTGGCGATGGTGACGCGGGTGACCCAGGGCCATTCCGGGCGCGCGCTGGTCATGCCCGGCGTGGCCCGGTATGCCTTCGTCGCCGTGCAGGTCGTCGCCGCATTGCGGGTCGCCGCCGAGGCGCTGCCCGACGCCGGCGCCTGGCAGGCGGTGGCCGCACTCGGCTGGCTGGCCGCCCTCTCCCCCTGGGTGGCGCACCTGGGCGGCATCTACCTGCGTCCGCGCGCCGACGGCCACCCCGGCTGACCCCACCCACGGACTTCCTCGATGATCGAGTTCTATCCGCAGATCAAGCACGCCCACATCGGCCTGGCGCTGACCAGCGGCGCGCTGTTCGCGCTGCGCGGCGCCTGCGCCCTGGCCGGCATGCGCTGGCCGCAGCACGCCGTGGTGCGCTGGACCAGCTACACGATCGATACCGCCCTGCTCACCGCGGCGATGATGCTGCTCACCATCCTGCCGGGCGCGCTCTACGCCAACGGCTGGCTGGCCGCCAAGCTCTCGCTGCTGGTCGTCTATGTGATCCTGGGCAGTTTCGCGCTCAAGCGAGCGCGTACGCGCCGAGCGCGCGCGGTCTGCTACGTGGCCGCGCTGGCGACGTTCGGCGCGATCTACACCATCGCCCGGGCCCACCACCCGCTGGGCCTGCTCGCGCCGCTGCTGGCCTGACGCGTGCAGCTGCCGTTCACTTCCGGCCCACAGCCCGGGCTGTATTCATAGTGGACTCGCGTTCGCCGTCCGTCCTCGCGACGCCGCCATTCTTCGACCGTGGAGTCCGCACATGGAACCGCAACCTCTCGCCCGCCATCTCGAATTCAGCCTGGGCCAGTACCTCCCGTCCGTGCTCGGCGCCGTCCTGATCCTGGTCGTCGGCCTGCTGCTCGCGCTGCTCGCGCGCGGCGGCATCCGCAAGGGGCTGAACCGCCTGCGCCTCAACGAGCGCGTCGGCTCGCAGACCCGCTCCCAGTTCGACGTGGTCGGCGTGGCCGCCTCGATCGCCTTCTGGTTCGTGATCCTGCTGACCCTGATCGGCGTTTTCAGCGTGCTGCGGATCGACGGCCTGTACGGCCCGTTCTCGGCCCTGGTCGCCGAGGTGATGCTGTACCTGCCGCGCATCGTGCTGGCCGCGGTCCTGGCGCTGGTGGCCTGGATCCTCGCCACCGTGCTGCGCGCGGGCATCGAGCGGCTGATGGCGGCCGGGCAGTGGGACGAGAAACTCTCCGCTTCGGCCGGCGTCAAGCCGCTGTCGGCGGTGCTGGGCAACGTCGTCTACTGGCTGGTGCTGCTGCTGTTCCTGCCGGCCATCGTCGGCGCGCTGCGCATCGAAGGCTTGATGGCGCCGCTCAACGAGCTCACCGGCCGCTTCATGGGCGCGCTGCCCAACGTGTTCGCCGCCGCCATCATCGGCCTCGTCGGCTGGCTGATCGCCAAGGTGCTGCGGGGGCTGGTCAGCAACCTGCTCGCTGCCGCCGGCATCGACCGCTTCAGCAACCGCGCCGACGTCACCGAAGGCGTGCGGCTCTCCGAACTGGGCGGCACGCTGGCCTTCATCCTGGTCATCGTACCGACCCTGATCGCGGCCCTGGACGCGCTGGCGATCGAGGCGATCTCCGCACCGGCCAGCGAAATGCTCGCGCTGCTGCTCACCGCCGTGCCCAACATCCTGGCCGCGGCGCTGATCCTGCTGGTGGCCTGGTTCCTCGGGCGCTTCGCGACCGGGCTGCTGGTGCGCCTGCTGCAGAACCTCGGCACCGATCGCCTGCCCGCTCGCCTCGGGCTGTCGCGCCTGGTGCCGGATGCCGGCGCGGATACCGGCTCGGCACCGTTGCGCGAGGGCCCCGGCCCGCAACGCGTCGAGCACGTGGCCGACGATCTCGCTCCGCCGGTCGACCCGCTGGCGGCCCCCGCCCGCACCGCGCCCTCGGGCGGCGGCCTGTCCGCCTTCATCGGCCGCCTGGCGCTGTTCTTCATCATGCTGTTCGCGACCGTCGAGGCGGCCCACCGGCTGGGCTTCGTCGGCGTGCGCGACCTGCTGGCGATGTTCATCGCCTTCGGCGGCGACATCCTGCTCGGCGTGGTGATCCTGGCCGTCGGCTACTGGCTGGCCGACCTCGCCGCCGGCGCCATCCAGCGCGCGAATCCCGACGGCCGCGCCGGCTTCGCGCGCATCGTGCGCGTGGCCATCCTCGGCCTGGTGATCGCGATGGGCCTGCGCGCGATGGGCATCGCCGACGACATCGTCAACCTCGCCTTCGGGCTGGTGCTGGGCGCGGTCGCCGTGGCCGTCGCCCTCGCCTTCGGCCTCGGCGGCCGCGACGCCGCCGGCAAGATCGCCGACCGCTGGGCCGAGGACTACCTCGCCCGCAAGCGGCGCGACGAACCGCCGCGCTGAGCCGCGCGACGCCGGACGACGCCCACGGCCTCGCGGCGGCGGGCGTCGTCCGGTCGGATAGCGAAATGTCGTAATGGCACCGGACGCTTAGCCTTCATGGCAACCGCTACGGCCGCGGCCGCGCCTGCTGGTACTGCTTCCTGTCGCCTCGCAGCCGTCCCTCGGGATCGACGTTGACGCAGATGCGGCCATCGCACACGACGGCATCGGAAGCGAAGAACGCCTGCACCACCGGCACGGCATGCTCGTAGCGCGCCAACTCGTCCTGGGCCTGCGCCAGCTCGCGGCGGTAGTAGCCCAGCACGGCCCAAGCGACGAGCAGCACCAGCAGCAGGATCGAGCCGGCGGCAGCGAACCAGGCCCACACGGTTCTGCTGGCTCCCTGCAGATGCGCGGAGGTCGCCGAGATGGCGCGGCCATACTCAGCCGCAACGGGGGAAACCGCATCCTTGGCCTCCCTCACGATCCGCGCACCGGCACCGCCGACGATGCCTTCGATGTCGCGTCGGAACTGCTGCACTTCCCGCCGAAGCGACTGCACTTGTTCGTTGAAAGAGGCCCCCATGCGGGCTTCGCGCTGGGCCATTTCCGAGCGCAGCATCATCAATGCTTTCACCGCATCCGGCGGCATGTCGGCATTCGGCTTCAAATCCCGGCTATCCATGACGGCGTCCCCTTGAATCCTGTCGCACGGATGCGGCTCACATCCGCATCATCGGCTCCTGCTGCCCCGCTAGCGCCTGCTGCCGCTCCAGCGCCTGTTGCTGCGCAAGCGCCTCGTCGCCCAGTCGCGCCAGGCGCTGCCCTTCCGGCGACTGCGCGAACTCGATCGCGATCCGGTCGGCGAGATCGCTGTCGCCGGCCATGACCGCGGCGAAGTAGCGGTCCGCGAACGGATCGTTGAACGGGCCGGACTGAGGTTGCTGCATGCTCCGGTGCTGCTCCGACGAGGTGCTTTCTTCCTGCGCCGGCGCTTGCTGCTGATGTGCGTTCTGGACCTCCGGCCTGCGACGCACCACTTCGACGGTCTCGGGCAGGCCGAATTCCACTGCGCGGGCATTGAGCGCATCGCGGGTGCGCTCATCGGCCAAGCCATTGGCGGGGGCGATGCCCTCGTCGCGCTGGAACCCGCGCACGGCTGCTTGCGTATCCGCGTCATAGCGTCGGCTGACCCGCAGCGGTTGTCCGTTCTCGCCGCGCGCGCCTAGTCCCTGCAACTGCCTCTGCAGGTCGGCGACCGCATCGCCGCGTTCCCCGGGAGCGAGCACGCCATCGTTCAAGGGGCCGTGCAGTTCCATGATGGTCTTGAGCCGGAAACCCGGCTCGGCCTGCAGCGCTTCGCCCCGGATCCGGTCGAACAACACCTGATCGACCGTTCCGGTCCGCGGCTCGATCCCCACCCTGCCCTGGTAGTGGCGAACGGCCTGCTCGGTCGCGGGCCCGAAGTCGCCGTCGGGCGACAAGGGCCGGCCCGCCGCATCGGCGACGTTCAACGCCGCCAGGTATTGCTGCAACTCGAATACGCGCGCGTTCGCATCGCCGCGCCGCAACGGCGCATCGTCGTCGCGCGTCGCCGGCAGTGGCGTCAGATCGACGCCATCTCGACGGACCGAGGTCACCAAATCGGCGACCTTCGGCTCCCACGCACGGGCCAGCGCGGCGATGTCGGAGGCACGATCGGTGCCGTTCACGATCCTGCGGGCGTTGAAATGATCTGCGTTTTCGGCGGTGATGTAGTGATGGAGGCCGCGGCCGGTAAACAAGCCGTCGCGCATACCGACGACAAGCACCCCGGCTGCGATCTCGGGTTCGGCCGCGAGCGACGGGTTGTCCAGCAGCTCGTCGCCGCGCCCCAGTGCCGCGCCCAGGCGCTGGTAGTTGTACCAGTGGGTCAGATGCGCATAGCCACGTCCAAAGTATTCCTCGGCGCCCAGGCCCAGTATCGCGCCGCCCTCGGTGCGCTCATTGCCTTCATAGCCCCTCTGCGCCGCCTGCTTGCGGCCGTGTTCCTCTTCGAGACTGGTGAAGTTCTGGCTCTCGTGCTGTGCGGTCGCCAGCACATAGGCGATCTGGCGCGGGTCGGTCACCCCTTCCGCCAGGCAGGTCTGCACGATCAGGCGGACCGACTGGTCGCGACTGATCGGCGAAGGCGCGCTGCGCCCATATCCATCGCTCACGGTGTCGGCTCTCCTTGCGGCGTCGTCATCCACGAATCGTCGAAGATTTCCTCCGCATCCAGTGCATTCTCTCCGCAGGCGGCGTAATCCCTGCGCGCCACGATCCGGGGAACGGCATCGTGCACCTCTATCAGCTTCTCGCCGCGATCGCACGGTCCGCTGCGATACCAGGCGTAGATGCGGCCACGCACGATCCGCGACAGGGAATGACCTTCCATCAGCGCGGCGAGCGCGGTGTTCTCAACCAGCCGCCGGGCTTGCGGATCGTACAGATAATAGGTGTAGGACGGATCGCCATAACTGCCGTCCGGACCGCTCCAGACCATCAGGTCTTCGTGTCCATCCTCGTCGATATCGGTCAAGATGATGCCGTTGCGGCCTTCGCTGAAGCCCGCCTCCAATGATCCGCGGGCACCGATGATCGCGGGAGGGTCACGGTCTGGCCGGAGTGCCTTTGGAAGCCAGACTTCCGGCAGGAAAACCGTCTGCCGACTCAGCTCCGGCGTTGAGATCGCCAAGCGAACATTGCTGCAGATCAATATGTTCACCATCCGATCGATGCAGCCATCCGACTGCATCTCGATCGACGTATCGCCCAACCGCAATTGCAGCGATCCATCGGCATCCGGCTGGTCCTTGGCCCAGAACTCCGGATCCAGCTCCGACCGCAGCCGGCCGAGTTCGCCGATCCGCGCACGCGTGCGCTGGAGGCGGCAGAGCTGGCTGGCGGGCCGGGCTTCGACCGTCGCGGCGGCGCACAGGCGATCGGTGTCCTCCTCCCACTCGCGCTGCTCGG
The DNA here is from genome assembly GCF_000559025.1 of Luteimonas huabeiensis HB2. Lineage (GTDB taxonomy): Bacteria > Pseudomonadota > Gammaproteobacteria > Xanthomonadales > Xanthomonadaceae > Luteimonas > Luteimonas huabeiensis. The sequence goes on along the minus strand of NZ_JAAN01000005.1, from coordinate 46,298 downwards.
CGCGCAAGGCGCGTGCCCGCGCTGGGTCGAGCTTGACCTCCATCCCCCACAAGAACCGCTCCATGCCGCCGTACTGATACGTCAGCTCGTCCTCCAGGCAGCGCGCCCGGGTCCGGGCATCGTCGCCAGCGGCGGCCACGCATTCGCGATACTTGCGGCCGCCCTCGTATTGGTCGCTGTCGGACGGGGGCGGGGCGGCATGCTCCACCGAGTCGGGCTGCGCTGCAGCGGGCTGCGCCAGCGCTGCGCCGTGGCAGCCGGACAACGCGGCCACCAACAGCGCGCTCGAGGCGAACGAGCGCCAATCCCGATGTCGTCGCATCCAGGCATCCATGCGGGACGTCATATCCGTTCCAACCAGGAGTTGGGAGATTGCCGGCTTTTAGCACTCGTGCATTGCGCAGACAAGCGCCGGCGTTCCTGGCGCGATGGCGCGCGCTGCTGAGCGCAGGGCCGTGTCGGAAGCCCCTCAGAACGGCAGCGCCAGCTCCGGCTCCACCGCCAGCAGCTCGGCGCGGAAGGCTTCGCGGATGCGGTCGAGCGCGGCCTCGTCGTCGGCGTCGAAGCGCAGCACCAGCACCGGGGTGGTGTTTGAGGCGCGGACCAGGCCCCAGCCGTCGGGCCAGTCGGCGCGCAGGCCGTCGATGGTGGACAGGCGCGCGCCGTCGAACCGGGCCGCGGCCTGGAAGCGCTCGACGAAGGCGTGCGGGTCGCCGCCGGGGGCCGGCACCTTGATCTCGGGCGTGGAAACGCCGGCCGGCAGCGCGGCGAGCACGGCGCTGGGCGCTTCCGGCTGCGCGGCCAGGATCTCCAGCAGGCGGGCGGCGGCGTAGATGCCGTCGTCGAAGCCGTACCAGCGTTCGGCGAAGAAGAAGTGGCCGCTCATCTCGCCGGCGAGTTCGGCCTCGGTCTCGCGCATCTTCGCCTTGATCAGCGAGTGCCCGGTCTTCCACATCAGCGGGCTGCCGCCGTGGCGCAGGATGTGGCCGGGCAGGCGGCCGGTGGACTTGACGTCGTACAGGATCACCGCACCCGGGTTGCGCTCGAGCACGTCGGCGGCGAACAGCATCAGCAGGCGGTCGGGGTAGATGTTCTCGCCATCGCGGGTCACCACGCCGAGGCGGTCGCCGTCGCCGTCGAAGGCGATGCCGAGGTCGGCATCGAGCTGCGCGACCATGCGGGCGAGGTCCTCGAGGTTGTGCGGCTCGCTCGGGTCGGGATGGTGGTTGGGGAAGGTGCCGTCGATCTCGCAGTAAAGCGGCACGACCTCCGCGCCGATCGCCTCCAGCACGCGCGGGCCGATCTCGCCGGCGACGCCGTTGCCGGCATCCACCACCACCTTGAGCGGGCGCTCGGTCTGCACGTCGGAGGCGATCCGCTCCACGTAGTCCTGGGCGATGTCGCGCTGTTGCAGTCCGCCGGGCGCGGGCGCGGCGTACAGGCGACCTTCGCTGATGCGCGAGTGGAGATCGACGATGGCGTCGCCGGACAGCGTCTCGCCGCCGACGACGATCTTGAAGCCGTTGTAGTCGGGCGGGTTGTGGCTGCCGGTCAGCGAGACGCAGCAGCCGGTGCGCAGGTGATAGGCGCCGAAGTAGGCTACCGGCGTGGGCACCATGCCGATGTCGATCACGTTGCGGCCGGCGCGGCGCAGGCCCTCGATGAGGCCGGCGACGAGGTCCGGGCCGGAGAGGCGGCCATCGCGGCCGATCACGATGTCGGTCAGGTCCTGCTCGTGCATCAACGAGCCGATCGCCTGCCCGATCAGCGCGGCGACGCCGGCATCGAGCGTCTCGCCGACCACGCCGCGGATGTCGTAGGCGCGGAAGATGCTGCGATCGATGCGGGCTGGCTGGGACTGGGGCACGTCTTTGACCTCGGATGCGTTGGCGGAAGGAACGGGTTGGGTGCGCGCGAGCGCGACCGCCTCGGACAGCGTGGGCGCGTCGTCGCCGGCGTCCGCGGCGGCGCGGCCCAGGCTGGGCAGCACGCGCCAGCACAGGTAGGCCAGCAGCAGCAGCGCCAGCGCGGCGCCGACCGTCGCCGGCCCGGACAGACCGAAAGGCGCGGCCACCGGGTGCGGCATCGCGGCGGCGATGCGCAGGCCGGTGCCGGGCACCGGCGCGGCCAGCCGTTCGGCGGCGCCGGCATACTGGGCGCTGCCGCGTTCAAGCAGGGTGACGCCGCCCTGGCGCACGGCCAGGTACATGCGCTCGCCGTCGATGTCCGCGGCCTGGAAGGCGGCCTCCACGCGCGCGAGCGGCAGGCGCGCGAACGCGACCCCGGCCAGCGCGTTGCGCGCATCGCGGACCGGCATCGCCACCGCCAGCCGCAGGGCGTCGTCCTCGCGGATGACCCAGTCCACCGCGCGGTCCTCGATCATCGCCGCCTCCAGCACCGCCGCGCGGCCGAAGCTGCCCGCCGGCAGGCCTGCGTACACGCTTTCCAGCGCCGGCGGGTAGACCGCGGCCTCCTCCAGGCCCGGCCATTCGTGCGCGAGCGCGGCCGCGGCGGCTTCCAGGCGGCCGTCGAGCAACGGCTGGCGCACCTGCGGCGACTCGAGGCGGGCGGCCATCCGATCCTGCTCGCTCTTGAGCGCGCGCCCGACCGCCTCGACGGTGGCGTCGCGCGCCTGCTGCAGGCCGGTCCGGCGATGCTCGTCCTCGATCTGGCGCCAGCCGCTCCAGGCCAGCCAGGCCGCCAGCAGGAGCAGCACGATCGCGACGGCGGGCATGGCCGGGCGTGCGCGGGCCAGCAGTTGCCGCGCCTTGTGCGGTTGGGTCTCGGTCATCCTGTCGTCCCCCTGGACCTGTCGGCCGCGAGCCGCGGCCCGCGCGCCGTCGCGGCGCCGCGACGGCGCCGCCCGTGCGCGGCATACCCTAGCGCGATTGCGCGGCCGCGGGTACCGCAGCCGCTGCGCTCAGCGCAGGCCGGTATGGCCGAACCCGCCGGCGCCACGCGCGCTCGCCTCGAAGTCGTCGACCAGCGCGAGTTCGGCGCGCACCACCGGCAGCAGCACCAGTTGCGCGATGCGATCGCCGGGGGCGATCGCATAGGGCGCGCGCCCGCGGTTCCAGGCGCTGATCATCAGCGGGCCCTGGTAGTCGGCGTCGATCAGCCCGGTGCCGTTGCCCATCACGATGCCGTGGCGGTGGCCCAGGCCCGAGCGCGGCAGGATCATCGCGCACAGGCCCGGATCGGCGATGTGGATCGCCAGCCCGGTCGGGATCAGCGCGGCATCGCCGGGGTGCAGGGTCAGGTCGGCGTCGAGCGCCGCGCGCAGGTCGAGGCCGGCGCTGCCGGCGGTGGCGTAGGCGGGCAGCGGCCACTCGGCGCCGTAGCGCGCGTCGAGGCGACGGACCTGGAGGAGATGGTGGGCGGACACGCGGGCTCCGTGCTGGACCGGCGCCGCGGCACCGGTGGGGGTTCGGCCGGGGAACGGCTCAATCGGGAAACACGAGGTCGAGCAGGCGCTCGGCCAGTTCGGTCTTGGGCGCCGGCCCCAGCGTGCGCTCGCCGCCGGGCCAGTACACCGACAGCGCGTTGTCGTCGCCCTCGAAACCCTGGCCGGGAACGTCCACGCGGTTGGCGGCGATCATGTCCAGGCGCTTGCGGACCAGCTTGTCCTGGGCGTAGCGCGCCAGGTCGCCGGTCTCGGCGGCGAACCCGACCAGGCGCCGCGGGCGCAGCGCGTGCGCGCCCAGCTCGGCCAGGATGTCGGGCGTGCGCACCAGCTCCAGCAGCAGGGTCTCGCCGGTCTTCTTGACCTTCTCGGGCGAGGGCCGGCGCGGCGTGTAGTCGGCCACGGCGGCGGCGCCGATGTAGGCATCGGCCGGCAGCGCGGCGAACACCGCCTCGCGCATCTGCGCCGCCGAGCGCACGTCCACGCGCGAGACGCCCGCCGGCGTGGCGAGCGCCACCGGGCCGGCCACCAGCACCACCTCGGCGCCGCGCCGCGCCGCGGCCGCGGCGAGCGCGAAGCCCATCTTGCCGCTGCTGCGGTTGCCGAGGAAGCGCACCGGGTCGATGTCCTCGTAGGTCGGCCCGGCGCTGACCACGACGCGCCTGCCCGCCAGCGAAGCGCTCATCCGGCCAGCTCGCGCACGATCGCCTCCGGCTCGCGCAGCCGGCCCGGGCCGGACTCGCCCTCGGCCAGCGGGCCGTCGTCCGGGCCGATCACCCGCACGCCGCGTTCGCGCAGCGTGCGCACGTTGGCCTGGGTGGCGGGGTGCCGCCACATGCGGTGGTTCATCGCCGGGGCGATGGCCACCGGCGCGTCGGTGGCCAGGCACAGGGTGGCGACCAGGTCGTCGGCGAAGCCGTGCGCCAGGCGCGCGATGAGGTCGGCGGTGGCGGGGGCGACCACCACGCGGTCGGCCCACTGCGCCAGTTCGAGGTGGCCCATGGCGGCTTCCGCCGCCGCGTCCCACAGCGAGGTGCGCACCGGTTCGCCGGAGACCGCCTGGAACGTGGCGGTACCGACGAAGCGCTGGGCGTTCTCGGTCATCGCCACCCGCACCCGGGCGCCGGCGTCGCGCAGGCGGCGCACGAGGTCTGCGGCCTTGTAGGCGGCGATGCCGCCGCCGACGCAGACCAGCACCCGCTGGTCCTGCAGCAGGCCGTGCAGAGGCGAGGAGGGGGCGCTCATCGGCTTGCGAAGAAATCCGACACGTACGGGGGCGGACAGCTTACCCGATGCCAGGCATCCGCCCGGCTGTTCGTCCGCCAGGGGCGCGCTTGAATGGGGGCCAGCGCCACGGCGGCGGCCCGCCGACGCACGGTCCCTCCCCTCGCCGTGCCGGCCGTCCGCCGTGGCGCGCCTTCCCAAGGAGAACGTCATGCGTATCTGCGATTGGCCAAAAAGCGAGCGGCCGCGCGAGAAGATCATGAAACACGGCGCCAGCGTCCTGTCGGACGCGGAACTGCTGGCGGTCTTCATCGGCAGCGGCGTGAACGGCGAGGATGCGCTCGCCACCGGCCGCGGCATCCTGAGGCGGCATGGCTCGCTGCGCGCGGTGCTCGAACGCAGCCCGCCCCAGCTGATGCGCCTGCCCGGAATCGGGCTGGCGCGCGCATCCTGCATCGCGGCCGCGCTGGAACTCGGCAAGCGCTACCTGGATGACGATCTGAAGCGCGGGGACTGGATGTCCGACCCGTCCTCGGCCGGCCGCTACTTCGCTCAGCGCCTGCGCCACCGCCCACGCGAGATCTTCGCGGCGCTGTTCCTGGATACGCGCAACCGGGCGATCCAGTTCGAGGAACTGTTCCACGGCACCATCGACAGCACGGAAGTCCACCTGCGCGAGGTCGTCCGGCGCGGCCTGAGGCACAACGCGGCCGCGGTGATCGTGGGCCACAACCATCCCAGCGGCAACCCGGAACCCAGCCTGGCCGACCGGCGCGTCACCGCCCATCTCAAGCAGGCGCTGAAGCTGGTCGACATCCGCCTGCTCGACCACTTCATCGTCGGCGACGGCCCGCCGGTGTCGATGGCCGCGCGCGGCGAACTCTGAGGACTGCCCCCGGGCCGGGGAATGAGTATCATTCCCCGCTCGCGTCGGGAGCGCTCGGTTCAAAGGCGCCCCTCGCACGACGCGCGCAAAGCGGTCCGCCCGCAAGGCCGGCCGCTTCGCGCCTGGAAGATTCGACTGGTCAGCCATCGCCGCCGGTCCGGCAGATGGTGGTCCGAAGTCCGATGTCGCACCCGTTTCCGTTGTCCCGTCGCCGCCCGCCGGCTCCGCTTCGCGTCCGCGCGCCACGGCCGCGCCCTGCGCCGGCGGCAGGCTGCCTCGTGCCCTGCCGCCGGGCATGCCGCAGGCGCTGCGCATGAGCCGTCGCGCCGGCGCCACCGCCGCCTCGATGGCCGCGTACCGGCTGGGCGTGCTGTCGCGCAGCCTCGCCGCGCTTTTGGGCGGCTACGCGTTCGCCGCCTCGGCCAGCATGCTGCTGGCGCTGGCGTTGCCCATGCCGCGTGCGCAGGCGACGCTGACCGGCCTCCTCGCCGGCATCGCGCTGTACGCCGTCGCCGCGATGTGGGCCTTCGCCGCGCGCAGCGCCGCGCGCGCCTGGCTCGGCATCGCCGGTGCGGCCGCGGCGATGTGGCTGATCGCCCGCTGGCTCGGGGGCGCGGCATGAAGGAGGGCTTCCGCCAGTCGATGGCCTGGCTGCACACCTGGACGGGGCTGCTGGTCGGCTGGTTGCTGCTGCTGATCTTCATGGCCGGCACCGCCAGCTACTACCGCGACGAGATTGGCCGCTGGACGCGCCCGGAGCTGCCGCGCACGCAGGTCGCGCCGGAGGTCGCGCTGGCGCGCGCCTTCGGCTACCTCGAGCGCCACGCCGCCGGCGCCGAGCTGTGGAACGTCGCGCTGCCCACGTCGCGCACGCCGCAGCTGACGATGTTCTGGCGCAATCCCGCGCCGGCCGACGGCCGCCCGGTCGACCGCCGCGCGCGCTTCGGCAGCGCCCTGGTCGATCCGGCCACCGGCGAGGAAGTGGCCGCGCGCGATACCCGCGGCGGCGACTTCTTCTTTCGCCTGCACTTCGACCTGCATTACATCCCGGTGCTGTGGGCGCGCTGGCTGGTCGGGCTGTGCGCGATGTTCATGCTGGTGGCGATCGTCACCGGCGTCGTGACCCACAAGAAGATCTTCATCGACTTCTTCACCTTCCGCCCCGGCAAGGGCCAGCGCTCGTGGCTGGATTTCCACAACGCCAGCGCCGTGCTCGCGCTGCCTTACCACGCGATGATCACCTACACCGGCGTGGTCACCCTGATGTTCCTGTACCTGCCGTGGGCGATCGACGCGGCCTACCCCCACGGCAGCGACCCCTTCTTCGAAGAAGCCCTGAACGCCCCCCCGCAGGTCCGTGCGGCCGCCGGCGCGCCAGGCGCGCTGCCGGAGCCGGCGCGGCTGCTGCAGGCCGCGCGCGCCGAGTGGCCCGACCGCAGCCCGGGACACGTGATCGTCCACCACCCCGGCGATGCCAACGCGGTGGCGGTGGTCCAGCCCGGGATCGACGGCCGGCTCTCGGTGCGCGCGCCTTCCCTGGTTCTCGACGCCGCCACCGGCGAGATGCTCGCGCGCAGCCCGCCGCCCGGCGGCGCCACCCAGACCCACGGCGTGATGTACGGGCTCCACCTGGGCCGCTTCGCCGGGCCGTGGCTGCGCCTGCTGCTGTTCGGGTCCGGCCTGCTCGGCTGCCTGATGGTCGCCAGCGGCCTGGTGCTGTGGGCGGTCAAGCGCAGGCCGCAGCACCTGAAGGCCGGCCGCATCGGCTTCGGCCTGCGCCTGGTCGATGCGCTCAACATCGGCTCGGTGGGCGGCCTGCCAATCGCCTTCGCGGCGTTCTTCTGGGCCAACCGCCTGATCCCCTTCGACGCGGCCGAGCGCGCCGCGCTGGAGGCGCACGTCTTCTTCGCGGCGTGGGCGCTGGCCCTGGCGGCGGCGCTGGCCTGGCCCCGGCGCGCGATGTGGGCGTGGCAGCTCTACGCCGGCGCCGCACTGTTCGCCCTGCTGCCGCTGCTCAACGCGCTCACCACGCAGGCCCACCTGGGCCGCACGCTGCCGGCCGGCGACTGGGCCCTGGCCGGCGTCGACCTCGCCTGCCTGGGGCTGGGGCTTGCGCTCGGCGTCGCGGGCCGACGCATGCAGCGCTGGCGTCCGGCGCCCACCGCGGCGCAGAAGCGCGCGCAGCAGGCCGCGGCTGCCGGGCGCGCCGCATGACGCTCGCCGCGCTGTCGCTGTGCTTCGCCGCCTTCGCCCTGCTGTGCGTGGGCCTGCCCCGGCACTACGGCGCCCTCTACGGCAGCGAGGGCGCCGTGCCGCGCAGGCTGCGCGGCCTACGCATCGCCGGCTGGGCGCTGCTGGCGCTGGCCTTCGCCGCCTCGGTGTCGGCCGAGGGCTGGAACCGCGGGCCGCTGCTGTGGCTGGGCGGGCTGACCGTCGCCGGGGTCGCGCTGGCCCTGGGCCTGTTGCCGTACCGGCCGCGCGCGCTGGCGCCGGCGGTGGTGCTGTCGCTGCTGCTCGCGCTGGCGGGCTGGGGATGGCGCGCCGCGGCCTGAACGCCGCGGTCGCGGCGCCCGCGGTCGGACGCGTCGGCTAGAATGCGCGACCCGTCTTCGCACGCGCCCACCCGTGAAATCCCAGCTTCGCGCCCTCATCGAGCAGGGCCTCGACGCCCTGCGCCGCCAGGGCACCCTGCCCGCCGACCTGCCCTCGCCCGACTTCGTCGTCGAGCGCCCCAAGGACCGCGGCCACGGCGACTTCTCCACCAACGTCGCGATGCTGCTGGCGAAGCCGGCGCGCAGCAATCCGCGCGCGCTGGCGCAGGCGCTGATCGACGCCCTGCCCGGCAGCGAGCTGCTGGCCGGCGTCGAGATCGCCGGTCCGGGCTTCGTCAACTTCCGCCTCGCCCCCGCCGCCTGGCAGGCGCAGCTGCGCGCGGTCCACGCGCAGGGCGCGGCCTACGGCCGCAACGACTCCGGCGCCGGGCGCCGCGCCGGCGTGGAGTACGTCTCGGCCAATCCCACCGGCCCGCTGCACGTGGGCCACGGCCGCGCCGCCGCGATCGGCGACTGCATCGCCCGCGTGCTGGAAGCCAACGGCTGGAACGTGGCGCGCGAGTACTACTACAACGATGCCGGCGTGCAGATCGAGAATCTCGCCCGCTCGGTGCAGGCCCGCGCCAAGGGCTTCAAGCCCGGCGATGCCGAATGGCCGGCCGATGCCTACAACGGCGACTACATCGCCGATGTCGCCGCCGCCTACCTGCGCGGCGATCGCGTCGAGGTCGAGGGCCATACGGTCGAGGGCCGCAACGATCCCGACGACCTCGATGCGATCCGCCGCTTCGCCGTGGCCAGCCTGCGCCGCGAGCAGAACGAGGACCTCGCCGCCTTCGGCGTGTCGTTCGACGTCTACTTCCTGGAGTCCTCGCTGTACGCCGACGGCAAGGTCGAGGAAACGGTGCGCCAGCTCGTCGCCCACGGCCATACCTACGAGGAAGGCGGTGCGCTGTGGCTGCGCTCGACCGACTTCGGCGACGACAAGGACCGCGTGATGCGCAAGTCCGACGGCAGCTACACCTATTTCGTGCCGGACGTCGCCTACCACCTGTCGAAGTGGCAGCGCGGCTACGAGCGCGCCATCACCGAGCTGGGCGCCGACCACCACGGCAGCCTCGCCCGGGTGAGGGCGGGGCTGCAGGCGCTGGACGTGGGCATCCCCGAGGGCTGGCCCGAATACGTGCTGCACCAGATGGTCACGGTGATGCGCGGCGGCGAGGAAGTGAAGCTGTCCAAGCGCGCCGGCAGCTACCTGACCCTGCGCGACCTCGTCGAGGAGGCGGGCCGCGACGCCACGCGCTGGTTCCTGATCGCGCGCAAGCCCGATTCGCAGCTGGTGTTCGACATCGACCTGGCGCGCAGCCAGTCGCTGGACAATCCCGTCTACTACGTGCAGCTCTCGCACGCGCGCATCTGCGGCCTGCTGCGCCAGCTCGACGAGCGCGGCCTCGCCTTCGACCTGGAGGACGGCCTGGCGCAGGCGCCCGACCTGGACAGCGCGGCCACCCGCGACCTGCTGACCGAGCTCTCGCGCTGGCCCGAGATCGTGGAGGCGGCCGGCAGCCAGCTCGAGCCGCACCTGATCGCCGCCTACCTGGTCGAGCTCGCGCAGGCGTTCCAGTCCTACTACAACGATCACCAGTTCCTGGTGGACGAGCCCGCGGTGCGCAACGCGCGCCTGGCGCTGGCGCTGGCGACACGGCAGGTGCTGGCCAACGGGCTCGGCCTGCTGGGCGTGGGCGCGCCGGAGCGCATGTAGCGCGCGGCGCCGGGCGCGTTCAGGGCGCCGGCGCGCGCGCGGGGCGGCTTCGGCATACACTAGAAACGTGATTCCGGTCGCGACGCGACCGACGATGCGAGGAACGGCAGGACGTGGCAGCAAGACGTGGCAGATCGCAGGCGCGGCGCAACGGCGGTTCGGGTGGCCTGCCCGGCTGGGCGTGGATGGTCATCGGCATCGTGCTGACCATCGCGGTGGTCATGCTGGCGCCGCGGTTGCTGAAGTCCGAGGGCGAGGACGGCTTCTACCGTCCGCGCGCCAACCCCGACGCGCAGCCGGCGCCGGCCACGGCCGGCGACGAGGAAGCGCCCGCCGCGCCGGCGCCCGCGCGCGGCAGCCAGGCGCCCGCCGCCGGGAGCGCGCCCGCACCGCTGCCCGCCACCGAGCCCGACTACGACTTCTACACCGTGCTGCCCGGCCAGGAAGTGCCGATGACCGACGCCGAGCTGGCCGCCAGCGCACGCGCGGAGGAAACCCGCAGGCAGCGCGAGGCCGCGCAGCGCAACGAGGACGCCGCCGAGCTGGCCCGGCCCGCGACTGCGGCCACGCCAGCCGCCACGCCCACGCCCGCGCCAGCCGCCGCGCCCGCGGTGCCGACCGCGCCCGCCGCGTCGGCGGCCGCCGCCCCGGCCGTCGCCGATGGCGCGCGCTACCTGCTGCAGGCCGGCTCCTTCAGCGCCTCGGGCGACGCCGAAGCGCTCAAGGCGCGGATCGCCCTGCTCGGGCTGTCGGCGCGGGTGGAATCGGGCAACGCCAACGGGCGTACCGTGTACCGCGTGCGCATGGGGCCCTACGGCAGCGCCACCGAGCTGGCCGACGCCAAGCAGAAGCTCGACAACGGCGGCCTGCCCGCGCTGCCGATCAAGGTGCAATAGCGCGCCCTGCCACCGTCTCGCCCCGTGCGGGCGATGGCGCATGGCCCGCGCGCTAAGCTATGCGCCGGTCACCGCATGCAGATCGGATGGAACGCCGTCGGCACCGCGCACATCGCCGCTCCCGCGCAGGCCTGCTCCTGTCGGCGCTGCTCGGCCTGGGCCTGACGCCCCTCGCCGCCGCCACCGAGCAGATCCCGGACACTCTCGTCGTGGATGGACAGGCGCGGCCGCTGCACGCCGAGCCGTTCGGCGCGCTGCTGGACCAGCCCGCGCACTGGGCGACCTTCCGGCGCCTGTTCGCACCGGCGCTCGGCGCCTGCACGGCCAACTGGCGCGGCTACAAGGCCTGGTGGGCGATCGAGGACGGCGAGCTGCGGCTGCAGCGGCTGGTCGCCGGCGCCTGCGGCCGGAACCCGCCCGAGGTGCCCCTGGACGCGTTCTTCCCGGGCGAGCGGGCGCCGGTGGCCGCGCGCTGGTACAGCGGCCAACTGCTCGTGCCGCTGGGCGAGCGCGGCGGCGACGACCACGCCGGGTATTCCGCGCGCTATCCGCGCTACCTGCTCCTCGACATCGACGCCGGCCGGGTAGTCGCCCGGCGCGAGATCTCCCACGACATGCTGGACGCGCTGCGCGCGCGTGCCCGCGCAGCACAGGACGACACCCCATGACCTCCACCCTCCTCGTCACCGGCGCCACCTCCGGCTTCGGCCGCGCCACCGCCGACCGCTTCGCGAGCGCCGGCTGGCGCGTGGTGGCCTGCGGACGGCGCGCCGAGCGCCTGCAGGCGCTGGTCGATGCGCACGGCGCCGAGCGCGTGCACGCGGCCGCGTTCGACGTCCGCGACGCGGACGCCATGGCCGCGGCGATCGACGCGCTGCCGGACGGCTTCCGCGACATCGACGTGCTGGTCAACAACGCCGGCCTCGCCCTCGGCACCGCGCCGGCGCAGCGCGCGAGCCTGGAGGACTGGCGCACGATGATCGACACCAACGTCGCCGCGCTGGCCACGCTGACCCACCGGCTGCTGCCGGTGCTGATCGCGCGTCGCGGCGTCATCGTCAACGTCAGCTCCGTGGCCGGCGTCTACCCCTACCCGGGCGGCAACGTCTACGGCGGCACCAAGGCCTTCGTCAGCCAGTTCTCGCTGGGCCTGCGCGCCGACCTGCACGGCACCGGCGTGCGCGTGACCGCGATCGAGCCGGGCATGGCCGAGACCGAGTTCACCCTGGTGCGCACCCACGGCGACCGCACCGCCTCGGACGCGCTCTACCGCGGCGCCCGGCCGATGACCGCCGAGGACATCGCCGAGCAGATCTTCCACGTCGCCACGCTGCCGCCGCACCTCAACATCAACCGGCTGGAGATCATGCCGGTCAGCCAGTCCTTCGCCGGCTTCCAGGTCGCGCGCGACGAGTGAGCGCCGCGGGCGCCGTGCGCGCTCGGCCATGCGCGCCTACAATGCGACCGGCGCGTCTCTCCCGCGCCCGGCCAGCCGCCGCCACGCCGTTCCGTCTTCGACCCGGAGCGCCGATCATGAGCGGCTACGTCACCGATCCCGAGCAACTGGAAGCCTGCGTCGGCCGCCTGCCGGGCCCGCGCGACCTGAAGGTCATCGACCACCTCGACCGCCACGCGATCGACTGGATCGCCGCCTCGCCCTGCGCGTTCGCGGTCTTCGGCGACGCGGCCGGCCTCGCGGTCACCGCCGCCGGCGGGGCGGCGGGATTCGCCCACGCGGAAGGCGAGCGCCGCCTGGCCTGGCCGGCGGAGGCGCTCGACGACCCTACCCTGGCGCGCGAGGGCGCCGGCGTCGGCACGCTGTTCCTCGTCCCCGGCCTCGGCGAGACGCTGCGCGTCAACGGCCGGGTCGGCGCCGTGGCCGGCGGCCGCATCGCGATCGAGGTCGAGGAGTGCTACCTGCATTGCGCCAAGGCCCTGATCCGCTCCGGCTTCTGGGCCGCCTCGCCGGCCGGCGAGGCGCCGCCGGCCGATCCGGCCACCCGGCTGGAGGCCAGCCGCTTCCTCGCCCTGGGCACGCTCGACGCCAGCGGACGCGCCGACCTCAGCCCCAAGGGCGATCCCGCGGGCGCGCTGCTGCGCCTGCGCGACGGCGCGGCCTGGTTTCCGGACCGCCCCGGCAACCGGCGGGTGGACAGCTTCCGCAACATCCTGGCGCAGCCGCGGGTGGCGGCGCTGGCGCTGGTGCCGGGCTCGCACGACGTCGTGCACCTGGCGGGCATCGCGCGGCTGTGCGCGGACGCGGACGCGTGCGCGCCGTTCGCGGTGGACGGCAAGACGCCGAAGCTGGCGACCCGCCTCGACGAGCCGCGCCTGCGCGCCTTCGCCAGCCCCGCGCTCGCCCGCGCGCGGCTGTGGCCGCTGCGGCCCACCACCGCGCGGCTGGACCCCGCCGAGATCTTCAGGGCGCACGTCGGCCTCAGCCGCGAGCGCGGCCTGCAGGCCGGCATGGCGCGCGCCGCGACTGCCGTGCCCGGGCTGCTGCGCCGCAGCCTGGACCGGGACTACAAGAAGAACCTGTACTGAGGCGGGCCGCTCAGCCCGGCGGCGAGTCGTCGAGGTAGGTGTAGCCGGTCAGCCCCGCCTCCAGCGCCTCGCGCAGGCGCGCGGCTTCCTCGCCCGGCAGGCCCGCGGCCTCGATCCGCGCGTCGTAGGCCGCGCGCAGGTCGTCGAGGCGGTAGCCGACGTAGTCGAGCATCACGTCGGTGGTGTCGCCGCGCCGCTGCTGCTGGATCGAGAAGCCGCCGTCCCCGGCGCGCACCTCGACCGCGTCGGTATCGCCGAACAGGTTGTGGATGTCGCCCAGGATCTCCTGGTAGGCGCCGACGAGGAAGAAGCCGAGCCGGTAGGCCTCGCCGGGCCGCAGCGGATGCAGCGGCAGCGAGCTGTCGAGGTCCTCGTTCTCCACGTAGGTATCGATCTGGCCGTCGGAATCGCAGGTGAGGTCGGCGATGATGCCGCGGCGCGCCGGCGCCTCGTCCAGCCGCTCGATCGGCACGATCGGGAACACCTGGTCGATCGCCCACACGTCCGGCATCGACTCGAAGATGCTGAAGTTGACGAAGTACTTGTCCACCAGCCGCTCGTTGAGCTCGTCGAGCAGCGGGCGATGGCTCTTCTCGTCGTAGGTCAGCCGCGCCTTCACCGCGTGGGCGATGGCGTAGAACAGATCGTCGATGCGCGCGCGGTGCACCAGGTCGAGCTGGCCCAGCGCGTACATCGCCAGGCCTTCGGCATGGTGGTGCTGCGCCTCGTGGAACAGCTCCACCGCGGGGCGCTCGGCCAGCTCGGCATGGATGTCGCGCAGGTGGCGGATCACCGCCGGCTCGTCGTCGTGCGGATCGGGCACGCGCCCTTCCGGCGCCCGCTCCACCTCCGACACGTTGGCCACCAGCACCGCATGGTGCGCGGTCATCGCGCGCCCGCATTCGGTGAAGATGCGCGGCGGCGCCAGGCCGTGCTCGGCGCAGGCCTGCGCCAGCGGCTGCACGATGCTGCCGGCGTACTGGCGCATGCCGTAGTTGACCGAGTTGTAGCTGCGCGAGCGGGTACCCTCGTAGTCGATGCCCAGCCCGCCACCCACGTCCACGTAGTCGATGCGCGCGCCGAGCCTGGACAGCTCCACGAAGTAGCGCGTGGCCTCGCGCATGCCGCTGGCGATGTCGCGCACGTTGGAAATCTGCGAGCCCATGTGGAAGTGCAGCAGCTGCAGGCAGCCGCTGCGGCCGGCGTCGCGCAGGGACTTCCACAGGTCGAGCAGCTGCCGCGGCGACAGCCCGAACTTGGCCTTGTCGCCGCCGGAGTTCTGCCACTTGCCCGACCCCAGCGAGGCCAGCCGCATGCGCACGCCGAGCACCGGCTCCACGCCCAGCGCGGCCGCCTCCTCCATCACCAGCGGCAGCTCCGACGGCTTCTCGATGACGATGAAGGTCTGCAGGCCCAGCTTGCGCCCGATCAGCGCCAGCCGGATGTACTCGCGGTCCTTGTAGCCGTTGCACACCACCACGCCGCCGGGCCGGCTGAGCGCCAGCACCGCCATCAGCTCGGGCTTGCTGCCGGCTTCCAGGCCGAAACCCTCGCCGTGGTGGGCGGCCAGCGTGCCGGCGACCGCGGCGTGCTGGTTGACCTTGATCGGATAGACCGCGGTATAGCCGCCGGCGTAGTCCCAGTCGGCCTGCGCCTGCGCGAACGCGGCCTGCAGCTGGCGCAGGCGCTCGCCCAGGATCTGCGGAAAGCGCAGCAGCAGCGGCAGGCTCGCGCCCTGCGCGAGCGCCGCGTCCACCACCTCCGGCAGCGCCAGCGCGGCGCCGCCGGCGCCGGCCGGCCGCACCAGCACGCGGCCGGCCGCGTCGACGTCGAAATAGCCTTCCGACCAGTGCGGGATCGAATAGGTCTTGCGGGCTTGGTCGATGGACCAGGCGGTCATGGGCGGATCCGGGAAGACGGCGGGGGCGGTAGATTCTAGCGCCCCGGCCGCAACGGCTCGCCCGCGGCCTTCTTCACCCGCCGCGCCACGATGCGGCGGCCGCTGCCGGTGACCACGACGAACGAACCGGGCAGCGCCAGCGCGTCGGCGACCGCCTGCAGCTTCGCGGACTCGCGCGCCACCAGGCCGCGCCACTTCAGCAGCAGCACGAAGTGCGGCAGGCCGTCGGGATCGGCGTCGATGCGCTTGCGCGCCACCCAGGCCGCGCCGATCCCGCCCACGCCGGCCAGCGCCGCCTCAAGCGCCGCGAGCTGCGCCGCATCGAGCCCGTGCGGCAGGAACGCGTCGCGCAGGGTCAGCACGCCGCGCGCATGCGCCGAGCGCGCGCGCTCGGCGTCCAGCCGGGCCCAACGCGCGCGCACCTCGTCCAGCCCCGCATCGTCGCCGACGCGACGGTAATGCAGCTCCAGGTGATGCAGCGCAAGTTCCGTACAGCCCGGGTCCAGCCGCATGGCTTCCTTCAGGTGCCCGATGCCGGTCGCGTCGCCGCGCTCGAGCAGCAGCGCGCCGAGCTGGCCGTGGGCGTCGGCGCGGTCGGGCGCGCGCGCCAGCGCCGCCCGGAACAGCGCCAGCGCGTCGGCCTCCGGGCGCAGCGCTGCGCTCAGGCGGGCGAATTCGACCGCCTCGTCGGCGGTGCGCGACGTCGCCCCTTCCAGCGCCTCCAGCCGCGCGACGTCCTGCGCGTGTTGGCGATGACGCTCCTCCCACACCGGGGCCACGCCCTGCCGCCAGTCCTCGCTGAAGCGCGCCTCCAGCGCCGGCAGCAGGTCGCCGAGCAGCGCCTCGGCCGCGCTCTGCGCCGGCGCCGGCGCCGCGCCCGGCTCCACCCCCAGCGCCGCCAGGCGCTGCGCGAGCGTGGGATGGGTGTCCTCGTAGTCGGCGGCGCGCGCGAGCAGCTGCGGCAGCCAGGCCGGATCGCCCGCATCGCGCAGGCTGGCGGCCATGTCGCGGTAGAGCCCCGGCGGCGGCGCGGCGCGCTCCGGGATCGAACGCTCCAGCGCCGGCCAGAACTCCCGCTGCAGCCGCAGCGCGCCCAGCTCGCAACGCACCAGCGCTTCGCCGACCACGCGCGGCCCGACCGCCTTCGCGGCCTCGGCATCGGCGCGGTACTCGGCGGCGCGCGCCAGCGCGAAGCTGTAGGCGTCGAAATAGGGCGCGTACCAGCCGAAGAACTTCACGAACGCCGCGTTGAGGCCCGATCGCTGCGCGGCGAGCGCGTCCAGCAGGCGGTACCAGCTCGTGCGTACCCGATAGATCCAGCCGGAGAAGCGGGCATCGCCGCCGCCGAAGTGCCCGAACTCGTGGGCCACCACCGCGGCGAACTGCTCGCGCCCGAGCGATTGCATCAGCGGCAGGCCCAGCACCAGGTAGTGGCGGTGGCCGAGCAGACCCATCGCCCGCGGCACGCTGGCCGCGGCGGCGTTGAACTCGCCGTCGATGACGATGCCGGCCAACCGCGGCGCGCGCGTGCGCGCGCGCAAGCGCTCGATCTCGGCCTGCAGCAGCGGCGCCTCGTGCGCCCGCAGGCGGTGACCCTCCGGCGGCGACAACGTACCCACAGCGCGCGCAGCAGCAGCCAGCCCAGCGCGACCGGGATCCACACCAGCTTGGCCAGCTTGAGCAGCAGCAGCGGGCTGATCGCCAGCAGCGCCAGCACCAGCCCCGCGGACATGCCGAACGCGGCCAGCAGCGCGCCGCCCAGCACCGCGAACCCCAGCGCCGCCAGCAGCGCCACCTTGGCCCGGTAGCGCCCGGGCGCCTCGCGCGCCTGCGCCTCCAGCCGCTCCACCAGCTCCCGATACGCCTGCACCGACGCCATGTCCGCCCCCGTTCCGTCATCCCCACCGTCTATCGTAGACGGCCCGGCGCCGCGGCGCTTCGCTACAATGCGCCCCCCGCCGCGGCCAGCCGCTCCACGTCCGCCGCTCCTCCGCCCGCCACGAGACCGCCCGCATGACCGCCAACTGGATCCACGAGACGTTCGAGCGCACCGGCTCGTCCATCGGCTTCCGCATCGAGCGCAAGCTCGACGAGGTGCAGTCGCCGTTCCAGAAGATCGAGATCTACCAGACCACCGACTGGGGCCGGCTGATGCTGATCGACGGCGCGGTCATGCTGACCTCGCGCGACAACTTCCTCTACCACGAGATGATGTCGCACCCGGCGCTGTTCACCCATCCCGACCCGAAGCGCGTGGTCATCATCGGCGGCGGCGACTGCGGCACCCTGCGCGAGGTGCTCAAGCACCCCGGCGTGGAACGCGCGGTGCAGTGCGACATCGACGAGCAGGTCACGCGGATGTCGGAGAAGCACTTCCCGGAGCTGTGCGAATCCAACGGCGACCCGCGCGCCGAGTTGCTGTTCGACGACGGCGTCGCCTACATGGCCAACGCGCCCGCCGACAGCCTCGACCTGGTCATCGTCGACTCGACCGATCCGGTCGGCCCCGCCGAAGGGCTGTTCAACCGCGCCTTCTACGCCTCCTGCTTCCGCGCGCTGAAGGCCGACGGCCTGCTGGTGCAGCAGTCGGAATCGCCGCTGGCGCTGCTGGACCTGATCGCCGAGATGCGCGCGGAGATGCGCGCGGCAGGCTTTGCCGCATTCCAGACCCTGCCGTTCCCGCAACCCTGCTACCCGACCGGCTGGTGGTCGTGCACGCTGGCGCGCAAGTCCGGCGGCTTCGATTTCCGCGAGGCCGACGCGCGCGCCAAGGCGTTCGAGACCCGCTACTACAGCGCCGACGTGCACCGCGGCGCGCAGGCGCTGCCGCCGTTCGTCGCGGCCGGGCTGGACTGAAGTCCTCAGCGGCGCCGCGCCCGCGCGCGGCGGCCGCTACAGCGCATCGGTATCCAGCTCGCCCGTGCGGATGCGGATCGCCCGCTCCAGGGCGTGCACGAACACCTTGCCGTCGCCGATCTTGCCGGTGCTGGCCGCCTTCAGGATCGCCTCGACCACGCCGTCGGCCTGGTCGTCGGCCACCGCGATCTCGATCTTCAGCTTGGGCAGGAAATCGACCACGTACTCCGCGCCGCGGTAGAGCTCGGTGTGCCCCTTCTGGCGGCCGAAGCCCTTGACCTCGGTGACGGTCATGCCGGTCACGCCGGCGTCGGCCAGCGCTTCGCGCACGTCGTCGAGTTTGAAGGGCTTGATGATCGCCACGACCATCTTCATCACGCGATCTCCATCGGAACCGGCCGCAGCATAGCGCACCGCCCCTCCGCGCGACGGCCGTTACAATGCGACGCCCCATCGATCCCGAGCGTTCGGATTATTCCTACGGCACGTCGCGTTTCGCCCCGACGGCGCTCGCGTCCGCTTCCGGGCATGCTGGGATCGAACCCGGAGACTCCCCCATGATCGACCTCACCCACATCGACGAACTCGCCCGCCGCCTCAGCGGCCTGGTCCCCGCTTCGCTGCGCGACAGCCGCGACGAGATCCAGGAGAACTTCAAGGCGGTCCTGCAGTCGGGCCTCGGCAAGCTCGATCTGGTCACCCGCGAGGAATTCGAGGTGCAGCGCGCGGTGCTGCTGCGCACCCGCGAGAAACTCGAGGCGCTGGAGCAGGCCGTGCAGTGGCTGGAGGCCGAACTGGCCCGCGGCGGCCAGCCGGAAGCGTCCGCCCACTGACGCGTTTTCCGTCATGGGGCTCGCACTCGTGCATGGACGCGCGCGTGCCGGGGTGACCGCGCCTGCGGTGCAGGTCGAGGTCCACCTCGCCGGCGGCCTGCCCTCCATGTCCATCGTCGGCCTCCCTGAGGCGGCCGTACGCGAAGCCAAGGACCGGGTGCGCGCGGCGATCCAGTGCGCGCAGTTCGAGTTCCCGGCGCGCCGCATCACCGTCAACCTGGCGCCGGCGGACCTGCCCAAGCACGGCGGCCGCTTCGACCTGCCGATCGCCCTGGGCATCCTCGCCGCCAGCGGCCAGATCCCCGCCGAACCGCTGCGCGACACCGAGTTCCTCGGCGAACTGGGCCTGACCGGCGAACTGCGCCCGGTGGACGGCGCGCTGCCCGCCGCGCTGGCGGCTGCCGGCGCCGGGCGACGGATGGTCGTGCCCGCGGCCAACGCGCCGGAGGCCGCGCTGGCGCACCGGGTGGAGGTGCTGGCGGCGCGCACCCTGCTGGAGGTCTGCGCGATGCTGCACGGGCGCAAGGCGCTGCCGCCGGGCGTCGCCCCGCGCGCCGCGGCCGCCGCAGTGCCGGACATGCACGACGTCCGCGGCCAGCACCGCGCCCGGCGCGCACTGGAGATCGCCGCCGCCGGCGGTCACCATCTGCTGCTGGTGGGCCCGCCCGGCTGCGGCAAGACCCTGCTGGCCTCGCGCCTGCCCGGGTTGCTGCCCGCGCCGGCCGAGGACGAAGCGCTGGAAGCGGCCGCCGTGGCCTCGGTGAGCGGCCGCGGGCTCGATCCCGCGCGCTGGCGCGTGCGCCCCTTCCGCGCCCCGCACCACACCGCCAGCGCGGTGGCGCTGGTGGGCGGCGGCAGCGAGCCGCGCCCCGGCGAGATCTCGCTGGCGCATCACGGCGTGCTGTTCCTCGACGAATTGCCGGAATGGGAGCGCCGCGCGCTGGAAGTGCTGCGCGAGCCGCTGGAATCGGGCGTGGTGACGATCTCGCGCGCCGCACGCCAGGTCGAGTTCCCGGCCCGCTTCCAGCTGGTGGCGGCGATGAACCCCTGCCCTTGCGGTTGGGCCGGCGATCCGTCCGGGCGCTGCCGCTGCCCGCCCGATGCGATCCGCCGCTATCGCGCGCGCATCTCGGGGCCGCTGCTGGACCGCATCGACCTGCAACTCGAGATCCCGCGACTGCCCGCATCCGAACTGCGTCCCGACGCGCCGCCCGGCGAGGCGAGCGCGGCGATCCGCCGGCGCGTGGAAGCCGCGCGCGACCGGCAGCTCGCGCGCGCCGGCCGCTGCAACGCGCGCCTGGACCAGGCGGCCACCCTGGCGTCTTGCCGGCTCCAGGCCGCCGACCAGGCCCTGCTGGAGCGCGCGGTCGAATCGCTGCAGCTCTCGGCGCGCGCCATGCACCGCTGCCTGCGCGTGGCCCGCACCATCGCCGATCTCGACGGTCGCGAGGCGATCGGCACCGCGCACCTGACCGAAGCCCTGGCCTATCGCGGTTTCGGCACCGCCGAGCCCGCCGCAGCGGCCTGAGCGGCGCCGGCGGCGCGCACGCCCTCGGCACGCGACTGAGGGCCCGTATCGCGTCCGGCGCCGCCCATCCCTGCGGCGGCGCCAGCCGCGCCCCTCCCGGACATCGCCGCGCTCAGGCCGCGGCGCGGCCCTGGAACTGCTCCTCCTCGGTGGAGCCGGTCAGCGCGGTGGTCGAGGACTGGCCGCGCTGGATCGTCTGCGTCACCGTGTCGAAGTAGCCGGTACCCACCTCGCGCTGGTGGCGCACCGCGGTGAAGCCCTTGTCCGCGGCCGCGAACTCGGCCTCCTGCAGCTCCACGAACGCGCTCATCTGCCGCCGCGCATAGCCGTGGGCCAGGTTGAACATGGAGTAGTTCAGCGCGTGGAAGCCGGCCAGGGTGATGAACTGGAACTTGTAGCCGTAGGCCGCGATCTCCCTCTGGAACTTCGCGATCGTGGCGTCGTCCAGGTTCTTCTTCCAGTTGAAGCTCGGCGAGCAGTTGTAGGCCAGCAGCTTGCCGGGATACTTGGCATGGATCGCCTCGGCGAACTTGCGCGCGAACGCCAGGTCCGGCTTGCCGGTCTCGCACCACACCAGGTCGGCGTAGGGCGCGTAGGCCAGGCCGCGGCTGATCGCCTGGTCCAGGCCCTTGCGGGTCTTGTAGAAGCCTTCCGCGGTGCGTTCGCCGGTGCAGAACGGCCGGTCGTTGTCGTCCACGTCGGAGGTCAGCAGGTCGGCGGCCTCGGCGTCGGTGCGCGCGATCAGGATCGTTGGCACCCCGCACACGTCGGCGGCCAGGCGCGCGGCGACCAGCTTGTCGATCGCCTCCTTGGTCGGCACCAGCACCTTGCCGCCCATGTGGCCGCACTTCTTCACCGAGGCCAACTGGTCCTCGAAATGCACGCCGGCCGCGCCGGCCTCGATCATGCCCTTCATCAGCTCGAAGGCGTTGAGCACGCCGCCGAAGCCGGCCTCGGCGTCGGCGACGATCGGCTGCAGGAAGTCGATGCTGTCGTCGCCCTCGGCGTGGTGCAGCTGGTCGGCGCGCAGCAGGGTGTTGTTGATCCGGCGCACCACCTGCGGCACCGAGTTGGCCGGGTACAGCGACTGGTCGGGATACATCTCGCCGGCGAGGTTGGCGTCGGCGGCCACCTGCCAGCCCGATAGGTAGATCGCCTTCAGCCCGGCCTTGACCTGCTGCATGGCCTGGTTGCCGGTCAGCGCGCCCAGCGCGTTGACGAAGTCCTCGGTCTGCAGCGAATTCCACAGCTTCTCGGCGCCCAGGCGCGCCAGGGAATGCTCCACCGCGACGGTGCCGCGCAGGCGCACGACGTCCTCGGCGGTGTAGGGGCGGGCGACGCCGTGCCAGCGCGGGTGGGTGTTCCAGTCGCGTTCGATCTCGGCGGCGGTCGGCAGTGGGGTCCGGCTCATGGCGTGTCTCCGTGGAGGAAGGGAAAGCGCCCCGCTGGGGGCGGGTCAGTCGATGCGTTCGTAGGCGGGCAGGGTCAGGAAGTCGGCCAGCACGTCGGCACGGGTGAGGCGCTCGAGTACGCCGATCGCCTCCGGCACGCGGTCCAGGCCCGGCGGGCGCTCGCGCGCCAGCCGCGAGGGCAGGCCCAGCAGCACCGCCTCGAACAGCACGAAATCGACCGGGGTGCCGTCGTCCAGGCACAGCGGCTCGCTGCCCGGCGCGTCGGCGTGGTGCAGCCATTGCCACAGCTGCGCGCGCGCGATCTCGGCGGTGGCGGCGTCCTCCATCATTCCGTGGATGGGCACGCAACCATTGCCCGAAAGCCAGGCGGCGAGGTAGCGCACGCAGACCTCGACGTTGTTCTCGAAGCCCTTGCGGCCGATCGAGCCCAGCGGCGGCGCGATCAGCTCGTCGCGGCCGACCAGCACGTCCTCGCGGCCCACGTGCTGCTGGTGGGGCGTCGGCATGCGCTCGTCGAAGATCGCGCGCGCCAGCGGGATCAGCGCCGGGTGCGCGACCCAGGTGCCGTCGTGACCGGCGGTCACCTCGCGCAGCTTGTCGGCGCGCACGCGCGCCATCGCCTCCTCGTTGGCGGCGGCGTCGCCGGCGATCGGGATCTGCGCGGCCATGCCGCCCATCGCGTGCGCGCCGCGGCGGTGGCAGGTCTGGATCAGCAGCTCCGAGTAGGCCCTCAGGAACGGCTGGGTCATCGTGACCTGGCCGCGCTCGGGCAGCACGCGGTCGCGGTGGCGGCGGAAGGTCTTGATGTAGGAGAAGATGTAGTCCCAGCGCCCGCAGTTCAGGCCGGCGACGCGCGAGCGCAGCGCGTAGAGGATCTCGTCCATCTCGAACGCCGCCGGCAGCGTCTCGATCAGCACCGTGACCTTGATCGTGCCGGCGGCCAGCCCAAGCGCCTTTTCCAGCGCCGCCAGCACCTCGTCCCACAGCTGCGCCTCCTCCATCGACTGCAGCTTGGGCAGGTACAGGTACGGGCCGCGGTCGCGGGCGGCCAGCGCCTTGCCGTTGTGAAAGGCGAACACCGCCGCGTCGAACAGCGCGCCGGACAGGCGCACGCCGTCGATCAGCACGTGCTTCTCGTCGAGGTGCCAGCCGCGCGGGCGCACGATCAGCACCGCGCGTTCCGCCTCCGGGCGCAGCGCGTAGCGCTTGCCGCCGGCGCCTTCGAAGGTCAGCGTGCCGGCCACCGCGTCGCGCAGCGCGCGCTGGCCGGCGATCAGGTTCGGCCAGGTCGGCGCGGTGGAGTCCTCGAAGTCGGCCATGTAGCAGTTGGCGCCGGAGTTCAGCGCGTTGATGACCATCTTCGGATCGACCGGGCCGGTGATCTCCACCCGGCGGTCCTGCAGCGCCGCCGGCAGCGGCGCCACCCGCCACTCGGACTCGCGGATGGCACGGGTGTCAGCGCGGAAGTCGGGCAGCTCGCCGGCATCGAAGCGGGCCTGTCGCGCCTCGCGGGCCGCCAGCAGCGACTGCCGGCGAGGCTCGAAGCGGCGGTGCAGGTCGGTCAGCAGGGCCAGGACCGGCGCGCCGAGCACGTCGTCCGGCGCCCCGGCGGGACAGTGGACGGCTTCGGGGGCGGGCTTGAGGACTGCGGACATGGAAGGCACTCCATGGGCTGTGGGGGGTGTACCCAACATCCGCCGGGGTACAGTATTGATCAAGCCAGTTTTATCAATCCGACCTATAAGTTCAGCTCATAAGGAGTCGAATTTGCCCAGGAAACAGGCACCTGCGCCCCGCTTTGCGTACAAGGGCGACCGCCTGAAGCCCCTGCGCGCGTTCTGCCAGGTGGCCCGCCTGGGCTCGGTTTCGCGCGCCGCCGAGACGTTGTTCCTGAGCCAGCCCGCGGTAACGCTGCAATTGCAGGCGCTGGAACGCGACCTCGGCGTGCGCCTGCTCGAGCGCAGCGGGCGCCGGCTGCTGCCGACCCGCGAAGGCGAGGCGCTCTACGAACTGGCGCGGCCGCTGGTCGAGGCGCTGGACGCGCTGCCCGCGGCGTTCCAGAACCAGTTGCGCGGCATGGACGGCGGCGAGCTGCGCATCGCCGCCGGCGCCTCGACGATCCTGCACCTGCTGCCGCCGATCGTGGACGCCTACCGCCGCGCGCAACCGGAAGTGCGGCTGAGCCTGGACAACGTCACCGGCGCCGGCGGCCTCGACCTGCTGCGCTCCGACGCCGTCGATCTCGCCGTCGGCTCGATGCTGGAGGTGCCTTCCGACCTCGACTACGCGCCGGTCTACCGTTTCGACCCGATGCTGATCGCGGCGCCGGACCACCCGCTGGCCCGCAAGCCCACGCTACAGCTGGAGGATCTCTCGCCCTACGGCCTGATCCTGCCACCGCGGCGGCTGACCACCTACCGGCTGGTGGACGCGGTGTTCCACCAGCACCGCGTGCCCTACACCGTCGCCCTGGAGGTCGGCGGCTGGGAGGTGATCAAGCAGTACGTGGCGATGGGCATGGGCATCAGCATCGTCACCGCCATCTGCCTGGGCGAGGCCGACCGCGAACGCCTGGCCGCGCGTTCGCTGGCGCGATGGTTCCCGCAGCGCAGCTACGGCGTGGTCGTGCGCAAGGGCAAGTACCTCTCCCCGCAGGCGCGCGCCTTCGTCGAGCTGATCAAGCCGGGGCTGTTCACCCGCCGCGACTACTACGACAGCGGGCACTCGGAGCGCTGAAGCCGCGGCGCAGCATGCGCGGGCACACGTCGGCGGCTAAGGTAGCCACATCGGACAATCGAAGGGGAAAAATCCATGGACGGACACCGGACGCGGCGCGGACGCACTCGACTGCTCCTCGCGCTGTTCGCGCTCGCCTGCGTCGGGCTGGGCGCGCTCACCGGCCGCATGCTCGTATCCCGCGGCAGCGCGCCGTCTCCCTCGCCGGAGGGCATGGTCGTCGAGGCGGCGGACAACCGGCGACTGATGGAAGGCTCGCGCCACGCGATGATCCTGTACTCGCAACCGGCCTGTGTTGCCAGCGCGCACGCGCGCGATTGGCTGACCCGTCACGGCGTGGATTTCGAGGAACGGGTGATAGAGGAATCCAACGCCCCGTGGCGGGAAGCCAAGGCCATGGACGCGCGCATGACGCCCTTCATGGTTACCGCGACCCACAGGATCCAGGGTTTCGATCCCGCGCGCATGGACGAGTTAGCGGGCGATCTCCAGGTCGCGCATTGAGCGCCCGCTGCGCTGCAAGGTGCGCGTCTGAGAGCGACGTACTAACGTCGCACGCGCCTCAATGAGGAGGCCTACAGGAAGATGACCATGACCAGGATGAAGCGGTTCTATCTTTCCCTCGCAGGCGCCGCGCTGTTCTCGCTGAGTGCGGCGTTCACTGCGATCGCTACAGGCCCTGCGGCCCAGGCGGCCGAGTGCGACTCAGGATGCGTGCGCACCTGCCAGACGGGATGCGCCCCCGATGACACCCTGTGTCGCGAGTTCACCTGCTATCGGAACTGCGGCTGCATCGTGCCCTGAGCTCTACAGGAGCGGCGCGCGCCTTGCGCGCGCCGCCCGCTTCAGCGCGTGGCCAGCTAACCGACCGCCGAGCTGACGAACGCGGTCGCATCACGGCGCGACGAACGCCCGCTCGCTGCAGGCCTCGCGGGTGAGGCCGTGGTGGATCGACGCGATGCGGCCGGAGGCCCTCCCGTCCGGTACGGATGCCATCGCGGCGGGCTCCGGAATGCGCGCGCCCGGCGGCAGCCGGTCGGTCGCCTCGGCGAGGATCTCGTCGAGGCGGACGCGCAGCGGATGCGGCTCCGGAAGCGCGGCCATCGCCGGGTGCGCCAGCGCGGCCTGCGCCCAGGCCAGCGCCCGCCCCGGATCCTCGGGCAGGGTCTGCTCCAGCAACGTCGGGAATGGCCCCTGCCCCGGCAGGCCGCCCAGGTACCCGGCGGCGAGCGCGGCTGCCGACTCCAGGTCGCCCGCCGCCGCCGCGCGACGCGCCATGACCTCCGCCTCCCGCCGGTAGATCTCGAGCTGCGGCAGCACGGCCATGATCTCGCGTACGCGGAACGCATGGCCGATCGCGTAATGCCGCATCGAGGGGAGATGGCCCGCCAGCGCCGCCTGCCGCGCATAGCGCACGCGTTCGGCGGGCGGCGGGGGCGCCACGTCCGCGCAATGCGCCAGCGCCTGTTCCCGCTCGGCCAGCGCGGCGCGAATGCGCTTGGGCATTTCGGCGTCCGTCTCGCCATCCTCCGTGCGGTGCGCGGCCATCCGCTCGGCCTGGTCCAGGGCACGCCGCAGATGCTGCACCAACTCTCGCGCCTGGTCGCAATGATCCGCCTCGGCGACCAGCCGGCAGGCCGCCAGCGGATCGCCCGCATCCGCGCGTGCGCGCAGTTCGTCCGCCGCCAGCCGCAGCGGCCGTTCCAGCGGCGGCAGGTCGGGCCACGACCGTGGTGCGGCGCCACCGGCCTGCGAACGCGGCAGCGCCGCCGGGGCTGCGGCCGCCCCGGCATCGGCGGCCCTGGGCCTGCCGGCGGCGTCGGCGCCTGGCCGCGTCCACCACCAGGCGGCGCAAACGGCCAGCGCGATCGCAGCCAGGATCAGCGCCGCGCGCGTGGATGCGGTCGCTCTCTTCATACCGTCCCGCGGTTCTTGCCCATCCACGGGCGGTACCAGGCGCGCAGTTCGGCCATGTCGGCGGCCATGTCGTCGCTGGGGTAGAACAGCGGGCCGATGCCGATGATGCGGTCGGGATAGTGGAAGTACATGCGCAGCACCGGCACGTCGGCGGCCTTGGCGATCTTCCAGAAGCCGGACTTCCAGCGCTCCACGCGCGCGCGGGTGCCTTCCGGCGCCAGGGCGTACCAGAGCCGGTCGTGGCTGCGGATGAGCTGCGCGGCCTGCTCGATCACGCCGCTGGCCTTGGCGCGGTCCACCGGGATCACGCCCAGCCTGCGCAGCAGGAAGCCCAGCCCCGGCACCCGGAACAGCGAATCCTTGCCCAGGATGCGCAGGTCCAGGCCGATCGCGGCCTTGGCGCTGAAGGCCCACAGCCCGTCCCAGTTGGACGAGTGCGGCGCGCCGATCAGCACCAGCTTCGGGATGTCCGGGAACTCGCCGACCATGCGCCAGCCCCCGAGCCGCAGGATCGTGCGGCCGAGCCAGCGGGTAAAGCGGTTGGGCTTCACCCGCGGCGCGCTGGGCGGCAGCGGGATGAGGATGTCGTCGCGGCGTTCGGGTTCGGGTGGGTACTGCAAGGTCATTCGCTCCAGTCGCGGCGGCCGCGGCCGCGCTTGACGTCGCCGCGCACGCGCTTCTCGTCGAGCCGGCGCCGCTTGGCCGCGCGGGAAGGCCGGGTGGCGATGCGCGGCGCGGGCGCGTGCAGGCCCGCGTCCAGGAACGCCTGCAGGCGGGCGCGTGCGTCCTCGCGGTTGCGTTCCTGGGTCCGGTAGCGCTGTGCGTTGATCACCAATACCCCGGCGTCGGTGACGCGGCGGTCGCGGCGCGCGAGCAGGCGCGCGCGCACGGCCTCGTCCAGCGAAGGGGAGCCGGCGATGTCGAAGCGCAGCTCCACCGCGGTGGACACCTTGTTCACGTTCTGCCCGCCGGGACCGCTCGCGCGCACGAAGCGCTCGACGATCTCGTCCTCGCCCACCCGGACGCCTCCGCTCATGCGGGGCGTGCGGACCGCGCGGTCCTGCGGCGGGTGGCGGGCGGATACGTCATGGGCGACGACGGCGGGGGCGAACGGGGATTGTCGTGGCAGCGGCGGCCTGCGATCATGCTGCGCCGCAACATCGACACCCGCATGACACGCCCGCCCGTGCCCCCGGCCCGCCAGGCGCCCGCCGACGGGTCCGGCGCGACCGCGCCCGCCGGCGGCGCGCATCCGCCGGTCACGTCCGGCCCGCTGACCCCGCCGCCCGATTCGGCCGGCACCGCCGCCGCGCGCACGCGCGATCGCCACACGCCGGCCGAGGACGTGCAGGGCCTGCTGCTGGCCACGCTCACCGCCTCGCTGGGCCTGGCCGTGTTCGCGCACGGCGGGCTGATCATCGGCGGCATGGCCGGCGTGGCGCTGATGCTGCACCACGCGCTGGGCTGGCCGTTCGGCACCATGTTCATCGTGGTCAACCTGCCCTTCTACTGGCTGGCGCTGCGCCGCATGGGCTGGGAGTTCACCCTCAAGACCTTCGCGGCGGTGGCCGCGGTCGGCCTGCTCGCCGATCGCCTGCCGGACTGGGCCGGCTACGCGCACATGAGCCCGCTGTATGCGGCGGTGGTCGGCGGCGCGCTGACCGGGCTGGGGATCCTGTTCTTCATCCGCCATCGCGCCAGCCTGGGCGGGCTGGGCATCCTCGCGGTGTACCTGCAGCGCAGCCGTGGCTGGAGCGCGGGCAAGGTGCAGATGGCCTTCGATGCCGCCCTGATGGCCTGCGCGCTGCTGCTGTTCGAGCCCCGGCAGGTGCTGTACTCGGCGCTGGGCGCGCTGGTGCTGAGCCTGGTGCTGATGTTCAACCATCGGCCCGGGCGCTACATGGGCGTATGAGCGCGATTTGACGCCGGGCCGGCCGCCCCCGAACATCGTAGCCCCACAGGCCCGCAGGGAATGCCGTCATGAACCGTCGTCTGCACCGTTTCGTCCTCGCCGCCGCGCTCGTCCTGGCGCCCGCCGCCGCCTTCGCCCAGCAGGCCACCGCCGCCCAGGTGGACCGGCTGATGGAGGTCATGCGCGCGCGCGAGACGGTGGATGCGATCCTGCCGCAGGTCGAGCTCTCGCAGCAGCAGATGGTCGCCCAGCTCACCGCCGGCCAGCAGCTCGATGACGCCCAGAAGGCGCAGATCGACCAGCAGATCCGTCGCACCAACGCACGCATCCGCGAGGCGCTGTCGTGGGAACGCCTGCAGCCGCTCTACCGCGACATCTACACCCAGACCTTCACCGGCGAGGACGTGGACGCGATGATCGCGTTCTATTCCAGCGAGGCCGGGCAGAAGCTGCTCGACAAGATGCCGCAGCTGATGCAGAACACCATGGCCGCCGTGCAGCGGCTGGTGATGCCGATGCTGCAGGAAATGGAGCAGGACCTGCGCGAGGCCGCCTCGAAGAAGTGACCGACCGCCGGCGCGTTCGCGCGCCTACGCGCCGCCGGCCTCGAACAGCGCCAGCGCGCGCGCGAACTCGCCCGTGGGCGGCGCCTCGATCCGCAGCCGCCCGCCGTCGCCGGGGTGGCGGAACGCCAGCGCTTCGGCGTGCAGCAGCATGCGGTGGATACCCAGCGCGCGGAACGTGCGGTTGTGGCGGCCGTCGCCGTGGCTGGTATCGCCGATGAGGTGGTGCGAGGCGTGCTTGAGGTGGCGGCGGATCTGGCGGAAACGCCCGGTCGTCGGGCGCGCGCGCAGCAGCGCGTAGCGCGAGGTCGGAAAGGCCCCGGCCGGCACCGGCAGCTCCAGCGTGGCCAGGCGCACGAACTCGGTGACCGCCGGCTTCTTCTGCGGTTTGCCGGGCCCGCCGTCGAGCGGGTGATCGACGACGAACGCCGGCTCCGGCCAGCCGCGGCACACCGCCAGGTACTGCTTGTCCACTTCGCGCGACATCAGTTGCTCGCCCAGCGCCGCCGCGCTCGCGCGGTCGAAGGCCACCAGGACGCAGCCGCTGGTGGCGCGATCGAGCCGGTGCGCGAGGAAGACCGGGCGCCCGAACTGCGCGCGCAGGCGATCGACCAGGAAGTCGGACTCGCCGCCGGTCAGCCGGCTGTCGTGCATGGCCACGCCGGCCGGCTTGTCGACCACCGCCAGCGCATCGTCGGCATACAGCACCGGGACTTCGCCCGCTGGCGCGTTCATCCGTCCGCGCGATTCAACGGCCGCGACGCGGCCACGCGGCGAGCCCGGCCCACAGCCCGGCCAGCGCGGCGACCCAGGCCGCCGCCGGCGCGCCGGCCAGCGCGGGGCCGCCGGCGTCCAGCGCGTACAGCACCGAGGCGGCGATCAGCAGCCCCACGCAGAGGATCGCCGCGACCACCCGCCGCTGCAGCGCCTGCACGCCGGCGGCGAGCGAGGCGAGGTCCTGCGAGCGCATGCGCAGCTCGTGGCGGCCCTCGACCTGCTGCTTCAGCCAGGCGTGCACCAGCGCCGGCATCTCCGGGGCGTGCGTGGCCAGCTCCGGCAGGCGGCGGCGGAATTCGCCGGCCAGCCGGCGCGGGCTGTAGCGCTCGCGCAGGATGTCCTCCAGCACCGGCCGCGCCACCGCCCAGATGTCGATGCGCGGATCGAGCAGCCGGCCGAGCCCCTCGATCGACAGCAGCGTCTTCTGCAGCAGGATCAGCTGCGGCTGCAGCGTCAGCTCGTAGCGCTGGGCGGTGCGGAACAGCTTGCCCAGCACCTCGGCCAGCGAGATCTCCGACAGCGGCCGGGTGAAGTAGGGCTCGCAGACCGCGCGCGCGGCCGCTTCCAGTTCGTCGATGCGGATGTGCGCGGGCATCCAGCCCGCCTCCACGTGCAGCTCGGCGATGCGGCGGTAGTCGCGGTTGAAGATCGCCATGAAGTTCTCGGCGAGGTAGTACTGGTCCTGGCGCGAGAGCTGGCCGACGATGCCGAAGTCGAGCGCGATGAAGCGCGGGTCGCGCGCGCGCGCCGGGTCGGGATCGACCCAGATGTTGCCGGCGTGGGCGTCGGCGTGGAAGAAGTTGTCGCGGAAGACCTGCGCGTAGAACACCCGCACGCCGCGCGCGGCGAGCGCGCGGCGGTCGATGCCGGCGGCATCGAGCGCGGCGATGTCGTCGCTGGGGATGCCGCGCACGCGCTCGAGGGTCAGCGCGCGCTCGGCGGTATGGCTCCAGATCACCTCCGGCACGTACAGCTCGGCCGATCCGCTCCAGTTGCGCCGCAGCACCGAGGCGTTGGCGCCTTCGCGCTGCAGGTCCAGCTCGGCGGCCAGCGTGGTCTCGATCTCGGCGACGATCTCGCGCGGGCGGATCTTGTCGGCGTTGGGATGGGTGCGCGCCACCAGCGCCGCCACCCGGCGCAGCAGCGCGATGTCGGCGGCGATGCGCGCCTCCACCCCGGGGCGCAGCACCTTGACCACCACCTCGCGCCCCGGCGCGCCGTCGGGCCCGTGCAGCGCGGCCGCGTGCACCTGGGCGATCGAGGCGGAGGCCAGCGGCCGGGTGTCGAACCGGGCGAAGGCGACGTCGATGTCGCGGCCGAGCGCGCGCTCGACGATCGCGCGCGCGTCCTCGCCGTCGAAGGGCGCCACCCGGTCCTGCAGCAGGGCCAGTTCCTCGGCCACCGGCGGCGGCACCAGGTCGCGGCGGGTCGAGAGGATCTGGCCGAACTTGACGAAGATCGGCCCCAGCTCCTCCAGCGCCAGCCGCAGCCGCGCGCCGGGCGGCAGCGCGGCGATCTCGCGCGACGCGCGCGGCACGAACGGCCGCATCAGCCGCAGCCAGCGTTCGGCCGGGGTTCCGGCCAGCAGTTCGTCGAGGCGGTAGCGGAGCAGGACGCGGCCGATGCGCAGGGCGCGCAGCGCGGCGCTCACGGCGCCGGTCCCTGCGCCGTCCCGCCGCGCGCGGCGGCCGAGGCGCGCAGGCGCCGCACCCGCGCATCGAGCCGGTCCACGCCCTCGCGCAGCGCGTCCACGTCGTCCAGGAACGCCTCCAGCTCGGCGCGCGCGACCAGATCGCGCGATTCCTCGGTCAGGAACTCGGCGCCGCTCTCGGCGAGATTGCGGCCGGCCACCCGCGCGCGCCGCAGGGCCCCGGCCAGCGCCTCGGCGACCTGCACGCCGAGCACGTCGCCGAACACGTTCGCGAACGGGCGTTGCCAGTCGGGATCGAAACCGCGCGCCAGGCCCTGCAGGCGCCGCGCGAGCTCGGCGTCGCCGGCGATGCGCACGCGACCGGTCGCGGTGGCGCCGCGGCGCTGCAGGAACGGCAGCTGGCCGATCAGCGCGCCGAGCGTGCCCCGCACCGCGAGATCGGGCTCCGGCCCGCCGGCCGGGCCGACCCGCAGGCGGCCGCCCTCGACGTCGATCCGCAGCGCCAGCGCCGGCGACTCGACCTCCAGGACGACGTGGCGGCCGTCGAGCGCGCGCAGCGCGTCGCGGGTATCGGGATCGAGCGCGATCGCGCGGTTCAGCGCCTGCTCGAGCAGGTGCCCGGCGAGCGGCTTCCAGGCGAACGGAAAGGACGGGGTGTCGGCCATGCCGGCATTGTAGCGGCGCGCGCGCGCGCGGCCGCCGGCCCGGAACGCGAAAAGGCCCGCCGGGGGGCGGGCCTTGGCGACGGCGTCGCGGCGGCGGGTCAGACCCGTCGGCCGCGGATCATCGAGATCACCGCCAGCACCAGGAACACGACGAACAGGATCCAGGCGATGTTGGTCGCGGCGCCGGCGATGCCGCTGAAGCCGAGCACGGCGGCGACGATGGCGATGACGAAGAAGATGACGGCATAGCTGAGCATCGGTGCGGTCTCCCAATCCGGCCGGAAGTGGCGTGGCCCCATCCTGTTGGCGCCGCGGTGGTCAGCGGGTGAGGGCTGCGCGCGTTTCCCAGCTGGCCTTCAGCCGGATGAGACCCTCGTGAATGCTCACCCTGGGCACGTAGCCGAAGTCGCGGGTGGCCGGCGCCATGTCGTACCAGTGCGTGGTCGCCAGCTGCTCGGCGAGGAAGCGGGTCATCGGCGGCTCGTCGCGGCGGCGCAGCAACGGCCACAGCGCCTCGCAGGCCGCGCCCGCGGCGTAGGCGACCCGGAACGGGATCGTCTTCTCCACCCGTGGCGCGCCGGCCGCGTCCAGCAGCGCGTTCACGATCTCGCGCACGGCCATCGGCTCGCCGTTGCTGATGAAGTAGGCGCGCCCGGCGCAGGCCGCGCCGGGCGCCAGGTGGGCGAAGGCGTCCAGGTGCGCCTGCGCGGCGTTGTCGATGTAGGTGGTGTCGATCCGGTTGCGTCCGTCGCCGACCCAGCGCAGGCGGCCGGCGTGCGCGCGCTCGACCAGGCGCGGCAGCAGCTGGTTGTCGCCCGGCCCCCAGATCAGGCGCGGGCGCAGCGCGACGGTCGCCAGGTCGGGGCCGTTCGCGGCGAGCACCGCCTCCTCGGCGATGCGCTTGGTCGCCGCGTAGGGCGCCTTGAGGTCCTCGCCGTAGGGCACGGTATCGGCGGTGCCGCCCTCCACCGGGCGGGTCGCGCGATGGGTGACGCTGGGCGTGGAGGTGTACACCAGCCGGCCGATGCCCTGCGCGCGGCAGGCCTCGATCACGTTGCGGGTGCCGACCACGTTGGCCCGGTGGTAGCTGTCGTAGCTGCCCCAGGCGCCGGCCTTGGCGGCGTTGTGGAACACCGCCCCGGCGCCGCGCAGCGCCTCGCGCACGGCGGCGAAGTCGGCGAGGTCGCCGCGCACCTGCTGCACGCCGATGGCGTCGAGCTGCGGATACAGGCCGCGATTGAAGCTGACCACGTCGTGGCCCTGCGCCACCAGGCCGCGGCACAGCGCCTGGCCGAGAAAGCCGCCGCCGCCGGTCACCACCACCCTCATGCGCTCGCCCCCTGCGCCGCGGCGCGCCGCCGCAGGCGCTGCGTCGCCCAGGCGGCCAGCCGCTCGCGGCCGATCTTGGCGTTGTGGCGGATGTCGACCGGGAAACCCGGATGGAACAGGAACAGGGCGATGCCGGCGGTGTGCGGGTAACGCGCGCCGATCTCGCGCAGCTCCGCGGCGATGCGGTTGCGCGCGGCGGCGTCCGCGCTGCCGCGCACCTCCACGCACAGCACCGGCGTCTGCGCCGGCGCCTCGCCGACGCCGACCAGCGCGGTGCGCGCCACCTGCGGATGGACGTTGAACACCGGCTCCACCTGCTCGGTGTAGAGCGTGCCGTCGCGGGTGCGCACGCGGTGCGACTTGCGGCCGCAGAACCACAACCGGCCGTCCTCGTCGAACCAGCCCAGATCGCCCATCCGGTGCACCGTGCGCACGCGTCCGTCCGGCAGGGACTCGGCGATCTTGGCCAGCCGGGTCTGCGCCTCGCGGTTGTAGTACGTATCGGTGACGGTCGGGCCGGCGACGGTGATCTCGCCGATCTCGCCATCGGGCAGCACCTCGGCCTGGCTCCAGTCGGCGATGGCGTCGTCGCGGGTGCGCACGATGCGCACCGTGTTGGGCGGCACCGGCCGGCCGACGCAGGTTCCGGCGCCGGCCTCGGTGCGCGCGCGCAGCGCGACCAGCTCGGCGCCCTCGATCGCCGCCACCGGCAGGCACTCGGTGGCGCCGTAGGGCGTCCAGAAGCGGGCATCGGCCGGCAGCAGCTCGCGCATGCGCGCGACCACGTCGCCGGGCACCGGCGCGCCGGCGGAGATCGCCCGGCGCAGCCGCGGCAGCGGCCGGCCGTGCTCGGCCAGCACCCGCATCAGCGCCGGCGAGCCGAACAGCTGGTCGACGCCGAAGCGCTCGATCGCGCGGTGCAGCTTGATCGGATCGGCCGCGGCCGGCCGGGTCGGGTCCATGTCGGGCACGATCGAGGTCAGGCCCAGGGCCGGGCCGAACAGCGCGAACGGCGGGAAGGTCGGCAGGTCCACCCCGCCCGGCGCGATGCCGAAGGCGGTGCGCATCATCTCGATCTGGGCGACGAAGTGCCGGTGCCGGTAGACCACGCCCTTGGGCACCCCGGTCGAGCCGCTGGTGAACAGGATCGCGGCCACGTCGTCGGGCGCGGTGGCGGCCAGTTGCGGCCCCGCGCCGGCGCCGGCGCGCTCCACCTCGGCCAGGGTGGCATCGGCCAGCAGGCGCCGCGCGCCGGTGGTGACGCGCACCCGCGCCGAGCGCGCCCAGCCCAGCAGCGCGCGGGCGACGTGCGCCAGCGGAATGCCGACGAACGCCTCCGCCTCCGCCTCGTCCAGGCACTGCTTCAGCGCGCGCTTGTCGATGCCGGGATCGACCAGCACCGGCACCGCGCCGGCCTTGAACAGCGCGAACATCAGCAGGAAGAACTCGGGCGTCGGCCGCACCATCACCACGGTGCGGGTGCCGCGCGCGATGCCGTGGCGGGCGAGGCCGGCGGCGATGGCGTCGCTGCGCGCGTCGAGCTCGCCGTAGGTGAGCGCGACGTCGTAGGCGCCGGCACGGCCCGGGCAGTGCATGGCGACCCGGTCGGCGCGTTCGGCGGCCAGGCGCGGCAGGACGGCGGCGATGTTGCAGGGGGCGTCGGGCGGGGCGGGGTCTGCGGTACTCACCGCGACAGGATACCGTCCCGCCGCGACGGGGCGCCGAAACGCTTGCCGCCGCCGGGGCGCAGCGTGGAAAATTCCGCGCCTCTCGCATCCCGCCTCCCCCCCCACCCACGCCGACGCACGCATGCCCCATCCGTGCCTGAGTTGCGGTGCCTGCTGCGCGCACTACCGCGTCGGCTTCCATTGGTCCGAGGCCGCGCCCGAACTCGGCGGACAGGTGCCGCCCGAACTGGCCGAGGTGCTCGATGGCCACCGCCTGGCGATGCGCGGCACCTGGGCCGAGCGCCCACGCTGCATCGCCCTCGATGCCGAGATCGGCGTGCGCGCCTGCTGCACCATCCACCCGCGGCGGCCGAGCGTGTGCCGCGAGGTCTGGCCGTCGTGGGAGGACGGCCGGGGCGCCAGCCCGCAGTGCGACCGCGCCCGGCTCGCCCACGGCCTGCCGGCGCTCGCGCCGTCCGACTGGGCGGCCGATCGGCGGATCGCGATCGAGGTGACGGTGCTGCCGGCCGGCGCCGAAGGCGCACCCGCGATCGAGGCGGCGGCCGTCGTCGCGGCGCCGCTCGGCGGCTGAGCGGGAGCCGGTCAGCCCGTCGAGCGCGCCGCGATCGGGTGGGCGTCGAGGAAGGCGCGGATGCGCGGCACCAGCACTGCGTGCTTGTCCTCGAGCACGTAATGGCCGGCGTCATCCCAGGCGTGTACCTCGGCCTGCGGCAGCGCGGCGCGGAAGCCATCGAGGAAGTGGTGGTCGAACACGAAGTCCTTCAGGCCCCAGCCGATGAAGGCGGGCCGGTCGGCATAGGACGGCAGCGCGCGGCCGGCGGCTTCCAGCAGCGGCCAGGCGGCGTCGCCGGGGCCGAGCGGGATGTCCTGCATGAAGCGCACCGTGGCGATGCGGTGGGCCCAGGAATCGTAGGGCGCGACGTAGGCGCGGCGCACTGCGGCGGGCATGCGGCGCTCCACGCCCAGCCAGGCGGCGCCGACGGCGAACGCATTGAAGCCGCGGATCGCCAGCTCGCCTACCTTCCAGTCGCGGCCCAGCGCGATCTGCCAGGGCATGCGCTTGGCCGCCGGCATCGGGAACGCGGCGGTGTTGAGGATCACCAGCCGGCGCACCCGCGCCGGGTCGCGCAGCGCCCAGCCGAAGCCGATCATCCCGCCCCAGTCGTGCGCCGCCAGCGTCACCGGCCCGCGGACGCCGAGCCCGTCGAGCACCGCGTCCAGGTCCTCGACGCGGGATCGCAGCGTGTAGCGGTAGTCGGCGTCGCCCGGCTTGTCGGACAGCCCCATGCCCATGTGGTCGGGCACGATGCAGCGGTAGCGGTCGCGCAGGCCCAGCACGAGGTGGCGCCAGTAGTAGCTCCACGACGGGTTGCCGTGGACCATGACCACGGGCTCGCCGTCGCGCGGGCCTTCGTCCAGGACGTGCAGCCGCAGGCCGGGGCGCACCTCCAGGCGGCGCCCGGCGAAGGGATAGTCGGGAAGATGCACGGCGGCCGGGTCGGGAACGATGGGCGGGCCATTGTAGGCAATCCCGCGCCGCCTGCCCGCCGATCATGTAGCTGAATCCACGCGCGTCCGGAGCCGGGTATGCTCGATGCGCATCGACCGCCGCCTGCGGAACGGATCGCCGCTCCGCGCGTCGGAAGGCCGCCGGCCCGCCGGTCGCCGGCGGTCGATCCAGGAGCCTTCATGACCCATGCCGTCCATCGCGCCACCGCCGCCTGCGCCGAGGAGCCGATCCACCTGTCCGGCGCGATCCAGCCGCACGGGTTCCTGATCAGCTGCGCGTTGCCGGACTGGACCATCCGCCACGTCTCGGCCAACGTGGAGGCGCTCACCGGCGCGAGCACGGACGAGATGCTCGGGCGCACCCTGCGCGAATTCTTCACCGACGACCTGATCGGCCCGATCGCCGAAACGATCGGCTTCAGCGAACCGGGGGGGCCTTCGCAGCGCGCGGTGGTCGGCAACATCGGCCCGCTGGCGCAGCTGTGCGACGTCTGCGTGCACGCCGCCGAGGGCCTGGTGCACCTGGAGATCGAGGTCCAGCCGCGCGACGCCGCCGCCGAGCGCTCGCCGAGCGCGGTCGCGCAGGCGATGATCGCGCGGCTGGCGGACGACGACGCCGGCGACGACTTCAACCAGCAGGTGGCCGAGCAGGTCCGCCTGCTGACCGGCTACGACCGGGTCCTGGTCTACCGCTTCCGCCACGACGATGCCGGCGAGGTGATCGCGGAGTCGCGCGACTCCGGGATGCCCTCCTACCTGGGCCTGCGCTATCCCGCCACCGACATCCCGCCGCAGGCCCGCGCGCTGTACCTGCGCAACCGCGTGCGGGTGATCCCGGACGCGTCCTACGTGCCGGTGCCGCTGGTGCCCGGCCGTCACCCGGACGGCCGCCCGCTGGATCTCAGCCAGCACGCGCTGCGCAGCGTTTCGCCGGTGCACATGCAGTACTTGCGCAACATGGGCGTGGCCGCCTCGGCCTCGATCTCGATCGTCTCCGGCGGCCGCCTGTGGGGGCTGATCGCCTGCCACCACCGCAGCCCGCGCCGGCTGTCGCCCGGCGTGCGCGCCGCCGCCGACCTGTTCGGGCTGTTCGTGTCGATGCGCGTGGCCGCGCGCGAGCAGCAGCGCGCGCTCGCCGCCGAGGACGCCGCCCGCAGCGCGCGCGACACCCTGGCGCTGCGGCTGGACGCAGCCGCCGACCCGCGCCTGGCCGCGATCGGCGAGCTCGACCTGCTCCAGCGCACGATCGACTGCGACGGCGTGGCGATCGCGTTCGACGGGCGTTGGCACACCGCCGGACGCGCGCCCGCAGCCGGCCTGATGCCGGCGCTGCTGGCCTGGGCCGGCCGATGCGCCGCGCCCGCTCCGGCCGCCACCCGCATGGCCGCCGACTGGAGCCCGGACGGCCGCGCCTACGACGGACTGGCCGGCGTGCTGGCGATGCCGCTGGACGCGCGGGCGGAGGATTGGCTGTTCTTCTTCCGCTGCGAGGAACTGGAGGAGATCCGCTGGGCCGGCGCGCCCGCCGAACCCATGCAGCCCGACGCCGGCGGCGAGCGCCTCGGCCCGCGCGCCAGCTTCGCCGCCTGGCACGAGACGGTGCGCGGCCGCAGCGTGGCCTGGCGCGACGCGGACTTCCGCGCCGCCGAACGCCTGTCGCTGCTGCTGCGCGAGAGCGACCGCCGCGGCGCCTCGCGCTCGGAAGTCAGCGAGCTGCGCGCCTTCCGCGCCCGCACCGAGGTCCGCGACCAGCGCCAGCGCCTGCTGCAGATGTCCGAACTGCTCGAGGGCCTGGCCCACGTGCGGCCCGACGACGCCGCCCGCCTGGCCGACCGCATCGGCTCGCTGGAGGCCGAACTGCAATCGCTGATCGCCAGCCGCGCGCCGCATTGAGCGGCCGCGCCGGCGGCGCTTGGCAAAGGGCGGGCGCTGCCGCTACATTGCGCGCGCCCTCCCCCTCGGCGCCCCCATGTCCCCGCCTTCGTCCACCCGGCCGCTCAACCCGCTGGCCGCGCTCATCTTCAGTTCCCGCTGGCTGCAGCTGCCGCTCTACCTGGGGCTGATCGTCGCCCAGGGCGTCTACGTCGTCCTGTTCGTCAAGGAACTCTGGCACCTGATCCACGGCGCCGGCAGCCTCGGCGAGCAGGCGATCATGCTGATCGTGCTGGGCCTGATCGACGTGGTGATGATCTCCAACCTGCTGGTGATGGTGATCGTCGGCGGCTACGAGACCTTCGTGTCGCGGCTGCGGCTGGAAGGCCACCCGGACCAGCCGGAATGGCTGTCGCACGTCAACGCCAGCGTGCTCAAGGTGAAGCTGGCGATGGCCATCATCGGCATCAGCTCGATCCACCTGCTCAAGACCTTCATCGAGGCCGGCATGGCCGGCGGCCTGCCGCTGTGCGGCACCGTCGAGGCGCTGCAGGCCGCGCAGGCCTACGCCCAGCTCGGCGGCGCCGCCAGCGCGCGCACCTGCACCACCTACACCGCCGACGGCATCATGTGGCAGGCGATCATCCACGCCATCTTCATCCTCTCGGCCATCGGCATCGCCTGGACCGACCGGCTGATGCAGCACACCGCGAGCCGGCGCGAGCACCAGGCCGGATAGGCCTGATGCTCGCGCGCTTCATGCGCCTGCCCGCGCCTCGCCGCTGGACAGCAGTTCGAACAACGGACGGTTCACGTAGTAGTTGTGACGTCCGACCCGGCGCTTTTCCAGCAGGCCATCCGAAGCCAGCAGATCGAGATAGCGTGTCGCGGTGACCCGCGACACGCCGAGTTCGCGCTGCACGAACTCGACGCGCGTATACGGGTGATTGAATAGATTGTTGATCAAGTCCTGGCTATAGAACTTGTAGCCCGCCCGGATACGTTGCTTGGTGGCGTGCAGCAGACCGCGTATGGCATGGATGGTCTCCACGGTTTCCGCAGCCGTGTTCGCCACCGCATCGAGCATGTAGATCACCCATTCCTCCCATGCGTCCTCGTCCCGCACGGCCTGCAGAAGCCGGTAGTAATCCGGCTTGGTCCTCACGATATGGCGGCTCAAGTACAGGACCGGGATATCGAGCAGCCCTTCCTTGACCAGATAGAGCACGTTGACGATCCGTCCGGTCCGGCCGTTGCCGTCGTAGAACGGATGGATGCTCTCGAACTGATGATGGATCAGCGCCATTCGCACCAGGGGATCGATGGCGTCGGCGGGCTCGTCATGGATGAACCGCTCCAGCTCGCCCATCAGCCGGACCACCTCGTTCGGATCCTGCGGCGGCTCGTAGACAACCCGACCGGCACCGTCGCGCAACGCCGTTCCAGGCAGCCGGCGGAAGCCGGCGCGGTTGCACTCGAGCTGCTCCTGGACACCGAGAATCGTGTTGAGCGTGAGCAACCCGGATGCGCGGACCTGCGCATAGCCGGCGCGCAGCGCCTGCCGATAGCGCAGAACCTCCTTGACCGCGGTACCGGCGGCATCGGCCGGATCTTCCTGGCGATAGAGATCGTCCTGGGTCGTGACGATGTTCTCGATGGCGGAACTGTCCCGCGCCTCCTGCAAGGTCAGGGTGCTGATCAGGATGTCCTGATTGGGAATGCTGGCCGCGACCCCCTTCAGTTCCGCCAGATGGCGGCTGGCGAGGTTCAGACGCTTCAGGATCGGCGCGGTATCGAAGCGTTCCGGGCTGAGCCGTTGAAGGGGAAGCACGCCCATGCCCGCATCTTCATGCAAAGAAATTCCGGTTTTTTATACATGTCCGGGCGCTCATGTTCAATCCAGGCCCGAATCGATGCATGTCGCCGGAACGGCGGGCTACCAGACCACCTCGGCCATCGAGCAGTTCAGGCCGGAGCCGATGCCGAGCAGGGCGACGCGGCTGCCCTTCTTGAGGCGGCCGTTCTCGCGCAGCTTCGACAGCACGATCGGCACCGAGGCCGGGCCGATGTTGCCGTGCTCGCCGAAGATGGTCATGACCTTCTTCGGGTCGATGTTGAAGGCCTTGATGAAGGCGGCGGTGTGCGCCTTGCTGACCTGGTGGATGACGAATTCGTCCAGTTCCTCCACCGCCCAGCCGAGCTTGGCCTTGGCGGCCACGAAAGTCTTCTGCGCCAGCTTGATGCCCTCGATCAGCAGCATGCGGGTGTCGGTGACCATGCGGTCGAGGTTGCCCCGGCACAGGGTGTTCCACTCGGTGGCCGCGCGGGTCACGCCGCCCTTGTAGCG
Organism: Luteimonas huabeiensis HB2; assembly: GCF_000559025.1. Taxonomy (GTDB): domain Bacteria; phylum Pseudomonadota; class Gammaproteobacteria; order Xanthomonadales; family Xanthomonadaceae; genus Luteimonas; species Luteimonas huabeiensis. Next base: position 5,536 of record NZ_JAAN01000005.1, on the reverse strand, counting down.
CGGCGCGCCCGGCGCCAGCTCGGCGCGCGCGAGCACCATCGCCGCCGCGCCGCAGCCCAGGGTCAGGGTGGCCAGCTCGTTGCGGAAGTCCGCCTCGGTGGCCTCCGGGCGCAGCAGGCGCTCGATGGTCTTCTCGTAGGCGAGGTTGGCGGTCTCGCCGTCGACCACCAGCGCGTAGTCGATCTCGCCGCGCTCGATCATGCGGCTGGCCACGTCCATGCCGTTGAGGAAGGCCAGGCAGGCGTTGGCGAGGTCGAAGTTCTGGCAGGTGTCGGACAGCCCCAGGTTGCCGCTGACGATGCTGGCGGTGGACGGCTCCAGGTAGTCGCGGCTGACCGAGGTGTTGACCAGCAGGCCGATGCGTGACGGATCGATGCCCGCGTCGCCCAGCGCCTTGACCGCGGCCAGGGTGGCGGCGTCGGAGGCCTGCACCTCGTCGTCCCACAGCCGGCGCTCGTGGATGCCGGCGATGTCCTGCAGCACGTCGATGCGGATGTCGAGCCGCTCGAGGGTGGGCTTCAGGCGCGCGTTGATCTCGTCCGAGGACAGCCGCCGCGGCGCGTCGATGTGGGCGAGGCCGGCGATGGCGACGTGTTGGAACAGCATGGGCGCGGGACCGGGAGACTGGAAAAAGGTGACATAGGGTACCGGCTTCCGGCGCCCGCCGCATGCGCGGCGCCCGGCGGGCCTGAACGCGCGCCGTGGCCGGCCCCCAGGGGCCGGAGCGCGCTCAGCCGCCGCAGCGCCAGGCCGCGAACCGCTGGCTGCCGGCGACCGGCGGGGCCAGCGGATGCACCGTGTCGGCACCGAGCCCCGGCGCCTCGTTGCGGGCCAGGGTCTCCAGCTCCTCGCGCACGCGCAGCGGGTTGCGCTCGACGAAGGCCACGCTGTGCTTGACCGAGACCTCGACCTCGCCGCGCTTCTCGCAGCCGGTCGGCGCGGAGGCGGCCACGCGCACCGCACTGGCGCCCGGCGCCATGTGGACCCAGGTACAGCCGGAGACGCTCGCCGCCGCCGCGAGCGCCAGCGGAAGCAGGGGACGGAAACGGGATTCGCGCATGGGGCAACTCCTGGCGGGTCGTGGGCGGCCGCGCGGGGCGACCTGCGGAAAAACACGTACGCATGCGGCGACCGAGCGCGTCTGCGGCGCCCGCGCCGCTCGCCGGCCCGGCCGCAGCGGCGCCGGCGCTTCAGTCGGCGCGCGGCAGCGGCCGGCCATCGGCATCGACCACGGTGGCCTCGCCGAGTTCCAGCGCGCGCACCGGCGCCTCGATCTTCGACAGGTCGCCCACGATCACCCAGGTCAGCCGCTCCGGATCGATCGTCGCGGCCGCCGCGCGCACCTGCTCCGGCGTCAGCGCCTCGATCTCCGCGCGCCGCCGCGCCACGTAGTCGTCCGGCCGGCCGTAGCGCACGATGCCGCCGATCTCCGCCAGCACCGCGCTCGCGGTCTCGTAGGCGCCGGGCAGCCCGCGGATCTCAGTGGCCTGGATCTTGGCGACCTCGTCGGCCGTCGGCGGGCGCGCGCCGCTGGCGTACTCGGCGATCTCCCGGCGCATCTCCGCGATCGCCTCGGCGGTCTTGTCGATCTGCACCGGCGCCAGCGCGATCCACGGCCGCGGCCCGAGCGCGCCGACGGTGGTGGTGAACGCGCCGTAGGACCAGTGCTTGTCCTCGCGCAGGTTCATGTTGAGGCGCGAGGTGAAAGTCCCCCCGAGCACCGCGTTGGCGACGCCGAAGCGGATGGCGCCCGGGTCCTTGCTCGAGGGCACCAGCTGGCCGACGAAGAGGTTGGCCTGCACCGCGCCGGGCTGGTCCATCAGGTACACGCGCGTCGCGGCCGGGCGCGCCACCGCGTCCACGGCGACCGCCGCCGGCGCCTGGCCGCTGCCGCGCCAGTCGCCGAAGTGGCGCTCCAGCGCCGGCACGATCTCGTCCAGGGTGGTGTCGCCGACGACGATCAGGGTGGCGTCCTCGGGCCGCACCCAGTCGCGGTGGAAGGCGACCAGGTCGTCGCGGGTCAGCGCGGCGATCGAGTCCTCGGTGCCGGTGCCGCTGAGCGGGATCGCGTAGGGGTGGCCCTCGCCGTAGAGCAGCGGCGGCAGCACGCGCAGCGCGGCGCCGTTCGGGCGCGCCTTCTCCTGGCGGATGCCGGCGATCCAGGTCGCCTTGACGCGGTCGATGTCGGCCTGCTCGAAGCGCGGCGCGCGCACCATGTCGGCGTACAGCGCCAGCGACGGATCGAGCTGCTCCTTCAGCGCCGAGAGGTAGGCGCTGCCGCCGTCGAGCGAGGCGCTCGAGGACAGCACCGCGCCCAGCGATTCCGCGCGCTCGGCCAGCGCCAGCGCGTCGTACTCGCCCGCGCCCTCGTCGAGCATCGCCATCGCGAAGCCGGACGTCCCCAGGCGGCGCCCGCGATCGGCCGCGTAGCCGCCGCCGAACTCGTAGCTCAGCTGCACGACCGGGATGTCGCTGCGACGGGCCAGCACGACCCGGGTGCCGTTGGACAGCCGCGCGCGCTCGAGCTCGGGGAAGCGCAGTTCCGGGAAGGTCTCCGGCACCGGCACGCCGCGGCTGCGATCGACCTGCGGCGCGCCGTGCGTGTACTTCGGGTCCGGCGCCGGCAGTTCGAACGGCGCCGCCGCCACCGCCGGCTCCTCCGGGATCTCGCGGCGTTCGCCCGGCAGCACGGTCAGCACGTGGTCGCCCGAGGCCAGCCAGGCGCGGCCGGTCTCGGCCACCTGCGCCGGGGTCGAGGCGGCGACGACCTGCAGCGAGCGGCGGAAGCAGCCGGGATCGCCCTCGTAGACGGCGCACTCGGCCAGCACGTCGGCCTTGCCGCCGAAGCCGCCGATGCGCTCGATGCCGCGCACGAAGCCGGCGCGCACCGCGGTCTGCGCGCGCGCCAGCTCCTCCACGGTCGGCCCCTGCGCGAGCAGGCGATCGAGCTCCTCGTCGATGGCCGCTTCGACCCGCGCCGGATCGACGCCATCGCGCACGTTGGCCACGATCATGAAGCGCGAGCCCAGCTGGCCGCCCATGGCCATCGCGCTGACGCTGTCGACCAGGCGGTCCTGGTGCAGCAGGCGCCGATCCAGCCGCGAGGCGCGCGCGCCGCCCAGCACGTGGGCGAGCACCTGCAGCCGGTCCAGATCCGGGTTGCCGGCCTCGGCCACGTTCCACACGCGGTAGATCCGCGCCTGCGGGACCTTGTCCTCCAGCGTGCCGCGGGTGGTGGCCTCGCGCTTGGCCACGTCCACCGGCGGCTGCGCCATCGTCGGGCCGGCCGGGATGTGGCCGAAGTAGCGGGCCACCTTCTCGCGCGCGGTGGCCGCGTCGATGTCGCCGGCCAGCACCAGCACCGCGTTGTTCGGCCCGTACCAGGCGCGGAACCACTGCCGCACGTCGTCGAGCGTGGCCGCGTCCAGGTCGTTCATCGAACCGATGACGCTGTGCCGGTACGGGTGCCCCTCCGGGTACAGCGCCTTGCCCAGCACCTCCCAGACCTGGCCGTAGGGCTGGTTCTGCCCCTGCCGCTTCTCGTTCTGCACCACGCCGCGCTGCTCGTCGAGCGCGGCCTGGTCGATCGCGCCGAGCAGGTGCCCCATGCGGTCGGATTCCATCCACAGCGCCATGTCGAGCGCGGTGGTGGGCACGTTCTGGAAGTAGTTGGTGCGGTCCTGATTGGTGGTGCCGTTCATGTCGGTCGCGCCGACCCGTTCGAACGGCGCGAAGAACTCGCCGTCGTGGTGCTCGGAGCCCTGGAACATCAGGTGCTCGAACAGGTGAGCGAAGCCGGTGCGGCCGCGCGGCTCGTCCTTCGAGCCCACGTGATACCAGAGGTTGACCGCCACGATCGGCGCCTTGCGATCGGTATGCACCACCACGCGCAGGCCGTTGGGCAGGGTGAAGGTTTCGTAGGGAATGTCGACCGCGGCCTGCGTCGTCGCCGCGCGCGCGAGCGCCGCGGACGGCAGGAAGCCGGCGCCGGACGCCAGGCCCAGCACGCAGGCGAGCGTCGCGGTGCGCAGGCGGCGGAGGGGCCGGCCGGCGGGCGGGAACGCGATCGACATGAAGCTCTCCTTGGCGCGGGGCCGCATCTGAACAGGCGGCCATCGTAGCGCCCGCCGCCGCCGCGGACACTAGGCCACAAGTCCCGACCGCCCCGCGCGCCTCGCGCCGGTGCACACTGTGCGCATGGACCGACCCCGCACCGCTCTCGTCACCGGCGCCAACCGCGGCCTCGGGCTGCAGTTCGCCCGCCAGCTGCTCGCGCGCGGCGGCCACGTGGTCGCGACCTGTCGCGTGCCCGGCAAGGCCACCGCGCTCAACGCCCTGGCCGGCGAGCACCCCGGGCGGCTGCACGTGCTGCCGCTGGACGTGGCCGCGCCGAAGTCCCACGCCGAACTGGTGCGCGAGCTGCCGCTGGTGCTGGACGCCGACGCGCGCATCGACCTGCTGATCAACAACGCCGGCGTGCTGCATTCGGGCGAGCGCTTCGGCCAGCTGGGCCTGGACAACCTCGAGGACAGCTTCCGCACCAACGCAGCCGGGCCTTGCCTGCTGACCCAGGCGCTGGCGCCGCGGCTGGCCGACGGCGCGCGGGTGGTGAACCTGTCCTCGCGGCTGGGCGCGATCGGCCTGACCACGCGCTTCGGCACGCCGAGCTACGCCATCAGCAAGGCGGCGCTGAACATGGTCACCGCGCTGCTGGCGCGTGCGCTGGCCGAGCGCGGCATCGTGGTGGTGTCGGTGAGCCCGGGCTGGGCGCGGACCGACATGGGCGGGGCCGACGCCGAAGTCGCGCCCGAGGACGCGGTGGCCGGACTGCTCGCCCGGATCGACGCGCTCGCCCTCGACGACACCGGCAGCTTCTTCGACTGGCAGGGCGCCCCCGTCCCCTGGTGACACCGCGGCGCACGCACCGCCGCGCGGCCTGCCATCATCGACCGATGTTCGACGTCCTGCTCTACCAGCCCGAGATCCCGCCCAACACCGGCAACGCGATCCGGCTGTGCGCCAACACCGGCGCGCGGCTGCACCTGATCGCGCCGCTGGGTTTCTCGCTGGAGGACCGGCAACTGCGCCGCGCAGGCCTGGATTACCACGAGTACGCCCGCGTGCGCGTGCACGATTCGCTGGAGACCGCCCTGGCGGCGCTGCGCCCGCCGCGGCTGTTCGCGCTGTCCACCCGCAACAGCGTGCGCTACGACGCGCCGCGCTTCGTCGCGGGCGACGCCTTCCTGTTCGGCCCGGAGACCCGCGGCCTGCCGGACGCGGTGCTGGCGCAGGTGCCGGACGGCCAGCGCCTGCGCCTGCCGATGCGCCCGGGCAACCGCAGCCTCAACCTGTCGAACGCGGTGGCGGTGGTGGTGTTCGAGGCCTGGCGGCAACAGGGCTTCGCCGGCGGCGGCTAGCGCAAGCAGGGGGCATGTCGTCCCGTCTCCCGCAAGCGGGACCACATTGTCCCTTCTCCCGCAAGCGGGCGCATATCCTCTCTTCTCCCGCAAGCGGGACATGTTGTTCCTTCTCCCGC
>NZ_JAAN01000004.1 GCF_000559025.1 Luteimonas huabeiensis HB2 | reverse complement strand
TTCCCCCGCTTGCGGGGGAAGAAAAAACGGAGTGCTCCCCGCTTGCGAGGGAAGGAAAAAACAGAGTGCTCCCCGCTTGCGAGGAAGGAAAAGACCAGATTGCGGGGAAGGATTCTTCCGCACGCTGCATGTCGATACGGCCCAGGGCCTACATCAACAGGCAGTCGATCCCGTCCAGCGCGATGTGGATCAGCAGGCCGGTGCCGAACCAGCGCGTGCGCGGCACCAGCGCCAGCACGCCGTAGAGACCGATCGCCGGCAGCGTGTGCAGCGGATGGAAACCGAGGCTGCAGCGCCCGGGCGCGTAGACCGGATCGGCCAGCAGATGGTCGAGGTCGATCAGCCAGCCGGCCAGCATCCACGCCGCGGCGCGGCGCCACTGCGCCGGCCACGCCAGGCGCGCCACGGCGATCGGCACCAGCAGGTGCAGGACCAGATGCAGCAGCGGACGGAGTTCGAGGTCGGGCATGGACGTGGGCTCGGCGGAACGCATTGTCCCACCGCAGCGCATGCTGCGGCGATGACATGAACGCGACGGGAAAGTTCCGGCCGGTCCCGGTTCGCGCTTCAGGGCACGTTGCCGAGGCTTGCGCAGAATGCATCGGCCGGCCCGGGTGGTGCGTGTGCCGTTCTGCTCAGGAATCGCACTCCCTCCCCTCCCTCGCCACCCGGGCCGGCCCTATCTTCGAGAAAAATAAAACGAGGCAAGACCCCGAATGAGCCGTATCCCCGCTTCCCTGATCGCCGCCGGCCTGCTGGCGGCGCTGCCGCTGGCCGCCTCCGCGCAGTCGGCGTCCCCGCTGTCCTACAACTACGTCGAGGGCGGCTACACGGCGACCAACGCCGACCTCGACGCCGACGGCTTCGGCGTCAACGCCTCGATCGCGTTCCATCCCAACTTCTCCGTGTTCGGCAGCTACCAGAACCAGGAGCTCGACCACAGCAGCAACGACTTCGACCAGTGGCGCGTGGGCCTGGGCTACAACCACGGCATCTCCCCGAACGCCGACCTGATCACCCGCGTGGCCTACGAGAAGTTCGACGCCGGCCGTGGGCTGGATGTCGACGGCTACAGCGTCGAGGTCGGCCTGCGCGGCGCGCTGGCGCCGAGCTTCGAGGGCTACGCGCTGGCGGGCTACGAGGACTACGGCAGCGGTTACGACGACGATTTCTACGGCCGCCTGGGCGCGCAGTGGAAGTTCACCCCGAACTGGGGCCTGTCCGGCGACGTCAAGTTCTCCGGCGGCGACACCCAGTGGTTCGTCGGCCCGCGTTTCACCTGGTAACAGCGCAACACCCGCGGCGCCCCCTCGCCGCGGTCGCGTCGCACCGCGCTCTCTCTCCCCCGGACGCGCGACGCTGGACCCGGCCCGAAACGGCCGGGTCTTTTTTTGTTCGGCGCTGGCGCCACCGGTACTTCGCCGGGCCGTGCCCGGGACCGCCACGGCAGGGTTGTCGATCGCTCAGGCGAGCGCCCGATATGCCCACGACGATCAGCGCCCGATGCGCGCTTGCGAGGTGCACCGGAACTGCATCCATCGAGGCCTCCGGGACGGCGCTTCACCATGAATTCCGCAATGAGACAGCACGAGCATGAATCCCTTTCTCATCGTTGGCGGCTATGGCACCGTCGGCACGCAGACCGTCAAGTTCTTGCGGCAGTTTCGGCCTGATCTTCCACTCGCTCTGGCCGGGCGCGACGTGCGGAAAGCGCAAGCAGCTGCGCACGCCATCGGCAATGCCGTAGGCGTGGCCGTCGATACCCGCAGAACGGATCTGGGTTTGCCGCCCGGTCTGAAGATCAGCGGCATCGCCGTATTGACCAACGACCTTTCGACGCACCCGGCGAAATACGCCGTGCGCGAGGGCATCCCATACACCAGCATCGCGACGCAGCTCACTCACCTGGCGCCGAAGCTGGCGGTGCAGATCGGCGGCCGCGGGCGGTCCGCCAGCCTGCTGCAGGACACCAGCTTCGCCGGCACCCTGGTGCTGGCGGCGCTGGAGGTGATGCGCCGTTTCTCCAGTGTCGATCGCATCGCCATCGGCGCGGTGATGGACGAGCAGGATCTTGGCGGCCCAGCCAGCCAGAGCGATGCGGAAGATTTCGGCGACAAGGCGCCCGGCTTCCTGCTGGCGGCAGGCGAATGGGTGCAGCCCGATGCTGGACAGGGCAGCCGCAGCTTCTCCCTGCTCGACGGCACAACGTATCGGGGCGAGAGTTTCCCATCGTTCGATGTGCCGGAACTGGCCGCGAAGTCCGATGCGCCCACCATCCGGCTCGACTTCGTGCTTGCCGAAACGCCCGGCCGTCGCGCGACGGGCCAGCCATCGGTGGAGATCGTGTACGAGATCACCGGCATGCTCGCCGATGGCGAAAGAGCGGAACTGAAGGCGCAACTCTCCCACGCGGGCGGCCAGACCGCGCTCACCGGGATCGGCGTCGCCGTCGGGATCGAGGCTCTGCTCGGGTTGCCCGGCACGGGCGTCGTGGCGCCCGGGCTCTATCTGCCATCCACCCTGATCGATCCCGCCCACATGGTCAGGCGCCTGGAACAGGCGGGGGCGCGACTGCGCGTGCAGACAGACGGAACGCGCGTCCAGGCGATCGGAGAAATGCCTCAGCCGCGGCGTTTCTCGAAGGCGCGATAGAAGCTGCGCTGCCTTGCCGCGGGTCGGGCCTACGGGATCTCGCGGCCAGACGCGGTCTGAGGGACGGCAAGACGATGATCCACGGCGGCATGGGCCTTCAGGCCCGCTACCTTCTGCAGGCATCCCACAGCGTCATCGTCCGCGCGATGGACGTGTTGACGGTCGAAAGCTTCATGCAATCCCTGACCGATATCGAAACGCCAAGAAGAAAGCTGTTGAAGGCATTGCCCACGGCTCGCGGCTCGGCGTCCGCGGCGAGTTCGCCGATGGCGATTCCGCGCTCGACGCACCGGACGAATCCCGCCAAGGTCCGCGATCGCGCGGCGGCAAGAGGCCTTGCGACATGGGCGTGCTCCGGCGTGGGAGCGCTCATGATGCCCAGTGCCACCATGCAATGCCCGTGGGAATGGTGACGAATGTCTGCGCTTGCATTCGCCGAGGAACGGGGTCGCCGTCGAGATAGGGCACGCTCACTCGACTGCGGTCGGTGGGCCGGAAGCCAGTGTCGCGCATGCCGGCCGGCTCGGCGACCAGGCGTCGTACCGCGCCCGCAAGGGTTGTTTGCGTGACGTGCTCGATCACCCTGCCCAGGACATTGGTCGCCAGGGAGTATTCAAGGGCACCTGCGCCAGCCGGCTCAGAGTCTCGTCGGTGGAAATGGGCGCCGCATCCAGCCCGTCGGAGATGCCCGCGCGACGATAGGGACCGTCCGTCCCGCCGACACGGCGCGTCTTGCCGAATACGAGGCAGGGCCGTACGCCAGGTTCGGCGAACAGGTGCAACGGGCCTTCGCCGAGATCGTGTCCGACGATGCCGACCCGGCACGGGTCGCCGACATGATCGCCGAGGTGGTGGACATGCCGTTCGGCCAGCGTCCCTTCCGCATCCACCATGACCCGGCCCAGGACGGCGCCGATGTCGGCTTCGCGGTGCTCGATCGTCTGCGTGCCGAAATGCTGCATCGCGTCGGCCTGTCGGACCTGCTGAAACCGGCAACTCCGGTCTGACCCCGCCAGGGAGGCGCCGATCCGCGCTCGATGGCGATCGGCGGACTGCTCACGCCCCCTCGAACCCCATACCGGAGCAAGCCTCATGTCCCCACCCCATCCCTCGCGCTGCCGCTTTGCCGTGTCCACCCTGGTCGCGGCGGTGGCCGCTGCGCTGGCGGCCGCGACGAGCCTGGCGCTGTCCTTGCCCGTGTGGGCGATGTTCGTCGGCTGGATCGCCTTCTTCACGCGCGGGGCGAACATCCGGGCCGCCTTCGAGAACCTGGCCTGCGTCGGCCTGGGTCTGGTCATCGGTGCGGGCGCGTCCCTGGCGATCGCAAGACTGGCACCCGCCATGGGGCCAGGCCTGGCCTTGCCCCTGGTCGTCTTCGTCGTGGCGCTGGCAGTGGTCGGTCTGCGCGGCCTGCCGATCCTGAACAACCTGCTCGGCTACTTTCTGGGCCTGGTTGCCTGGTTCGCCGCCCATCTGCAGCCCTCGATGGAAAGCCTCGCGCAACTGTTCACCGCGAGCCTGGTCGGCTCGGTGGCCGGCTGGCTCTCGCACACGATCCCGCTTCGTTGGTTCGGACCGGCCCAGGCGCCCGCATGAGCCGCAAGCCCGGGGCGGCCGTCCGCCCCCGGTCTTCGACCGTGCACTGACGCTTGGGGCTTGCTCATCGTCGGAGACACAAGGCCGATGTGCGGCGACGAAGATCCCGCCCATGCTGAAAGCCTACAGCGAGGGCTCGATCCTGATGGTTAGCGACCAACATGCCATCGCCACGATGAGCGCACCGAGGCCTTGCGCTGCTTGCATAGGACCAAGATGCTGGGCGAGGTAGCCTGCGGCCATGGCCAGAAGTGCGTTGGGCAGGTAGCTCGCAATGTAGAAGGCCGAGACCAGCCCGGCGCGTTCTTGCGCGCGCGCTTTGCTCACGAGGCTGCGCAGCACGCCCAAAAATCCGGCGCCGAACCCGACGCCTGTCGGCAGCGATCCCGACAGGACCAGCATCGGACTGCGCAGTGCGGTACCGGCGAGAACCAGCGCGGTGCCGATGATGATGGTCAGCCCGGCCCAGCGACGGGCGTCTGCCGGGGAGCTGTTGCGAAACATCAGCACCGAAGCCGCCCCCGCCAGTGTCATGGCGCCAACCGCAGCGCCGCTCAGCCATGCCGTGGACCGGGCGGAGGCCATTTCGTGAACCGCCCCTGGCAGCACGGAGAGAAACATCGCGCCCAGGCCCCATACCGCCAAATTCAGCGGCAGCATGCGCACGAACGTCGGGCGCAGGGCGCGTGGAATCTCGACGCTCGGGCGCAGGGACCAGCCACTGCCGTCTCGATCGGGGAACGTCTCGGCCGAACGCGACGTCCGCCAGAGCTGGATCAGGCTGATACCCAAGGCCACCGCATACACCAGGCGCAAGGGCAGCGGCGCGAACTGGACCAATGCACCCGCACCGAGCGCGCCCACGGCCATGCCGACCATGGGAGCCAGGCTACTGATCATCGCCCCTGCCCTTTGATCCACATCCAGCAGCGCCGCGCCCACGGCCGTGGTCGCAATCCCGGCGGCGAAGCCTTGCACCAGCCGCGCGGCAATCAGCCACTGGCCGCTGTTGGCAACGAGAAACATGACCATCGCGATGCCTTGCACGACGAGTGCAGCCGCAATTGCTGCTCGCCTGCCGAAATGGTTGGACAGCGTGCCCAGGAGGAGCAGGGAGAGCAGCAATGCCCCGACGTAGGCCGCAAAGATCACGCTGATCTGGAAGGCCGAGACGCCCCAGCCGGCCTGGTACAGCGGAAAGAGCGGCGTGGTCATGCTCGACGCCGCGAAGAACAGGAGGAGGGTCAGGCCGTGCAGGGCCAGCGCGGACTTGATGCCTGCGCTGGCCGGCCGTGTGTGCCGGGGAGGGGTCATGTCGTGGCGCTTTCTATAAAAGCTAAAATACTGCGTTCGAGGCGCCACTCTAGCACTAACGCAAATTTTTTGCGTTAGTGCTGATCAACAGCGCAACGCCAGCGACGGGCAACGCCATGAAGCACCCAGGATCTCATTCGCGAAATCAGCCGGAAGCCACGCCGCCGGCGGGCGTTCGCCCCGGCGGACGCGCCGCACGCATTCAGGCCGCCGTGCTGGGCGCCGTGGAAGCACTCAAGCAAGAAATGCCTACCGCCGCGATCACCGTGCCGATGATTGCGGCGCGCGCGAACGTGACGCCATCGACCATCTACCGTCGCTGGGGCGACGTGGGGCAGTTGCTGGCCGATGTGGCGGTACGCCAGTTCCAGGCCGATGCGCTGCCGCCCGACAGCGGCGACTGGCGCAACGATCTGGCGGCGTGGCTGGAGCAGTTCGTCGATGAGATGAGTTCCGGCCCGGGTCGGGAGTTGTTGCGCGAAGCGCTGGCGCTGGGCACGACCGAGCGGGCGGCGCAATGCACGGCGTGCATCCTCGGCACCTTGGACAGCATCGCCGCCAGAGGCGTGGCGCAAGGCGCCTCGCCGCCTGATGCGCAGAGACTGCTGGATCAGGTGGTCGCGCCGGTGATCTACCGCATTCTGTTTACTTCGGCGCCGCCCAGCATCGCTTACGCGAAGGGGCTGTTGCGGCAATGTCTGGCCGAAGGAAGATGAGCCTGGATCTCCCGGGCTTGCACTCGACGAGTGCCGCGTTCGTGCCCGCGGGATCGGCAAGGACGCCAGACGTCAATGCATCGCTGCCGCTGCCTCGAGCTGGGCCGGCTCCATCAACGCGAACGCCGAGCGCATTTCGCGCGCTTCCTCGCCGGGGCTGCGGCCGAACATTCGCTTGAACTCGCGATTGAACTGCGAAGGGCTTTCGTAGCCGACGCGGGCCGCGGCGCCCGCCGCGGTCACGTGGTCTCGGATCATCATCAGCCGCGCCTGGTGCAGCCGCACCGACTTGATGTACTGGATGGGCGAGGTGGCGGCGACGGCCTTGAAATGCGCATGAAAGGCCGGCGCGCTCAGACCCGCCTCGCGCGCCAGCGTGTCCACGCTCAGCGGCTGAGCGTAGTCGTTGTGGATGCGCCGCAGCACCCGCGCGATGCGGCCGAAGTTGCCGTGGCTGGCCAGTGCGGCGCGGATGGCGCCGCCTTGCTCGCCGAGCAGCACGCGAAAGCACAGCTCCCGCACGATGGCCGGGCCCAGCACCCGTGCTTCCAACGGCGACAGCAAGGCCCGCAGCAGACGCACGGTGGTATCGGCCAGCGTGGCATCCAAGGGGGTCGAGACGATGCCGGCGGGGGCGGCAGGCACGGGGCCCGCCTGCTGATCGACCTCGATGACCAGGTCGGCCACGGCCGTCATGTCCAGCCGCACGGACACCGCCAGCAGGGGCTCTTGCGGGCTGGCATCGGTTTCGGTGGAGAAGGGCAGCGGCACCGACAGCACCAGATAGTGCTGGGGGTCGTAGTGGTAGACCCGGTCGGCCAGGTAGCCGCGCTTGTGGCCCTGGCAGACGATGACGATGCTCGGCTCGTACAGCACCGGGGTGCGACCCAAGGGCCGGTCGGCGCGCATCAGGCGCACGCCATCGAGCAACGAGCGGGTATGGCCTTCCTGCGGGGCCAGTCGCCGGATCAATCGGGCCATTTCCGCCTGTCGCGACAGGTCGGTTCGTGCATGGGTCATGGCGGCACGGTCATGAGACGATGAAGTGGCTATATTTTCGCATCGCACGGCTGTTTTCTGGTAGGCCATGAATAGGATTAGGCAATGATGCGAGAGATACCGACCTAGTCCGCCCAGGCCCCCGTCTCTACGATTTCGCCTTGTTCGCAATCCTCTGGCTTGCCCTTGCGCTGGCCAGGAAAGCACAAGGAGACATCATGCAATCGACCGCATCGGGCGCCGCCAGGGTCATCGTGCTCACCGGCGCCAGCAGCGGCATCGGCGAGGCCACGGCCCGCCATCTGGCGCGGCAAGGCCACCACCTTTACATCGGTGCGCGCCGCCTGGACCGACTCACCGCCCTGCAGGACGAACTGCGCGCCGACGGCTGCCACGTCGAAGTCATGGCGCTGGACGTCACGCGCCTCGAGGACCTGCAGGCCATCGTCGCCCGGGCGCACGCCGCGCATGGCCGCGTCGACGTGCTCGTCAACAACGCCGGCGTCATGCCGCTGTCGCCCCTGGCCGCGCTGGAGATCGACGAGTGGAACCGCACGCTCGACGTCAACGTGCGCGGCGTGCTGCACGGCATTGCCGCTGCGCTGCCGATCATGCAGGCGCAAGGCCAGGGGCACATCGTCAACATCGCCTCGGTCGGCGCCCATCAGGTGTGGCCGTCTTCGGCGGTCTATTGCGCGAGCAAGTTCGCGGTGCGCGCCATCTCCGATGGCCTACGCCAGGAGACCGAAGCCATCCGCGTCACGCTGGTCAGCCCCGGCGTGGTCGAGTCCGAGCTGGCCGATCACATCACCGACGAGACCGCGCGTGCCGCCATGCGCGAGTTCCGCCGCATCGCCTTGCCGCCGCAGGCCGTGGCGCAGGCGATCGCCTACGCGATCGCGCAGCCCGATGGCGTGGACGTGAGCGAGCTCATCGTGCGTCCGACGGCCAGCCCGTACTGATCGCTGAATCCATTCACTCCCAAGGAGTTTTCATGTCGGACGCAAGCATGCCTTCCCAGGCCGCGCCTTTTGCCGGACGCGTGGCCATCGTCACCGGCGCCGCCAGCGGCATCGGACGGGCGACCGTCGAGCTGCTGCATCGGCAGGGCGCGCGCATCGTCGCGGTCGGCCGTGGCGGCAACGTCGAGGCGCTGGCGCGCGATGGCATCGTGCCGGTCGTGGCCGACGTGGCGCAGGAAACCAGCGCTGCGTTGGCCGTCGAAACGGCGCTCGAGCGATTCGGCCGCCTGGACATCCTCGTCAACAACGCCGGCATCATCATCAACCGGCCCGTGGCCGAGATGAGCCTGGAGGAATGGAACCGGGTGCTGGCGGTCAATGCCACCGGGGCGTTCCTGTTCTCCCGCGCGGCCATGCGCCCGATGATGGCGGCGGGCAGCGGCGCCATCGTCAACATCGGTTCCTACGCCTGCTACCAGAGCTTTGCCGGCATCGCGGCCTATGCCGCCTCCAAGGGCGCGCTGGCGCAGCTGACCCGCACGCTCGCGCTGGAGGCCATCGGCCACGGCATCCGCGTCAACGCGGTCGGCTCGGGCGATGCCGTCACCAACATCACCAACGCCATCCAGCCCGACGGCCAGGCCTACCTGGCCCAGCATGGCCGCAAGGCCCCCATCGGCCGCGCGGCCCGCCCCGAGGAAATCGCCGAGGTCGCCGCCTTCCTCGCGTCGGACAAGGCCAGCTACATCGTCGGCGCCGTGGTCATGGCCGATGGCGGCATGAGCGTGGCCATTCCGTAACGCAATCCACTTCTCGACCCCACAGGAGTTTTCATCCATGCAATCCCAAGCACATTCTTCCAAGGTCTGGTTCATCACCGGCGCCGCGCGCGGCATCGGCCTGTCGCTGGCCCGCCAGGCCTTGGCGCGTGGCGACGCCGTGGCCGCCACCTCGCGCACGCTGGCCAGCCTGCAGCAGGCCTTCGGCGGCGGCAGCGAACGGCTGCTGCCGCTCCAGGTGGATCTGGTCGACGAAGCCAGCGTGCAGGCCGCCATCGACAAGACCATCGCCACCTTCGGCCGCATCGACTTCGTGGTCAACAACGCCGGCTACGGCCAGCAGGGCACCATCGAGGCGCTGAGCGATGCCGAGCTGCGCCGCAACTTCGACGTCAACGTGTTCGCGCCGCTGCACGTGCTGCGCCATGCCTTGCCTCACCTGCGCGGCCAGCGCAGCGGCCACGTCTTCAACGTGGCGTCCATCGTCGGCTTCCAGGGCGGCTATGCGGGCTGGGGCAGCTACGTCGCCTCCAAGTTCGCGCTGGCCGGCCTGACCGAGACGCTGGCCGCCGAGCTCGCCGAGCTGAACATCAAGGCCACGGTCGTGTATCCCGGCCCGGTACGCACGGGCTTCCTGTCCAAGGACACGCTCGTCGTGGCCGAACGCTCGATCGCCGACTACACCGAGGCCCAGGCTTCGCTGGACCTGCACCTCAACGGTCTGGACGGCAAGCAGGCCGGCGACCCGGAAAAGGTGGCCGCGCTCATCGTGCAGGCCGCCGATGCCGCCGAGCCGCCCGTGCATCTGTTCGCCGGCAGGATCGCCACCACCCTGGCCGAGCAGAAGATGGACGCGGTGCGCCAGGATCTGGAAGCCTGGCGCGCAGCCTCCGATGCCACGGATTTCGTCGATTGAGCCGGTTCGGATGATGGAACGATTGCCGGCGGAAAGCGCCTATCGCATCCTCGAGTCCGGCCCCATCGTGCTGGTGTCCACGCGCGGCCCGGATGGCCGCGCCAACCTGATGACGATGGGCTTCCACATGATGATCCAGCACGATCCGCCGCTGGTCGGCGCGATCGTCGGTCCCTGGGACCACAGTCGTCGGGCGCTGTCGCAGACCCGCGAATGCGTGCTGGCCGTGCCGACGGTGGATCTGGCCGAGACCGTGGTGGACATCGGCAACTGCTCCGGCGCCTCGCTCGACAAGTTCGAGCGCTTCGGCCTGACGCCGATGCCGGCGCAGACCGTGGACGCCCCGCTGGTGCGCGAATGCCTGGCCAACCTGGAGTGCCGCGTCGTCGACGACGGCTTCGTTCGCCGCTACGACCTCTGGGTGCTGGAGGTGCAGCGGATCTGGATCGACGCCGCGCGCGAGGAACGGCGACTGATCCACCACCAGGGCGACGGCCGCTTCAGCGTGGACGGCGAGACGCTCGACCTGGGCGAGCGCATGGTGAAGTGGCGCCATCTGATGGATTGAGGCGCGGCGAGCGCCGGCGCAGCCCGGCGCCCCCGACGACGACGCGGCCGCAGGCCGGATCGGCCCGCCACCGTGCCGAGGCCGTCCTCAGGCGAACAGCTTGTCCGGGTATTCCGACTTGCGTTCGCGCGCCATCAGCCGCGCCAGACCCTCGGCGGGGGTGATGTCGCCGTGCAGCACGTCGCGCACGTTGGCCGCGATCGGCAGTTCGACGCCGTGGCGATCGGCCAGGCGCATGACCTCGTCGGCGGTCTGCACCGATTCCACCACCTGCCCGATCTCGCGCACCGCCTCCTCCAGCGGCTGGCCGCGGCCGAGCGCCAGGCCCAGGCGACGGTTGCGCGACAGGTCGCCGGTGGCGGTCAGCACCAGGTCGCCCAGGCCCGCCAGCCCCATCAGGGTCTCGGGGCGGCCGCCCATGGCCAGGTTCAGGCGCAGCATCTCGTTGAGGCCGCGGGTGATCAGGCCGGCGCGGGCGTTCAGGCCCAGGCCCATGCCGTCGGCCACGCCGGTGGCCACCGCCAGCACGTTCTTCATCGCGCCGCCGAGCTCGGCGCCGCTCATGTCGGTGCCGGTGTAGGCGCGGAACGCCGGGCCGTGCAGCACCTCGGCCACGCGCTCGGCGAACGCCTCGTCGCGGGCGTGCACGGTCAGCGCCGTCGGCAGGCCCATCGCGACCTCCTTGGCGAACGAGGGACCGGTCACCACCGCCAGCGGCACGCCCTCGCCCAGCACCTCGGCCGCGACCTCGTGCAGGAAACGGCCGGAACCGGGCTCGAAGCCCTTGGTCGCCCAGGCCACGCCGGCCCCGATCGGGCGCAGCGGCGCGATCGCGCGCAGGGTCTGCGCGAAGGCGTGCGAGGGTACCGCGACCAGCACCAGCCCGGCGCCGGCCAGCGCCGCGCCCAGGTCGGCGGTCGCGCGCAGCGACCCGGGCAGGGCGATGCCCGGCAGGTAGCGGGCGTTGACGTGGACTCGATCGATGGCGCCCACCGCGTCCGCGTCGCGTCCCCACAGCACGGTGGGGACGTCGTGGCGGGCGATCAGCGCGGCGAGCGCGGTACCCCAGGAGCCGGCTCCCAGGACCGCGACGTGAGGTCGCGGCGACATCGGTCAGGCGTTGCCGACCGTCTCGTTGCTTTCGCCCTGGCCCTGCGCCGCGCGCTGGCGCAGGCCCTCGGCGTAGAGCGCGTCGAAGTTGATCGGCTGCAGCAGGAACGGCGGGAAGCCGCCGGCCTGGATCAGCTCGCCCAGCAGCTGGCGCGCGTAGGGGTAGAGCACGTTCGGGCACTGGGTGCCGAGCATGGCGTCGAGCACGTTGGCCTCGAAGCCGATCAGGCCGAACACGCCGGCCTGCTGGACCTCGGCGACGTAGACGGTGTTGCCCTCGCCCAGGGTGCAGGTCAGGGTGATCTGCAGGACCACCTCGTAGGCGTTCTCGCCCACGCGCTGCACGCGCTGGTTGAGGCTCATGTTGAGCTGCGGCTGCGCCTGCTCGTTGAAGATCTGCGGCGCCTTGGGCGACTCGAAGGACACGTCGCGGACGTAGATCTTCTCGACGGTGAACTGCGGGCCGTTCGCCTGGGCGGGGGTGGCGGCGCCGTTGCCGTTGGCGGGCTGTTGGTCGGACATGACGGGCTCCAAGCTGGAATGCGGTGAAGGATCGATTATGGCACCCGCGTATGGCAGCCGCGCGGGCGCGGAATGGGGCGCGGGCTAGCCGCGGCCGCGCTTGAGCGGCAGGTCGGCCTGCTGCCAGGCGCCGATGCCGCCCTCCAGCACGTAGACCTGCTCGAAGCCGGCCTTCTTCAGCCGCTTGGCCGCGGCGTTGGCGGTCTGGCCGGTCTTGCACACCAGCGCCACCGGCAGCGAGCGCGCGGCGGCGAGCTGCTTGTTCTCGGGGTCGAACTGGCTCATCTGCACGTTCTTCGAGCCGGGGATGTGGCCCTTCTCGAAGTCGGCGATCGGGCGCAGGTCGATCACCAGCGCGTTGTCGCGGTTGACCAGGACGGTCAGCTCGGCGGGCCGCAGCGACTTGAAGCCGCGCGTCAGGCGGGCGATCTCGGTATAGACGAGCGCCAGCGTGATGCCGGCCAGCGCCATCGAGAGCATGGGGTTGCGGCCGGCGAAGGCCAGCAGTTCTTCGAGGGTCACGGGATCGGGCAGGCGGAGCGGGGCGGCGATTGTCGCCCAGCCCGGGGCGGGGCGCAAAGCGGGGGGATCGGCCCCCGCGCTATTGGCCGGCCCAGAAGTCCGGCAGGCCGCTGCTGAGCCACCAGCGCCCGG
Organism: Luteimonas huabeiensis HB2; assembly: GCF_000559025.1. Taxonomy (GTDB): domain Bacteria; phylum Pseudomonadota; class Gammaproteobacteria; order Xanthomonadales; family Xanthomonadaceae; genus Luteimonas; species Luteimonas huabeiensis. The sequence continues at coordinate 25,035 of NZ_JAAN01000004.1, read as the reverse complement.
CCTCGGCGTCGTAGCGCCAGGCCTCGGTATAGCGCACGCTGCGCTCGGCCATGGTGTGCTGGTTGATCACCCCGATCTGGATTTCGCGCACGGCGCTGTCGGCATCGACCCGCGAGGCCAGCTCCCGGTAGCCGGAGACCCGGATCTGCTGGAAGCGCTGGAACTCCAGGTCGCTCATCGGGCGCGCCTGCCGCACCTCCGGATCGACCAGGTTCCAGGCGCCCTCGAAATCGCCCCAGCGGATCGCCGCCGAGTAGTCGTACTGCAGCCGCTCCAGCGCCTCGGCCTTCTTGCCGCCGGTGGCGCAGGCCCCCAGCAGCAGCGCCGCCAGCGCCAGCGCCATCCACCCGATCCGTTTGCGCATCGCCCGTTCCCCCGCCATGGTCCCGGCCCGCATGGTAGACGCCGCCGCGCTCAGCCGGAAAGCGCAGGCGTGCGCAGGATCGCGGCGTAGCGCAGCCGGCCCTGGGTCGCGACCCCGCCGCCGGGCAACGGCACGGTGGCCTGCACGGTCGCGCGCGCGCGGCCGCGCGCGCGCAAGGTGGCGATGAAGGAGGACCAGGACGCCGCCTCGTCCAGCCGCGCCTCGGCGACCAGGTCGGCGAACAGCGGCGCGCGGTAGCGCAGCTCGCTGTCGGCCACGAACACGTCGGCATCCAGGCCGGCGGCCTCGACCTGCAGCGTGACCAGGCCCCACGCCGCCAGCGTCATCAGCGAGGCAAGGCTGCCGCCGAAGGCGCAGCCCTTGTCGTTGACGTGCACCGACAGCGGCGCCGCCAGCGCCAGCCGTTCGCCGTCCCAGTCGCGCACGCGCAGGTCCATCGCAGCGGCGGGCGGCATGCCCGCGTAGTGGGCCTCGAGCCGGCGCAGGGCGTCGGCATCGGCAAGGGATCGGTCGTCGGTCATCGGCACTCCAGTGGGGACGGCGTCGCTTGCAGGCGCTGGACGGAACGACCAAGCTGCGCGGCATGCCGCGCAGCCCCGTCTCCCGCAGGCCCGAGAGGGCGGCATCCTACGTGATCTCGCTACGGCCCGCCGGCGATCATGCCGCGATGCGCCGGGCGGCCGCGCGCTGCGGGTTGCGCACGATCGCGCTGTCGCCCTGGCGCATCGCCGCACGCGACGACGACGAGGCGCGGCGCGCGCTGGCCATCGCGCTCGCCGCACCGGTGGCGGTGTTCACCAGCCCGCCCGCGGTGCGCGCCGCCGCCGCGCTGTTGCCCGAGGCGCTCGCCGCGCCGGGGCGCATCCGCATCGCGGTCGGTGCCGGCACCCGCGCCGCGCTCGCGCGCGCCGGCGTCCCGGACGCGCTGGCGCCGGCGCGCCAGGACAGCGAAGGCCTGCTGACGCTGCCGCCGCTGGCGGCGGCACGGGTGCGCGGGCGCGACGTCGGGCTGGTCACCGCGCCCGGCGGCCGCGGCAAGATCCCCGAGGCGCTGGCCGAACGCGGCGCGCGCATGCGCCGCGCCGACGTCTACGCGCGCGTGCCGCTCGCGCCGGATCCGCGCGCGATCGGCCGCCTGCAGGCCGCGCGCGGCGATCTGCTGCTGCCGCTGACCAGCGGCGAGGCCCTGCAGCGCATCCTCGACGCCCTGCCGGAGGACGCCGCCGCGCGCCTGCGCCGGGCGCGGGTGGTCGCCGCCAGCCCGCGGCTGGCCGCGCTGGCGGAAGCGGCGGGCTTCGCCGAGGTCTGCCGCGCCGATGCGCCGCAGCCGGCGGCCCTGTTGCGCGCCGCCCACGCCGCCGCGCTGAACCGCGACGCAAGGCGTCGGCCGCCTGCACGCCGCCCAGACAAGCACCCACGCTAGCCTGAATAGCGGTTGCGCCGTCGGGGCCGGCGCCGCCGCTTCTCGACACGCGCCCGCGGAGCCGAACCATGAAAGTCCTGCGCAACGTGATCTTTCTCGTCGTCCTGGCCGCGATCGGCGCCGTCGTCGCCCACCTGCTGCTGACCGGCGACACCGGCCGGGTCCTGGTGCGCTACGGTGGTACCGACTACAGCGCCAGCCTGGTCGAGGCGATCGGCATCGCGCTGCTGGCGCTGCTGGTGCTGTGGGTGGTCTGGGCCCTGCTGAGCTTCCCCTTCCGCACCTGGAACCGGCACCGCGACCGCCAGGCGCGGTTGCGCCTGGGCGAGGGTCTGCTCGCGCTGCACGAGGGCCACTACGCGCGCGCGGCGAAGTCGCTGGCGCAGGCGCAGGACGACCCGGACACCGAAGCGGCTGCGCGGATCGCCGCCGCGCAGGTCGCCTGGGCGCGCGGCGACGCCGCCCAGGCGCGGCACGAGATCGACGCCCTCGGCGAACGCTACCCGGCCGCGCGCGCGATCGCCGCGGCGGAACTGTTCCTGGCCGAGGAGCGCCCGACCGACGCGCTGGTCGCGCTGGACGCGCCGGCCGCGCAGCCGCTGCCGCCGCGCGGGCTGGCGCTGCGCGCCGAAGCCCTGGCCGCCTCCGGCCAGGCCAGCCAGGCCTACGAACTGCTGGGGGCGCTGCGCCAGCAGCAGGCGCTGCCGAAGGCACGCCTGGACGACGCCGAACTGCGCTGGGCGGCGGCGTCCCTGCGCGAGGCGGACGACGGCAACGCGCTGGCCGCGCGCTGGGAAGCCCTGCCCAAGCCGCTGCGCGCCGAGCCCCCGGTCGTGGCCGCCTATGCCGAACGCGCGGCCGCATTCGGCTGGGAGGAGGCCGGCGCGAAGAGCCTCGAACAGGCGCTCGACGCGCGCTGGGACGAGTCGCTGGCCTCGCGCTACGGCACCCTGCCGCTGGGCCGGGTGGAGCACCGCGCCGCGACCTGCGAGCGCTGGCTGGCGCGGCATCCGGCCAGCCCCGCGCTGCTGCTGGCGCTGGCCCGGCTGTCGGCGGAACAGGCGCAGTGGGCGCGCGCCGAGGACTACGCCAGGCGCGCCATCGACCAGGGCGCGGGCGCCGGGGCCTGGGAGGTCCTGGGCGACGTCTGGCTGGCGCAGGGCGACGAATCGCGCGCGCGCTTCGCCTACGCCAACGCGTTGCGCGCCGGCCGCGGGCAGCCGGTCGCCGCGCTGCCGCCGCGCGAATCGATCACCCTGATGCCGCCCGAGGGCACGGACGGCGCGCCGCCGCCGGCGGACGCGCCGGGACCGCTCGGGCGCTGACGCGCGCCCGACCGCCGGGGCGCGCCCTTACCGCAAGGGCACCCACAGCGTCGCCGGCGAGGCCAGCGAAAGTCCGCCCGCCAACGGGCTGACGCCGGCGTAGCGTGGATCGACGGTATCGACCACCAGCACCAGGCGCCGGCCCGGCCGCAGTTCCCAGTGGGTGGCCTCCAGCCGCAGCTCGATCCGCTGCGGTTGCCCGGGTTCGGCGTCGCGCAGGCTGTAGGGCTTGTGCGCGATCAGTTCGCCGTTGCCCAGCACGTCGACGCTGTAGAGGTAGGCGTACAGCGTGGTCTGCGCCTGCTCGGGCGTGGCGGTCAGCCGCAACCGCGGCATGCCCACCAGCCGGCGCGGGCGCCATTCCACCGGCCCTTCCCAGACCGCCGCCGCCCTGCGGCCGATGCCCGGGATCCACGCGGTCGGCGGCAGCTGCAGGCCCTGCAGGAAGCCGCTGACCAGGACCACGCCGGAATGCGCCAGCGTCGGCACCCCGGTCAGGATGCGGTGCGACCACGCGCCCGCAGGGGCCGGCCGCAACGCGCCCGTCGGCCACAGGCCCGCCGGACGCGACAGGTGATAGGCCACCTCGCCCGCCTCGACCTCGTCCCAGTCCGCGAACTCCGCCCACGCGCCGGTCTGCGAACGCAGCCGTACCGCCGGCCCCGTCTCGACGGCGGCGCCGCGCAGGTGGCGGTCGAACCAGCGCTCGACCGCATCGTAGATGGTGTTGGGCAAGCCCAGCGCGCCGGGCAGCTCGGTCGTCGCGTGGTCGCCGTGGACCAGCAGCAGTTGCTTGGGCCCGGCCAGCGCGCGGAAGAAATCGACCGCCTGCCCTGGCGGGAACAGGCTGTCGTTGAAGGCGTTGCCCAGCAGGATCGCCGGGCGGCTGGCGTTGAGCGCGGCCAGCTCGCTGGCGGGGCTGCGCTGCGGGATGCCCGGCAGCAGGCCCTGCACCGCCTCGTCGTAGCGACCGCCGAGGATATGCCGGGTCGCCGCGGCCAGTTCGGGGCCGGGCCGCCCGGTGAGCGCACCGGCGAGCACCAGCAGCTGGCCGCCCTGCACGCTGAAGGTGCGGTTGGCGTACAGCGACGCCTCCAGGTCGGCCCAGCCGCTGAGCGCGGCCACGGCGCGGATGCGCGGATCGCGCGCGGCCGCCAGCAGGCTGGTGCCGGCGCCGTAGGAGATGCCCGACGCGCCGATCCGCGCCGGGTCAGCCGGCGTGTTCGCCAGCGCCCAGTCGATGACCGCGCTGACGTCCTCGACGGTGGCCGCACCGGCGATGTCGATCTCGCCGCCGGAATCCCAGAACCCGCGCGAGGTGTAGCTGACCACCACGTAGCCGCGCGCGGCCAGCAGGCGGCCGCGTCCCACGTACTCCAGGCTCGGCAGCCCCCAGCTCGCCGGCATCACCACCAGCGGGAAGGGCCCCGGGCCCTGCCCCTCCGGCACCATGACCACCGCGCCGAGCTCGGTCCCGTCCCAGCCCGGGATCCGCTCGTGGCGGACACCGGACCCGGCCGCCGCGGCTGACGCCGACACGACGCACAGGCCCGCCCACAGCAGCAACGCACGCCAGATCCTCGTCATGCCGGCCCCTCCCAAGGACGATCAGTACGAATGCGTATGGCGGGCCGACCGTACCACCGCGCACGGCGCGGCGGCAAGGTCGGGCGCAGCACACCCGGGCGCAGCGATCGCGGGCGTGCGGGCACCGGCGGTGCGGTGGGGGAGAAGCCTCAGCGCTCCAGGATCGCCACCACGCCCATGCCGCCGGCGGTGCAGATCGAGATCAGGGTGCGGCCGCCGCCGCGCTCGGCCAGGTGCTTGGCGGCGGTGGCGACGATGCGCGCGCCGGTCGCCGCGAACGGGTGGCCGGTGGCCAGCGACGAGCCCAGCGGGTTGATCTTCGCCGGGTCGATGCGGCCCAGCGGCGCGTCCAGGCCGAGCCGGTTGCGGCAGTAGTCCTCGCTCTCCCAGGCGCGCAGGGTGCACAGCACCTGGGCGGCGAAGGCCTCGTGGATCTCGTAGACGTCGAAGTCCTGCAGGGTGAGGCGGTTGCGGCGCAGCAGCTCGGCCACCGCCACCGTCGGCGCCATCAGCAGGCCCTCGCCGTGGACGAAGTCCACCGCCGCCACCTGCGCGTCGCGCAGCCAGCACAGCGGCGCGTGCCCGTGCGCGCGCGCCCAGTCCTCACTGGCCAGCAGGCAGGCCGAGGCGCCGTCGGTCAGCGGGGTGGAGTTGCCGGCGGTGAGCGTGCCGCGGCCGGAGCTGCGGTCGAAGGCGGGCTTGAGCGTGGCCAGCTTCTCGATCGAGGTGTCCGGGCGCAGGATGTTGTCGCGCTTGACCCCGCGGAAGCTCACCACCAGGTCGTCGAAGAAGCCGCGCTCGTAGGCGGCGGCCAGCTTGTGGTGCGAGGCCACCGCCAGCTCGTCCTGCGAATCGCGCGAGATGTTCCATTCCTTGGCCATGTCCTCGCAGTGCTCGCCCATCGACTTGCCGGTGCGCGGCTCGGCCACGCCGGGGAAGTCGGGCTTGAGCTCGCGCAGGCGGAAGCCCTTGAACGCGGCCAGCTTCTCCTTGGTCGTCCTGGCCGCGTTGGCCGCCAGCAGGCGCCGGCGCAGCGCGCGGCCGTAGACGATCGGCACGTCGGAGGTGGTGTCGGAGCCGCCGCCGATGCCGGCCTCGATCTGCCCGGCGGCGATCTTGTTGCCGACCACGATGAGCGAATCCAGCGACGTGCCGCAGGCGCGCTGCAGGGTGATGCCCGGCGTCAGCGGCGACAGCCCCGACGACAGCGCCGCCTCGCGGCCGAGGTTCCAGTCGCTGGAGTGCTTGATGACCGCGCCCATCGCGACCTCGCCGAGCTGCTGCCCGTGCAGGCCGAACTTCTCGACCAGGGCGCCGAGGGTCCGCACCGACATGCCGAGGTTGCCCACGTCCGCATAGGCGGTGTTCTGCCGACAGAAGGGAATGCGGACGCCACCCAGTACGGCGACGGGACGACCTGACGGCATCGGATCACCTCGCGGAAAAACCCGTCGCGCATGACGGGCATAATGCGGTCGAGTTTAACGCTGCCGTCTGTGGACGGCCAATCACGATGACGGACTCCGCGCTGAATCCCTCCACGTCCGTGCTCGGCGCGCTCGCGCTCGAGCTTTCGGCCGATGCCGCCCGCGGCCGCGACGCGCTGCCGCAGCGCGAGGCGGGCGCGCTGGCCGAGCGCATCGCCGGCGACCTCGCCGGCTTCGACGGCGAGGCCGCGCAGCTGGATCTGGTGGTGGTCGGCGCGCATTACGACCCGGTCGAGCTGCTGCGCCCGGGCTGGCCGCTGCACCACGAGCTGGACCATCTGGCCGCGCGCGCGCCCGGCGAGGCGGGCGGCCGCATCATCGCCTTCGGCACCCACGAAGGTCGCCTGCCCGGCGCGCTGGCGCCGTCGGCCGACTATGCCGGCGGCCCGCTGCGCCTGCTGCCGCTGGTGCTGTCGGGCGAGGCGGAGGTCGCCGCCGCGGTGGGCGCGCGCTTCGAGCGCGAACTGATGGAGCGCGGCATGGCCGGCGCCGGCACCGCGCTGCACGCGCAGGACGCGTTCGGGCTGGCGATCGAGCACGCGCGCTACCTGACCCTGCACGACCTGCTGGCGATGACCGCGATGCAGTACGAACACGCGGGCCTCGCACCGCTGTGGCCGGTGCTGGAGACCGCGCTGCTGTCGCCGCAGGGCGAAGCCTGGCTGGACGCGCCGCCCGAGCCGCTGGTGCGCTATGCCGGCGGCATGGCGCACATCGCGCTGTTCTCGCCGGCGGCCTGGCGCGAGCGCTACGCCGGCGACGAACGCGACGAGGCGCGGCTGCTGCGCGCGCACGCGCACTTCGAGGCGCGGCAGCGGCAGTTCGACGCGGTCCTGCGTGCGCACGGCGTGGCGGTGAGCTTCGACCACTGCCCGCAGGACGTCGATCCGCACGCCGCGGTGCGATAGGACGTATCGACAGCCGACCCGCAGCGCCGGAGCCGTCCCTGCTCCCGCAAGCGGGCCCATGCTGTCCCTTCTCCCGCAAGCCGCAGCGCCGGATGAGGGCACGTTCGCACGCCTGCGGCGTGCGCCCCCATCCGCCTTCGGCACCTTCCCCCGCTTGCGGGGGAAGGAAAAAACAAGGTGCTCCCCGCTTGCGGGGGAAGGAAAAAACAAGGTGCCCCCCGCAGGCGTGGGAAGGGAAAAAGCAGATCGCGCCGCGGGCCGGGGCCGGCGTCAGGCGCCCGCTTCGATGACGCCGCAGGCCAGGCGGCCGCCGGCGTCGCCGGTGGGCTGGGTGGTGTAGTCGTCGGGCTTGGCGTGCACGATCACGCCCTTGCCGACGATGTCGGTCGCAGCACCGTCGCCCAGGGTGGCGCCCTCCAGGCGGCGGTCGACCACGGCGATGCCGGCCGCGGTGGCGACGATGTTGTCGCTGTCGCCGGCGTGGTGCTCGCCGTGCCCGACGCGGCCATGCGCGCTGGAGGCGGGATTGAAGTGGCCGCCGGCGCTGCTGGCGTCGGGCGCGCTGCAGTCGCCGGTCTCGTGGACGTGGAAGCCGTGCTCGCCGGCGCCGGGCAGGCCGGTGATCTCGCCGGTGATGCGGATGCCGCCGTCGACCGCCTCGAACTGCAGCGTGCCGCGGACCTCGTTGCCCTCGGTGGGCGCCAGGGTGGCGCTGGCGGTGCGCCCGGCGTCCGCCGCCGCGGCGGGGTCGGTCGGCGTGGGCGCCAGCGGCGCGCTGTCGGGCGCGGCCGGCGGCTGCGCCGCGGGATCGGCGCTGGCCGGCGCCTCCGGCTCGGACTGCGAACAGGCGGCCAGGGCCGCGAGCAGCGGGGCGATCAGCAAGGTCTTGCGCATGAGGGGCTCCGGCAAAGGATGGGACGCGTAGCTATACCCCAGAATGCGTTTCACCGCCGTCAGCGCGTCGCCCGGATCGGTCCGCAGGCCACGCGCGCACCGAACGCGCCCGGGGTGGCGCCCATGACCACCAGCGCGCGCCCGGCGATGTCGTTCGCCGCGCCGCCGCCCAGCACCGCGCCGGGGATCAGCAGATCGACCCGGGCCACGCCCTCGGCGTCGGCGACGATGCGGTCGCGGTTGCCGCCTGCCGCCACGCCGCGCTGCTCCGCGCCGGCGGCCGGGTCGAAGTAGCGACCTGCGCTGCTGGCGTCGGCGGCGCTGCAGTCGCCGCGCTCGTGCACCTGCAGGCCGTGGGCGCCGTTGCGTACCAGCCCGCCGATCTCGCCGCGCACGCGCACCCCGCCCTCGGCCGGCACCAGCGTCACCCGCCCGCTGACCAGGCTGCCGGAGGCGGAGGCCAGCGCCGCCACCGCCTCCTGCGCGGTACCGACGGCGGCCAGGCCCGGCGCCGGCGCGGCGGCGGCGTCCGCGGCGGGCGGCGGGGAGGCGGGACGCGGCGCGCTGGCGCAGGCGGCGAGGAGGAACGGCAGGACGGCGGCGAGCGTGCGGCGCATCGGCGGCTCCGGGCGGTCTCGGGGGGGCACCAAGATACCGCCGCCGAGCCCGGTCGCGGCTGAAGCGGCACGGCCGTCGGGCGAAGCGGCCGGCTGTCAACGGGTTCCGCCCCGCCGCATGCGTTGCCACAATCGCCGGCCCCCGGCCCCGCGCCGCCCGCGAAGTTCCCGATGCCGCCTTCCGCTCCCGCGCTCGCGCGCAAGATCGCCCAGACCATCGCCGAGGAGATCGGCGCCCAGTCCGCCCAGGTGCAGGCCGCCGTGGGCCTGCTCGACGAAGGCGCGACGGTGCCGTTCATCGCCCGCTACCGCAAGGAGGTCACCGGCGGGCTCGACGACACCCAGCTGCGCACGCTGGAAGTGCGCCTGACCTACCTGCGCGAGCTGGAGGACCGCCGCGCCGCGATCCTGGCCAGCATCGAGGAACAGGGCAAGCTGACCGATGCCCTGCGCGGCGAGATCGAGGCCGCCGACAGCAAGGCGCGGCTGGAGGACCTGTACCTGCCGTACAAGCCGAAGCGGCGCACCCGCGCGCAGATCGCCCGCGAGGCCGGGCTGGAGCCGCTGGCCGACAGCCTGCTGGCCGACCCCTCGCAGGTGCCCGAGGCCGCGGCCGCGGCCTTCGTCGATGCCGACAAGGGCGTGGCCGATGCCAAGGCGGCGCTGGAAGGCGCGCGCGCGATCCTGATGGAGCGCTGGAGCGAGGATGCCGCCCTGCTCGGCGAGCTGCGCGGCTGGCTGGAGGGCTGCGGGGTGATCCGCTCGAAGGTGGTCGAGGGCAAGGAAGCGGCCGGGGAGAAGTTCCGCGATTACTTCGACCACGCCGAGCCGCTGGCGAAGATCCCCTCGCACCGTCTGCTGGCGCTGTTCCGCGGCCGGCGCGAGGAATGCCTGCAGCTCGACCTCGACCCCGGCGCCGATGCCGAGGCCGGCCATGCGCTGGCGGAATCGAAGATCGCCCTGCACGCGGGCGTCCACGACCGCGGCCGCCCGGCCGATGCCTGGCTGCGCAACGCCTGCCGGCTGACCTGGCGCGCCAAGCTGCACCTGCACCTGCTGATCGACCTGTTCAACCAGGCCCGCGAGAAAGCCGAGGCGGAGGCGATCGCGGTGTTCGGCGACAACCTCAAGGACCTGCTGCTGGCCGCGCCGGCCGGGCCGAAGGCGGTGCTCGGCCTCGACCCGGGCCTGCGCACCGGGGTCAAGGTGGCGGTGGTGGACGCCACCGGCAAGCTGGTGGCCACCGATACGATCTACCCGCACGAGCCGCGCCGGCAGTGGGACGCCTCGCTGGCCGTGCTGAAGAAGCTCTGCATCGCCCACGGCGTGCAGCTGATCGCGATCGGCAACGGCACCGCCAGCCGCGAGACCGACCGCCTGGCCGGCGAACTGCTGAAGCTCGCGCCGGAACTGAAGATGCAGAAGATCGTAGTCAGCGAGGCCGGCGCCTCGGTGTACTCGGCATCCGAACTGGCGGCGAAGGAATTCCCGGCCCTGGACGTCTCGCTGCGGGGCGCGGTGTCGATCGCCCGGCGCCTGCAGGACCCGCTGGCCGAGCTGGTCAAGATCGAGCCCAAGGCCATCGGCGTGGGCCAGTACCAGCACGACGTGGACCAGTACAAGCTGGCGCGCGCGCTGGACGCCCGGGTGGAGGACTGCGTGAACGCGGTGGGCGTGCACGTCAACACCGCCTCCAGCGCGCTGCTGGCGCGGGTGGCCGGCGTCTCGGCCGGGGTCGCCGAGAACATCGTCGCCCACCGCGACGCCCAGGGGCCGTTCAAGCGCCGCAAGGACCTGCTGAAGGTGCCGCGGCTGGGCGAGAAGACCTTCGAGCAGTGCGCCGGCTTCCTGCGCATCGGCGACGGCGACGAGCCGCTGGACGCCTCGGCGGTGCACCCCGAGGCCTACCCGGTGGTGGAGCGCATCGTCCAGGCCACCGGCCGGCCGATCCGGGCGCTGATCGGCGACAGCGCCTTCGTGCGCACGCTCAAGCCCTCCCAGTTCACCGACGAGCGCTTCGGCGAGCCGACCGTGCGCGACATCCTCAAGGAGCTGGAGAAGCCCGGCCGCGACCCGCGCCCCGAGTTCAAGGCCGCGCGCTTCGCCGACGGGGTGGAGGACATCAAGGACCTCCGGCCGGGCATGGTGCTCGAAGGCGTGGTCAGCAACGTCGCCGCGTTCGGCGCGTTCGTCGACATCGGCGTGCACCAGGACGGGCTGATCCACATCTCCGCGCTGGCCGACCGCTACGTCAAGGACCCGCGCGAGGTGGTCAAGGCCGGCGACATCGTCAAGGTGAAGGTGCTGGAGGTGGACGTGGCGCGCAAGCGCATCGCCCTGACCCGGCGCCTGGAGGACGCGCCCGCGCCCGAGGCCCGCGACGGGCGGGGCGAGGGACGCGGCTCCGGGCGCGAGGCGGGTCGCGGGCCGCGCGACGGCCGTGGCCGGCCGGGCGGCGCGCCGCGCCCGAGCGCACCGCCGGCCAACAACGCGCTCGCCGAGGCCTTCGCCCGCGCCAGGCAGAAGTAGCCGCCGCCCGCGGCCGGACCGGGCGCAGCGCCCCGGTCCCGCCGCGCCTTCCACCCCGATCCGACGGAGCCCGCCATGCCCACCCTGAACACCCTGCACCGCCACGTTCGCGGCATCGCCGTGCTGGCGATCCTGATCGCCATCGCCACCTGGGCGCTGGATCTGTCGGGCGCGGTCTACACCTGCCCCTACTGCCGCGTGCAGCGCTCGACGATCGGCCTGCTCGGCCTGCTGATGCTGCTGCCCGACCTGCGCCACTGGCTGGTGCGCTGGCTGGCCGCGGTGCTGGCGACGCTCGGCGCGGTCGTGGCGGCCATGCAGCACTTCAACCACTGGAAGCGCATCAGCGCCGGTGAGTTCCGGCTGGCCGAGGCCTGGTACGTGGACCCCTTCCTGCTGTCGGGCGCCGCGCTTGGCATCATCGTCGGCCTGTTGCTGCTGATCTATTCCTGGCCGGGGCGCGGCGCCGACCGCTGAGCCGGCGCGGTCCGGCACGGCCGACGCGCAGGCCCGGCGCCGCCCCGCCGCCACGTCCGCGGCGGCGGGCGCGGGCGTAGCGTCGCGGTCCTGCGCACCACCGCAGCGATGCGGCCCTGGGATCCCCCACGGCGGCCTTTCGCATCGCGCGGCTGGCGGCACTGGCGCGGCCGCGCCGACACCTGTACTGTACAGTACAGTACCGACCCTTCGGCCCGCCTCGCCAGCGCCCCTCCGGGCCCGCCACGCCGGCCTCCTCCTGCATAGGTGCACGACATGAACGCACTCGATCCGGCGCCCGAGGGCGCCTCGTCCGGCTGGGCCCTGCGCGCGTTCGGCGCGGTCCTGGCCCTGATCGGCCTCGCGCTCGCCGGTGGCGGGCTGTACCTGGCCGTCCTCGGCGGTTCCTGGTACTACCTGCTGGCCGGCATCGGCCTGGTGGCCGCCGGCGCGCTGTACGTGCGCCGCCGCCCGGCCGCGGGCTGGCTGCTGGCCGCCATCGCCGTGGCCACCGTCGCCTGGTCGCTGTGGGAAGTGGGGGCCGCGTTCTGGCCGCTGGTGCCGCGGCTGGCGCCGTTCGTGGTGCTGGCGATGGTCGGCGCGCTGCTGCAGCCCTGCCTGACCGGCGGCCGCGGCAAGGCCGCGAGCTGGAGCCTGGCCGGCGTGCTCGCCGCGTTCGGGGTGTTCGCCCTGTGGTCGATGACCCAGCCGCACGGCGTGGTCCGCAACGACCAGCCGCCCGCGCCGATGGCCGGCGCCCGGGTCACCGCCGATCCGTCGCGCTGGCAGCACTACGGCAATTCGCCCGCCGGCACCCGCTACGCCGACCTCGCCCAGATCGACCGCGACAACGTCGGCGATCTGCAGGTGGCCTGGACCTTCCGCACCGGCGAATTCGCCGAGGGCGCCTCGGAGCAGCAGAACACGCCGCTGCAGGTCGGCAACCTGCTCTACACCTGCACGCCCGAGAACAAGGTGTTCGCGCTGGACGTGGACACCGGCGAGGAGGTCTGGCGCTTCGACGCGAAGCCGGCCGAGACCCGCACCTGGAACCGCTGCCGCGGCCTGGGCTACTACGCCCCTGACGAAGTGGCCGCGCCCTACCCGTTCGACGAGGACGCCGAATGGCGCGCCCGTCACGTCGCCGGCGCTGGCGCCGATGCGGTGGATGCCGCCGCGGCGACGCCGCAGTCCTGCGCGGCGCGCATCGTGCTGACCACGATCGACGCCCGCCTGATCCAGCTCGACGCCGCCACCGGTGAACCGTGCACCGACTTCGGCGACAACGGCCAGGTGGACCTGTCGGTCGGGCTGGGCGACATCAAGCCCGATGTGTACTGGTACTACCTGACCTCGGCGCCGACGGTGGTGCGCAACCTGATCATCCTGGGCGGCTGGACCTTCGACGGCCGCTCCACCGACGAGCCCTCGGGCGTGGTCCGCGCGTTCAGCGCCGACAGCGGCGAGCTGATCTGGGCCTGGGACCTCGGCAACCCGGACATCACCAAGCTGCCGCCGGAAGGCGCGTTCTACACCCGCTCGACCCCGAACGTGTGGTCCACGCCGGCCTTCGACGAGGCGCTGGGCCTGGTCTACCTGCCCACCGGCAACCAGCAGCCGGATTTCTGGGGCGGCGCACGCCCGGACCTGACCGAGAAGTACTCCAGCTCGGTCGTCGCGCTCGACATCCGCACCGGCCGCGAGCGCTGGACCTTCCAGACCGTGCACCACGACATCTGGGACTACGACGTGCCGGCGCAGCCGGCGCTCATCGACCTGCCCGACGGCAGCGGCGGCACCGTGCCGGCGCTGGTGCAGCTGACCAAGCGCGGCCAGATCTTCCTGCTCGACCGCCGCGACGGCACGCCGCTGGCCGAGGTCGAGGAGCGCCCGGTGCCGCAGGGCGCCGCCGAGGGCGACTGGGTGGCGCCGACCCAGCCGTATTCGACCGGCCTGCCGGCGCTGGGCGCCGATCCGCTGACCGAACAGGACATGTGGGGGGCGACGTTCTTCGACCAGCTGTACTGCCGCATCGCCTTCAGGAAACTCAACTACCAGGGCGAATTCACCGCCCCGAGCGAACAGCCGACCCTGATCTACCCGGGCTACTATGGCGGCTTCAACTGGGGCAGCGCGGCGATCGACGAGCGCACCGGCATGCTGTTCCTCAACGACATCCGCATGCCCCAGGTGGTCACCCTGATCCGCCGCGAGACCGTGGACGTGGCCTCGCTGACCTCCGGCCACGGCGTCGGCAGCACCTACCCGATGGAGGGCACCCCGTTCGTGATCGACCACAAGGCCTTCAACTCGCCGCTGGGCGTGCCCTGCCACGCGCCGCCGTGGGGCGTGTTCGCCGGCGTCGATCTGGTCCGGCGGGAACTGGCCTGGCAGCGCCCGGCCGGCTCGGTGCGCGACGTCAAGCTCAACGGCATCCGCCCGGGCTTCCCGGCCGAGGTCGGCATGCCGACGCTGGGCGGCGGCGTGATCACCGCCGGCGGGCTGGTGTTCTACGCCGGCACCCAGGATTACTACCTGCGCGCGCTGGACATCGACACCGGCGACGAGCTCTGGAAGGCCCGCTTGCCGGTCGGCGCCCAGGCCACGCCGATGACCTACGTGTCGCCGAAGACCGGCCGGCAGTACGTGGTGATCGCCGCCGGCGGCGCGCGCCAGTCGCCCGACCGCGGCGACGCCATCGTCGCCTACGCGCTGCCCGGCGCCGCCGCCGACTGATGGCGCCCGCCCGCCCGCCATCGCCGGCGCGCGGCGGATCGCGGCGCCGGCAACTGCTCGACATCGCCTGCGCGCAGTTCCTGGCCAACGGCTACGAAGGCACGTCCATGGACGCCATCGTGGCCGCGGCCGGCGGCTCGAAGGCGACCCTGTACCGGCACTTCGGCCACAAGCAGGCGCTGTTCGCCGCCTGCGTGGGCCATCTGTGCGACGAGTTCCTGGCCCGGCTGCAGGACATCGACATCGGCCAGGCGCCATTCGCCGACGGGCTGCGCGCGATCCTGATGGAACTGGTCGAGGTGGTCGGCTCGCCGCGCCACGTGGAGTTCTACCGGCTGGTCGTGGCCGGCTCCCGGGTACCCGGCGTGGGCGAGGCCTGGCACACCCACGGCCCGCGGGTCTGGCACCGGCTGATCGCCGACCTGCTCGAACGCCTGCGCGCGGCCGGGCGACTGCCGCCGGCGTGCCCGGTGCCGCTGGACATGCTGGCGGAAATGCTGTTCGACATGCTGCTGTCGCACCTGATCATCGAGACGGTCATCCTCGGCCGCCGGATCGACCGGCAGCGCGCGCAGGCCCGGGTGGACGCCGCGGTCGCGGCCACCGGCCGGGTCCTCGGCGTGCCGGACTGATCCGGGTCGCGCGGCGGGGAGCGCCCGCATGCGGCCCGGGCGGACGCGCGGCGCGCCGGCAGCGCGCACCCGGATCAGAACGCCAGCACGATCTTGCCGAAGTGGGCGCCGGCCTGCTGCAGGGCGAACGCCTCGGCGATCGCTTCCAGGGCGAAGCTGCGGTCGATCACCGGCGCGATGCCGGTGGCCTCGATGGCCGCGACCATGTCGCGCTGATGGGCGCGGCTGCCCACGATCAGGCCGGTCAGGCGCTGCTGCCTGGACATCAACTCGACGGTGGGGATCGGCCCTTCCATGCCGGTCAGGATGCCGATCAGCGCGATGTGGCCGCCGATCCGGCAGGCGCGGATGGTCTGCGGCAGCGTCGCCGGCCCGCCGACCTCGATCACGTGGTCCACGCCGCGGCCGCCGGTGAGATCGAGCACCGCGCGCGCCCATTCCGGCTCGCGCCGGTAGTTGAGGGTGTGGTCGGCGCCCAGCGCGCGCACGCGTTCGAGCTTCTCGTCCGACGACGAGGTCGCGATCACCCGCGCCCCCATCGCCTTGGCGAACTGCAGGGCGAAGATGGACACCCCGCCGGTGCCCTGCACCAGCACCGTGTCGCCGGCCTTGAGCGCGCCCTCGACCACCAGCGCGCGCCAGGCGGTCAGCCCGGCGGTGGTGAGGGTGGCCGCCTGCGCGTGGCTGTAGCCCTTCGGCGCGCGGGTGAACGCCTGCGCGGGCGCCAGCACGATCTCGCGCGCGTAGCCGTCCACGCCATCGCCGGGCACGGTGGCGAAATCGCCGACCGCGGGCGGGCCGTCGAGCCAGTGCGGGAAGAACGTGGACACCACGGCGTCGCCCACGGCGAAGTCCTCCACCCCCTCGCCCACGGCCTCGACCACGCCGGCGCCGTCGGACATCGGGATGCGCCCGTCGGCGGTCGGGATCATGCCCAGGGCGACCGCCAGATCGTGGTAGTTGAGCGAACTGGCGTGCAACCGCACCCGGATCTGCCCCGGCCCGGGCGCGCCGGGATCGGGCAGCTCGGCGAGGGCGAGGTTGGACAGGCCGCCGGGGGCGGCGAGACGGATGGCCTTCATGGCGTGCGTACCGTTCTTTGCAGGGCGCACCAGTCTAAGGGCCTGCCGGGACGTGGCGCGCGCGGCGTCAGTCGGCCCACTCGGGATCGGCGGTGAAGACGATGGTCAGCCAGCGGTCGGGGGTGTCGCCGCCGATGAGGTCGCCGATCTCGTCGCGCAGCCGGTCCCAGTACTCGACCGGCTGCGGCGCGCCGCCCGGCGGGACGATGAAGGCGAGCTCGATCTGCCGCCCGCGTCCGACCCGGGCCACGTAGGCGCGGTAGTCGAGGAACCCGTACCGGGCGACGATCTCCCGCGCCACCGCGTCCACCTGCGCCTTCAGGTCCGGCGGCGTCACCAGCAGGATGTCGGCCAGCGCGCGGCGGATCGTGCCCAGCGGCATCGGGATGATCGCCAGGCACACCAGCGCCAGCACGGTCGGATCGATGTAGGGCGAGATCCATGCCCACGCGGTGCCCTGCACGGCCAGGCCGAGGACGAACGCGACCAGCAGCGCCGCGGTGATCGCCGCCGACATGAACCACGCCTTGGCATCGAGCGCCACGAAGTCCGAGCGCAGGCGGCGGTTGGCGCGCAGGCCGAACACGCCCATGCCCAGGCAGATCAACAGGGTGACCGCGGCGTAGACGATGGCCTGGTCGAAATGCAGCACGCGCCCGCCGGTGAGGAACGCGTCCACCGCGTTGAGGAAGGCGTACACCGCCGCGCCGGTCAGCAACAGGCCGTTGGCCCCGAGGACCATGGGTTCCAGGTGCCAGAAGCCCATCGTGAAGCGCTCCACCAGCCGCCGCCTGACCCCATCGGTGGCGGTGGAGGTGGCGATCAGGTTCGACACCAGCAGCGCGACCAGGGTCATGACCCCATCGACCAGCGAATACACGCCGTCGAAGACGATGGCGAACGAGCCCGACAGCAGGCCGAACACGATGCCCAGCGCGGCGACCACGGCGGTGGCGGCGATCGACGCCCGCAGCACGCCCTGCTCGCTGCGCCCGCGCGCAGCGTCGGTCGATGGATCGGTCGATGCGTTCATGGGCGCCAGCCTGCCCGAGCGCGGGTCGCGGTGCCAGCCACGACTCAACCGGCCAGCGCGCGCAGCGGCTCTCGGTAGCGTCGGCTGCACGGCACCACGGTGCCGTCGTGCAGGTGGATGCGGGCATCGCCGCTGTCGAGCGGCTCGATCGAGGCGATCGCCGACAGGTTCACCAGGTGGCTGCGGTGCACGCGCACGAAGCGCGCCGGGTCCAGCCGCGCCTGCAGGTCGGACAGCGTGCTGCGCAACGGGTAGACCTTGTTGCGCACGTGCAGGTTGGCGTAGTTGCCGGCGGCCTGCACCCATTCGATGTCCGCGGCGGCGACCAGGAACTCGCGGCCGAGCTTGCGCACCAGGAAGCGCTCCGGCCGCTCCACCGGCTCCAGCGGCGGCGCGTCGTCGGGCGCCGACAGCAGCGAGGCCTCGCCCTGCAGGCGCCGGACCAGGATCCGGTAGCCGTGCATCAGCACCACGATGCCGAGGAAGGTGCGCGCGTCCTTGAGGTACTCGTAGAGATAGTCGTTGCCGAACGCGTACTCCAGGCCGTGCAGCCGGTAGACCAGCGCGCGCATGCCCACCATCAGGCCCACGTGCGACAGCGACCAGGCCACGCTCGCCAGCGCGTAGAGCGGCAGCCGCCGGACCCAGTTGTCCAAGTGCACCGGCCAGCGCGCGGTGAACCACGCCACGGCCGGCACCAGCGCCAGCAGCGCGACCGCGCTGCTGGTCTCCCAGGCCACGACCTCCCAGCGCGCGTAATCCAGGCCGGCGCGCTGCACGTCCATCCACGCCGTGGCGCTGTTGCCCACCGCCGACAGCAGGCAGGTGACCAGCCAGTAGCCGACCTCGAACGGGCGGCGGACGGACAGGAAGCGCTCGGCCGCGGAAGGCGCGGCAGGTGGGCTCGCGGACATCGCCGCATTGTAGGCAGCCGCGCCGTCATCCCGGCCCACCGCTCGTCCCCGCGGCGGATCGCCTCGTCCCCGCACCGCATCGCGGCGCGGCGGACGGCCCGAGGATGGCCGTCCCACCGCTCGCCGCGCCCCCATGCCCCGACGCCACGACATCGACGCCCTGCGCGTCATCGCCTTCGGCCTGCTGATCCTCTACCACGTCGGCATGGTCTACGTGGTCGACTGGGGCTTCCACATCAAGAGCCCGACCCTGCTGCCCTGGGTCGAGTGGCCGATGGTGCTGGTCAACCGCTGGCGGATGTCGCTGCTGTTCCTGATCTCCGGCCTGGCGCTGGGCCTGGTGCTGGCCCGGCGCGCGCCGGATCGGCTCGCCGCACGGCGGAGCTGGCGCCTGCTGCTGCCGCTGGCCTTCGGCATCGTCGCCATCGTGCCGGTGCAGGCCTGGTGCGAGGCGCGGATGCTCGGCACCTACGACGCCGGCTTCGGCGCCTTCCTGCTGCGCTATCTGCAGTTCCGCCCCTGGCCGGCCGGCACCTTCACCGGCGCCGAGTACGGCCTCACCTGGAACCACCTGTGGTACCTGCCCTACCTGTGGGCCTACACGATGCTGGTGCTGGCGGCGCTGCCGCTGCTGCGCAGGCTGGGCGGCGCCCGGCTGCGCGACCGGCTGACCGCGCGCGGGCGCTGGCTGCTGTGGCTGCTGCCGCCGGCCTGGTACCTGTTCGCCCTGCTCGTGCTCGCCCCGCGCTTTCCCTCGACGCATGCCCTGACCGACGACTGGTTCAACCACGCCCGCTACTTCGCGGCCTTCGCGTTCGGCGTGCTGATCGCCGACAGCGCCGCGATGTGGGATGCGCTGCGCGCGCGGCGCTGGCCGCTGCTCGCGGTCGCCTCGATCGCGGCCGGCGTCCACCTGGGGTTGCGCGCGATCGGGCGCCTGATCGATGCCGGGGTCCTTTCGGCCGCGCCCTTCCTTGCGCTGATGCCCGAATCGGGGTGGGACCTGGTGTCGGTCGTGACGCAGGCCGTCTACGGGTGGGCCGCGCTGCTGTCGCTGCTGGCCTGGGGCGCGCACGCGCTGAACCGACCATGGCCCGGCCTGGCCTACGCCAGCGAGGCCGTCTACCCCTGGTACGTCCTGCACCAGAGCCTGATCGTGCTGGCCGCGTACTGGCTGATCCCGCTGGGCCTGGGCCCGCTCTGGGAACCGCTGCTGGTACTGGCGATCACCGTGGCCGGCTGCGCCCTGCTGTACGAACTGGCGATCCGCCGCACGCCCTGGCTGCGGCCGCTGTTCGGCCTGCCGGCGCACGGTCGCGGCGGCGCACGGACGGCCGGGCTCGCGACGCGGCCAGCGACGGCGCACGCGAAGTGACAGAACGTCCGGGTTTCTTGCGGACGATTCCAAAGCAGGACGCGAACGCACCGAGATCACGCCTGCGGTGCGCATGCATCCGGTCGAATCGCGCATCGTGCTTTACCGGGCCGACGAAGACGGCGACCTCATGATCCTGCGTGTCCGCCACGGCCGGGAAAATTGGCTGCAAGGGGATTGAAAGCCGCGACGCCGCGGTGGCGTCCGCCGGCGGCGGGGCCTTGCGAGCGGGCGTGAGCGCGATACCCGGCGCCCCGCTCGCGGCACGCCGGCGTTCGCCAGGCCGTCGCCGCTCAGGCCGCGCGGCCGCGGCGGGCGCGCTCCAGGTGCACCAGCAGCAGGGAGATCGCCGCCGGGGTCATGCCGGGGATGCGCTGCGCCTGGCCGACGGTGAGCGGCCGCACGGTCTCCAGCTTCTGCCGCACTTCCGCCGACAGCCCGCGCACCTGGGCGTAGTCGAAGTCGGCCGGCACCGCGGTGCCCTCGTGGCGCTGCTGGCGCTCGATCTCGGCGCGCTGCCGCTCCAGGTAGCCGGCGTAGGCGGTCTCGATCTCGACCTGCTCGGCGACCTCGGCCGGGACCGGCGCGGCCGGTGCCAGCGCGGGCACCGAGACCAGCGCGGCGTAGTCCAGTTCGGGCCGGCGCAGCAGGTCCAGCGCGCTGGCCTCGCGCTTGAGCTCGATGCCCAGCCGCGCCACCGCCTCGCGGCCGGCGGCGTTGCCGGGCGAGACCCACAGGCCGCGCAGGCGCGCGGTCTCGCGCTCGATGGCCTCGCGCTTGGCCTCGAACCGGGCCCAGCGCGCGTCGTCGACCAGCCCGAGTTCGCGCCCGACCGGGGTCAGCCGCAGGTCGGCGTTGTCCTCGCGCAGCTGCAGGCGGTACTCCGCGCGGCTGGTGAACATGCGGTAGGGCTCGGCGGTGCCGTGGGTGATCAGGTCGTCGATCAGCACGCCGATGTAGGCCTGGTCGCGGCGCGGCGACCAGCCCGCCAGCCCGCGCACCGCGCGCGCGGCGTTGATGCCGGCCACCAGGCCCTGCGCCGCGGCCTCCTCGTAGCCGGTGGTGCCGTTGATCTGGCCGGCGAAGTACAGCCCGGCCACCTGCCGGGTCTCCAGCGTGGGCTTGAGCCCGCGCGGGTCGAAGTAGTCGTATTCGATGGCGTAGCCGGGCCGGGTGATGTGCGCGCGCTCGAAGCCGGCGATCGAGCGCACCAGGTCGAGCTGCACGTCGAACGGCAGCGAGGTGGAGATGCCGTTGGGGTAGATCTCGGCCACGTCCAGGCCCTCGGGCTCGACGAAGATCTGGTGGCTGGGCTTGTCGGCGAAGCGCACCACCTTGTCCTCGATCGAAGGGCAGTAGCGCGGCCCGGTGCCCTCGATCTGCCCGGAATACAGCGGCGAGCGGTGCAGCGCGGCGCGGATGATGTCGTGGGTGCGCGCGGTGGTGTGGGTGATCCAGCACGGCACCTGCCGCGGGTGGTCGCCGCGGCTGCCCATGAAGGAGAACACCGGGCGCGGGTCGTCGCCCGGCTGCGGCTGCATCGCCGCGTAGTCCAGGCTGCGGCCGTCGATGCGCGGCGGGGTGCCGGTCTTGAGCCGGCCGACCGCGAACGGCCGCTCGCGCAGGCGCGCGGCCAGGGTGGTGGCCGGCGGGTCGCCGGCGCGACCGCCGGCGTACTGGGTCTCGCCGACGTGGATGCGCCCGGCGAGGAAGGTGCCGGCGGTCAGCACCACCGCGGGCGCCTCGAAGCGCAGCCCGGTCTGGGTGATCGCGCCGCGCACGGCATCGCCCTCGATGACCAGGTCGTCCACCGCGGCCTGGAACACGGCCAGGCCCGGCTGGGCCTCCACCGCCCGGCGCACGAACGCGCGGTACAGGCCGCGGTCGGCCTGGCAGCGGGTGGCGCGCACGGCCGGGCCCTTGGAGGCGTTGAGGCGGCGCCACTGGATGCCGGCCGCGTCGGCCGCCCGGGCCATGATCCCGCCCATCGCGTCGATCTCGCGCACCAGGTGGCCCTTGCCGATGCCGCCGATGGCCGGGTTGCAGCTCATCGCGCCCACGGTCTCGAGGTTGTGGGTCAGCAGCAGCGTGCGCGCGCCGGCGCGCGCGGCCGCCAGCGCGGCCTCGGTGCCGGCGTGGCCGCCGCCGATCACGATCACGTCGTAGCGATGGAAAGCGTCGCGCATGCGGGCGGGCCGGCATCGGAGGGGCGGCGATTGTCGCATCGGCGACGGGTTGGCACGCTTCCTGCGAACGGATCACGTGCACCCGGCGCGGCAACGCCGAGGGGGCGTGGCTGGAGTGGAACAGGGCCAGCCGAGCGCAAACCGGGGAAGCGAAGGGGCCGGATGTCGGGGGACATCCGGCCCCTTTTTTCGCGCTTCGCCATTCGACGACCGCACCAGCAGGCCATCGGCGAGGCCGAGGCCGCGAACGCTCCGGCATGTCCTGCCGCAACGCCGCATCGCGGCCTGGACCGAAAGGGCGCCGATTCCCGGCGGGAGCGGAACAGGGGGGATCCGGAAGTCCCCCACCGGGAATCGACTCAGAAAACGTTCGCTGAAGGTCGCAATACGACGCTGGCCGTCAGTTGCGTCTAGCTTGCGTCGGCCCCGACGTCAGCGCAAGCCCCCGCCGGCGTTTTTATCGTTCGACATTGCGAACCCGGTCTCCATTCGGCACCCGGACCGGCCGTTCGACCGCCCGCGGCGCCATCGGGCGGGTGGGCGAGCGCACCGGGCGCGCGGCCGGCGGGCCGGCCGGGCGCGGGGCCGCAGTCTGCCCGCCGCCGCGCCACGGCGCCGACTGCGGACGCGCGCCCTGCGGGCGCGGCGCACCGACCGGCGGCGGCGAGGTGAGCCGCTGCGGGCGTTCGCGATGCTCGACGCGCTGGACGGCGTTGCCGAGATCGCGCCACGGCGGCCGGTTCGATCCGCCCTGCGGCGGGCGCTGCGGCGGGTGGCCGTGCCCGGGCGGATGCGGCCGCGGGTAGTAGTAGCGCGGCGGGTAATACCCATAGCCGGGACGGCCGTAGTAGTAGGGATGGCCGTAGCCGTAGCGATAGCCGGCGCCGCCCCACCAGCCGCCGTAGCGGCTGTAGCCGACGCTGCCGTAGGGCGTGCCGTAGTAGCCGGGATAGGCGCTGCCGCCGCCGCGGCCGTAGTAGTAGTCGCCGCTGCCGCCACGGTAGCCGTAGCTGACGCAGCCGCTCAGCAAGGCCGCGGCGAGGGCGGCGGCACCGAGGGCCAGAACGCGCAGTTTCATGATGACCGCCCCTGTCTGATCGGCCCCCAGCTTCCCGGCGGGCCATTGAATCCGTGCTTAATCCTGCCCGATCCCGCGCGCCGCGGCGAACCGCGGTACAGCGGGCGCCGCGCATGGCCGATCCGGGGCGGCTTCGGTAGGCTTGGTGCGATGCATCGTGCCGCGCCCGCCTTGCCCACCTTCGACGACGTGCTCGACGCGGCGGCGCGCATCGCCCCGCACGCGCACGCCACGCCCGTGCTGCGCTCCCGCGCGATCGACGCGCTGGCCGGCTGCACGCTGCACTTCAAGGCCGAGCACCTGCAGCGCACCGGCGCGTTCAAGTTCCGCGGCGCCTGCAACACGGTGTGGTCGCTGACCGGGGCCGAGGCCGCGCGCGGGGTGGTCACGCACTCCTCCGGCAACCACGGCGCCGCGCTGGCTCTGGCCGCGGCCAGCCGCGGCATCGCCTGCCACGTGGTCGCGCCGACCGACGCGGTGCCGGCCAAGCTGGCGGCGATCGCCGGCTACGGCGCCGCGCTGCATCGCTGCGAACCGACGCTGGCCGCGCGCGAGGCCGCCTGCGAAGCCCTGCAGCGCCGCAGCGGCGCCACCCTGGTGCATGCCTATCGGGATCCGCGGGTGATGGCCGGCCAGGGCACGGCGGCGCTCGAGCTGCTCGCCGCGGCCGGGCCGCTGGACGCGGTGGTGGTGCCGGTCGGCGGCGGCGGCCTGGCCGCCGGCACCGCGCTGGCGCTCGCCGGGCTCGCCCCCGGCACGCGCCTGGTGCTGGCCGAACCCGCCGGCGCGGACGACGCCGCGCGCAGCCTGCGCAGCGGCGTGCGGGTGCAGGCGCAGTCGCCCGACACCGTCTGCGACGGCCTGCGCACGCTGCTGGGCGCGCCCAACTTCGAGATCCTGCAGCGCGCCGGCGCCGAGTCGATCGTCGTCGACGACGCGGCCACGCTGGCGGCGATGCGGCTGATCTGGCAGCGCATGAAGCAGCTGGTGGAACCGTCCTCCGCGATCGCCTTGGCCGCGGTGCTCGCCGCGCCCGAGCGCTTCGCCGGCCTGCGGGTGGGCGCGATCCTCAGCGGCGGCAATGCCGACGTGCCGGCGCTGGTCCCGGACGGGCGCTGGCCGTGAACCGGCGCAGGCCCCGACGGTTGCTGCGCTGGACGCTGCGGCTGCTGGCGCTGGGGCTGCTGTGGCTGGCGGGCGTGGCCGGCTACATCCTGTGGGTCGGCGGCCGCGACGACGCGGCGCCGGCCGATGCCATCATCGTGCTCGGCGCCGCCGCCTACGACGCGCGGCCGTCGCCGGTGTTCGAGGAACGCATCCGCCATGGCATGGACCTGCACGCACGCGGGCTGGCACCGCGGCTGATCTTCACCGGCGGCTACGGCGGCGCCGGGGCGCGCTTCTCCGAATCCCAGGTCGCGCGCCGCTACGCGCTGCGCAACGGCGTGCCCGCGGAGGCGATCCTGATCGAGAGCGCCTCGCGGACCACGCGCGAGAACCTGCACGAGGCGCACAAGCTCATGCGCGAGCACGGGCTGCGGCGCGCGATCCTAGTCAGCGACCCGCTGCACATGGCGCGCGCGCTGCGGCTGGCCAGGCAGGAGGGCATCGAGGCGGTCGGCTCGGCGACGCCGACCACCCGCTTCCGCACCTGGAACGCCAGCTGGCGCTTCCTCGCCCGTGAGGTCTACTTCTTCCACCGCGACCACTGGTCGCAACTGACCGGCAGCCATGCGCTGCCCTGATCCCGGACGCGAGCGCGACAGATGAGCCCCGAAGCTGCCCCCCAGGACCGCGCGATCGCGCTGGTGACCGCCTACTACGCCGCCTTCAACCGCAGCGACCGCGACGCCATGCTGGCGCTGCTGGCCGACGACGTGGTCCACGATCTCAACCAGGGCGCGCGCGAGCGCGGACGCGCCGCGTTCGCCGCCTTCATGGCGCGGATGGACGCGCACTACGCCGAGCAGCTGCGCGACATCGTCGCGATCGCCTCGGCCGACGGCACCCGCGCGGCGGCCGAGTACGTGGTGCACGGCGAGTACCGCAGCACCGATGCCGGCCTGCCCGAGGCGAACGGGCAGCGCTACGTGCTGCCGGGCGGCGCCTTCTTCGAGCTGCGCGACGGGCGCATCGCGCGGGTCACCAACTACTACAACCTGCAGGACTGGATCGCGCAGGTCTCCGGCGGCGCGGCATAGCGCACGCCTAGGGCGAATCGACATTCGACCTGCAGCGTCGAAACTGTCCCTGCTCCCGCGCGCGGGCCCCATTGTTCCTTCTCCCGCTGGCGGGAGAATCTTGTTCTCACTTTCTCCCGCAAGCGGGACCATGCCGTCGCTTCTTCCGCAAGCGGGTGCATGTCGT
>NZ_JAAN01000003.1 GCF_000559025.1 Luteimonas huabeiensis HB2 | reverse complement strand
AACTCCGCCCAGCGGTTGGGTCCGCGCCAGCGAGAACCTGGACTTGTTGCGGGTCGCGATGCCGGGCTTGAAGGCAAGCGACGAAGAGCTGCGCGACATGCTCAAGCCTGAGAAGTCCGGCTTCCGTGCAGAGATCTATCTGCCCGATCCCGAGGTGCTGGGACCCGGTTACAAGCCGACCCTGGTGTTCAAGGGCTCGGCCAACGAGGTGGTCGGCTCCGACGGCAAGCTGCGCGGCACCGCCGCCGAGGATTTCCTCGGCAACAACTTCCCGCAGTCGATCGGCCTGAAGACCGATTACTACGACCGCGCGATGAACTTGTCGATGGAACTGAAACGACAGGGTTTCGACTTCGACCTCGCAGGCCACAGCCTGGCCGGCGGCCTGGCTTCGGCGGGTGCGGCGGTGACGGGCATGCGGGCGGTGACCTTCAATGCCGCAGGCCTGCACCCGGAGACCGCGCGGCGCTTTTCGCAGGAACAGGGCGGGCTGCCGCTGTTCGAGACCGACCGCCGGGTGACCGCCTGGCAGGTGCAGGGCGACCTGCTCAACGACGGCGTGCAGCACGATCTGGCCAACCTGGGCACCCTGCAGCGCGAGCGGATGGCGGGGCTGCTGTCGGACGTGGCCGATGCGGTGCAGCACGTGCCGCAGGCGCGCCAGTTGCTGGCGGAGAAGCTGCTCTCGGGCATCCCGGAAAGCTCGCACCCGGCCATCGAGGCGTTCGTGGACCGGGTGGCGCAGGGCGACGCCGCGCGCCTGATCCGCGACCTGCCGCAGGCGGCCGGGGAGCCAGGCGGACGCGGCCGAGCGCGCCGGCCTGGCGAGCGCCGTGCAGCAGGACGCGCGCGCCGCGCAGCAGGCCCGCGAAGCGGCCGAGCCGGGCCTCGCGCGCTAGGCGCGGAGGCGCGGCCCCGCGCGCGGCTTCACCGCCGTGGCCGCGCGCTCACGCGCGCATCGAGCCGGTTTCCAGATAACGCTGGTGCCAGGACAGCGCCTCGGCCAGCAGGTGCGGGGTATGGCGGCCGCCGCCGGAGGCCAGCGCGCGGTCGAAGTAGTCCTGCAGCGCGTCGCGATAGTCCGGGTGCGCGCAGTGGGCGATGATCGAGCGTGCGCGCTGCTTGGGCGAGAGCCCGCGCAGGTCGGACAGGCCCTGCTCGGTCACCACCACATCGACGTCGTGCTCGTTGTGGTCGACGTGGCTGACCATCGGCACGATCGCCGAGATCGCGCCGCCCTTGGCGGTACTGGGGGTCACGAAGCAGGACAGGAAGCCGTTGCGGGCGAAGTCGCCCGAGCCGCCGATGCCGTTGATGATGGTGGAGCCGGCGACGTGGGTGGAGTTGACGTTGCCGTACAGGTCGGCCTCGACCATGCCGTTGATGGCGATGCAGCCCAGCCGCCGCACCAGCTCGGCGTGGTTGGAGATCTCCTGCGGGCGCAGCACGATCCGCTCGCGAAACAGCTCGATGCGCTCGACGAAGCGCGCCACCGCCTCCGGGCTCAGCGACAGCGCGGTCGACGAGGCGACCTCGATCGTGCCGTGCTCGATCAGCTCGAGCATGCCGTCCTGGATCACCTCGGTGTAGGCGGTCAGCCCGGAGAAACCGCCTTCGCGCAGCCCGGTCAGCACCGCGTTGGCGATGTTGCCCACGCCCGACTGCAGCGGCAGCAGCGAGCCGCCCAGGCGCCCGGCGCGGATCTCGTGGCGGAAGAACTCCACCAGATGGCCGGCGATGCGGCGCGAGGTGGCGTCGGGCGGCGCGAACGCGCCAAGACGGTCGGGGGCGTCGGTCTCGACCACCGCCACGATCTTGTCCGGGTCCACCCGCAGGTAGGGTTCGCCGATGCGGTCGCCCGGGTGCAGCAGGGGGATCGGCTTGCGCGCCGGCGGCAGCGCGGTGCCGTAGTAGATGTCGTGCATGCCGTCCAGGCCGATCGGCTGGCGGTGGTTGACCTCCACGATCACCTTGTCGGCCAGGTCGAGCCAGGTCTTGTTGTTGCCCACCGAGGTGGACGGCACCAGGCGGCCGTCGGGCAGGATGGCGGTCGCCTCGATCACCGCCACGTCGATCTTGCCCAGGAACCCGAACCACGCGTACTGCGCGACGTGGCCCAGGTGGATGTCCATGTATTCGATCTCGCCGCGGTTGATGCGCGCGCGCAGCTCGGGATCGGACTGGTACGGCAGGCGGAAGTCGATGCCGCCGGCGCGCGCCAGCGCGCCGTCGAGCTCGGGTGCGGTGGAGGCGCCGGTCAGCACGCGCAGCGCGAAGGCATCGCCTCGCGCGCGCGCGGCCTCGATGCGCGCAGCCAGCGCCTGCGGCACCGCCTTGGGATAGCCGGCGCCGGTGAAGCCGCTCATCCCGACTGCCATGCCCGGCTCGATCCATTCCGCGGCGCGTGCGGCGTCGGTCCGCTTTGCCGCCAGTCCCGGATGCGCGATCCGCGTCGAGTTCGCCATGCCCGTCCCCATGCAGGAATCCAAACACGCGATTGTATGCCGCCGTGGGCACGTCGAGCGCGCTCGCGCTCCGCCGCGGCACGGAACGCGGTGCGTGCCGCGGGCGAAAACCGGCATCGGGTTAACGGACTGCCGGCGCAGGACGGCTTAGGGTCGGGCGTGCCCGCCACCCGCGGGTCGCCTTGCCGGACGCATGGGCGAGCCGGCAAGGCGCCACAACGATGCGCATGAAGTGCAGGGAGGGAAGTCGCGATGAAACGCATGTTCGCCTTGTTGGCCGTCCTGGTCTCACTCGCGCTGGGGCCGTCCGCCATGGCCGTGGCGCAGGACTGGAACGAACGGACCGTGTTCGAGGTGGTCAACCAGACGCGCGGGCGCTGGACCGATCAGCAGATCCACTGGGCGATCATCGGCCGCCGCTGGGCCGACGGCCACTTCGTCTGGATCGACGCGCAGGGCCGCCAGGTGCCGATGTCGGTGGCCGACAACGGTGCGCTGGTCCGCAACGGCGAGGGCTACGCCAACTACTTCCACCGCCTGTCGGACGTGCCGGAGGTGAGCATCGCGCCGCTCGATTCGGCACGGATCATGCTGTCGGTGGGCGGGCCGATGTACATCAAGGTGCTGATCGATGCCGCCGGCAACCTCGGCTACGCCGGCGCCGACATCCAGAACCCCACCGACCCCAACCTCGACGTGATCTTCGACTTCGGCGAGATGGCGATCGTGCCGATCGACCGCCCGGACCGCGGGATCTTCGTCAACACCTCGCGGGTGGACCAGTTCGGCTTCCCGCTGCAGTTGCGGGTGCAGGGGCTCGGCGGCTACGACGAGACCGTGGGCGAGCGGGTGGACACGCTGACGCGCGACGAGGTGTTCGCGCGCTTCGTGCAGCGGGTGCCGGCGGAGTTCGCGCACCTGGCGCAACCGCCCTACGCGCCGTACCGGATCGTGGCCCCGGCGCACGGCGGCTTCGGCCACGGGCGCGCGCACGCGGCCTACCTGCAGCCCTACATCGACCATGTGTGGGAACGCTACAGCCACGAGGACCTGGTGTTCTCGCTGCAGGGGCTGGGCACCTTCAGCGGCCGCGTGCAGGGCGATACCTTCCGCTTCACCGGCGGACACCAGAATGGCACGTTCTTCATCAACGGCAAGCCGGATACGCAGATGGTCTTTCGCGGCGATGGCCTGCTCAACGATCCCGCCAACGCCGCGCCGCAGGACATCGGCACCCAGTTGCAGATCCAGGCGCAGGTGGCCGCGGCGCTGAACCGGCACGTGATCGAGCGGCCGTCGCAGTGGTACGACGCCGCGTTCCACTACCCGGCGGGCGAGCTCGCCAACCGCTACGCCCAGTTCTGGCACGGCAGCGACATCGCCCACCGCGGCCTGGCCTACGGGTTCTCCTACGACGACGTGGGCGGCCACAGCCCGTCGCTGCACACCCCGTCGCCGACCCGGGTGACCTTCACCATCGGTTGGTGACGCGACGCGGCGAGCGCCCGCGGTCGCGGCGGTGATCGCGGGCACGCCCGGGGGGCATGCGCGGCCGGCTCACGGCGCGGCCCGGTCCACCACCTCGATCCAGTCCACGCTCATGCCATGCCAGGCCTGCTGGGCGGGGTCCGCCGTGGGCTGCAGGCTGGCATCGAAGGCCTGCGGCCAGCTGCTGTCCGGCGCCCAGGCGTTGACGAACAGATGCATGGGGTGGGTGGGCACCTGGCCGCCGTAGTAGCCGCCGATGTAGCGCCACTGGCCGTTGGGCTGGTCGGCGAAGAACTCCAGCACCCCGTGGCCCCAGCGGATCGTGTAGGTCTGCCAGCCGCCGATGTCGAAGCCGACCGGCTCCAGCCGCGAGAGCTGGGTGCCGAACTGCGGATGCTGGTCCACGCCGTAGTGCGGGTCGTCGCGGTTCCAGTCGTGCCAGGTGGAGATCAGGATGCTGTCGTCGCTCCGGTTCGCGGCGGCGTTGGTCAGCCACTCGATGTCCGCCTCGTCGGAGCGGAAGGCGCCGTTGCGCTGGCCCTGGCTGTAGAGGAAGAACGCGGTGACGATGCCGCGCTGGTCCTGGCCCCACACCCGCGCCCGGATCCGGAAGTCGAGCACACGGCCCGGCGAAGGCTGGAAGGACTGCACCGTGCGCAGCGAGGTCTGTCGCAGCGCGCCCGGCGACTCGGGGTTGTAGCGGCCGACCGAGACGTCCATCGCGCCCGAACCGGTCACCCAGCCGGGCTGGCCGAACTTCCCGCGGCCCTGCCAGTGGGTCTCGACCACCCACTGGGTGGGGCTGGAACCGGCGCTGCCGTTGAAATCGTCGCGGAAGATGCGCGTCTGCGCGTGCGCCGTGCCGCCCACGACCATCGCGAACGCTGCCGTCATCCAGACCGCGGGTCGCCTCGACATCCGTCCTCTCCCGGTTGCGCGCGCCTTGCGCCAGCGCAGGCTTACCCAGTCGCGCGTGCCGGCGTCAACCGCCCATCGCGCCGGCCGTCGCGTTCCTGTCGCCAGGTCTCGGATCCCGCGAGCCGTGCATCGCAGTTAGGGGCGGTGCGGGCGGGCCAGGTACTCGGCGCTGCGCATCTCGATCAGGCGCGAGGCGGTGCGTTCGAAGGTGGCGGCCAGGCGCTCGCCGGCGTAGAGCGCGGGCGGTTCGGCGGCGGCGGTGCAGACCAGGTTGACGTGGCGGTCGTAGAGCTCGTCGACGAGGGTGACGAAGCGGCGCGCGGCATCGTTGCGGGTGTCGTCGAACTGCGGCACCCCGCCCACCAGCACGGTGTGGAACTCGCGTGCGATCTGGATGTAGTCGGCGCTGCCGCGCGGGCCTTCGCACAGGGCGTCGAAGTCGAACCAGGCCATGCCGGGGGCGCGTGCGCGCACCGCGATGCGGCGGCCGTCGACGACGATGCCGCCGTCGCGGCGGCGCTCGCCGCCGCCCAGCGCGCGCCAGCGCTCGGCCAGCCAGTCCGCGGCACCCGCGTCCAGCGGCGTGCGGTAGACCGGCGAGCGGGTCAGCGCGCGCAGCCGGTAGTCGGTGTCGCTGGCCATTTCCAGCACCCGGCAATGCGCCTTCAGCAGTTCGATCGCGGGCAGGAAGCGCGCGCGCTGCAGGCCATCGCGGTACAGGCCGTCCGGCGCGATGTTGGAGGTGGTGACCAGCACGATGCCCTCGCCGAACATGCGCTCGAGCAGGCGCGCCAGCAGCATCGCGTCGCCGATGTCGGTGACGAAGAACTCGTCCAGCGCCAGCACCCGCAGCCCGGCCTCGCGCCACTGGCGCACGACCGCGGCGATCGGGTCGCGTTCGCCGGCGTGCCCGCGCAACTGTTCGTGCACGCCGCGCATGAAGCGGTGGAAGTGGGTGCGGCGCTTGCCGCCCAGGCGCGGATCGGCCGGGGCGGGCGCTGATCCGTCGCCCTCACCCCACCGTTCGCCTTGCGAACGGTCCCCCCCTCTCCCGGTGTCCGGGAGAGGGACGCCGGAAAGGGCTTCGGCATTCGAGAGGCCCTCACCCCACCGTTCGCTCTGCGAACGGTCCCCCCCTCTCCCGGTATCCGGGAGAGGGACGCCGGAAAGGGCTTCGGCATTCGAGAGGCCCTCGCCCCACCGTTCGCTCTGCGAACGGTCCCCCCCGCTCCCGGTATCCGGGAGAGGGGCGCCGGAAAGGGCTTCGCCCTTGAGTTCTTTCAGGGGCAGCGCGTCGATGAAGAGGTCGATCAGGAAGGTCTTGCCGCGGCCCACGCCGCCCCACAGGTACAGGCCGTCGATCGCTTCAGGCGCATCGCCTCGGCCGAACAGCCGCTTCAGGGCGCCGCGCCGGGCCGGCGGCTGCGAGAGCGCGGCGTGCAGGCGGTCCAGTTCCGGCAGCACCGCGCGCTGCGCGGGATCGTCCTGCCAGTCGCCGCGCGCCACGCCGGCGGCGTAGCGCTGCGAGGGCGAGCCG
This sequence comes from Luteimonas huabeiensis HB2, assembly GCF_000559025.1. Classification (GTDB taxonomy): domain Bacteria; phylum Pseudomonadota; class Gammaproteobacteria; order Xanthomonadales; family Xanthomonadaceae; genus Luteimonas; species Luteimonas huabeiensis. The sequence goes on along the minus strand of NZ_JAAN01000003.1, from coordinate 49,152 downwards.
GATGCGCTCATCGCGCGGTCCCGGCGCCGGCGGACGCCGGCGCGCGCGTGCCGTGGGGAGACCGCATCAGCCGACCGATGCGCGCGGCGCGGGCAGGTGGTCGCGCACGCCGTGCTTGATCGCGCCGCGCAGGTCCATCAGCTTGCGGTGGAAGAAGTGGCCGGTGTCGGGCATGCGCACCAGCTCGGCCTCGGCCTCGGCCGCGTCCAGCCAGTCGTAGACCGCCTGCGGGTCCACCACCTCGTCGGCCTCGCCCTGGATCACCAGCCACGGGCAGGTCGGCAGGGCGATGGCGCCGAAGTCCCAGCGTCCGGCCGGGGGCGCGATGGAGATCAGCATGCCCGGCTGCAGCTCGGCCGCCGCGCGCAGGCTGACGTAGGCGCCGAAGCTGAAACCGGCCAGCCACAGCGCGTCGCCGGGGCGCTGCGCGCGCACCCAGGCGGCCACTGCGCGCAGGTCGTCCAGTTCGCCGTCGCCGTGGTCGAATGCGCCTTCCGATTCGCCGGTGCCGCGGAAATTGAAGCGCACCGTGGCGGCGCCGACCTCGCGCAGCGCGCGCGCGGTCATGGTGACCACCTTGTTGTGCATGGTGCCGCCCTCGGTGGGCAGCGGGTGACACACGATCGCCACCAACGGCCGCGCCGGCGCGTCCTCGTCCGGCGGATCGACCGCCACTTCGAGCCGGCCCGCCGGGCCGGGCAGGGTCAGCGTCGCGGAATCGTCGGGGAAGGGGGGCAGGTCCATGCGTGGATGATACCGGCAGCGCGTGCGGGCGCCGTGGCGGCGCACGTCGAAGCCGCCGCCGGCGGGAACGCCGCGCGATGGCGGAGGCCAGGCTGTCTTTGCCTTGCCCCGCAAGCGGGGGCCATCTTGTTTTTCCCTTCCCCCGCAAGCGGGGGGCATCCTGTTTTTTCCTTCCCCCGCGAGCGGGGGAAGGTGCCGAAGGCGGATGGGGGTGCGCCGCAGGCGTGTAAAGCGGCCCTCATCCGGCTTGCGGGAGAAGGGACGGCACGACCCCGCTTGCGGGAGAAGGGACGACATGGCCCCGCTTGCGGGAGAGGGAGCGGCATGGGCCCGCGTGCGGGAAGGGACGACATGCTGCCGCTCGCGGGCGCAGGACCGCTTCTGCGCTGCGGGCCGGAATGTCGATGCGCCCTACTGCGGCCGTGCGAGGTGGAAGCCCAGCAGCAGCGGGTCGTGGTCGGAGCTGCGCCAGGGGCCGCGGCCGTCGGCATGGCGGTAGCCGAGGGAGGCGGGTTCGTCGGCATTGACGTGCCAGTGCGCGGCGCCGGCCAGCCGCGCGGCCAGCGCGGGGCTCAGCAGCGCATGGTCGAGGCGGCCGGCGCGGCCCTCGTAGACATAGCTGTAGGGCGGCGCGTCGTCGGCGCCGGCGAAGGCGTCGCGCCAGCCGGCCGCGCGCAGCAGGCGCAGCGGATCTTCCTGCGCATAGGCGTTCAGGTCGCCGACGATCAGCGTGAGCGCGCTTCCGGCGCCGGTCGGGTCGGTGCGCAGCCAGGCGTCGAGCCGGCGCGCGGATTCGACCCGCATCGCGTTCCAGCAGGCCTGGCCGTCGCCGCGGTCGGCGTTCTCGCCGGCGGCGTCGCGGCAGCCCTTGGACTTGAAGTGGTTGGCGACCACGACCAGCGCCGGGCCGCCGGCGCGCGGCACGAAGGCCTGCGCCAGCGGCGGCCGGCTGCCGGCGTCGAAGGGCGCCTCGCGCAGCGCGGCCGGCGCGCCCAGCGGCCGCACGCGGTCGGCGCGGTAGACCAGGCCGACGCGGATCGCATCGCCGCCAGCGCCGCTGCCGGCGGCCACGTGGCGCCAGTCGCCGCCGTCGCGGCGCAGCGCCCGGGTCAGCGCGGCGATCGCGGACTCGGGGCCGTCGCCGTCGTTTTCCAGTTCCATCAACGCCACGATGTCGGGATCGAGCGCGGCGATGGTGGCGGCATGCCGGTCGCGCTGGGCCTCGAACTCGGCCGCCGTGCGCGCGCCGCGCTCGGTCGGGAAGCCGCCGCCGCGGCCGTCGCCGTTGAACAGGTTCTCCAGGTTGAGCGCGGCCACGCGCACGTCGCCGCCCACGCGCGGCGGCTCGGGCCGGGGCGCGGCGTGCAGGCGCGGGGGCGCGGTGAGCTGCAGGCGCACCCGGCCCCAGCGCTGGTCGACGATGCCTTCCACGCCCGACAGCGTGCCGCCGCTGCGCGGCGCCTGGGCCTCGTCGGGCAGGTACCAGATGTCGCGCGGGGTGTCGGCGCGGGCGTCGTCGAGCAGCAGTTCGCGGCGCGCGTTGTCCTGCGCGACGCGGCGTGCGGGGGCGCCGGGCGCGGCGATCTCGGTCGGGGCGTACAGGCGGCCGCCGAAGCTCGCCAGCAGCACGCCGCGCCGCGCCAGCTCGTGGTGGCCGCCGATGGTCAGCGGCGCCTCGATGCGCACGCGCATGCCTTCGTAGGGCTCCCAGTCCTCCGGCGGCTCGCGCAGCGCCAGCGGCGCCGGCGGTTCGCCCGCGCCCAGGACCTGCACCGTACCCGGGACCAGGGCGGTCAGGGTCGTGCCTGCCTCGTCCTCGCCGTGCTCGACCACGCGCCCGCGTACCCGCACCCGCGCGCCCTGGCGCAGGCCCTCGACCGCCGGCCCGCCGAGCACGAACAGGCCGTCGGAGGTGGCGGGATCGCCGTCGCCGTGGTCCTGCACGAACCAGCCGCCCAGGTGGCGGGCGAAATGGCCGGTGACCGTGCCCTCGATCTCCACCTCGCGGCCCTCCAGCGGGCTGCGCGCGCCGTCGCCCTGCACCCGGCCGATCGGGAGCGGGCCGTCCCCCGGCGCCGCCTGCTGCGTCGGCGGCGCGCCGCAGCCGGACAACGCCAGCGCCAGCAGCGCGGCCAGGCGGAGCGGGTTCGACAGGCGGCGGGGCATGCAGGGCGGCTCTCTTGGGGGGCGGGTCGCGGGTTGCGCGGGCCAGAAACGCGAACGCCGCCTTGCGGCGGCGTCGCTCGCCCGGCGCGCGGGCTACTTGAGGTTCTCGAGCATCCAGTCGACCGAGGCGATCACCTGCTCGTCGGTCAGCGCCGGGTTGCCGCCGCGCGCGGGCATCACGCCGGTCGAACCGGTGAAGCCCTCGATGGCGTGGCGGTGCAGGGTTTCCACGCCCTGAGCGATGCGGCTGTCCCAGTGCGCGTGGTCGAGCGTTGGGGCGCCGCCGGCGCCGCTGGCGTGGCAGCCCGCGCAGAGGTTCTGGTAGATCACGCCGCCGTCCAGGGTGCCCCCGTAGGCGACCTGCGAAGCCGCCTGCGCGGCCGCCGCGGCCGCGGCGGCGGCCTGGGCCGCGGCGCCGGTGGAGCCGGCGTAGACCTCGCCCGCCGGCGCGATGCGGTCGATCCGTTGCTGCACGACCGCGTCCGGAACATCGGCCGGGATCGTGCGGTGCAGCCACGCGGCCAGGCCGATGAGCCCGCCGGTGACCACCATCAGGAACAGGATCACCAGCGAGAATTTCTTGAGGAAATCGAGGTCGTAGTTGCGCACGGGTCACCCTTGGCGCGTGGCTGCGAGGCCACAGCTAGCGGCTGAGTATATGACACGCCGCGGGACCGGCATCGCGAGGCGGAGCGTGCGGCGGCGGGGCGGCGATGCAGCGGGGGCATTATTTCAGATTGCCCCGGGGCGTGCGACACGGCGCGCCAGGGCCGGGCGCGCGGCTGGCCGGCCCGGTGTTTCCCGCGCCTAGCGACCCTGGCGACGGAGCGCGCGCGGCGGCGCCTCGGCGCGGCAGTGCTCGCGCCACTGCGCCGGCGACATGCCGAAGCAGGCCTGGAACGCGCGCTGGAACTGCCGCTCGGACTCGAAGCCCAGGTCGTAGAGCAGGAAGGTGATGCTGCTGCCGGGTTCGCGCCGCAGCCGCTGGTGGGCGGCCAGCAGGCGGCGTTCGCGGATGTAGCGGGAGACGCCGCCGACCGGCTGGAACATGCGATAGAGGGTGGGACGCGATACGCCGAACGACCGCTGCAGCCGGGTCGCGCCCAGGTCCGGGTCGCCGATGTGCTGCTCGATATGGAGCAGGATGCGCAGCATGCGCGGATCGCCGGCCGCGTTCGCGGCGGCCGCCGGCGGCGGCGGCGCGTCCAGCGCTTGCGTGGGCCGGGAGCGGTACGGGGCGGAATGGGACGGGCGCGGCGGCGTCGTCGCGGTCGGAGCGTGGGTTCGGTTCATCGGTGGATCGGTCGCGCAAGGCGGGGCGTCCTCGCCCCCTCGTTCAACCAATGCGCAAAACGGCGACCGATCCCGTCATCCGATCGCGCGCCGGGTGCGCGATCGCGCCGGCGCGCGGCTGAGACGAATTGTCGGGTTGCGCCGGAAGGCCGCTCCTAGACTGCGGATCGTCGGCTGCAACCGCGCCGCATCGGCCATTCGTCCGGCCAAGGGGACCGCACCGCCACACGCGTCGCCGCACCGCCCGCCACGGCGGCGCGCGACGTCGCGGCAGGGTCTCCGGGCCCGGCGGCCGCGATGCGTCTTCCGGGCCGCCAGCGCACCGGAGCCGTCGCCGGCGGGGACCGGCACAGGGATCAATCGGAGGCCACGAGCCATGGCAAGCAGTCAGAAGTTCATCGCGCGCAACCGCGCCCCAAGGGTGCAGATCGAGTACGACGTCGAGGTCTACGGCGCGCAGAAGAAGGTGCAGATCCCGTTCGTGATGGGCGTGCTGTCGGATCTGTCCGGCGCCAACGCCGCCGACCTGCCGCCGGTGGAAGAGCGCAAGGCGCTGGAGATCGACGTCGACAACTTCGACAGCCGTCTGCAGTCGATGAAGCCGCGGGTGGTGGCCAAGGTGCCCAACACGCTGACCGGCGAGGGCGAGCTGGCGGTCGACATCACCTTCGAGAGCATGGACGACTTCTCGCCGGCGGCGGTCGCGCGCAAGATCGAACCGCTGGCCAAGCTGCTCGAGGCGCGCACCCAGCTGGCCAACCTCGACACCTACATGGACGGCAAGGCCGGCGCCGAGAACCTGATCGCGCAGGCGATCCGCGATCCCGCCCTGCTGCAGGCGCTGACGTCCGCGGCCAAGCCGGCCGACGGCGAGAACGGGGAGTAACCGGCCATGTCCACCGAACAGCTGGCCGCCGCGCCGGAAGCCGCCACCCTCGAGGCCGGCGACTTCGCCGCCCTGCTCAACAAGGAGTTCAAGCCCAGGAGCGACCGCGCGCGGGAGGAAGTGGAATCGGCGGTGCGCACCCTGGCCGAGCAGGTGCTCAGCCGCGCCGACGTGGTCTCCGACGACGTCTCGCAGACGATCAAGGCCTACATCGCCGAGATCGACCGCAAGCTCGGCGAGCAGCTCAACCTGGTCCTGCACAGCCCGGCGTTCCAGCAGGTGGAAAGCGCCTGGCGCGGCCTGCACTACCTGGTCAACAACACCGAGACCGACACGCAGCTCAAGATCCGCGTGCTCAACGTGTCCAAGAAGGACCTGGGCAAGGTGCTCAAGCGCTACAAGGGCACCGCCTGGGACCAGAGCCCGGTGTTCAAGAAGATCTACGAGGAGGAGTACGGCCAGCTCGGCGGCGAGCCCTACGGCTGCCTGGTCGGCGACTACCACTTCGACCACAGCCCGCCGGACGTCGAACTGCTGCGCGGCATCGCGCAGGTCGCCGCGGCCGCGCACGCGCCGTTCATCGGCGGCGCCGCGCCGAGCCTGATGGGCATGGAGAGCTGGAACGAGCTGTCCAACCCGCGCGACCTGGCGAAGATCTTCTCCACGCCCGACTACGCGGCCTGGCGCTCGCTGCGCGAATCCGACGACGCGCGCTACATCGGGCTGGCGATGCCGCGCACGCTGGCGCGGCTGCCCTACGGCGCCAGGACCGAGCCGGTCGAGGAATTCGATTTCGAGGAAGACACCGCCGGCGCCGACTCGTCCAGGTACACCTGGCAGAACGCGGCCTACGCGATGGCGGTCAACATCAACCGCTCGTTCAAGGAATACGGCTGGTGCTCGCGCATCCGCGGCGTGGAATCGGGCGGCGCGGTGCAGAACCTGCCCACGCACACGTTCCCGACCGACGACGGCGGCGTGGACATGAAGTGCCCGACCGAGATCGCGATCACCGACCGCCGCTCCGCCGAGCTCGACCGCATGGGCCTGATGCCGCTGGTCCACCGCAAGAACTCGGACATGGCGGCGTTCATCAGCGCGCAGTCGCTCAACAAGCCGGAGGAGTTCGACGACCCGGACGCCACCGCCAACGCCGCGCTGGCCGCGCGGCTGCCGTACATGTTCGCCTGCTGCCGCTTCGCGCACTACCTGAAGTGCATCGTGCGCGACAAGATCGGTTCGTTCCGCAGCCGCGACCAGGTCCAGAGCTGGCTGCAGGACTGGATCCTCAACTACGTCGACGGCGATCCGGCCAACTCCAGCGAGGACGCCAAGGCGCGCAAGCCGCTGGCCGCGGCGGAGGTCGTGGTCGAGGAGGTCGAGGGCGCGCCCGGCTACTACACCTCCAAGTTCTATCTCAAGCCGCACTACCAGCTCGAGGGCCTGACCGTCTCGCTGCGGCTGGTGTCGAGGCTGCCGTCCGAGGCGAAGGCCTGACGCGCGGCCCTGCGTTCCCCTTCGCCGCGCCCCTCGCTCCGGCGCGCGCGCGATCCATCCGAAACGATTCGACCACGAGAGGATTCACCCAATGGCGTTCGACATGCACATCAAGTTCGGCGGCGGCAAGATCAAGATCGAAGGCGCGTCCGACCACGCCAAGCACAAGGGCGAGGTGCCGATCCTGGCCTGGTCCTGGGGCCTGTCCAACTCGGCCGACCTGCACAGCGCCAGCACCGGCGCCGGCGGCAAGGCGCACGTGCAGGACATCTCCCTGACCAAGTACGTGGACGCGTCCTCGCACGCGCTGCTGCAGGCCGCCGCCACCGGCGCGCGCATCGAGGAGGCCTGGCTGTACGTCACCAACGCCACCGGCGAGCAGACCGACTACGTCACCCTGCACCTGAGCAACGGCGTGATGGTCACCTCGGTGTCCACCGGCGGCTCCGGCGGCGAGGACCGCCTGACCGAGAACGTCACCCTGCACTTCGGCAAGTTCAAGTACGGCTTCCAGCCGCAGAAGCCCGACGGCGCCAAGGACGGCGCGGCCAAGGAGTTCACCTACGACATCCAGGCCACCGCGGCGGCCTGACGGCCGGCGCCGCGCGCGATGCCGTCCGCGAACTCCAGCGATCCCGCGCCCTCGCCGGCCGAAGCCCTGCTCAGGGCCGGCCGCCTGGGCGAGGCGCTGCAGGCGCTGAGCGCGCACGTCCGCGGCCATCCCGCCGACGCGGCGTCGCGGGTGTTCCTGTTCCAGCTGCTGGCCGCGGCCGGGCAATGGGAGCGGGCCGCGAGCCAGCTGCAGGCGAGCCGGCGCATGGACGCCTCCAATGCCGTGCTGGAGGCGGCCTACGGCGCCGTGCTGGAAGCCGAGCGGGTGCGCGCGGCGGTGTTCGCCGGGGAGTGGCTGCCGACCGCGATCGGCGAGCCGGAACCCTGGCTGGTGCTGCTGCTGCAGGCCGCGAAGCTGAGCGCGCAGGGGCTGCACGCGCCGGCGGCGCCGCTGCGCGCGCAAGCCTTCGAGCAGGCGCCGGCCACGCGCGGCCGCATCGACGGCGCGCCGTTCGCCTGGCTGGCCGACGCCGACCCGCGCTTCGGGCCGTGCCTGGAGGTGCTGATCGACGGCGGCTACGGCTGGGCGCCGTTCTCGCGCATCCGCGAGCTGCGCCTGGAAGCGCCGACGATGCTGTGCGACACGCTGTGGGCGCCGGCCACCGTCACCTGGAGCAACGGCGGGCAGACCCCGGCGTTCGTGCCGGCGCGCTATCCCGGCAGCGAGGCGGCGGCCGACGACCTGCTGCGGCTGGGCCGGCGCACCGACTGGTCGCAATGCGACGCGCAGACCTGGACCGGCTGCGGGCAACGCATGCTGGCCACCGACACGGGCGAGTACCCGCTGCTCGACATCCGCCGGATCGAGTTCGACCTCGACTGACGACGGAGCGCGCGATGGCCGAACTGACGCCGCAGGAACGCCTGCAACCATCGCTGCTGGACCGGCTCGCCGACGACGAACCGGGCCGCGGCGAGGAGAGCCGGGACCGCCGCACGATCACCGCCGCGCGCCTGCGCGAGTGCGTGATCCGCGACCTGTCCTGGCTGCTCAACTGCACCCACGCCGAAGCCGACCGCGCGTTCGACGACCATCCGCACGCGGCGTGCTCGGTGCTGAACTTCGGCATTCCGGACCTCGCCGGCCTGGCGCTGTCGGGCATCGACCCGGCGCAGATGGAACGCCGGCTGCGCGCGGCGATCCTGGCCTTCGAGCCGCGCCTGCTGCCGGACACGCTGCAGGTGCGCGTGCGCGCCGACGGCCGGCGGATGGATCGCAAGTCGCTGGTGTTCGACATCGAATCGGAGATGTGGGCGCAGCCGCTGCCGCTGAACCTGTACCTCAAGACCGAGGTGGACCTGGAGACCGGGCGCCTCGAAGTCGGCGAGCGCTACGGCTGAGCCGCATGGACCCGCGCCTGATCCCCTACTACAACCGCGAACTGGCGCACGTGCGCGAGATGGGCGCGGAGTTCGCGCGCGAATACCCGAAGATCGCCGGCCGCCTGGGGCTGGACGGATTCGAGTGCGCCGATCCCTACGTCGAGCGCCTGCTGGAGGGCTTCGCCTTCCTCGCCGCGCGGGTGCAGCTCAAGCTCGACGCGCAGTACCCGGTGTTCACCCAGCACCTGCTGGAGATGCTCTATCCGCACTACCTGCTGCCGGTGCCCTCGATGGCGGTGGTCCAGCTGCACCCGGACCCGAAGGATGCCGGCCTGGCGGCCGGGCACCGCGTGCCCCGGCACACGCCGCTGCACAGCCTGACCGGCGCCGAGGAACGCACCGCCTGCGAATACCGCACCGCGCACGATGTCACCCTGTGGCCGCTGGAACTGGCCGAGGCCGCGTACTGCGAGACGCCCGCGGCGCTGGCCGCGGCCGGGGTCGAGATCCCCGGCGGCATCGACGCGCGCGCCGGCATCCGCCTGAAGCTGCGCGCGACCGGTGGCGTCGAGGCGTCGATGCTGGCGCTGGATCGCCTGCCGGTATTCGTCGCCGGCGCCGACGCGCTTCCCAAGCGGCTGTACGAACAACTGTTCGCCGATGCCGAAGGCTTCCTGGTGCGCGCGACGGGCGCGAACGGACCGGTCGGCGTGTTCCGCGACGCCGCCTCGATCCGCGCGCGCGGCTTCGACGACGAGGACGCGCTGCTGCCCTACGACGGCCGCTCGTTCAGCGGCTACCGCCTGCTGCAGGAATACTTCGCCTGCCCCGAGCGCTTCCTGTTCGCGGAGTTCGACGGCCTGCGCGCGGCGCTGCAGCGCGCGCGGGGGGCCGAGTTCGAGATCGTGGTGCTGCTGCGGCGCAGCGTCGCCGGCCTGGGGCGCGGCGTGAGCGCGGACAACTTCCGGCTGTTCTGCACCCCGGCGATCAACCTGTTCCCGCGCCGTGCCGACCGCATCCACCTCAAGACCGGCCAGACCGAGTACCACGTGCTGGCCGACCGCGCCCGGCCGATGGACTTCGAGGTCCACAGCGTCGGCCACGTGGAGGGCTTCGGCGACCGCCAGGAGCCGGAGCAGCGCTTCCAGCCCTTCTACGGCGGCGACGCGCGCACCTGGCACGACCGCCACGCCGCCTACTACACCCTGCGCCGCGAGCCGCGGCTGTTGTCGGGGCGGCAGCGCCGGCAGGGCGCGCGCTCGAGCTACGTCGGCAGCGAGGTGTTCATCGCCCTGGTGGACGCGGCCGACCGCCCGCACGCCAGCGCGCTGCGGCAGCTCGGCATGCAGCTGCTGTGCACCAACCGCGACTTGCCGCTGCACATGCCGGTGGGCAAGTCGCGCACCGACTTCACCGTCGCCGGCGGCCTCCCCGTCGAACGCGCGCGCTGCGTGGCCGGTCCCACCCGCCCGCGCCCGCCGGCCGCCAACGGCGAGACCGCGTGGCGGCTGCTGAGCCATCTGCAGTTCGACTACCTGTCGCTGTTCGAGGACGGCCCGCGCCAGGGCGGCGCCGCGCTGCGCGAGATGCTCGGCCTGTACTGCGACCCGCACGACGCGGCGGCGCTGCGGCAGATCGAAGGGATCAAGTCGGTCGTGGCATCGCCGGTGGTGCGACGGCTGCCGGTGCCGGGCCCCATCGCGTTCGGCCGCGGCCTGGAGATCGCGCTGACCTGCGACGACAGCGCGTTCGAGGGTACTGGCGCCTACCTGCTGGGCGCGGTGATGCAGCGCTTCTTCGCCCGCTACGTCTCGGTCAACGCGTTCGCCGAGACCGTGCTGCGCACCCTGGAACGCAACGAGGTGGCCCGATGGCCGGCACGCCTGGGCACGCGCCGGATCGTCTGATGCCGGCGCCGTCGGCGCTGGAGGCCGCCCTGGCCCGGCGCCCGGAGGCGTTCGAGCTGTTCGAGGCCCTGCGCCTGCTGGAGCGCGCGCACCCGCAGCGCCCGCGGCTGGGCCGTTCCAGCCGCCCGGCAGAGGACCCGGTGCGCCTGCGGCAGACCCCGTCGCTGGCTTTCGCGCCGCGCCATGTCGACCGCTACCGCCCCGCCGACGGCGACCGGCCGGCGCGGCTGGACGTCTTCGCGCCGGGCCTGTTCGGCCCGCACGGCCCGTTGCCGCTGCACCTGACCGAATACGCGATCGACCGCAGCCTCAACGCCCGCGACGGCACCTTCGCCGCGTTCGCCGACATCTTCCATCACCGCATGCTGAGCCTGTTCTACCGCGCCTGGGCCGACGCCCGGCCGACCGTGCAGGCCGACCGACCCGGCGACGACCGCTTCCGCTTCTATCTCGGCGCGCTGATCGGCATGGGCGGCACCTCGGCGGCCGCCGATCCGGTCGCGGCCACCGGCGCGCGCCACTACGCCGGCCGCCTGCTGCCGCCCTCGCGCAATCCGGAAGGCCTGCGCGCCCTGCTCGAGCAGGCGTTCGGCGTGCCGGTGCGGGTGATCGGCTTCGTCGCCGGCTGGATGCGGCTGCCCGACGACGCCCGGCTGCGGCTCGGCCGCCGCGCCGCGGTCGCCGGCCTGGGCCGCACCGCGGTGCTGGGCGCCAGGGTGCGCGGCGCCCAGCATCGCTTCCGGCTGCGGATCGGGCCGCTCGACGGCGCCGGCTTCCGCCGCTTCATGCCGGGCGGGCGCACCCTGCGCGAGCTCGCCGCGCTGGTGCGCACCTATGCCGGCGACGAATACGAATGGGACGTGCAACTGGTGCTGCGCGCCGCCGACGTGCCCCCGACCCGGCTGGGCCTGTCCGGCCGCATCGGCCTGGACACCTGGATGGGCGGCCGCGCCCGCGACCCCGAGGACGCCCACGACGTGGTGGTGCGCGCGTCCGCGCCCGCCGGCGCCGTGCGCGCCGCTCCCGCATGACGAATCCCGGAGGACTGCAACCATGGCGGACATCGGCCGCAACGCGCTGTTCGGCAAGCTCAACCCGACCACCTACCGCGCGATCGAGAGCGCCACGGTGTTCTGCAAGCTGCGCGGCAACCCCTACGTGGAACTGGTGCACTGGCTGCACCAGTTGCTGCAGCTGGAGGACTCGGACCTGCACCGCATCGTGCGGCACTTCGGGCTGGAGCCGTCGCGGCTGGCCGGCGACGTCACCGCCGCCCTCGACCGCCTGCCGCGCGGCGCCACCGCGATCTCCGATCTCTCGTCCACCGTGGAGGACGCGGTGGAACGCGCCTGGGTGTACGCCACCCTGATGTTCGGCGAGGCGCAGGTGCGCAGCGGGTATCTCGTGGTCGGCGCGTTGCGCACGCCGCAACTGCGCAACCTACTGCTGGGCATCTCGGCCGAGTTCGGCAAGCTCAAGCCCGAAGCGCTCACCGACGGCTTCGACGCCATCGTCGGCGACTCCCCCGAGACCGGCCAGCGCGCCAGCGACGGCTTCGACCTCGGCGCCGCCGCGCCGGGCGAGGCCAGCGGCGCCATCGCCCCGGCCGCGCTGGGCAGGCAGGAGGCGCTGAAGAAGTTCACCACCGACCTCACCGAGCAGGCCCGCAGCGGCAAGCTCGACCCCATCGTCGGCCGCGACGACGAGATCCGCCAGGTCGTGGACATCCTGATGCGCCGGCGGCAGAACAACCCGATCCTGGTCGGCGAGGCTGGCGTGGGCAAGACCGCGGTGGTGGAAGGCTTCGCCCAGCGCATCGTGCGCGGCGACGTGCCGCCCGCGCTCAGGGACATCGAGCTGCGCGCGCTCGACGTCGGCCTGCTGCAGGCCGGCGCCAGCATGAAGGGCGAGTTCGAACAGCGCCTGCGCGCGGTGATCGACGAGGTGCAGGCCAGCCCCAGGCCGATCGTGCTGTTCGTCGACGAGACCCATACCCTCATCGGCGCCGGCGGCGCCGCGGGCACGGGCGACGCCGCCAATCTGCTGAAACCCGCGCTGGCGCGCGGCGTGCTGCGCACCATCGGCGCCACCACCTGGGCCGAATACAAGAAGCACATCGAGAAGGACCCGGCGCTGACCCGCCGCTTCCAGACCGTGTTGGTGGAAGAACCCGACGAGGCCCGCGCGGTGCTGATGATGCGCGGCGTGGCCAGCACCATGGAGCACCACCACCAGGTGCAGATCCTCGACGAGGCGCTGGAAGCGGCGGTCAAGCTCAGCCACCGCTACATCCCCGCGCGGCAGCTGCCGGACAAATCGGTGAGCCTGCTCGACACCGCCTGTGCGCGGGTGGCGGTGAGCCTGCACGCGGTGCCCGCCGAAGTGGACGACAGCCGCCGCCGGATCGAGGCGCTGGAGACGGAGCTGGCGATCATCGCGCGCGAGCAGGCCATCGGCATTGCCGTGGACGAGCGCGCCGCCGACTGCCGCGCCGCGCTGGCGGCCGAGCAGGCACGACAGGCCGAGCTCGACCGGCGCTGGCAGGCCGAGAAAGCGCTGGTGGACGAACTGCTGGCGCTGCGCGCGCGCCTGCGCGATGGCCTCGCGCCGGTGGAGGGCACCGGCAGCGCGCTGGAGGCGGCGGCCGAAGCCGAAGCCGAGGCGGGTCCTGCCGCTGCTGTGGCGCTCGCGCCTGCGCGCGAGGCCGGAGCGCCGGGCGAGGCCGAACGCGACACCCTGCTCGCGCGCCTGCGCGAGGTGCAGGCCGAGCTCGCCGAACTGCAGGGCGAGCGCCCGCTGATCCTGCCGACCGTGGACTACCAGGCGGTGGCCGCGGTGGTCGCCGACTGGACCGGCATCCCGGTCGGGCGCATGGCCCGCAACGAGATCGAGACCGTGCTGCGCCTGCCCGAACTGCTGGCCAAGCGCGTCATCGGCCAGGACCACGCGATGGAGATGATCGCCAAGCGCATCCAGACCAGCCGCGCCGGCATCGACAACCCCTCCAAGCCGATCGGCGTGTTCCTGCTGGCCGGCACCTCCGGCGTCGGCAAGACCGAAACCGCCCTGGCCCTGGCCGAGACCCTGTACGGCGGCGAACAGAACCTCATCACCATCAACATGAGCGAGTACCAGGAAGCGCACACCGTCTCCTCGCTCAAGGGCGCGCCGCCCGGCTACGTCGGCTACGGCGAAGGCGGCGTCCTCACCGAAGCCGTGCGTCGGCGGCCGTACTCCGTGGTGCTGCTGGACGAGGTGGAGAAGGCCCACCCCGACGTGCACGAGCTGTTCTTCCAGGTCTTCGACAAGGGCTGGATGGAAGACGGCGAGGGCCGGAAGATCGACTTCCGCAACACCCTGATCATCCTCACCAGCAACGCCGGCACCGACCTCATCGCCAGCCTCTGCGCCGACCCGGAGCTGATGCCGGAACCTGAGGGCATGGCCAAGGCCCTGCGCGAGCCGCTGCTGAAGGTGTTCCCGCCGGCGCTGCTGGGGCGGCTGGTGGCGATCCCGTACTACCCGCTGAGCGACGCGATGCTGGGCGAGATCGTGAAGCTGCAGTTGAATCGCATCAAGAAGCGGGTGGAGGCCCGCTACAAGATTCCGTTCGAGTACGACGAGGAGGTGGTGCGGCTGGTGGTGAGCCGCTGCACCGAGAGCGAATCGGGGGGGCGGATGATCGATGCGATTTTGACCAATACGATGTTGCCGGAAGTGAGTCGGGAGTTTCTCGGGCGTGCGCTCGATGGTCGTGTCGTCACCGGTGTGCGGCTACGTGGCGGCGATGCCGGATTCCACTACGAGTTCGCCTGAGCGGCGCCCAAGAGACGAGAGCAATCCATGAACGTGCCGAAGCACAAGATGAAGCAGAAGGGCAAGACGAAAGCCTCGTGCTCCGCGGAGCAGCCGACCCAGGGCGGTGGCTTTCTCAAGGCGCTGAGCGGGGCTTACGATTCCAAGCCGGCCGTGATGAGGACGCAAGAGCCCTATTTCATCTGGGTATCCAACGTGAGCAACGACGGCTTGCCTGCCGAAGTGAATAACTGGCTCGGCATGGACGCATCGCTTGACTTCGATAATCTGACGAAGAACCTGAAATCGCTGTACGTCAACTGCAGGCCAATGAAGGAATACCTGGGCTCTCTGCGCGAAGAGGGCAAGGGTGATCCCACCGCTTCGGCCATCACCATTATCTGCCTGCAGTGCGAAGGCGAGCATAGCGTGGACGTGGACGTGGTGGTGGCGTCGTCAAGCCTGAATCAGCATTCTTGCCACGGCAATGGGCAGATCCACGCGGAACACATCTCCACCGAACTTGCGGTTGACGCGGTGGGCAGCCTCGATCAGATCCTCAAGTCACCGGACATCGGAGCCCCGAAGCGCTGCAGCATCATCATCTATGCCTGCGACAAGAAAGGCAGTAACTTCTCGCCCTGCATATCGTGCCAGAAGACAGTGACCGCCAGCCTGCGGAATCTGAAAGAGATAGCGGGAAAGATCGATGGCATCTACTGGGAGTACGTCCCGAAGATGTAAGAAATGGGGTCAGGTTCATTTATTTGGAGATGTTGATCGCGTCGGGCGGCTGTGTCGATGCGAGACATCGCCAGACCCCGTTTTTCCGGT
This sequence comes from Luteimonas huabeiensis HB2, assembly GCF_000559025.1. Taxonomy (GTDB): domain Bacteria; phylum Pseudomonadota; class Gammaproteobacteria; order Xanthomonadales; family Xanthomonadaceae; genus Luteimonas; species Luteimonas huabeiensis. The sequence continues at coordinate 34,095 of NZ_JAAN01000003.1, read as the reverse complement.
GGATCGTGGCGATTGGGGAGGTTGAACGGTGGCTGCAGCCAACTACGAGTATGAAGTCGGGCGAGGGATACGGAATTCGATCGATCCCGCGGACAACCCGGGTGCGCGCTGTGCGCTTGGTGGTGCTCGCGCGACGAAGGAAACGGATCCTCATCGAATCCCTATCATCCGGGAGTGGGAGTTCGCAGAGGGGCGCGTGATTGCCTTCACCAGGATCGATTCGTGCCTCGGGGCGCTACAAGTAGTCGATGACTTCGGGCTTCGAGGTGCCCACTTCTCGATGTTCGCATCAGGAGTGCAGTACGACATCGTCCAATTCAACGCCGCGATGCAGGCGGCCGGGTTCCAGCTGAATCGTCCCATCCTTTACTTCGGTGGGGGCGTGGAGGACTGGAGCGACGGCCTGGCAGCAAGTGCTTACCTGAGGGTCGGAGGGGTTCCTCCTCATGTCCAGGATGCTGCCCAGCGGATCTGGATTTTCGAGATGGACAACGGAGCGTTCACCAGCCATTCGATGGCATAGATTTCCCAGGAGGGGAAATGCAGTAATGGGGTCACAGTAATGGGGTCAGAGTGATTTTTGGGGCGAGCGTCGGGATGTAGCGGGGTCAGGTTGAGATAACTGGGTGGTGGTAACGGGATCAGGTTCACTTTTAGGCGGTTCCATCCGGTGTGGCGGACGGCTATGTGAAGTCTTGGCGGACGAATTGAGGAGAGAAAAACGGGGTTAGGCTTGCTTTAGAAACCCCGATCCCTTTCTCCTTTTTTGCCCGGCATCCGGCCCTCGGCCGCACGTCGACGGGTCTGTTCGGCGTCTCCTCCACTATCGACTGGAAGGTCGCCGAGGGACTCTCCTGCGCCATGGTAGGCGCGGATGCGGGTGGCTTCGTCCGCGGCCAGCGGGCGTGTGGCCACGCCCGGTAGGCGTCGGCGCGGGACGCGCGATCGCTGGCTGGCTTTCGGAAAACCGAAGGACGACTTCGGCCCGACCGGAGGCGCTCTTCAGGCGTGCCCGCGCGCTCGCAGCCATTTCAGTGCGCCGGGCGCCATGCCCTTGAACTTGGGGGCGGCCGCGAGCGGGGCGACCAGCAGGCGTTGCGGTGCGTAACGGCGCTTGATGGCGTGGTAGAGGCGCGAGCGGTCGAGACCGGACTCGGCGAGGTACAGGCCAGGCGCGAGTTCCACCCAGCCCAGGGGATCGGTGCCGTCGGGCCGTGCGTCGGTCTCCAGGTGGACGAGGTAGAGGTGGGGCGATGGGATCATGCGGCGACTGTCGCGGTGGCGCGCTCATGGGGTCGTGAATCCCTCTCACCCCATTGAACCCTTTGGGATGTTCGGCGCTCTCGATGAGACGGCATGTCGTGTCGCGTCCGCGGCGCCCTGGTAGCGTCGCGCGGCTCGGATGGGGCATGCCTCGGGCGGGATGCCGCTGTCCGCTCGTCATCGACAGGAGGAACGCGTGAGCATTGATCTGCCGGATAGTCAGGCCGTTGCCGCATATGCGCCAGGCGACCCGGCCTGGGCGAAGGTCCGGAAGGCCATCGAGGCCTATCGCAAGCGGGTCGACGCTGGCGCCGACTCGAACAAGGCGAAGAAGAACGTGCAGAACGCGTTCGCGCGCTGGAAGCAGGATCGGGGCGTCACCGGCCGGACCTTGCCGCGCGGCGATCTGGCGCGAAGCATCGGCGCGGCGCTGGGATTCACCTGGATCGACGACGAGCTCGACACGCAGAGGAAGGGCATCCTCTATCTGTTCTCGAAGATCGAGGTGGCGCCGATGCCGTTCGGCGCCACGGTGCTGGACGCTCTTTTCACGGGGATGAACATCGCGTTCTCGGCGGCGTCGTTCAAGCTCGATCAGGCTGCCGATTCGGCTAAGACCAGCGAGATGAAGGCGCACTTCACCGCGCTTGCGGCCAAGACCGATTCCGGCTCGAAGGGGAACGATATCCTGCAGAATTATGTCGCGCCGACCATCGAGGCCGGTATCGGCAACGCCGAATCGCCCACTGTCCAGGAGATGAAAACCGCCTGGGGGAAGTTCATGGCCTGGCTGCGGGCGATGGTGGGACGGCTGGTGGAAACGATGTTCACCACACTGGACGCGGTCGGAAGCTGGACGGACATCGCGGCGACCGCCTCGGACTGGGTGCTCAAGCTGGTGAACACCAAGGCGGCGGAGGCGGCGGGCGCGTTCGTCGGCGCGTTCATCGGTACGTTCCGCTCGCTGGTGGGGGGCATCGGCAAGAGCATCGAGTACGCGCGCAGGTATTTCGACGAACAGGCGCTCCGCCGTGGCGGCGTGGAAATTCGCGACGGGCATCCCCAGACCATCGTCAAGGCGCTGGACGTGGCGATGCGGGTGGATCTCGGCAAGACGTTCTTCGACGCACTCGTCAACGCCGGCAAGGGGATCGCCGGCGTCATGGCCACGCCGCTCGCCGCCAGTCTGATCGAGATGATCTCCGCCGCATGCAGCTGCATCGCGCGCGCGGTGGTCAAGGGCTGGCAGACCAGCAGGTTGCGGAGATTCTGCGAGGAGGCGGGAAAACTACTGGAAATGAAGCTCTACCGGGACCATGACGCGTTCGCGAAGTGGTATCGCGAAGGCGCGGTCAAGGTGCCGTTCGTGCCTGCCTGCACCCTCAACTTCGCCGGTTGCAGCAACCCCGTGTACTTCTTCCGGATGATGAACTCGGATCGGCTCGGGCGCGCGACCTGCGGGTCGTCCTACTACGCGGCCGCAACCCGGTACATCTACAAGACGAGCAAGCGCCTGCTGGAGTATGCGCAGGCCGAGAAGATCGCGGTCAGTACGTCGGATCCCCTGGTGCAGACGGTGCTGGACCTGTACGAAAACAAGCGCGAGATCGGCAAGCCGGTCTCGATCATCGGTAACGAGCACAGCTTCGCCGATCGGCTGGTCACGATCATGAAGAAGATCGGGGGCTGAGGGGAGATCGGCACTTCGAGCGCACCCGGTTCCGCCCTCAAGAAGGGCGATCCGGAACGTCTCAGGACCGCCATCGTGGTCATGGATATCGGCGGGCCGCGGTGCGCGAGTCACCGGGATTCACAAAACCTTGACCCCATAATGTGATGTATGTCACATTTTGTTGGGGTGTTAACCGGCTCTTCTCATGTCACGACCTGCCGCATTGGCCGCGTGTGTCGGCTTGGCCTGCCTTGCGCTCGCCCATGCCGATGGTTCGGCTTCGACGCCTGCCGGGCCGCTGGAACGCATCGCGCAGGCCCGCGACCAGGGCCGGTGGCTCGACGCCCTGGACGCCATCGAGCGGGCGCTGGCGGCAGCACCGGACGATCCGGCGCTGTACCGGCTCCGGGTCCTGACCCTGAGCGACCTCGGCAGCGCCTACCGCGCCTGGGACGCGTACCGGCAGCGCCCCGAATTGTTCGAGCCGGGTCACGTGCAGCGGCTGGAATCGGAGTATCTGGCCCGGCTCGTCAACTGGAGCCTGGTCCCGGGCGATTCCGAGCAACGCGATCTCGAGGAGGCGCTGCAGGCCGAAGCGCGCCTGCACGAGTACCTCGACCGCAGCGGTACTTCGCCTGAGCGCGCGCCGGTCCGCGTGCGCCTGGATCGGCTGATCCTGCTGCATCGCCTGGGCCGGCACGCGCAGCTTCGCCGCGAGGTGCAGGCGTTGCAGGCCGATGGCGTCACGCTGCCGGACTACGTGCTGGAGTACGTGGGCGCTTCGCTGCTGGCCGAAGGCCATCCGGACGAGGCGATCCCGGTGCTGGAAGCGGCGACCCGGAACGATCCCGCCCGCTCGCGGGCCCGGACCGAGCTGGCCTACGCCTTCCTGGAAAGCGAGCAGCCGCGGCGCGCGCTCGACTATCTGCAGGCGTGGCAGGCCGCCGAACCGGCCTGGGGCCAGGCCGGCCGGCCGTACGAGAATTGGGCCCGCCACGACGTGGACCTGACGCTGGGGATGATCCGCGGCTATACCGGCGACCTGCCCGGCGCGCAGCGCGACCTGGAAGCCCTGGTGGCGATGGCGCCGGCCAACGGCGGCCTGCAGACCTCGCTGGGCACCATCTACGGGATGCGCGGCTGGTCGGAGCGGGCGCTGGAGCGCCATCGCATCGCCCATACGCTGGAGCCGCGCGCGGTGCCGCCGCGCATCGGCATGGCCGAGTCCTGGATGCGCCTGCAGCGCACCGACATCGCGCGCCCGATCTACGACGACCTGGAACGCATGCACCACGCGCGCGCCGACGTGCGCCGCGCCGGCCGCGAATGGCGCGCCCACCGTGGGTGGCACATCGAGGCCCGCGCCGCGGCCGGCCGCAGCCGGGGCGGCGATGGCGCATCGCCGCTCGGCAACGACGACCGCAGCTTCGGGCTGGAAGTGGAATCGCGGCTGTTGCGGGACCGCTGGCGCCTGTTCGCGTTCGCCGAGCGCAACGAGGTCGACTACGACGAACGCGAGGTCGATCCGCTGTGGCTGGGCGCGGGCCTGCGCTACCGGTTCGACCGCCTGGACGCCGAGGCCTATCTGGGCCGTCCCAACGACGACCTCGGCGGCACCTCCGCCGGCGCCAGCGTGGGCTGGCGCTTCGACGATCGCTGGTACGTCTCCGCGCACGCCGACCGCAACGCCGCCGACGCCTCCAGCCAGGCCCGCGCCGCCGGCATCGCCGCCGACCGGCTGGAACTGCGTGCGCGCTTCCGGCCGCACGAGCGCACCGCGCTCGATTTCGGCGTGGGGCAATGGCGGCTGGACGACGGCAACCGGCGCGAGGATGCGTCCGTGTCGCTGGAGCAGCGCCTGCTGACCCGCCCCACCTGGCAGCTCGACGGGCTCGGCGGTCTCTACGCCAGCCGCGGCCGCCGCGACGACGTGCCCTACTTCAGCCCGGCGCGCGATCGTTCGCTCGAACTCGGCCTGCGCGCCGACCAGTTGCTGTGGCGGCGCTACGAACGGCATGTCCGCCATCGGCTCACCGTGTCCGTGGGCGACTACTGGCAGGACGGCTACGGCTCGGCGCTCGTGCCCGCGGCCGCGTACCGCCACGAGTGGCGCCTGGGCGCGGGCCGGATCCTGGAGTACGGCGTGAGCTGGTCGCGCCCGGTCTACGACGGCGGCCGCGAGAAACGCATCGGCTTCGATGCCGCGCTGTACTGGGGAGAGTGAGCATGCACCGCGACCGCTGGACATCCCGTCTTCCCGGCCTGGCCGCCCTGTTGCTGGGCCTGCTCCTGGCCCTGCCGGCCTTGGCGCGCCCGGCCGCGCCGGCCGACGCGCCGCGCCTGCTGGTGCTGAGCTACCACGACGTGCGCGACGACGTCGCCGAGAAGGGCGATGCCGACCTGTACGCGATCAGCACCCAGAACCTGGCCGCGCACTTCGATTGGCTGGCCGGGCACGGCTACCAGCCGGTCTCGCTGTCGCAGGTGATCGAGGCCTCGCGCGGCGGCCGCCCGCTGCCGCCCCGGCCGGTGCTGCTGACCTTCGACGACGGCCTGCGCAGCGTCTACGACAAGGTCTTCCCGCTGCTGCGCGCCTACGGCTACCCGGCGCTGGCGGCCGTGATCACCAGCTACGTGGACCTGGAGCCGGGGCGGACGGTGGACTACGGCTATCGCGAGTTCGGCCGCGAGGACTTCCTGACCTGGGCGCAACTGCGCGAGATGCAGGACAGCGGCCTGGTGGAGGTGGCCAGCCATACCCACGACCTGCACCGCGGCATCCCGTCCAATCCCCAGGGCAACACCGCGCCGGCGGTCACCACGCGCATGTACGACGCTGCGCGCGGCGTTTACGAAACCGAGGCGGCGCACATCGAGCGCCTGCGCGCCGACCTGGCCCTGAGCGCGCAGCGCATCGAGCAGGCGCTGGGCCGCCGCCCGCGGGCCATCGTCTGGCCGTACGCGGCGTACAACGCCCCGGCGCGCGAGATCGCCGACGCGCTGGGCATGCACGTCTCCTTCGACCTGGAAGGCCGCGACACGCCGCTGACCGCCGACCTGCACGACCTGGCGCGGCTGCTGGTGATGGACAACCCGACCGCGATCGACCTGGCCACGGAACTGCGGCGCGACCTGTCGCTGGAGACGATGCGCGCGCTGCACGTGGACCTGGACGCGGTCTACGACCCGGATCCGGCGCAGCAGGCGCGCAACCTCGACGTCCTGGTCGAGCGCGTCAAGCGCGTGCATCCCTCGCACGTGTTCCTGCAGGCCTTCGCCGACCCGGACGGCAACGGCGCGGCCGACGCGCTGTACTTCCCCAACCGCCACCTGCCGATGCGCGCGGACCTGTTCAACCGCGTGGCTTGGCAGCTGTTAACCCGGACCGGCGCCGAGGTCTACGCCTGGATGCCGGTGCTGGCCTACGAGCTGCCGGACCCGCAACGGCGGCGGGCGTGGGCGATCGCCTCGCACGAGGCCGACGGCATCTACCGCCTGGACTTCACCCGCCCGGAGGTGCGCGCGCTGATCGGCGATCTCTACGAGGACCTGGCCGCCAGCGCCCGCTTCTCCGGCCTGCTGTTCCACGACGATGCCTACCTGCGCGACGCGGAGCTGCCGCAACTGCCGGCGGAGACGGCGCAGGCCCCGGCGCGCACGCGCGCCCTGATCGACTTCACCCTGGAACTGCGCGACCGCGCCGAGCGCTGGCGACCGAAGCTGGAGACCGCGCGCAACATGTACGCGCGCCCGCTGCTGGAGCCGGCCAGCACGGCGTGGTTCGCCCAGCGCCTGGACCTGTTCCGCGAGGCCTACGACTACACCGCGGTGATGGCCATGCCCTGGATGGAGGGCGCCGACGATCCCGAGCGCTGGCTCGACCGGCTGGTGGACGCGGTGCGGCCGCACGATCCCGCCTTCGTCCACACCGTGTTCGAGCTGCAGACCCGGGACTGGCGCAGCGGCCGGCCGATCCCCGGCCCGCGCCTGCTCGCGCAGCTGCGCCGGCTGCAGGCGCAGGGCGTGCGCCACCTGGCCTGGTATCCGGACGACTTCGTCGCCGACCGGCCCACCACCGAAGAGGCGCGGGCGGCGTTGTCGTCGAGCGGCTTCCCGTACCAGGAGCCGTGAGATGGACATGCATCCCGTGCTGTTCGCGATGTTCCAGTTCGCCTTCTTCTACCCGATGGTGATGGCGTTCTTCTGGATGTCCGGCGGGCTGTACTACTTCTTCCGCCGCGAGCGCGGCGCGCGCGACCGCGCCGACCCGCCGCCGATGGCCGAGGCGCCGTTCGCCACGATCCTGGTGCCTTGCCACAACGAGGCCGAGGACGTGGACGACACCCTCGGCGCGGCGCTGTCGCAGGCCTACCCCGACTACGAGGTCATCGCCATCAACGACGGCAGCCGCGACGACACCGGCGCCCGGCTCGACGCCCTGGCGGCGCGGCATCCGCGGCTGCGCGTGATCCACCTCAGCCGGAACCTGGGCAAGGCCAACGCCCTGCGCATGGGCGCGCTGGCCGCGCGCTCGGAGTACCTGGTGTGCATCGACGGCGACGCCATGCTGGAAACGCACGCGCTGCACTGGATGGTCTGGCACCTGACCTCCGGCCCGCGCGTGGGCGCGGTCACCGGCAACCCGCGCGTGCGCAACCGTTCCACCCTGCTCGGGCGGCTGCAGGTGGCGGAGTTCTCCTCGATCATCGGCATGATCAAGCGCGCCCAGCGCGTCTACGGCCGCATCTTCACCGTCTCCGGGGTGATCGCCGGCTTCCGCCGCACCGCCCTGCACCGCGTCGGCTACTGGGCCGACGACATGGTGACCGAGGACATCGACATCAGCTGGCGCATCCAGCGCGACCACTGGGACATCCGCTACGAGCCGAACGCGATGTGCTTCATCCTCATGCCCGAGACCCTGCGCGGGCTGTGGAAGCAGCGCCTGCGCTGGGCCCAGGGCGGCGTGGAGGTGCTGCTGCGGCACGGCGCCTCGCTGCTGAGCTGGCGCATGCGCCGCATGTGGGGCGTGCTGGGCGAGTACGTGCTGAGCGTGGCCTGGGCCTACACGATGCTGGCGATCGTCCTGCTCTGGGCGCTGGGCAGGTTCGTGGCGCTGCCGCCCGACCTGCACGTGGCCACGCTGCTGCCGAAGTGGCACGGCATGGTCCTGGCCCTGGTCTGCCTGCTGCAGTTCGCCAGCAGCGTGATCATCGACCGGCGCTACGAGACCCGCGTCGGCCGCAACTACTTCTGGGTGATCTGGTATCCCATGGCCTACTGGACCATCAACCTGTTCACCACCGTCGTCGCGCTGCCGCGCGCGCTGCTCAAGCGCAAGGGCGGGCGCGCGGTCTGGGTCAGCCCGGACAGGGGGATCCGATGAGCGCCAGCCGCTACGATTCGCGCCTGATCCACAAGCCCGAGCGCCAGCAGATCGCGCACCGGACGCTGTGGGGCGTGGTGACCCTGGCGTTCTGGGGTTTCTACCTCTACCTCTGGGTGCCGCTGCTCACCCTGCTGTCGTGGCTGTTCGGCGCGCGGCTGGCGTGGCTGCAGCTGTACCGCCAGGAGCAGCAGGTGGACACCTTCGTCCTCGTCGCGCTGCCGCTGATCTGCGCCGCCTGCGCGATCGCGCTCATCGCCTGGGCCGAGTACAACCGGTTCCGCTTCGCCGACAAGGAAAGACGCGCGCCGCAGGCGGCGGCCACGCTGGACGAGGTGGCGCAGGGCCTGGGGGTGGACGTCGAGCTGGCGCGGCGGCTTTCGCGGGCGCGCATCGCGACCCTGGCGATGGACGACCGGGCGCGCCCGGTGGACGTGCGCATCGACGCCTCCGGCGCCGCGTGACGCGCGCGATGGGGCCGGCGCAGGCCGCAGTCGCTGTTCCGGGCGCGGACACGACGCCGCTTCCATCGAGCGGATTCACCGGGGCTGGGGACACGACGCCGGCTCGACTGGGGACACCGTGACTGCGGGCCCGGTCAGCCACGGCGGCGTGGTCGTCGGGCGTCCCACGTGGAAGCCCTGCGCAGCATGGGCGCCGGCGTGGCGGGCGGCGGCGAGGTCGGCTTCGGATTCGATGCCTTCGACCACGACGCAGGGGCAGTGGTCCGCGCAGGCGCGCACGAGTTCGCGCAGGGCGTCGGGCGGACGGAACAGCACGGAGCGGTCGATCTTGGCCAGGTCCGCCCGGCTGCGCGCCAGGAACGCCAGGGTGGCGTGCCCGGCGCCCAGGTCGTCGAGGGCGACGCGCACGCCGCGCGCCTGCAGCCCCGCGATCAGGCTCAGGGCCTCGATGGGGTGGCGGACCGGCGCGGTCTCGGTGATCTCCACCGTCAGCCGGCGGGCGACCCGGGGGTGCGCGCCCAGGTAGCGCAGCGGCGCCTGCCACCAGGCCTCGGCGCGCAGCGAGGCCGCCGAGATGTTCGCGCCCAGGCACTGCCCGGGGTGCCGCGCCAGCGTCTGGATCACGCTCCAGAGCACGCTGCGGTCCAGCTGCGCGATCGCGCCCTGGCGCTCCAGCGCGCGGATGGCCTCGGCGGGGGCGTCGTCGCGCTCGCCCGCCCGGCGCAGCAGGGCTTCTTCGTAAAGGCAGGCCGACGCGTCCGCGGCCGCCAGCCGGCGGACGGGCTGGAACGCCAGGACGAGGCGCCGATGGATCAGGTCGTCCAGCAGCTCCGCTGCCAGCGTCCGGTCGCGACGATGGGCCGCCGTTTCCAGGCCCGACGTGCGTTGCCGACTCGCGGTGTCGCCGGTGTCGCGACGGTCCGCCGCCTGCTCGGGATGGCGCATCCTGCCCCCTTCTGACGACCGCCTTTCAACCAAAAGGGGTCCCCCCTTTTTTCAACAACGGAGGTCGGCGTTCGCGGATACGGGCCGTCATCATGGCCCGGACGTACCGCGCGGGTCCCGGCGCACGTTCGGCGGGCGCGATCTCCCGTAGAGAACTCTCCTTGAAGTCAATCATGAAGCGTATCGGTTATGCCCGGGTATCGACGGACGAACAGAACCTGGATCTCCAGATCCAGGCCCTGGAGCGGGATGGCTGCGATCGCGTGTTCACCGACAGCGGCATCTCGGGCAGCCTCGTCAGTCGCCCGGGCCTGGACCGCGCGCTCGCGGCGCTGGCGCCGGGCGACAAGCTGGTCGTCTGGCGACTGGACCGGCTGGGCCGATCGCTGGTCCACCTCGTCCAGCTGCTCGACGACCTGGGCCGGCGGGACGTGCGGTTCAAGTCGCTGTGCGAGCACATCGACACCAGTTCCTCCGGCGGGCGCCTGGTGTTCCACATGATGGCGGCGCTGGCCGAGTTCGAGCGCACGCTGATCAGCGAACGCACCCGCGCCGGCATGGCCGCCGCGCGGGCCCAGGGCAAGCACGTGGGCCGGCGCCCCTCGCTGGATCGCGAGCAGTGCCTGCAGGCGCTCGGCTACCTCGACGCCGGGCGCAGTCCGGCCTGGACGGCGCGCCATTTCGGCGTCACCGAGCGCACGCTGCTGCGGCTGGTCGGCCGGATCGAGCGGAACGGGCAGGAAGGCATCGTCGCCGCGCAGGCGCGCCGCGCGTAGGGGCGGCCGCGGCGGCGCCGTGCGCCGGCCGCGGGCGGCCGGGCTGCGTCGCTGCGGCCCCGGCCGCCGGTGGCATACTGCCGCTTCGATCGACCGCCAGGGGAACGCGGCGATGGTCCAGGATCGCGTGGCCACGGGACGGCGCGCCGGGCACGGCGGGCGCGCGCGCCGCGAAGACGTCACCGCCTGGCTGCCGGACGCGCTGTCCGGCGACGCCGAGGCGATGGAGCGGGTGATGCGGCGGATGTACGCCGCGTTGCGCCAGGTCGCGCGGCAGCAGCTCGGCGGCGAGTTCCAGCAGCGCACGCTCAGCGCGACCGAGCTGGTCAACGAGAGCTTCCTGCGCCTGTTCGGCGCCGGCGCGCCGCCGCGCATCGAGGACCGCCGGCACCTGCTGGGCATGGCCGCGCGCGCGATGCGGCAGGTGCTGATCGACGCCGCGCGCCGCCGCAACGCGGCCAAGCGGCCCGCACCGGAGGACCGCATCGCGCTGACCGGCATCGTCGATGCGCTGGCCGGCGATGCCGGGCCGGCAGCGCTGGGCCGGGTCCTCGATGAGCTGGCGGCGATCGACCCGCGGCAGGCGCGCATCGTCGAGCTGAAGTTCTTCGCCGGCCTGACCGGGGAGGAGGTCGCCGCGCTGCTGGGCCTGTCGGTTTCGACGGTGCAGCGCGAATGGCGGATCGCGCGCGCGTGGCTGCGCCGCGAGCTCGGCTGAGCGGCCGCCGCCGGGCCGCGGACGCCCGGCGCCGCGCCGGTTGAGACGAATCGTCGGGTCACCGCGGCGCCGGCGGCCGAAGCTTCCGGGACGTTCCTTCCGAGCCGCCGCCATGCTGCCCGCCGCGCGCCTGACCGACATGCACGCCTGCCCGATGGTCACCGGCGTGGTGCCGCACGTCGGCGGCCCGATCGTCGCGCCGGGCGCGCCGCCGGTGCTGGTCGGCGGCCTGCCGGCCGCGCGCATGGGCGACACCGCCGCCTGCGTCGGCCCGCCCGACGTCATCGTGACCGGGGTGCCGACGATCCTCATCATGGGCCAGCCGGCCGCGCGCATCAGCGACTCGACCGCCCACGGCGGCGTCATCGTCGCCGGCCTGCCGACCGTGCTCTACGGCGGCGGCGGATGAGCACGATGCCGGCCGCGGCCGCGCGCGCCGCGGCGTCCAGCGCGCAGGACGGCGCCGGCGTGCAGGCGCTGCTGCAGGCGGCCGTCGCCATGCACCGCGCCGGCGACGCCGCCGCCGCGGCCGCGCGCTACGCGGACGTCCTGGCGCTCGATCCGGGCCAGCCCGACGCGCTGCACTTCCTCGGCGTGCTGCGGCACCGGCGCGGCGACAGCGAGGGCGCGATCGCGCTCATCGCGCGCGCGCTCGAACGCGCGCCCCGGCATGCCGACATCCACAACAACCTCGGCAACATCCACAAGGAGCGCGGCGACGCGGTCGCGGCCGAGGTCTGCTACCGGCGCGCGCTGCGCTGCGCGCCTTCGCACTTCGTCGCGATCGGCAACCTCGCCGTGGCGCTGGAGCTGCAGGGCCGGCTCGATGACGCCTTCAAGGCCTACGGCCTGCTGCTGACCGTCGCCCCGGCCTATGCGCACGGCTACCACCTGCTGGGCCTGTTCCTGCGCAACCACGCTGCGCACGCCGAGCACGGGCGGCAGGCCGCGGCCTGCCTGCGGCGCGCGTGGGAGCTGGACCCGGGCAACCTGCGCGCGCTGGAATCGCTCGGCACCGTGCTGTACGTGCTGGGCGATCACGAAGCGGCGCGGGCGGTCTACCGCGACTGGCTCGACCGCGAGCCGGACTCGCCGGTCGCGGCGCACATGCTCGCCGCATCCGGCGGCGCCGAGGCCCCCGAGCGCGCCGGCGACGCCTACGTGCGCACGCTGTTCGACGGCTTCGCCGCGAGCTTCGACGAGCAGTTGCTGAACCACCTCGACTACCGCGCGCCGCAACTGCTGGCCGACGCGTTGGCGGCGGCGCTGGCCGGCCGCGACGGCCTGGACGTGCTCGACGCCGGCTGCGGCACCGGCCTGTGCGCGCCGCTGTTGCGGCCGCTGGCGCGGCGGCTGGAGGGCGTGGACCTGTCGCCCGGCATGCTCGAGCGCGCGCGCCGGCGCGGCGGCTACGACGCCCTGCACGAGGGCGAGCTGACCGCGCACCTGCTGGCGCGGCCGCGGCGCTGGGACGTGGTCGCATCGGCGGACACCCTGGTCTACTTCGGCGACCTGCACCGGGTCTGCGCCGCGGCGGCCGGCGCGCTGCGCGCGGGCGGCTGGCTGGCGTTCTCGGTCGAGGCGCTGGACGATGCGGCCGGCGACGGCCCGGCGTTCGAACTGGGCCCGAGCGGCCGCTACCGGCATGCGCGCGCGCACGTGGCTGCCGCGCTGGCGGCGGCGGGCTTCGCCGAGACCCGGATCCAGGCGCGCGAGCTGCGCAGCGAGGGCGGGCTGCCGGTGCCGGGCTGGGTGGTCGCCGCACGCCGCGCCGGGGCCTGAGCGGGCGATGGCGCGCGATCGGCCCAGCTTCGTCCTGGAATCCGACCACGGCGACGCGCTGCGCCTGCTGGCGATGGACGGCCGCGAGCGCCTGGGCGCGCTGTACGAGTTCCGCGTGCGGGCGGCCTCCCCCGACCCCAGGCTCGACCTGGTGGGCCTGCTGGGCAAGCCGATGGCCGTGGCCATGCGGATGCCGGACGGGTTCTCGCGGCATTTCCACGGCATCGCCATCGAGGCGGCGCAGACCGGCTTCACGGTGATCGACGACCTGCGCCACGCGGTCTACGAGATCGTGCTGGCGCCGCGGCTGTGGCTGCTCACCCGCCGCCGCCACAGCCGGGTGTTCGCCAACCGCGACGTGGTCTCGATCCTGCGCGCGGTGCTCGACGGCATCGGCTTCTCCGACGTGCGCGTCGGCCTGTCGGCGGACTATCCCGTGCGCGAGACCTGCGTGCAGTACCGCGAGGACGACTTCGCCTTCCTCAGCCGGCTGATGGAGCAGGAGGGCATCTACTACTGGTTCGAGCACGACGCGGCCAAGCACACGCTGGTGCTGGCCGACGGCATCGGCGCCCACGCCGCGGCGAAGGGCGCGGCGAAGCTGCCGTGGCTGGCGGCGGGCGCGCACGGGATGCGCGAGGCGGTCGGGGTGACCGAGTGGCGGCCGTCGAGCGCGTTGCACGCCACCGCGGTGCGCCTGACCGACTACGATCCCGCCAGCCCGCGCACCGACCTGGAGGGCCGCGGCGACGCCGCGCAGGGCGTGCGGCTGCACGCGGTGGACGGGCTGGAGCAGTTCGACTTCCCCGGCGCCCGCGCCAGCGCCGGCGAGCACGGCCGGCTGGCGCAGGTGGCGGTGGAGGCGCAGGCCGTGGCCCGCGCGCGCTGCAGCGGCGCCTGCGACGCCTACGGGCTGGCCGCCGGTGCGCTGTTCGCGCTGGCCGGCTCGCCCGGGGGCGCGTGGGACCGCGAGTACCTGCTGACCGCCTGCGCCTTCGCCGCGCGCGAGGCCGGCGACGACGATGCCGGCGAGGCGCCCTGGCAATGCCGCTTCGAGGCCATCGACAGCCGGGTGGCGTTCCGCAGCCCGCAGGCCACGCCGCGCCCGCTGGTGGCCGGGCTGCAGACCGCGACGGTCTGCGACGCCGGCGGCGAAGGCGACGACGAGGCCATCGCGGTCGATCGGCACGGCCGGGTCCACGTGCGGTTCCACTGGTCCGACAGCGCCCGCGGGCGCGACCAGGCGCACTCCTGCCCGGTGCGCGTGGCCACGCCGTGGGCCGGCAAGCAGTGGGGCGCGATCCACATCCCGCGGGTCGGGCAGGAAGTGGTGGTGAGCTTCCTGGAAGGCGATCCGGACCGCCCGCTGATCGTGGGCAGCGTCTACAACGCCACCCACATGCCGCCCTACCCGCTGCCGGGCGAGAAGACCCGCAGCGGCATCAGGAGCCGCAGCGAGGGCGGCGGCGCCGAGGACTTCAACGAAATCCGCTTCGACGACAAGAAGGGCAGCGAGGAGCTGTACCTGCACGCCCGGAAGGACCTGCGCGAGGCGGTGGAGAACGACCGCTTGCTCCGGGTCGAGCGCGACGAGGACGCCGAGATCGGCAACGACCAGCGGCTGAAGGTGACGCGCGACCGCCGCCACGAGATCGGCAACGACGACACCCTCGAGGTCGGCGGCAAGTTCCGGCTCGAGGCCGGCAGCGAGATCGAGCTGGTGACCGGCCAGTCCAGGATCGTCATGACCAGCGCCGGCGAGATCCGGATCGAGGGCATCGACATCGCCATCGCCGGCCGCAACGCGGTGCAGGCGGAGGGCGGCGTACAGGTCGGCATCCAGGCGGGGGCGACGATGGACGTCAAGGCCGGCGCCGCGATGACGCTCAAGTCCGACGCGATGCTGACCGCCGAGGGCGGCGCCACCGCCACGGTCAGGTCGCCGGTGCTCAGCCTCGACGGCCAGGGCATCGCGCAGATGTCGGCGCCGCTGATCAAGATCGGCTGAGGCGGCGATGGACGCATTGCGGCAGGCCTGCGAGGAGATGGAGATCGATGCCGGCGCGCGCGCGCTGCTGGCGGCGGAGACCGCGTCGCAGGCGGCGGTCGCCACGTTGCTGGAACACGGCCGCGTGCAGGACGCGCTGCGGCTGCTCGCGCGGCTGCTGCCCAGGCGCTACGTGGTCGCGTGGCTGTGCCAGTGCGCGCGCGACGAAGCGCTCGCGCCCGCCGATCGCGCCGGCGCGGCCCTGGCCGAGCGCTGGGTGCGCGAGCCCAGCGAGGCCCATCGCCGCGACGCCTACGAGTTCGCCAGCGCCGCCGGCTACCGCACGCTCGGTGCCTGGCTGGCGGCGAGCGCCGGCTGGGCGGGCGGCAGCCTGGCGCCCGCCCAGCAGCCGGCGGTGCCGCCGGCGCCGTGGATGACCGCGCGCGCGGCCACCGCCGCGGCCAACCTGCTCGCGGCGCTGCAGCCGGAACGCTTCGAGCAGCGCCGCATCGCCTTCGCGAACCGCGCGCTGCCGCTGCTCGGCGACGGGGCGGCGCCGTGACCCGCCCCGATGCCGCATCCGTGCGACCCGAACCGAGGAAGCCGCCGCCATGACCCGTCCCCAGATCCTGACCCTGACGCTGTCCGGCACCCGCGCGCCGCCGCCGGGCGGCCGCGCCGCGTTCGAGTTCCGCCAGCGCGGCGGCAGCATCGGCCGCTCGGAGGAATGCGACTGGGTGTTCGCTTCGCCGGGCGTGTCGCGCACGCATGCGGTGGTGCGCTATCTCGACGGGCTCTACTTCGTCGAGGACCGCAGCACCAACGGCCTGCTGCTCAACGGCGCCCCGCTGGCGCGCAGCGAACCGGCGATGCTCTCCGACGGCGACCGCCTGCAGCTGGACACCTACCAGATCGAGGTCGCGCTGCGCGACGAGGCCGGCGCGCAGGCCGAGGCGACCTTCATGGCCGCGCCCGCGGCGGCGGTGCCGCCCCCGGCGCCCGCGCCGGCCCGGTCGCCGCCGCTACCGCCGCCGCCGGTCGCCGCGCCGTCGCCGCGGGACGGCGCGATCGACGCCCTGTTCGGCGGGCTGGACGCCGCCGGCGACGAACTCGATCCGCTGCGGCTGTTCGAGGCCCCGTCGCCGCCGCCGGCCGCGGCGCCGGCCGACGCCGGCTGGCACCACGGCCCGGCGAGCGCCGACCATTTCCGGCCGCCGCGCCCGCTGGCGCCGGCGCCGGTGCTGCCGGAGGCGTGGGACCTCACCAGCGGCGACTTCGCCGCCGCGCCCGCGGCGCCCGACGCCGCGGCGCCCGCGCAGGGCGCCGACCTCGACGCGCTGCTGGCCGCGCCGCCACCCGAGCCGCCCGCCGCCGCCGCGCCGGCGGGGCTGCCCGCGCCGGCCGAGCTGGACCGCATCTTCGGCATCGTCGTCGACGGCGTGATGGAGGTGCTGCGCGCGCGCGCCGAGATCAAGAACACCTTCCGCCTGCCGGTCACCCTCATCCAGCGCAGCGAGAACAATCCGCTCAAGTTCGCCGCCACCCCGGACGAGGCGATGCGCAAGCTGGCGCAGGCCGACGGCGCGTTCCTGTCCGGCGCCGACGCCTTCGAGGACGCCTTCGACGACATCCGCTGCCACCAGATGGCGATGCTGGCCGGCATGCGCGCGGCGTTCGAATCGCTGCTGTTCCATTTCAACCCGGATCGGCTGGAGCGCGAGGCCGACAGCGCCGGGCGGCGCGCATTCGCCGGCAAGGCCCGCTACTGGGCGCGTTACCGCGAGCAGTTCGAGCGCGCGGTCGCGGACCCGGACGAATGCTTCCGGATGCTGTTCGGCGACGAGTTCGCGCGCGCCTACGAGGCCCAGCTGGCGCGGCTGAAGTCGGCGCGGCGCGGGCGCCAGCGCGGCTGAGCGTCGTCGCTGAGACGAAATGTCGGGCCGGCCGCGCGCGCCCCGCGCAGAATCGGCCCTCCACGGCAGCCATCGCCGACGCATCGCGCCGGCGCCGCCGCCGCGGACCACGCCGCCGGTCGTGCAGGGGACGCCGGAGCCTCCGCCGATGCGCCCGATCGGCCGCACGGGACGGACGAGCACAGCGGATGACGCACAACAACAAGATCGTGTGGAGCGAGGGCCTGTTCCTGCGCCCGCAGCACATGCAGCAGCACGAGCGCTATCTGGAGCGCTGCATCGAGCTGCGCGCCGGCGCGCTGCGCCCGCACGCCTGGGGATTCTCCGAGCTGGAGTTCGAGCCGGACCTGCTGGCCGTGGGCCGGATCGGCCTGCGCCGCGCGCGCGGCGTGTTCCCCGACGGCACCCCGTTCTCGATGCCCGACGACGATCCGCTGCCGCCGCCGCTGGAGGTCGATGCCGGCTGCCGCGACGAGATCGTCCACCTGACCCTGCCGCTGCGCTCGCCGTCGCAGCCCGACAGCGCCTGGCCGGACGCGCCGGCCGAGCGCCTGGTGCGCTACCGGGTGCGCGAGTCGGAGGCCATCGACGCCTCCGGCAGCGTCGCCGATGCGGTGCTGCTGGAAGTCGGCGGCATGAGCGCGCGGCTGCTGCCGCAGTCGCAGCCTCTGGAGGGGCTGGCGCGGATCCCGCTCGCGCGCATCGTCGAGCGCCGCGCCGACAACCGGGTCGCGCTCGACGAGACCTTCGTGCCCACCGTCAGCGCCTGCCGCGCCGCGCCGCGGCTGCAGACCTTCCTGGTCGAGCTGCTGGGCCTGCTGCACCAGCGCGGCGAGGCGCTGGCCAACCGGGTCGCGCTGACCGATCGCGGCGGCGCGGCCGAGATCGCCGATTTCCTGATGCTGCAGGCGCTCAACCGCTGGCAGCCGCAGGTCGCGCACTGGGCCGAGGCGTCCACGCCGCACCCGGAGGACCTGTACCGCGCGCTGGCCTCGCTGGCCGGCGAACTGGCGACCTTCACCGCGCCGGGCAAGCGCCTGCCGGCGCTGCCGCCGTACCGCCACGAGGCGCTGCGCGAGAGCTTCGAGCCGGTGATCGCGGCGCTGCGCGCGAGCCTCAGCGCGGTGCTGGAGCAGACCGCCGTCGCGATCCCGATCCAGCAGCGCAAGTTCGGGGTCTGGGTGGCGGTCGCGGCCGATCCCAGCCTGTTCGACGGCGCCGCCTTCGTGCTCGCCGCGCGCGCCGACCAGCCGTCGGAGGCGCTGCGCCGGCAGCTGCCGGCGCAGGCGAAGATCGGGCCGGTCGAGAAGATCCGCGACCTGGTCAACCTGCAGCTGCCGGGGATCGGGCTGCTGCCGATGCCGGTCGCGCCGCGGCAGATCCCGTACCACGCCGGCTACCTGTACTTCGAGTTCGACCGCCAGGCGCCGCTGTGGCGCGAGCTGAAGGGCGCCGGCGGCATCGCGTTCCACTTCGGCAACGCGTACCCCGGCCTCGACCTGCAGCTCTGGGCGATCCGGGGGTGAGCGCATGAGCACGCCGGGACCGGCCTACGACCCGCTGGAGGACGCGACCATCGTGCGCCCGCAGCCGCCGGCGTCCGCGCCGCCGCCCGCGCCGCCGCGGCCGGCCGGCGACGACGACCCGCCGCCGGCCGACATCAGCGAATTCCTCGGCCGCGGGCTGAACCCGCTGGTGCAGGCGGCCAGCCCGCTGCTGCTGCTGGCGGTGCAGTTGCGCCACAGCGCCGCCGCCGGCGATCCGGAGGCGCTGCGCGAGCAGGTGCGCGCGCAGATCGCCCGCTTCGAGCAGCGCGCGTCGGAATCGGGGGTGGCGCCGCAGGCCGTCACCGCCGCGCGCTACGTGCTGTGCGCGACGGTGGACGAGGCGGTGCTGAACTCGCCGTGGGGCGAGCGCAGCGGCTGGGCGCAGAAGACCCTGCTGGTGACCTTCCACGGCGAGTCCTACGGCGGCGCCAAGTTCTTCCTGCTGCTCGAACGCCTGGCCGCCGACGTGCCGCGCCACGTCGATCTGCTGGAGCTGATGTACGTCTGCCTCGCGCTGGGCTTCTCCGGCCGCTACCAGATCGAGGCCGGCGGCCGCGCCCGGCTGGCCGAGATCCAGGACGACCTGTACCGGCGCATCCGCGCCCATCGCGGCCGCGCGCCCGAGGCGCTGGCGCCGCACTGGCGCGGCGCCGGGGACCGGCGCAATCCGCTGGTGCGCTACGTGCCGCTGTGGGTGTTCGGCGCGGCGGCGGCGTGCCTGCTGCTGGCGGCGTTCCTGTGGTTCCACGCCCGCCTCAACGAACAGGCGGCGCCGATCGGCGCCGCGGCCGCGCGGATCGGGCTGGAGACGGCGGTTCCACCTGGCGACGCCGCGCGAGCGCCGCCGCGGCTGGGGCTGAAGGCGCTGCTGTCGGCGGAGGAACGGGCGGACCTGCTCGACGTCGAGGAGGGCGCCGACGGCCGCGCGCGCGTGCGGCTGGCGGCGACGCGGATGTTCGCTTCCGGCGGCGCCGAGGTCGATGCCGATCAGCGCGCGCTGCTGGAGCGGGTCGGCGCCGCGCTCGAACGCCTGCCGGGCCGGGTGATCGTGGTCGGCCACACCGACGACCAGCCGCTGCGGTCGCTGCGCTTCAAGGACAACTACGAGCTGTCCACCGCGCGCGCGCGCGCCGTCGCCGAGGTGCTGGCCGCGGCGCTGACCGACCCGGGACGGATCGAGGCGGTGGGCGCCGGCGCCTCGCAGCCGATCGCGACGCCGCCGTCCGTGCCAGACAACCGGGCGCGCAACCGGCGCGTCGAAATCCTGTTCCAGCCGGGGGACTGAGGCGATGGGCAAGCTGCTGACCGTGCTCAGGTCCGGATGGTTCATGACCCTGCTGGGCCTGCTGCTGCTGGCGCTGCTGGTGTGGACGCTGGGGCCGCTGCTGGGTTTCGCCGGGCGCCAGCCGCTGGCCAGCCCGCTGGCGCGGCTGGCGGCGATCGCGCTGATGGGGCTGGCGTGGGCGGTCGGCCTGCTGGCCTGGCGCCTGCGCCAGCGCGCGCGCGACGCGCGCATGGGCCGGGAGCTCACCGCGCAGGCCGGCGCGGCCGACGATCGCGAGGCCATCGCCGCCGCCGAGCGCGCGCAACTGCAGACGCGCTTCCGCGAGGCGGTCGGGCTGCTGCGCCGGCGCCTGGGCCGCGGCAGCCTCTACAGCCTGCCGTGGTACGTGGTGATCGGCCCGCCGGGCTCGGGCAAGAGCACGCTGATCCGCAATTCCGGGCTGCGCTTCCCGCTCGGCGGCCAGTTCGGCGAACAGGCGCTGCGCGGCGTCGGCGGCACCCGCAATTGCGACTGGTGGTTCACCGACGAGGCGGTGTTCCTGGATACCGCCGGCCGCTACACCACCCAGGATTCCGACCGCCGCGCCGATGCCGGGGCCTGGGCCGACTTCTTGGGCCTGCTGCGCCGGTTCCGCCGCCACCGGCCGGTGGACGGGGTGATCGTGACCATGAGCCTGTCGGACCTGCTGCTGCTCGACGCCGCCGAGCGCGACGAGCACGTGCAGGCGATCCGGCGCCGGCTCGACGAGCTGGCCGAGCACCTCAAGGTCAGCGTGCCGGTGTACCTGGTGTTCACCAAGTGCGACCTGCTGGCCGGTTTCGGCGAGTTCTTCGACGACCTCGATCCCGAGCAGCGCGCCCAGGTCTGGGGCATGTC
Source organism: Luteimonas huabeiensis HB2 (assembly GCF_000559025.1). Lineage (GTDB taxonomy): Bacteria > Pseudomonadota > Gammaproteobacteria > Xanthomonadales > Xanthomonadaceae > Luteimonas > Luteimonas huabeiensis. The sequence continues at coordinate 13,481 of NZ_JAAN01000003.1, read as the reverse complement.
GTTCCCGGTGGACAGGACCCTGGACGGCAGCGCGGTGCGCGCCTTCGCCGACGAGTTCGACCTGCTGCTGGACCGGCTCAACGCGCGGCTGCTCGACCGCCTGCACAGCGAGCGCGACCGCGTCCGGCGCGCGGCGATCCTGTCGTTCCCGCAGCAGCTGGCCGCCTTCGGCGAGACCGCGCGGCAGTTCGTCGAGGGCGCGTTCGCCGGCCACGCCTACGGCATGCCGTCGCTGCTGCGCGGCGTCTACCTGACCTCCGGCACCCAGGAAGGCACGCCGATCGACCGCATGATGGGCGCGGTGGCGCGCACCTTCGGCGTCGACGAGGCGCGCATGCACGCGCCGGGCATGCGCACGCGCACGTTCTTCGTCGAGCGGCTGCTGAAGCAGGTGGTGTTCGCCGAGGCCGGCTTCGCCGGCATCGCCCCGGCCGAGGCGCGCCGGCGCGCCCTGCGGCGCGCGGCCTGCTACGGCGGCATCGGCGTGGCCGCCGCGCTGGCGCTGGCGGCGATGACCGGCAGCTACGTGCGCAACGCCCGCTACCTGGCCGAGGTGCGCGCCGCGCTGGATGCGCGCCCGGCCGCCGACGGCGCCGCACCGCCGGCGGACACGACGGCGCGCTTCTTCGCGCTGGCGCTGCAGCGGCTGGACGCCGTGCGGCCGGCGCTCGAGGCGGCCGAGCGCCACCGCGGCGACGTGCCGTGGTCGATGCGCGCCGGGCTGTACCAGGGCCGGGCGATCGGCGGGCAGCTGCGCGACGCCTACCTGCGCGAGCTCAACGCCGCGCTGCTGCCCGGCCTGGGCGCGCAGTTCCGCCGCGGGCTGTCGGGCAACGCCGCCGACCTGCAGGCGCTGTACTACTACCTCAAGGGCTATCTGATGCTCGGCCAGCCGCAGCACGTCGACGCCGGCGAGCTGGCGTCGCTGGCGGCGATCGAGTGGCGCCGCCTGTTCCCGCGCGATCCGGCGCTGCAGGCGGCGCTGGCCGGCCACTTCCAGGCGCTGCTCGACGCGCCGGAGCGGCTGCGCGCGCTGCCGCTGGACCAGGCGCAGGTGGAGCGGGCGCGCAACACGCTGCGCTCGGCGGACCTGCCGATGCTGGTCTACAGCAGCCTCAAGCTCGGCCAGCAGGGCGCCAGCGACGACGCGGTGCGGCTGGACCGCGCGCTGGGCCTGCTCGGCGACGTGTTCCAGCGCCGCAGCGGCGCGCCGCTGACGGCGCCGTGGCCGGCGCTGTACACCCAGCCGGTGTTCGCCGCGCAGATCGACGGCGGCATCGAGGCGGCGGTCGGGCGCTTCCTCGCCGACGACTGGGTGTTCGCGGCGGCGCCGGCCGATGCGCTGGCGCGCGCGCGCACGGTGCGGCAGGTCGCCGCGCTGTACGAGCAGGACTACATCCGCGCCTGGGACGGGCTGCTGGAGGATCTGCAACTGCGCCCGGCCGCCGACCTGCAGGAGGCGAGCATGCTCGCGGCCAAGCTGTCCGGCCAGGGATCGCCGCTGCGGCTGCTGCTCAAGCTGGTGCGCGAGCACACCACCGACCTCATGCGCGCGCCCGCGGACGCCTCCGCAGCCGGCGCGGCGGCGGAGCAGGTCGCCGCGGCCGCGCAGGCCGCCACGCAGCAGGCCGCCGCGCGCAGCGCCGCGCTGGCGGCGGCGCTGGGCGGCGACGACGCGGCCGCCGCCGAGGCGCCGGGGCAGGCGGTGGAGGCGCATTTCGCCGCGCTCAACCGGCTCACCGAGGGCGAGCCCGGCGCGATGCCGCTGGACCGGACCCTCGGCGTGGTCGAACAGCTCGGCAGGACGCTGCTGACGATGACCGAGTTCGACGCCGGCCAGCCCAACCCGCAGCTGCTGCTGGCGCGGCAGGAGGCGGCGCAGCTGCCGCCGCCGGTGTCCGGCTGGGTGGCCGCGCTCAGCGGCGCGAGCGCGTCGCTGGTCGCCTCCGGCGCGCGCGACGCGCTCGGCGCGCAGGCGCAGGCCTCGATCGGCGCCGACTGCGCGGAATTCGTCCAGGGGCGCTACCCGTTCGATCCGGACAGCCGGTCGGAGATCCCGCTGCAGAACTTCGGCGAGCTGTTCGGCTACGGCGGCCGCTTCGACACCCTGTTCCGGCAATCGCTGGAGAAGCTGATCGACACCGGCGGCCGCAGCTGGCGCTGGCGCACCGGCCCGGGCCTGGTCGAGGGCCCGCCGGGGCTGCCGGCGCGGATGCAGGCGGCCGACCGGATCAAGCGCCATTACTTCCGCGACGGCGCGCTGCCGGAGGTGAGGTTCACCCTGCAGCCGGCGGCGATGAGCGGACGCGTCGCGCGGGTGGCGGTCGATCTCGACGGGCAGGCATTCGAATGGGCGGCCGACGGCGAGCAGGCCGCGCCCGTGCGCTGGCCCGGCCCGACGCCGGGCCGGGCGTCGATCGCGGCCTTCGACGCCGCCGGCGCACCGCTCGGACGCATCGCCCACCAGGGCGACTGGGCCGTGCTGCGGCTGCTGCACACCGATCTGGCGCGCCGCTCCGACCTGGAATTCGTCGCGCGCTTCGGGTTCGACGGCGGCAGCGTGGAGCTGCCGCTGCGCGCCGGCAGCCTGCGCCATCCGTTCCTGGACGAATCGGTGCGCCGGTTCGGTTGCGGGGGCTGAGCGATGGCGCGGGCGCGGACCCCCGGATACTTCGGCAAGCTCGCCGGCGCCGGCGACTTCGTCCAGCGCCGGCTGCCGCCGGCGTTCGTCGACGCCTGGGACCGCGGCTTCTCGCGCGCGATCGCCGAAAGCCGCGACCTGCTCGGTGCGGACTGGGGCGCGGCCTATCGCGCCAGCCCGGCGTGGCGCTTCCTGCTTTCGCCCGGCATCTGCGGCGCCGGCGCCTGGGGCGGCGTGGTCGGCCCGGCGACGGACCGGGTCGGGCGCTGCTTCCCGATGGCAATCGCCGCGCCGCTGGAGGCGGACGCGCCGGGGCTGCTGTACGACGGCGAGCGCTGGTTCGAGGCGGCGGAACGGACCCTGCGCGATGCGCACGATCGCCGCCTCGGCGCCGACGGCTTCGACCAGCGCGTGGCCGCGCTGGCGCTTCCGCCCGATCCGGACGCGCCCACGCTGCCGGCGCTGCCGGCCGGGATCGACCGCGCGCGCCGCGACTACTGGCTGCCGCTGCCCGCGCGCGCCGGGTTGCCCAGGGCGCTGTGGAGCCATCTGGCGCCGGCCGGATGCGCGCTGTGGTGGAGCGCGCGCGCGGGCCGGCTGCGGGTCGGCCGCGGCCTGCCGGCGGCCGAGACCTACGCCGGCTTCCTCGCCGCGCCGGCGATGGCGGCCGCGGGCGGTGCGGCATGAGCGCCGGGCGCTGGCATTCCTTCGGGCGCACCGAGACCGGCAAGGTCCGGCGCTGCAACGAGGACGCCATCCTGCTGCGCGACGACGCCGGCCTGTGGGCGGTGGCCGATGGGCTGGGCGGGCACAGCGCAGGCGACTACGCCAGCCGGCTGATCGTCGAGCGGCTGGCGGCGGTGCCGCGCGCCGGCGACCTGTGCGACTTCGTGGACGCGATCGAGGACGCGCTGGAAGCGGTCAACGCCGAGCTGCTGCGGGTCGCCGCCGAGCGCGGGCTGGACCTGATCGGCTCCACCGTGGTGGTGCTGGTGCGGGGGACGGAGTTCGTGCTGTGCGGCTGGGTCGGCGACAGCCGCGGCTACTGCGTGGACGGCCGGCGCCTGCGCCAGATCACCGAGGATCACGTGCACGGGCAGAAGGACGACGCCACCCGCTACGCCGGCGCCGCCGCGCCGCCGCCGGGTGCGCTGACCCGCGCGGTCGGCGCGCAGCCGCAGCTGTTCGTCGACTGGACGCTGGTCGACAGCCGCCGCGGCGGCCGGTTCGTGCTGTGCACCGACGGCATCAACAAGGAGATCGGCGACGAGGAGCTCGATCGCGAGTGCCTGCGCGCGCGCGATCCGCAGGCGCTGGTGACGCGCCTGTTCGAGCTGGCGCTGGCGCGGGCGGCCCGCGACAACGTCACCGCGGTCGCGGTCCAGGCCCAGGAGAGTCCGAAGTGAGCGAGGAAGTCGGCGTGGTGGAACTGGTCGCGGCGCTGCGCGCCGGAAAGCTCGATCTCGGCGGCGTGCTCACGGCGCTGGCGCGGCGCGGCGTGCTGCCCGAGGCGGAATACCACGTCGGCGTGGAGACGCTGCAGCGGCTGCGCGAGGAGCGCGTCTTCGACGACGAGACGGTCACCACGCTGGTGACGCGGATGCAGGCCCTGCGCGACGCCGCGACCGTGGTGGCGCCGCCGCCGCCCGCGCGCGCCGGCGCCGACGAGGCCACCGTGTTCGCCGCGCCGGCCGGCGGCGACGCCACCCGGGTGGTGCCGCCCGCGCCGGACCGGACCGGGACCACCGCCGGCACCGCCGTCGGCACCGACGGCTGGGAACGGATCGCCGAGGCCGCCGCCGGCGAGGCCGCGCACGTGGGCATGCTGCTCAAGGGCCGCTTCCTGCTGGAGCGCGAGCTGGGCCGCGGCGGCATGGGCGTGGTGTTCCTGGCCCGCGACGAGCGCAAGGTCGAGGCGCGCGACCGCGATCCCTACGTCGCGGTCAAGGTGCTCAACGACGAGTTCCGCCGCCACCCGGACTCGCTGGTCGCGCTGCAGCGCGAGGCGCGGCGCTCGCAGCGGCTGGCCCACGACAACATCGTGCGCGTCTACGACTTCGACAAGGACGCAACCATCGTCTTCATGACGATGGAGTACATCGACGGCGCCGACCTGCGCACGCTGATCCGCGAGCAGGCCTGGCAGGGCATGCCGCTGGCGCGGGCGCGGCCGCTGATCGAGGGCATGGCGCGCGCGCTGGCCCGCGCGCACGCCGCCGGCGTGGTGCACTCCGACTTCAAGCCCGGCAACGTCATGGTGACCGCCGACGGCGTGGCCAAGGTGTTCGATTTCGGCATCGCGCGCGCGGGCCATCACGGCGCCGGCGCCAGCGGCGAGCTGACGGTGTTCGACGCCGCCACCCTGGGCGCGCTGACCCCGGCCTACGCCAGCCTGGAGATGCTGCGCGGCGGCGAGCCGACCCCGGCCGACGACGTCTACGCGCTGGGCTGCGTCTGCTTCGAGCTGCTGACCGGCCAGCACCCGTTCGGCAAGGCCAGCGCCGAGGTCGCGCTGCGCGAAGGCCGCGTGCCGCCGAAGGTGCCGGGGCTGAGCCGGCGCCAGTACCGCACGCTGTGCCGCGCGGTGGCCTTCCACGCCGGCGAGCGGCTGCAGACCGTGGAGCCGTTGCTGGAGGGCCTGCGCGAGATCGGCCTGCGCGAGCGGCTGCTGCCGCTGGCGGCCTGGGGCACCGCGTTCGCCCTGCTGGCCGGGGGCGGCGCCTGGGCGCTGGCGCGCCACCTGCACGCGCGCCAGCTGGCGGCGGTGGTGGCCGGTTTCGACGTCGACGGCCCGGACCGCTACGCCGACGAGACGGCCGCGCGGGACGCGCTCTCGGCGCTGGACGAGGACGAGCGGCATGCCCTGGTGCTCGGCCACGACCGCCGCATTGAGGCCTTCCTGCTGCGCCGCCTCGACGAACTGTGGAAGCCCGAGCTGGGCCGGTTCGAGTACGCCCGCGCGCAGCAGGTGTTCGCATTGCGCGACGACCTGCGGCTGTATTCGCCGGAGCTCGACGCGCGCCGCGCGCGCATGGAGTTGCAGAAGGACGAGCTGCTCAACGCGCTGGACACCGAGCTGGCCGAGCGCGTCGAGGCTGGCGCGCTGTTCGAGGACCGCGCGCCCAACGCCGGCGAAACCCTGGCCCGGGTGCGCGCGATCGATCCCGCCAGCCCGCTGCTGCGCGATCCGGGGCTGGAAACGGCCTACGCGCAGGCCGTGGCCGAGGCCCGCGAGCGCGGCGATTTCGCGCTGGCCGGCGAGCGCCTGCGGCAGGCGCAGGCGGCGTTTCCCGAATCGCTGCGGCTGGACCTGGCCGCGGCGGATCTCGCCGCCGCGCAGGCCGGGGCCGACGCCGCCATGCCCCGGGCCGCCGCGCCGCTCGACGCCGAGCGCGCCCGCGCGCTGCTGTCCGAGCGCATCGCCGCGCCGTCGGCCGATCCGGCCTGGCGTGCGGACGTCGCCGCGGCGTTGCAGGCCCTGCGCAGCGACGCTTCCGCCGCGCACCGCGCGCGCCTCGACGCGCTCGGCCGCGCCATCGCCCACCACGCCGACGGGGCCGACGAGCCGGTCGAGCTGGCCGGCGCGCGCGCGCTGGTCGACTTCGGGCTCGAGCAGGTGCCGGCCTCGGTCGAGCTGCGCGCGCAGCAGGCGCGGCTGGCGGGCCTGACGGCGGACCTGGAGGCGCGCCTGGCGCGCGACAGCGCCGCCGCCGAGACCGCCGCGCGCAGCGAATCGCTGCGTCGCGCCGCGGCCGCCGGCGACCTGTCCAAGGCGGGCGAAGCGCTGCAGCGCCTGCGCGCGCTGCAGTCCGGCGGCGCCTTCGCCACCGTCGAGGGGCCGCAGCTGCTCGCCAACGCCTACCTGGCCGCCGCCTCGCGCCGCTTCGCCGAGGGCCGCGCCGACCAGGCCGCGCAGCGGCTCGCCGAGGCCGAGGCGCTGCTCGGCGAGCGGCTCGACCTGCGCACCGCGAAGGCGCGCTACGACCTGGTCGCCCTGCTGGATGCCGCCGCGCAGGACGCGCCCACGCCCGAGCGCCTTGCGCAGCTGGGCGAGCGCCTGCGTGCGCTCGCTCGCACCGACGCCGAGGGCCTGGCGGCGCTGGAGGCGGACCTGCGCGAGCGCGGTCGCCTGCCCGAAGGCACGCTGCAGGCGCGGCTGGAGGCGCTGGCGCCCGCCCCGCGCGGCGCCGCGGGCGCCGCACGCCCGGCGCCCCGCGCCGAGCCGGTCCCCGTCGCCCCGGCGGCGGCGCCCGCCGCCGCCCCGGTCGCGTCCGATCCGGACGCGGCGCTGCCGCCGGTGCCGGACGGGCCGGACCCCTGCGACGCCGCGCTGGCCGGGCGCGGCCGCTTCTGCTTCGACGCGATCGGCGAAGGGCGCGGACCGACGCTGGTGGTGGTGCCGGGGCGCGACGGCGGCAGGCCGTACGCGCTCGGCCGTGCCGAGGTCACCGTCAACGAGTTCAACGCCTTCTGCAGCGCCACCGGCCGTTGCCGGCTGCGGCCGGTCGCCGACGCCGCGGCCGGCACGGTGGCGGTGTCGGGCGTGCCGCTGGCGCAGGCGCGCGCCTATGCGCGCTGGCTGGCGCACGCCAGCGGCGGCTGGCGCTACCGGCTGCCCACCGATGCCGAATGGACGCATGCCGCGCGCGCCGCGGCCGGCTGGCGCCAGGCCGAGGACAGCCATTGCATCCCGCCCGGCGCCAGCGCCGGGGGCGCCGCCGCGCCGGTCTCGGCGCGCGGCCGCGCCGCCAATCCCTGGGGCCTGATCAACCTGAGCGGCAACCTCTGGGAATGGACCGACAGCGCCGGCGCGGTGGCGGTGCGCGGCGGCGCCTACACCAGCTTCTGGTCGGACTGCACGGTGGAGGCGCGTCGCTCCGACAGCGGCGCCGCGCAGGCCGACGTGGGCTTCCGGGTCTTGCGGGAATTGAAATGAACGATTGGGAACGACAGGCCAACGCGTCGCTGCGCGCGCTGGGCGAGGCCTACCGGCAGGGCGGCATCGGCCGCGAGACCTATCGCGCGCGGCGCCGTCGGTTGTTCGCCACGCTGCGCGAGTCGCAGGCGATCACCCAGCGGCGGCAGCCGCCGAGCGCCATTCAGGACGTTCCGGCGCGGATGCTGCTAGCGTCGCGGCGGGGGAGCTTCGCGTCCTGGCGATTCGTGCTGGCGCTCTTCGTCGTCGCGCTGGCGATTTTCTTCGGACTGTGGAACAGGGGACAGGGGCATGTGTGATCGGCTCTGGGCGCGTGCGCCCGGCTCGCGGGGCGTCGCGCGCGCGGCATTGGCGCTGGCGTGCGCGGGCGCGCTCGGCATGGGCGGACACGCGGCGGCGCAGACGGCGCCGCCGCCGGTGCCGCACGGCACGCTGCCGGACGAACGCGAGCAGCTGCGCGAGGCCGGGCAGGCCGCGGCGGGCGTGGACGAGACGGCCGCCGGGCTCGGCCTGCCGCCGGTGCGCGAGCGCGCGGACGCGCGCGTGCCGGCGCTGGTCGTGCGCGGCTTCCGCGTCGAGGGCGTCGGCGACTATCCCGAGGCCGGGATCGACCCCGCGCGCCTGCAGGCGCTGGCCGACGCGCGCTTCCGCGCGCTCGCCGGCGGCGCCGACAGCGCGCGCCTGGACTTCGACCAGTTGCAGGGCGTGGCCGATGCGCTCACCGCCGCCTATCGCGAGGCCGGCTTCATCGTCGCCACCGCGTACCTGCCCGCGCAGGACCTGGGCGCGGACGGCATCGTGCGCATCGCGGTGCTGGAAGGGCGGCTGGGCCGGGTGGTGGTGGAGGGCGCCGAGCGCTACCGCGCGAGCGTGCTGGCCGCGCCCGCGCAGCGGCTGCAGGGGCGCGCGCTGCGCCGCCCGGAGCTGGAATCGGCGCTGCTGTACCTGCGCGACCTGCCGGGGGTGTCCGCTTCGCCGGTGCTCGCGCCCGGGCAGAACACCGGCGAGACCGACCTGCTGATCGCCGCCAGCGAGGAGGCGCGCCCGTTCGCGGTCTCGCTGGCGGCCAGCAACCACGGCACCGACCAGACCGGCCGCTACCGCGCGCAGGCCGGGCTGGTCTGGCGCAACGCGCTGGGCCTGGGCGACGTGCTCACCGCCAGCTATACCCATGCCTTCGATCCGCAGCAGAGCCAGTTCGGCGCGATCGGCTACAGCCTGCCGGTCCACGCCGTGGACGGGCTGTCGATCGGCGCCGGCTACACCCGCAGCGAGATGGACGTCAACACCGGCCCGTTCGCCGCGCTGGGCCTGAGCGGTCCGGCCAGCTTCGCCTACGTCGGCGGCGACTGGAAGTTCCTCAATCGCGAGCACCTGCAGATGCAGGCGGGCCTGCGCTTCATGCGCGAGCGCTCGCAGCTGTCGGTCTTCGACGGCGCGGTGCCGCTGTCGGACCAGCGCTTCGACGTGGTCGAGGGCAGCTACACGCTGCGCCACATCGACCGCCGCACGCGCGGGGTCAATCTGCTGCAGGCCAGCGTGCGGCAGGCCACCGACGACCGCTCGCGCGACCCCGATTCGATCACCCCGCAGCGCGACAGCCATTTCACCGTGCTGCGGCTGTCGCTGGCGCGCATGCAGTACCTCGGCCGTTCGCAGCGGCTGTTCGCGCGCTTCTACGGCCAGCACACCGAGGACGTGTTGGTGCCGATGGAGCAGATCGCCGTCGGCGGGCCGGACAGCGTGCGTTCGCTGCCGGTGTCCGAGGCGCTGGGCGACCGCGGCTACCACGCCAGCCTGGAGTACCAGGTCGATGCGCCGGGCTTCGGCGACCGCGCCTCGCCGTTCGGCGGCCGGCCGTGGCGCGACCTGCTGCAGTTCGACCTGTTCGTGGACCACGGGCGGGCGATGCCCGCCGGCCGCGCCAGCGTGTCGGCCGGCGGCCGTACCTTCCACGGCGCCGGCGCCGGCCTGCAGTTCCGGCTGCCGCATCGCCACGACTTCAGTTTCCGCCTCTCGGCCGCGGTGCCGATCGGCGGCGACGATCCCTCCGACGGCGACGACCTGCAGGTCTGGGCCCGGCTCGGCATGACCTTCTAGAGGACCACGCGCATGAATCGCATCTACCGTCTCGTGTTCAATCGCGCCCTCGGCCAGGTGCAGGCCGTCGCCGAGGTCGCCTCGCGGCGCCGCGGCGCGGCGGCGGCCGGCGGCCGCGCGGGCGCGCCCGGCAAGTCGGTGCTGTGCGCGGCCCTGCTCGCCGCCGCCGGCCAGGCGGCCGCGCAGGCGCCGGGCGCGCTCGACCTGCCCACCGGCGGCAACATCGTCGGCGGCTCGGCGAGCATCACCCCGGGCCACGGCAGCCTGGAGATCGTGCAGAACGGGCGCACGGTGATCGACTGGAGCACCTTCGACATCGGCAGCGACGCCAGCGTCAGGTTCACCCAGTCCGGCGGCAGCATCGCGCTGAACCGGATCCTGGACGGCGATGCCAGCCAGATCCTGGGCAAGCTCGACGCCACCGCGACCATCTTCCTGATCAACCCGAACGGCCTCCTGTTCGGCGAGGGCGCGCAGGTGAACGTCGGCGGCCTGGTGGCCTCCACGCTTTCGCCCGTGGCCGCCTATCCGGGCGCCCCGGATCCGATCCAAGATTTCCTGCAGGGCAGCCCGTCGATGACGCTGGCGATCGGGCCGAACGCGCAGGGCGCGATCGTCAACCGGGGCGCGCTGCGCGGCGGGCAGATCGCGCTGGTCGGGGGATACGTCGAGAACGCGGCCGGCGCCACGATCCAGGCCGACGGTGGGCGCGCGGGCCTGTACGCGGCCGATGGCGTGCAACTGACGCTGGGCTGGGGCAGCGTGTCCGGCGTGACGATCCAGCAGGCGGTGCAGAACGCGCTGCAGGCCACCCTGGTGAACAACCTCGGCCGCATCCAGGCCGTCGGCGGCAGCGCGATCCTCGGCGCGCGCGGTCGCGTCGGCACGGTGAGCGCCGCGATCAACACCGAGGGCGTGATCGAGGCGTCCGACATCGCGCTGACCGGCAGCGGCGGCCAGCTGCGCGCCGGCGGCGACATCGCCGCGGGCACGAGCCTGAGCCTGAGTTCGGGCGACGCCCAGGCGTACCTGGACGGCGACATCGAGGCCGGCAGCCTGTCGCTGTACGCCCGCGACATCCAGCAGGGCGGCGGCGCGCTGGCCGTGCGCGGCACCGCCGTGCTGGAGGCGAGCCAGGACATCGACCTGAGCCGGGCCGGCAACGATTTCGGCGGCCGCGTCGATGCGGCCGGCCGGAACGTCGACCTCGTCAGCGGCAGCGACCTGCGCATCGGCGACCTGGACGTGCGAGGCAACCTGGCCGTGGACAGCCTGGGCGCCGTCTCGTTCGCCGGCGGAACGGTCGCCGGCGCGCTCGATGTCGAGGCCGCCGGCATCGCCCAGACCGGCGCGCTGACTGTGCGCGACGGCAGCGCGTTCGACGCGGGCAGCCACGACATCGACCTGCGCCATGCCGGCAACGCCTTCGGCGGCGATGTCGACATCGTCGCCCAGGATGCGAGCCTCGGCAGCAGCACCGGCTTGCGCTTCGGCAGCCTGGATGCCCGCGGCAACCTGACGGTGGCCAGCCAGGGCGGCGTGTCCTTCGCCGGCGGGACGGTCGGCGGCGCGCTCGAGGTCGTGGCCGGCGGCTCGATCGGCCAGTCCGGCGCGCTGACCGTGCGCGGCGCCGCCACGTTCGACGCCGGCAGCCACGGCATCCTCCTGAACCAGGCCGGCAACGACTTCGTCGGCACCGTCGATATCCTCGGCGCCGGCGTGGTGGTCATGGCCGATGCGAACGCGCTGACGTTCGGTCAGGTCGACGCCGCCGTGCTGGACGTGGCCAGCGGCGGCGACCTGACCTTCGGCGCCACGACGCTCTCCGGCGCGCTGGCCGCGCGCTCGGCCGGCGGCGGGATCCGGCAGGACGGCGCGGCCAGCATCGGCGGCGAGATCTCGTTGTCCGCGGGCGAAATCGCGTTCGACCACGCGGACAACCGGCTGCAGGGGCCGGTCTGGCTGAGCGGAGGCAACGTCCGGATCCGCGACCGGACCGCGCTGCGCTTCGGCGCGGTGGATGTCGGCAGCCTCCAGGCCACCGCGCCGGAACTGTGGTTGGCGGCGGACATGCGCAGCGACGGCCTCCAGTTCTACGTCGGCGACGTCCGCCTGGCGCAGGACACCCGGATCGCGTCGACGCTCGGCGACGTCGATATCCGCGGCACCCTCGACGGCGCGCATGCGCTCGAGGTCACGGCGGCGGGCAACGTGTTCTTCAGGACGGCCGTCGGCGCGACCGCCGCGCTGGAACGGCTGGACGTGGGCGCGGGCAGGATCCACCTCGGCGGCGACGTCGCCACCGGAGGCGATCAGATCTACCGCAGCGCGGTGTCGCTGGGCGGCAGCGTGGCGTTGGCCAGCGCGGACGGCGGCATCGCCTTCCAGTCCACCGTCGACGGCGCGCACGCGCTGAGCGCGCGGGCGGCGGACGTCGCCTTCGGCGGCGCGATCGGCAGTGCGAGCGCTGGTGCGCTGGCGGCGCTGACCGTGGACAGCGGCACGTTCGCCGCCGCCGGCAGCGTAGCCGTCGCCGGCGATCTGCGGCTGACCGTGGCGCAGGGCGGGATCGGCCAGGCCGCCGCCTGGACCATCGGCGGCGCCAGCGCGCTGGATGCGGGGGGCGGCGACATCGTCCTGACCCAGGCGGGCAACGACTTCCGCGGCACGGTGGATCTCGCCGGCGATGCGGTGCGGATCCACGACGCCAATGCACTGACGCTCGGCCGCTTGGCCACCGGCGCGTTGACGGCCTCCAGCGGCGGCGCGCTGGGGCTCGGCCAGGGTCTCGTCGGCGGTGCGCTGAGCGCGACCAGCGCCGCCGGCGGGATCGGCCAGTCCGGCGCGCTGACCGTGACCGGCGACGCCGCGCTCGACGCCGGCAGCGGCGACATCCTGCTGACGCAGGCCGGCAACGACTTCGCCACGGTCTCCGTGGCGGGCATCGACGCGCGCCTGAGCGACGACAACGAGATCCGCCTGACCGGCATCGATGCCACGGACCTGCACGTGCGGGCGCAGACGATCCGCCTCGACCTCGACACGGTGGCCACGGGCGGCGACCAGACCTATGCCGGCCGCCTCGTGCTGGAGCGCGACACCGCGCTGAGCAGCGACGCCGGCAGCCTGAGCTTCCAGGCCGTGGACGGCAGCGCGCAGCGGATGACCGCGCGCGCCGCGCAGGGTGCGGTGGACTTCGGCGGCGCGGTCCAGCTGCGCGAGCTGGACGCGGCCTCGGCGACCTTCCGCGCCGGCGGCCCGCTGGCCACGGCCGGGGCGCTGGCGATCGCCACGACCGCCGGCGGGATCGGCCAGAACGGCGCGTGGACGGTCGGCGGCAGCGCCGACCTGCGCGCGTCGGGCGGCATCGCGCTGCGCGACGGCGGCAACGATTTCTCCGGCCCGGTGCGCCTGGAGTCCGGCCAGGGCGTCGCGCTGCACGACGCCGGCGACCTGACCATCGCCGGCCTGGCCACGGGCGCGGGCCACGGCGTGCACCTGGAGGCGGGCGGCGCGCTGGCCCTGCCCGAGCAGGCGATCGACACCGGCGACGGCGCGCTGACCCTGGTCGCAGGCGGCACGCTGTCCACGGCCGGCGCGCTGTCCGGCGGCGCGCTGACGCTGCATGGCGCCGGGGGCGTGGTGCTCGCGCACGACGTCGCTGCCGGCGACGAGCTGACGCTGTCCAGCACGCACGGCGACGTGGCGCAGACGGGCGGCAGCATCCACGCCGGAGGGACCACCACCGCCGAGGCGGGCGGCGACATCCGCCTGGCCGCAGCGGGCAACGATTTCGTCGGCGCG
>NZ_JAAN01000002.1 GCF_000559025.1 Luteimonas huabeiensis HB2 | reverse complement strand
CGCCGCAGGCGTGTAAAGCGGCCCTCATCCGGCGCGGGAGAAGGGACAATGTGGTCCCGCTTGCGGAAGAAGCGACGAGATGCGCCCGCTTGTCAGGCGACGGTCCGCGTTCTCTGCGGCCGAGAGCGCTTACATCGCGAACAGCGAGAACCCGATCGCGCCGGCGGCGACGAAGGTGAACAGCACGGTGTAGGCGATCCCGCCCACGGCGTACTTGGCCAGCGTCCTGGGCCAGGACTGGCGATACACGCGGCGCTGCATCCACAGCAGGTACGCGGGCATCGACCAGCCGAGCAGGGTCGAGGCCCAGCCCAGCGCGGTCGACAGCGCGGGCGCGCGCCCGGCCAGCCAGCCGTCGACGCCGGCGCAGGCGAAGATCAGCAGCAGGGCGAGCATGAGGTAGGCGTGGCTGTACAGCGCGACCACTATGTGTTCGAGATAGCTGCGTCCGCTGAAGGCGTACAGGCCCTTCAGCAGCAGCGCGAACACCGGCACCAGCAGGAACAGCGTGGTCGGCGCCGCGCCGATCAGGAAGCGCAGGACCGAGCCGGGATCGCTGCCGATGCGTTCGAGGTTACGTTCCAGGCGCTGCGTCGTGGCGCCGAGCGGGTGATCGGGTTCGGGCGCGGCCCGTGCGTCGTCCGCCGCAGCGGCGGATGCGGGGCGCGCGGGCGGTTGCGTGCCGAGCGCGCGCAGGCGCGTGTCCGCGGCGTCGTCGATGGCCTTGCGCGCGTTCGCCAGCGCGGGGCCTGCGAACGGCAGCGACTCGGCCTGGGCGAGGTCGGCCAGCGCCTCGGCGCGCACGCGCTCCACCGCTTCGGCGCTGTCGGCGCGCGCGAACGCGTCGCCACCGCGCGTCGCCTCGACGACGGCGCCATTCGCAGGCGCCGCATCCGCGCCGCCGGGCCCTTCGGCCAGCGGCGCGATCAGGATCTTGGCCACGAACACCGTCAGCGCGGTGAGGATCACGAACAGGCGCAGCGGCGCGATGTAGCGCACGCGGTGCCCGGCCAGGTAGGCCACGGCCACGCGGCCGGGCACGAACAGGTCGCGCAGGGTGCGGAACACGCGCCCGTCCAGGTGCCAGAACGATTCGAACACTTCCTCCACCGCGTGGCCGACGTGGCGCAGCGGGTTGTGCGCGGACTGTCCGCACAGGTGGCAATAGCCGCCTTGCAGGCGAGTACCGCAGTTCTCGCAGGCGGCGGGCGCGGCGTGCCCGGCCCGGTGGGCGGTGTGGCTCATCGTGGTTGCGCTCTCCCCGGTGCGCGCGCGGGATCGTCGGCGGCGCGAACGCCCTACAATAGCGGCCCGCCGCGACCCGGTGCCAGCGCCCACGCTCGAGCGCGCGACCGCAGTCGCGGGAAGTCCGCGTCATGTCCTCCCCCGCATCCCCGGTCCCGCGCTTCCGGCAGGAAGTGCGCACCACCGCCATTCTCGCCGCGCCGCTGGTGGCCGGCCACGTCGCCACCGGCCTGATCGGCCTGGTCGACAGCGTCATCGCCGGCCGCCACGGCACCGGCACCCTGGCCGCCGTCTCGGTGGGCACGGCCATGTTCTGGCTGCCGATCATGATCCCGATGGGCACGCTGATGGCGTTGCCGCCGTCGGTGTCGCAGCTGCACGGCGCCGGGCGCCGGCACGAGATCGGTCCGCTGTTCCGGCAGGCGCTGTGGCTGTCCGCGGCGCTGGGGCTGCTGCTGTTCGGCTTGCTCGGCGTGGCGGCGCACGCGCTGGCGCGGCTGGGCATCGATGCCGGCATCGTGCCCGGGGCCTCCGCGTTCCTGCAGGGCATCCGCTGGGGCGTGCCCGCGCTCACCGCCTACTACTGCATGCGCTACCTGAGCGACGGCCTGCATTGGACGCTGCCGACCATGGTCTTCGGCTTCGGCGGCCTGCTGCTGCTGCTGCCGCTGGGCGCGACCCTGACCTTCGGCCTGTTCGGCGCGCCGGAGCTGGGCGCCGGCGGCCTGGGCTACGCCTCGGCGGCGATGATGTGGATGCAGGCGGGCGCGTTCGCGCTGTACCTGGCGCGCTCGCGCCGCTTCGCCGACCTGGGCCTGTTCGCGCGGTTCGATCCGCCGCGGTGGGGACCCATCGCCGGGCTGCTGAAGGTCGGGCTGCCGATCGGCATCACCGTGGCGATGGAGGGCGGGCTGTTCGTGGTCACCGCGCTGCTGATCGGCGGCCTCGGCGAGGTGCCGGCGGCCGCCCACCAGATCGCGATCAACGTCGCCTCGCTGTGCTTCATGATCCCGTTCGGGGTGGCCGAGGCGACCACGGTGCGGGTGGGGCACGCGCTGGGCGGCGGCCTGGGCCGCGAGGGCGTGCGCCGCGCGGCGCTGGCCGGGCTGGCGCTGGTGCTGGCCAGCCAGAGCGCGACCGCGCTGGCGCTGTCGGCCGGCAATGCGCACATCGCCGGGCTGTACACCGCCGATGCGACCGTGGTGGCGCTGGCCTCGGCGTTGCTGCTGTACGCGGCGGTGTTCCAGTTCCCGGACGGCATCCAGGTGCTCTCGGCCGGCGCGCTGCGCGGCCTCAAGGACACCCGGGTGCCGATGTTCCTGGCCGCCTTCGCCTACTGGGGCGTGGGCATGTCGCTGGGCGCCGGGCTCGGGCTGGGCCTGGGCTGGGGCCCGCGCGGCATGTGGATGGGGCTGATCGCCGGACTCGCCGTGGCCGCGGTGCTGATGGCGATGCGCTTCCTGCGCACGTTGTCGCGGCTGCCGCCCCTGGCGGCGCCCGGCCCGCAGCACGGTGGACTTCCGGCCCATGAAACGCCGCCCGCCGCCGGCTAAGCTGTACCCAGGTTTCGCCTTCCCCGTCCGGAGTCCATGTCCATGAACGAACCGCGCCGCCGCGGCCCGATCGCCCGTGTCCTCGGAGGGATCTGGGACGCCGTCAACTTCACCCGGCGGCTGGTGCTCAACCTGCTGTTCCTGCTGCTGCTGGTGCTGTTCGTCGCGGTGCTCGCCGGCCGCCAGGCCAGCCAGCCGCTGCTGGAGCGCACCACGCTGGTGATCGCGCCGGAAGGCCGCATCGTCGAGCAGTTCTCGGTCGATCCGACCTCGCGCGCGCTGTCGCGGCTGATGGGCCAGTCCGGCCCGGGCGAGGTGCAGCTGCGCGACCTGCTGCGCGCCTTCGAGGCGGCCGCCGGTGACGAGCGCATCGAGCGCGTCTACCTGCGCCTGGACGGCCTGCTGCCCTCGGGCATGGCGACCATGCGCGAGGTGGCCGCGGGCCTGCGCGCGCTGCGCGAGGCCGGCAAGCAGGTGGTGGCCTACGGGCAGAGCTTGCCGCAGGGCGCCTACCTGCTGGCGGCGCAGGCCGACGAGGTCTACGTCGACCCGATGGGCAGCGGCGTGCCGCTGGAGGGCCTGTCGAGCTACGGGCTGTACTTCGGCGAGGCGCTGCAGGAGAAGCTCGGCGTCGACGTGCACGTGTTCAAGGTGGGCGAGTTCAAGTCGGCGGTGGAGCCCTACATCCTCAACGCCGCCTCGCCGGAGGCCAAGGAGGCCGATCTCTACTGGCTGAGCGACTTGTGGCAGCGCTACGTGGCCGACATCGCGCAGGCGCGCGGGCTGGACCCGGCGCGCATCGAGGCCGAGATCGACGGCATGGCCGACGGCGTGGCGACGCTGGGGGGCGACCTGCCGCGGTACGCGCTGCAGGGCGGCCTGGTGGACGGCCTCAAGACCGAGCAGGAGGTCGAGGCGCTCTTGGCCGAGCGCGGCGTCGCCGACGAGGACAACGAGCTCGGCTTCCGCGGCATCGACCTGGACGGCTACCTGGCCCACGTGGACCGCGGCGGCATCGGCGCGCTGTCGTCGGCGCCGCAGGTCGCGGTGGTGGTCGCCGAGGGCGTGATCAGCGACGGCGAGCGGCCGCCGGGCAGCATCGGCGGCGAGTCCACCGCCGCGCTGCTGCGCGAGGCGCGCGAGGACGACGACGTGCGCGCGGTGGTGCTGCGGGTGAATTCGCCCGGTGGTTCGGCCTACGCGTCCGAGCAGATCAACCGCGAGGTCGAGCTGCTGAAGCAGGCCGGCAAGCCGGTGGTGGTCTCGATGGGCTACGTGGCCGCGTCGGGCGGCTACTGGATCAGCATGAATTCCGACCGCATCTACGCCGACCCGTCCACGATCACCGGCTCGATCGGCGTGTTCGGCATGGTGCCCAACCTGACCCGTACGCTCGACCGCATCGGCGTGCACTCCGACGGCGTGGGCACCACCCGTTTCGCCGGCGCCTTCGATCCCACCCGCCCGCTGGAGCCCGACGTCGGCCGGCTGATCCAGTCCAGCGTGGAGCGCATCTACCACGACTTCGTCGGCAAGGTCGCCGCCGGCCGCAACAGCACGCCCGAGCGCATCGACCAGGTCGCGCGCGGGCGGGTGTGGAGCGGCGCGCAGGCGCGCGATCGCGGCCTGGTGGACGAACTCGGCGGGCTGCGCGACGCGATCGCCGATGCCGCGCGCCGGGTGGAGCTGAAGGAGGGCGGCTACCGGGTGCGCTACATCGAGCAGGCGCCGAGCCCGTTCGCGCAGTTCCTGGCCGGCTTCGGCAACACCCGCATGGGCGCGATGCTGCTGGGCGATTCCGCGCTCGCCCGCGCGCTGACGGCCCGCGCGATGCCGGAGATGGAACGCCACCTGCAGGCCTTCGAACAGACCCTGCAGCGCCCGTCCGCGGGCCCGGTGCGCCCGATGGCCTATTGCTTCTGCCCGACGTTCTGAGCCGCGCCGGAAGCGGGCGGCCATTGGTTTTTCCGTCCCCCGCAAGCGGGGGGCATGCTCTTTCTCCCTTCCCCCGCAAGCGGGGAGCACCCTGTTTTTCCCTTCCCCCGCAAGCGGGGGAAGGTGCCGAAGGCGGATGGGGGCACGCCGCAGGCGTGCAAAAAGCCGCCCTCATCCGGCGCTGCGCGCCACCTTCTCCCGCTTGCGGGAGAAGGGACGGTTTCGGCATTGCAGGTCGGATGCCGATGCGGGCCTAGCGCCGCACGTCCAGCCGCTCCTGCCGCATGAAGGCGCGCACGGCCTCGGCATCGACGAGGTTGAAGTCGCCGGGCACGGTGTGCTTCAGGCAGCCGGCGGCATGGCCGAAGGCCAGTGCTTCGCCGTCGGGCAGGCCGCTCAGCACGCCGTGCAGCACGCCGGCGGCGAAGGCATCGCCGCCGCCGATGCGATCGACGATGCCGTCCAGCGGGTGCGGGGCGACGCGGTGGACCCCGCCCTCCCGGGTCACCAGCAGCGCGCCCAGGCTGTGGGCGTCGACGCTGCGCTGCCCGCGCAGGGTGGTGGCGATGCGTCGCAGGTGCGGGAACGCTGCGAAGGCGCGCGCGGCGGCGTCGAGGATGCGGGCCTCGCGGCGCGCGTCGTCGTCGCCGCCATCGGGCGCCGCGTCCGCGCCGGGGCCGAGCACCAGCTCGATGTCGCGATGGTCGGCGAAGGCGATCGTGGCCTCGGAGAGCAGCGCGTGCAGCAGCGGTGCCGGTTCGGCATCCCAGGCGGCCCACAGCTTGGGCCGGAAGTTGCCGTCGAACGACACCAGGGCACCGGCCCGGCGCGCGGCGCGGGCGCCGGCGATGGCGGCGTCCGCGCAGGCCTGCCCCAGCGCCGGGGTCACGCCGGACACGTGCAGGCCGTCCATGCCGGCCAGCAGCGCCGGCCAGTCGTAGGCGTCGGCCGGCGCGGTCGCGAAGGCGGAGCCGGCGCGGTCGTAGATCACCTCGCTGGGCCGGTGGCCGGCGCCGGCGGCGAGGAAGTACAGGCCCATGCGCCCGGCCGCGCGGCGCACGCGCGAGACGTCCACGCCGTGCCGGCGCAGCTCGCCGAGCGCGGCCGCGCCGAGCGCGTTGTCGGCCACGCTGCCGGCCAGCGCGGCATGGTGGCCGAAGCGCGCCAGCGAGACCGCGACGTTGGCTTCCGCGCCGCCCACCTGCACGTCCAGGCGCGGGGTTTGCAGCAGCAGTTCGCGTCCGGGCGCGCCGAGGCGCAGCAGCAGTTCGCCGAAGCAGAGCACGCGTTGGGGCATCGCTGAAAGTGTCCGTCTGGAGGGCCGCCAGGCGCCGCGCGAGGTCTGTCGCGTCGCAGCATGCCTTGGCCCGAATGTTTTGCTAGGGTTTTGACCAGCGGTGTCATTCCGCCGCACGGATACACCATAGCAAGCACACCAGGCCAGTCAAGGACGCCACAGAGCGCGCTGGCCACCACGGGAGGGGACACATGGTTTTCGCAGTCGGGGGAAAAAAGACACCGGTTACCTTGCTCGCCGCGGCGATCGCGCTGGCGTTGCAGGTGGGCGCGTCCCAGGCACGGGCGCAGGCGCCGCAGCCTGCCGAGCAAGCGCCTGCGCCGGCGGGCGCGGCGGCGACCGAGCTCGACACGGTGCGGGTCACCGGCTACCGCGCCAGCCTGGAGCGCGCGGTCGATATCAAGCGCGGCGAGGCCGGCGTGGTGGACGCCATCGTCGCCGAGGACATCGCCGACTTCCCGGATCTCAACCTGGCCGAATCGCTGCAGCGCATCCCGGGCGTGTCGATCACCCGCGAGGGCGGCGAGGGGCGCAACATCTCGGTGCGCGGGCTGGGGCCGCAGTTCACCCGCGTGCGCATCAACGGCATCGAGGGCCTGGCCACCGGCGGCGGCACCGACACCTCCGGCGGCGTCAACCGCGGCCGCGCGTTCGATTTCAACACCTTCGCCTCGGACCTGTTCACGCAACTGGTGGTGCGCAAGACCTCCGCGGCGGAGATCGAGGAAGGTTCGCTCGGCGCCACCGTGGACCTGCGCACCGCGCGGCCGTTCGACTACGACGGCTTCAACATGGCCGTGGGCGGGCAGATGGGCTACAGCGATCTGGCCGAGGAATACGATCCGCGCGCGACCTTCCTGATCAGCAACACCTTCGCCGACCAGCGCTTCGGCGCGCTGCTGTCGCTGGCCTATACCGACCGCACCGTGCTCGAGGAGGGCTCGGATTCGGTGCGCTGGTCCAACGGCCGCTCGAACGGCGGTTTCCACCCCGATTCCCCGTTCGCCCAGGCCAACGACGCCGACGTCTTCCACCCCCGCATCCCGCGCTACAACCGCTTCCTCCACGAGCAGGAGCGGCTGGGCGTGACCGGCTCGCTGCAGTTCCGGCCCGGCGAGCGCACCGAGCTGACACTGGACGCCCTGTACGCGCGCTTCGACGCCAACCGCTGGCAGGACAACATCAACGCGGTGTCGTTCAGCCGCAGCGGCGAGGGCAAGCCGCAGACGATCGTGCGCGACGGCGCCGTGGATTCGCGCGGCAACCTGGTCTACGGCGTCTTCGACAACGTCGACATCCGCTCCGAGGGCCGCTACGACGAGCAGACCACCGAGTTCCAGCAGTGGAACCTGGCCCTGAACCACGCGTTCAACGACGCCCTGCGCCTGGACGTGCTGGTCGGCCGCGCCGAGTCCACCTACGACAACCCCATCCAGACCACGGTCATCGCCGACAAGTTCGACATCCAGGGCTACAGCTGGGACTACCGCGGCGACGACCGCCTGCCGGCGTTCGGCTACGGCAGCCTCGACCCCACCGATCCGAACGGCTGGACGTTGAGCGAGATCCGCCTGCGCCCGCAATGGGTGGAGAACACCCTGGAGACGGCCTCGGCCGACCTGTCGTGGATCGCCTCGCCGTTCTTCACCCTGAAGGGCGGCGTCAACCGCAAGGAATACCAGTTCGACAGCCGGGAATGGGGCCGCGGCACGCCGCCGGGCAACCGCGTGGAGACGGTGCCGGGCGGACTGATGGACAGCGCCACGCTCGCCAGCCTGATGCGGCAGTTCCACATCTCCGCCGGCGGCGCCGGTTCGGCGGTCGTGCCCGACGTGGCCGCGTTCGCCCGCGCCCTGGGCATCCACGACAACGAGGGCCTGTTCGCGGTCTACGACAATCTCAACAACCTGGCCGCGAACAACCGCCAGGTGACCGAGAAGGCGCTGGGCTACTACCTGCAGGGCGACTTCAATTTCGATCTCGGCAACGTGCCGGTGCGCGGCAACGTCGGCGTGCGCCGGGTCGAGACCGAGCTGACCAGCGACGGCTGGTCGATCGTCGGCGGCGTGCCCACGCCGACCCGCGTCGTCCACGAGTACACCGATACCCTGCCGTCGCTCAACGTGGCCTTCGAGCTGACCCCGGACGTGGTGCTTCGCGTGGCCGCGGCCGAGGTGATGAGCCGGCCCAACCTCGGTTTCCTCAACCCGGGCGCCACGGTCAGCGTCGCCGGCGGCGCGCGCACGGTGACCACCGGCAACCCGCGCCTGGACCCGTTCCGGGCCAAGACCCTGGACCTCGGCGTCGAGTGGTACTTCGACGAGGGCGCGCTGCTGTCGATCGGCGCCTTCTACAAGGACATCGACAGCTACGTGCAGACCTCGCGCGAGACCCGGCCCTACCGCACCTCGGGCCTGCCGGACTCGCTGATCGCCGGCACCGGCGCCACCGTGGACGACGAGTTCGTCTTCCAGCAGCCGCTCAACACGCCCGGCGGCGACCTCAAGGGCGTCGAGATCGGCTACCAGCAGCCGTTCACCTTCCTGCCGGGCTTCTGGCGCGACTTCGGCGCCCAGCTCAACTACACCTACGTCGATTCCGAGATCCAGTACCTCAGCTCGTCCGGCGAGCCGTCGGCGCGCGGACCGATGGTGGGGCTGTCGAAGAACGCCTGGAACGCGACCCTGTACTACGACAACGGCACCTTCTCGGCGCGCGTCTCGGCGGCCTACCGCGACGAATACCTCAACCAGATCCCGGGCCGCGAGGGCAGCGACATGGAAGGCACCAAGGAGACCACCACGGTCGATGCCTCGCTGTCCTACAACGTCAACGACCACTTCTCGATCTCGCTCGAGGGCCTGAACCTGACCGACGAGTGGAACGACATGTGGATCGACTCGTTCGGCGACCGCTCGATCTCCTACACCCACACCGGCCGCCAGTACCTGCTCGGCTTCCGCTACCGCTTCTGATCCGCCGCACGGGCGCGGCGCCATCCTGGCGCCGCGCCCACAGGAAGGAGAGTCGCCATGCGTCGCATCCGCCCCGTCCGCCTGCTGGCCCTGGCCTGCCTGAGCGCCCTCGGTGCCGCCCACGCCGCGCCGCCCGATCCGGCGCGCGCGGGCATCGGCGCCGACGACGGCTGGGCCGCGCAACCCACCGCGGACCTGCCGCTGGGCACCACCGGCGGCTCGGCCGCGAGCGCGGCCCGCGACCACGTCGTGCGCGATCGCAACGCCCTGGTCGCGGCGCTGGCCTGGCCCGACGCGACGCCAAAGATCGTGCGCATCGCCGGCACCCTCGACGCCAACGTCGATGCCGACGGCCGCCCGCTGTCCTGCGACGACTACGCCCGGCCCGATCCCGAGACCGGCGAGATCTACTCGCGCGAGGCCTACCTGGCCGCCTACGACCCGGACGTCTGGGGCCGCGCCGCGCCCACGGGCCCGCAGGAGCGGGCGCGGGTGGCGTCGGCCGCGGCGCAGCAGGCGCGGGTGCGCATCCGCGTGCCCGCCAACACCACGATCCTGGGCGTCGGCGCCGATGCGCGCGTGCGCGGCGCCTGGATCGACATCCGCCCGCAGAGCACCAGCGGCAACCAGCCGATGAACGTCATCGTGCGCAACCTGACCTTAGAGGACAGCTTCGACTGCTTCCCGGGCTGGGATCCGACCGACGGCGCGCAGGGCAACTGGAATTCGCTCTACGACAGCATCTCGGTGCGCAACGCCACCCACGTCTGGGTAGACCGCAACCGCTTCCGCAACGTGACCACCCGCGACGAGGACTTGCCGACCTACTTCGGCCGCCTGTACCAGGTGCACGACGGCTATCTGGACATCACCAACGCGTCCGACTTCGTCACCGTGTCCTGGAACCACTTCGCCGACCACGACAAGGCGATGCTGATTGGCTCCTCCGACGGCGCCAGCGCCGACCGCGACCGGCTGCGCGTCACCCTGCACCACAACTGGTTCCAGAACCTCGGCCAGCGCGTGCCGCGGGTGCGCTTCGGCCGCGTGCACGCCTACAACAACCTCTACACGGTGGACACGCCCGTCGCGCTGCAGCGCTACGGCTACAGCTGGGGCGTGGGCGTGGAATCCGCGCTGCGCGCCGAGGCCAACCATTTCCAGCTGCCGCCCGCGCTGCCCGACAGCGCGGTGATCGATCGCTTCAACGGCGAGGCGATGTACGCCGAGGACAATCTGCGCAACGGCCGCGGCTTCGATCCGGTGGCCGCGTACAACGCCGCGCACGAGGTGCCGATCCTCGACGAGGCCCGCTGGCACCCGCCGCTGCACGGCCGCATCGACCCCGCCTGGGCGGTTCCGGCGCGGGTGCGCATGGGCGCCGGCCCGCGCGCGACGCTGCCGCCGCGCTGAGGGCCTGGCGCGGCGCTACAGCGTCCCGCGCTGCACGAACGGGGCGCGGGCGAACAGGCGGCGTTCGCCGCCACGGGGGTCGTGGGCGAGCGCGGGCGGGTCGTCGAATCGCATCGTTTCGCGCTGCGCCAGGCCGTAGCGGGGCCAGTCGGGCAGGCGCGGGTGCGCGGGCGTGCCGTGTCGGGCGAAATGCAGCAGGGCGTCGCGCATGTCGGCGGAGACGCGCCAGGCGTCCGCGCCGCCGCCGGTGCGGGCGCCGGGCCGGCCGACGGTGCCGAAGACCAGCGGGATGTCGAGGGTGTGGAAGGCGCGCAGGCGGCCGCCTTCGACCGGCGAGGGCCAGTCGAGCTGGTAGGCCCAGGTGGGCGCGCCCTGCCGCGCGCGCGCTTCCAGTTCCTCCACCGCGCCGCGCCAGGAGCGGCCGGCGGTGGTGGCGGCGAAGAACACCTCCGTCGCCGTCATCGCCGGATACATCGCGCGGTAGGCGGCGATCACGTCCGCGACCGGCAGGTCGACGTACTGCGCGCGCTCCAGCCGCGCGGGCAGGGCGTCCCAGTCCAGCGCGAACAGGGCCGGGTCGTGGCCGAGGAAGGCGCGCGTCTCGTCGCGGGTGTTGCCGATCACCATCGGGATCGCGGCCGATTGCGGCGGTGCGTCGGGCCAGAACGGATGGCGCGGCAGCGCGCTGCCGTCGAGCACGGGCCCGAAGTAGAGGGCGATGTCCTCGACCGGGGACGGGTCGCGCACCCGGGTCGCGTCCAGCAGCCGTTCGGCGGGCAGCGCGAGCAGGCGGTCCAGCGCGTCCGGCGCGATGCCGAGCGCGTCCAGGTACAGCCGCGCGCGCCGGTCCGCGGCGCGCGGACCGGCGGCGGTGACCTGCTGGCCGCTCATGGTCCAGGCGCGGTGGAACAGGCCGGCGGCGGCGGGCATGGCCATCAGGCTGGCGATCTTGGCGCCGCCGCCGGACTGCCCGAACAGGGTGACGTTGCCGGGGTCGCCGCCGAACGCGGCGATCTCGTCGCGCACCCAGCACAGCGCCAGCACCACGTCCAGCAGGCCCGCATTGCCGGAGGCCGCGAACGCGGAATCCATGTTGCCCAGGAGCAGGTGGCCGAAGGCGTTGAGGCGGTGGTTGAGCGTGACCACCACCACGTCGCCATGCCGGCACAGCGCGCCGCCGTCGGTCAGCGGGTCGGCGCCGCGGCCGCGGTCGTAGCCGCCGCCGTGCAGGTAGACCAGCACCGGGCGCCGCGCGCGCGGATCGGGCGCGGGCGTCCACAGGTCGAGGAACAGGCAGTCCTCGCTGCCGGGGCCGAGCCCGCCGGTCTGCGCCGCCGCGGGGCCGGATGCGACGGCGTCGCGCACGCCGTGCCAGGCGATCGCCGCGCGCGGCGGCCGGAAGCGGTTCGGTGCGGTGTCCTCGCCGTAGCGCAGGCCGCGGAAGGTCCACACGCCGTCCTCGCGGAGGCCGCGGACGCGGCCGCCGCGCAGGACGACGATGCCCTCGTGCGCGCCGGCCCGCGGCACGGCCGCCGCGGCGGCCGCCGCGAACGCGCCCTTGAGCAGGGTGCGGCGGCCGCGGTCGCAGTCCGCGCCGGGCATCCTCAGCGCAGCGGTTCGCCGCGCTGGAAGCCGGCCAGCGGTTCCAGGGTGTCGAGGTTCCACTCGGCCTCGACGAACGGCCGCCGGGTGGGCGCATAGTCCGGGTAGCCGCCGACCTCGTCCTGGCTGTCGATGATGTCGCCGCGGCCCTCGATCACGTCGGCGACGATGCGGCGGTCGATCGGGTCGCGGTTCCAGGGCGTGGCGCCGGCGTTGGCGATCACCGCGTCCTGCACCTGCGCCGAGGGCAGCACGGCCACGCCGAACGGCAGCGGCGGCGCGCTGCGCAGGCGGTTCACCCGCGCCGGTGCGGTGGTGTAGCGGCCGATCTCCGGGATGGTCGGCTCGCCGATCAGGTCCACGGCGAGGTTGTCCTCGAGGTAGAGATCAACGTCGCCCGAGCCGCCGAGCATGAACAGGGCCAGCGGCCGGGTGTCGTGGCCGGCGCGCAGCACGTTGCCGCGCAGCGCGATGCTGCCGGGCGCGTAGTCGTGGCCGATCCATTCCTCCGCGATCAGGTTGTAGTGCACGGCGCGCGCGCCGGGGTTGTAGATCAGGTTGTTGATCACCTGGCCGGAGGTGGCGCCCTTGAACAGCGGGTTGCGCTCGAAGTTGTGCGCGTAGAGGTTGCCGACGATCAGCACGTCCTGGACGTGGTCGTGGATCAGCGTGCCCTTGGAATGCTCGCCCTTGGCGTGGGTCGAATTCGCCAGCCCCTCGGCGATCAGGTTGTTGCTGAAGGTGATGCGCCGCGAGGTGCCGGCGCGGAAGTCCTCCAGCGTGCGGCCGCCCTCGACGAAGCGGGTGCCGGAGGCCGACAGGCCCTCGTCGGTGCCCCAGGTCAGCGAGCAATGATCGACGATCACGTCGTGCGCGCGCACGGTGGAAATCGCGTCGAAATCGGTGCCGCTGCGGCGCGGCAGCCCGGCGTCGCCCGGGCGCACGCGGATGTGGCGCACGATCACGTCGTGGGTGGCGATGTCGATGCCGCCGCGCACGAAGGTGATGCCCGGCGGCGGCGCGGTCTGCCCGGCGATGGTGAGGTAGGGCTCGACGATGCGCAGCGTCTTCGCGCCCAGGTCGATCACGCCGCCGACCTCGAACACCACGATCCGCGGGCCGGGCGTGGCCACCGCCTCGGCGAACGAGCCCGGCCCGTCGGCGGCCAGGGTGGTCACGCGCAGGATGCGCCCGCCACGGCCGCCGGGCGTGTGCGCGGCCCAGCCCTGCGCGCCGGGGAACGCCGGCGGCGGGTCGGCGGCGGCCCGCGCGGGCGCCGCCGCGAGCAGCAGCGCAGCGCACAGCAGCGAAGCGGCGATCGCGCAGGCGGCCAGGGCCCATGAAGTGACGCGCAGGCGCGCGGCGGCGGTCGTGGACATTCGGTTTCCCCTCCATCGTGGCGGCGCCGCGCATCGCGGTCTTGCCGCACTGCATATTGAAAATGACACCGGTTTACCATATACGACTTGCCAGCGGTGCCGCGATCTGCACCGCAACATCGCCCGCGGGGAGACTTCCAGCTTGAGCCAATACGACCAGACGCCGGCCGCTGCGGCCGGCCACGCCCAGGACGCAGCGGCGATCGCCGAGCGCTTCGTCGCCGCCCGCGCCGCCGCGCAGGCGCTTGCCGGTTTTCCCGGCGCGATCCCGCCCAGCCTGGAGGCGGCCTACCGGGTGCAGGACCTGGCCATCGCGCGCTGGGCCGACGAGATCGCAGGCTGGAAGGTCGGCTACATCCAGCCGCAGCGGCGCGATGCCTCCGGCGACGACCGCCTGCTGGGGCCGATCTGGCGCCGGCACCTGTGGCCGGCGCAGGGCGAGGTCGAGATCCCGGTGTTCGAGGGCGGCTTCGCCGCGGTCGAGGCCGAGTACGTGCTGCGGCTGGAGGCCGATGCCGATCCCGAACGCATGCAGTGGACGCCGGAGGAGGCGGCGCGGCTGCCGGCGACGCTGTGGGTCGGCATCGAGGTCGCCAGCAGCCCGCTGGCCACGATCAACGCGCTCGGGCCCTGCGTGGTGGTGTCGGACTTCGGCAACAACAACGGGCTCGTGCTGGGCCCGGAAGTCGCCGACTGGGCCGGTCGCGACGAGGCCGGCCTGGTCGCGGAGACCTGGATCGACGGGCGGCTCGTCGGCCGCGGCGGCGCGACCCTGTTGCCCGGCGGGCTGCGCGCGGCGTTCGCCTTCGCGCTGGCGCGCTCGGCGCGTCGCGGGCGCGCGCTGCGCCAGGGCGACCTGGTGGCCACCGGCAACGCCACCGGCATCCACGACATCCTGCCGGGACAGCGCGCGCGGGTGGACTTCGCCGGCATCGCCACCCTGGACGCGCGCGCGGTGGCGGCGGCGCCGGAGCCGGAGGCGCGCCGGTGATCCCCGGCCGGCGCGCGTTCCTGGCCGGACTCGGCGCGGCCTGCGCGGCGGCCGCGCTGCCCGCGCGCGGCGACGACGCGGCGAGGGTGCTGACCGCCACCGACGTCCACGTCAAGGATTACCCCACCGTCGCCGCGGTCGGCTGGCTGGGGCAGACGCTGGAGCGCGAGACCGAAGGCCGGGTGCGCATCCGCCAGTACCACTCGGGCCAGCTCGGGCGCGAGTCGGAAGCGATCGACATGGCGCGCTACGGCGCGATCGACATGACCCGCGTCTACAGCGGCGCGCTCAACAACGCCTTCCCGCTGACCGTGCCGCTGTGCCTGCCCTACGTGTTCGACTCGGTGGCGCACATGCGCCGCGCGCTCGACGGCGGCATCGCCCAGGACGTGCTGGACGGCTTCCGCGCCCGCGGCCTGGTGGGCCTGGCGATCTACGACAGCGGCGCGCGCTGCTTCTACAACACGCGCCGGCCCCTGCGCACGCCGCAGGACCTGCACGGGCTGAAGATCCGCGTCGCCGCCTCCGACATCTTCATCCGCCTGGTGCGCCTGCTGGGCGCCAACCCGACGCCGATGTCGCTGGGCGACACCTTCTCCGGGATGGAGACGCACATGATCGACGGCGCCGAGAACAACATGCGCAGCTTCCATTCCAGCCGCCACTTCGAGGCCGCGCGCTACTGGTCGCAGAGCGAGCACTCCTACGCGCCCGACGTGCTGCTGATCTCGCAGCGCTCGCTCGACGCCCTGCGGCCGGGCGACCGCGACCTGCTGGTCGACGCCGCGCGCGCATCGGTCGGCGTGATGCGCGATCTGTGGGACGCCTCCGAGGCGCAGGCGCGCCAGGCCGTGGCTGCGTCCGGCGTGCGCTTCAACGACGTCGATCTCGAAGCGTTCCGCGCCGCCGCCCGCCCGCTGCTCGACGACTACCTGCGCGATCCGCGGATCGCCGCCCTCCACCGCCGCATCCGCGCCGCCGCCTGAGCCCGCCATGCCCGATATCCAAGCCGATCCGCCCTCCGCCGTCGCCGCGCGCCGCCGCGGCTGGCGCGGCGCCCTCGACCGCCTGTCCGACGCTTCGATCGCCGTGGCCGCCGCCGCCCTGCTGGGCCTGGTGGTGGTGCAGGGCTGGCAGGTCTTCGCGCGCTACGTCATCAACGACTCGCCGAGCTGGACCGAGCCGGTGACGATCCTGCTGCTGGCCACCGCGATGAGCTTCGGCGCGGCCTCCGGCGTGCACACCGGCCGCCACTTCGGCTTCTTCCTGCTGGCCGAGGCGATGCGCCCGCCGCTGCGGCGCGCGGTGGATGCGCTCAACTGCCTGGTGGTCGCGGCGATCGGCGCGGTCCTGGCGGGCTGGGGCGCGGTGCTGCTGCTCGACGGCCTGGACGTGCGGATGGCCGGCGCGCCGTTGCCGCAGAGCCTGCCCTACCTGCCGCTGGCGCTGGGCGGCGCCCTGATGACCGCCTTCGCGCTGGCGCGCGGGGCGGATGCCTGGGGCGGGCGAGGGGAGGGCGACGATGAGGCTGCCCTCACCCCACCGTCCGCCGGGCGGACGGTCCCCCCCTCTCCCGCGATGCGGGAGAGGGACGCCGGTGCGCGGCCTTCGGCCGCGGGAGAAGTCTGATGGCGATCGTCGTGCTGTTCGGGGTGTTCGCCGGCCTGCTGGCGATCGGGGTGCCGGTGGCGTTCGCGCTGGCGGCGGCGTCGCTGGCGACGCTGCTGCTGCTGGACCTGCCTTCGGTGGTGCTGGTGCAGCAGGTCGGGGCCGGCATCGGCACCGCCTCGCTGATCGCGATTCCGTTGTTCATCTTCGCCGGCGAGATCATGATGCGCGGCGGCATCTCCGAGCGCCTGATCGCGCTGGCCTCCTCGCTGGTGGGGCGCATCCGCGGCGGCCTGGGGCAGGTGAGCATCCTGTCCTCGCTGTTCTTCGGCGGCGTCTCGGGTTCGGCGATCGCCGACGTCTCCGCGGTCGGCGGCACGATGATCCCGCAGATGGTCAAGCGCGGCTACGATCGCGATTTCGCGGTCAACGTCAGCATCACCGCGGCGCTGGTGGCGCTGCTGGTGCCGCCTTCGCACAACCTGATCCTGTACTCGGCGGCGATGGGCGGCGGCATCTCGATCGCCGACCTGTTCGCCGGCGGCATCGTGCCCGCGCTGCTGATGACGCTGACGCTGATGGTCGTGGCCTACGCCGTCGCGCGCCGGCGCGGCTATGGCGTGGAGGCGTTCCCGGGCGTGCGCGCGCTGTTGCTGCGGCTGGTCGCGGCGCTGCCGGGGCTGGGCCTGGTGGCGCTGATCTTCGTCGGCATCCGCGCGGGCGTGTTCACCGCGGTGGAGAGCGCGGCGGTGGCGGTGCTGTACGCGCTGCTGGTGACCGCGGTGCTGTACCGCCAGCTCGGCTGGCGCGAGTTCCTGGGCACGGTCGCCCACGCCGCGCGCACGACCGGGGTGATCCTGTTCGTGATCGCCACCGCCGCGCTGTTCGGCTGGCTGCTGGCCTACCTGCAGGTGCCGGCGGCGGCGGTGAGCGCGCTGCAATCCTTCGCCGACAGCCCGCGCACGGTGTTGCTGCTGATCGTGGTCGGCCTGCTGGTGCTGGGCATCTTCATGGACCTGGCGCCGATGATCCTGATCTGCACGCCGATCTTCCTGCCGGTGGCGCGCGCCTACGGGATCGACCCGATCCACTTCGGCATGGTGCTGGTGCTGGCCGGCGGGCTGGGGCTGGTGACGCCGCCGGTGGGCTCGGTGCTGTTCGTGGGCACCGCGATCGGCAAGATCACCATCGGCCAGAGCCTGCGCACGATCTGGCCGTTCTGGCTGGCCGGGCTGGCGGTGCTGCTGCTGGTGGCGTTCGTGCCGGCGCTTTCGCTGTGGCTGCCGGCGCTGTTGCGCGGCTAGGCGCGCGCGTCCGGCCGCGCGTTGCCGCGCGTTCGCGCGGCGGCGGCTAGAATCCAGGCGCGCGGCCGCACCGCGCCGGACCCCTCCCGATGCCCCCGACCAAGAAAACCCCTGCCCGCAGGGCCCGCACCGCCGCCGACGCCCTGCCCGCCGGCAAGCCGGCCACGATCAACGACATCGCGCGCCTGGCCGGGGTGTCGAAGAAGACGGTGTCGCGGATCATCAACCATTCGCCGCTGGTGCGGCCGGACACGCGCGAGAAGGTCGAAGCGCTGATGCGCGAGGTCGGCTATTCGCCGGACCCGATGGCGCGGGGGTTGGCGTTCCGGCGTTCGTTCCTGATCGGGATGGTCTACGACAACCCGACCGCGCAGTTCATCGTCAACATGCAGTACGGCGCCCTCGACGCGCTGCGCGGCTCCGGCTTCGAGCTGGTGGTGCATCCTTGCGACAGCCGCAATCCGGACTACATCGAGGGCGTGCGCCGGTTCGTGCAGCAGCAGAAGCTGCACGGCGTGATGCTGGTCCCGCGCGTGTCCGAGGACGACGCGCTGGCGCGGATGCTCGAGGACATCGGTTGCCGCTACGTGCGCATCGCCGCGGTGGCGCTGGACCGGCCGGAGCGGATGGTGGTCACCCACGACCGCGACGGCGCGGCCGAGGCCGCCGATTACCTGCAGATGCTCGGCCACACCGACATCGCGCTGATCACCGGTCCCAGCCACTACCGCTCGGCGATCGAGCGCACCGCCGGTTGCGTGGAGGCGCTGCGCCGGCGCGGGGTGGAGGTGCCGAAGTCGCGCATCGTCGAGGCCGGCTACACCTTCGAATCGGGCATCGCCGCGGCCGAGAAACTGCTGTCGGGCCGCAAGCGCCCGACCGCGATCTTCTGCGGCAACGACGAAATGGCCGCCGGCGTGTACCGGGTGGCGATGCGCGCCGGCATCCAGGTCCCGCGCGAGCTGTCGATCGTCGGTTACGACGACAGCCCGCTGGCCTCGCGGCTGTGGCCGCCGCTCACCTCGGTGCGCCGCGACACCCGCGACACCGGCCGCGTCGCCGCGGCGATGCTGGTCCACCCCGACCAGGACGGCGCCGCGCGGCCGCTGGCCAGCGTGCGGCCGCACCTGATCGTGCGCGATTCCTGCCAGCCCCCCGGGATGTAGCCGCCCCGCGTCGCCGCGCGGAGCCCTTGCTGCCGTTCGCGGGAGAGGGCGATGGCGCCCAGGCGGGCGCGGCTTCGGCGGTGGCTGGCGCGGGCCGGGAAGCGGCACGTTCGGCCCCCGGACGCCGCTTGCGCGGTGCGCGATGACACCGGTTACCAAACGGGCTAGAATCGCCGGACATCGATCCTTCGACACCCACGCGCGGCACCGCCCGCGCACGCCGGAGACGCCATGTACCAGAAGACCTATCACGCCACCCATCCCGGGGTGATGCGCGGCATCGGCAACGACGAACTGCGCGACCTGTACCTGCTCGACGGCCTGTTCGCCGACGGCGCGCTGCGCCTGAGCTATACCCACTACGAGCGCTTCGTGATCGGCGGCGCGGCGCCGCTGGAACAGCCGCTGCCGCTGCCGCGGCAGACGGAGCCCGAGTCGGCCAGGGGGCGGCCGTTCCTCGAGCGCCGCGAGCTGGGCGTGGTCAATGTCGGCCGCGGCGCCGGCACCGTGACCGTGGACGGGACCGAGTACCGGCTCGCGCCGAAGGACGGCCTGTACGTGCCGATGGGCAGCGAGGAGGTGACGTTCGCCAGCGACGACCCGGCCGCGCCGGCGCGCTACTACCTCGCGTCCACCCCCGCCCACGCGCGCTTCGAGGTCAAGCAGATCTCGATCGAGAGCGCGGTGCCGCTGGAGCGCGGCGCGCTTTCGACCAGCAACGAGCGCACGATCTACCAGTACATCGTGCCGGCGACCTGCAAGTCCTCGCAGCTGCTGCTGGGACTGACCATCCTCAAGCCCGGCAGCGTGTGGAACACCATGCCGCCGCACCTGCACGACCGTCGCAGCGAGGTGTACTTCTACTTCGACCTCGGCGAGAACGACCGCGTCTACCACTTCATGGGCGAGCCCGACGCGCAGCGCCACATTGTGGTCAGGAACGAGGAAGCGGTGGTGTCGCCGCCGTGGTCGATCCACATGGGCGCGGGCACCAGCAACTACTGCTTCATCTGGGCGATGGGCGGCGAGAACCTGGACTACACCGACATGCACGTGCTGGACATCTGCCAGCTCAAGTGACGCACGCGCAAGGGGAGAACGCATCATGACGCTGCAGTCCTTCGATCTGACCGGCAAGGTCGCGCTGGTGACCGGCGCCAACACCGGGCTGGGGCAGGGCATCGCGCTGGCGCTGGCCGAGGCCGGCGCCGACATCGCCGCCGTCGGACGCAGCGCGCCCGGGCAGACGCAGGCGCGGGTGGAGGCGCTGGGCCGCCGCTTCGCCTTCGTCGAGGCCGCGCTCGACACCATCGCACCGGTCGCCGACATCGTCGCGCAGGTCGTCGCCCGGCTGGGCCGGTTCGACATCCTGGTCAACAACGCCGGCACCATCCGCCGCAACGACGCCCTCGACTTTACCGAGGACGACTGGGACGCGGTGATCGGCGTGAACCTCAAGACGCTGTTCTTCCTGTCGCAGGCCGCCGGCCGGCACTGGGTGGCGCAGGGGCAGGGCGGCAAGATCGTCAACATCGCCTCGATGCTGTCGTTCCAGGGCGGCATCCGCGTGGCCTCTTACACCGCCAGCAAGTCCGGCGTGCTCGGGCTGACCCGGCTGCTGGCCAACGAATGGGCGGCCAGGGGCATCAACGTCAACGCGATCGCGCCGGGCTATTTCGCCACCAGCAACACCGAGGCGCTGCGCCAGGACGCCGACCGCAACCGCGCCATCCTCGAGCGCATCCCGGCCGGGCGCTGGGGCGTGCCGGCGGACCTCGCCGGGGCGGCGGTGTTCCTGTCCAGCGCGGCTTCGGACTACGTGCACGGTGCGGTGCTGCCGGTGGACGGCGGCTGGCTGGCGCGCTGAGGCGTGCGCGCCGTCGTCGCCTGCGCATGGCTGTGGGCGCTGTGCGCAGGCGCCGTGGCCGGCGAGCGCCCGGCGCGGGTATTCGTGGTCGGCGATTCCACCGCCAGCGCCTACGGCCCCGAGCGCGCGCCTCGCACCGGCTGGGGACAGGCGCTGCAGAGCTTCCTCGATCCCGCCGCGTTCGAGGTCCGCAACCATGCCCGCAGCGGGCGCAGCGCCCGCAGCTTCGCCGAGGAGGGCTGGCTGGCGCCGGTGGAGGACGCCCTGGCCGCCGGCGATGTGTTGCTGATCCAGTTCGGCCACAACGACGCCAAGGCCGAGGACCCCAGCCGCTACGACGAACCCGAGCGCGCCTTCCCGGACCGCCTGCGGCGCTACCTGGCGCTGGCGCATGAGCGCGGCGCCCGGCCGGTGCTGCTGACCCCGGTCGCGCGGCGGGCGTTCCGCGACGGCGAGCCGGTGGACACCCACGGCGCCTACGCCGAGGCGGTGCGCGCGCTGGCCGCGCGCGAGGGCGTGCCGCTGATCGACCTGGACCGCGCCAGCCGCGACTGGCTGCGTGCGCTGGGCGAGGCGCCGTCCACGCTCTACTACCTGCACGATCCCGCGCAGGGGCTGGCCGACGACACCCATTTCAACCTCGCCGGCGCCACCCAGGTCGCCTGCCTGGTGGTGCGCGAATGGCGGCGCGCCGCGCCCGAGATCGACCGGGCGGTGGTGCGCGACACCGATTGCGGCGCGCCGCCGGATGCGCCGCGGGCGCGCGCCGCGCAGGCGCGCCCGTCCACGGTGCAGCACGCCCGCGACGTGCCGCGCCGCGAACAGCCCGGTCCGCACGGCGGTCCCGGCCCGACCGTGGCCCGGCCCTACTTCGAGGACGCGCCCGGATTGCCGTTCGTGCTGCGCAAGCGCGTCCTGCAGCCCGGCGCCGGGATCGGGCTGCATCCCCAGCACAAGGACGAGATCTACTACGTGCTCGCCGGCCGTGGACGCTACGTCGTCGATGGGGCCGTGCACGAGGTCGGCCCGGGCGACGCCATGCTGACCCGGCCGGGCAGCACGCATGCCGTCCAGCAGGCCGGCGATGCGCCGCTGGAGCTGCTGATCGTGTATCCGCAAGCGACGTCGCCGGCCGACCCGTCGCCGGTCGGCGCTACCCGCGCACCGCGCGGGCGCATGCGGTGAAACCCGGCGCGGGCGCGGCGGTTCCGCCGAGGCGGCATCGCCGCCGGCGTGCTCGAGGAACGCGGTCGTCCGCGCGGAGCGTTCGGCCGCGCCCGCGTCGCGTCCCCCGAGGTGTCGCGCTACGGCTCGGTCGAGCCCTCGTCCCGGCGCCGGGCCTCGGTCTCGCGGACCGCCTCCTCGACCGCGTCGCCCTTGTCGAGCGGGTCCTGCGGACCGGCCTGCGGCCCGGGTGGGGCCTGCGGCGGTTCCGGCGCCTCCGGCCGGCACGCGGCCAGCGGCAGCAGCAGCGCCAGCGCGAGGGCGGCGGGAAGGCGCGATCGGATGGTGCGTGCGGGCATGGCGGAGTCCTCCGTGGGCTGGGCCGGATCGTGCGTCGCGGGCCGGCGCGCAGGCGCCTGGGCCCCTGCGCCGTTCTATCCTAGAGTGCGTGACGTCGCCGGCTGCGCGCTCCGCGCGAAGAGGACGTGCCTGCCGGTGCGCGACGCGTTCTAATGTGCCGTTTCCCGCAGGAGTCGCCCATGGATTCTCAACGCTGGCGCCTGGATGGACAGCGCGCGCTGGTGACCGGCGGCAGCGCCGGCATCGGGCGCGCGATCGCGCGCGAACTGCTGGGCTTCGGCGCGGAGGTGCTGATCGTGGCGCGCGACGGCGATGCGCTGGAGGCCGCGCGCGACGAACTGCTCGAGGAGATGCCCGAGGGCCGCGTGCTGGCGATGATCGGCGACGTGGCCGACGAGGAGCAGCGCCGCGAGATCCTCGACTGGGTGGAGGACCAGGGCGACGGCTTGAACATCCTGGTCAACAACGCCGGCGGCAACCTCACCCGGCCCGCCGCCGAGTACGCCGAGGAGGAATGGCGCGAGATCTTCGAGATCAATCTCTTCAGCGCCTTCGAGCTTTCGCGCTATGCGCATCCGTTGCTGGCCCGGCATGCGGCGTCGTGCATCGTCAACGTCGGCAGCGTGTCCGGCCTGACCCACGTGCGCACCGGCGCGCCGTACGGCATGAGCAAGGCCGCGCTGCACCAGATGACCCGCAACCTGGCCGCGGAATGGGCCGAGGACGGCATCCGCGTCAACGCGGTGGCGCCGTGGTACGTCCGCACCCGGCGCACCTCGGGCGCGCTGGCCGATCCCGACTACCTCGACGAGGTGCTGCTGCGCACGCCGATGGGCCGCATCGGCGAGCCCGAGGAAGTGGCCGCCGCGGTCGCGTTCCTGTGCCTGCCGGCCGCGTCGTACGTGACCGGCGAGTGCATCGCCGTGGACGGCGGTTTCCTGCGCTACGGATTCTGAGTCCCATCGGCCCGCCCGGGGCGGGTATCCTTCCGGGCAGGGAGATGGGTCGCGACGAGAGCGGGAGCCGGCGGTACGCCGGAGCCGTCGTCGCGAGCGATCGCCGACCGCTCGTGATCAGGACGCCATGACGACCGCCTCCGTTCCACCGTCGCCTCGCGTTGCCGTCGTCGACGACGACGAGGAACTGCGCGAGCAGATCCTGCTGCCTGCCCTGCGCGACGCCGGCTTCGAGGTCCGCGGGCTCGCGTCCGCGCTCGAGCTCTACCGCGTATGGCTCGGCGCCCCGTTCGACCTGGTGCTGCTGGACGTGGGGCTGCCGGACGACGACGGCGTCGACATCGCGCGGCATCTGCGCGGGCTGTCGGCGTCGCTGGGGATCGTGCTGTACACCGGCCGCGGCCACGCGGTGGACCGCTTGCGCGGCCTGCGCGCGGGCGCGGATGCGTACCTGGTGAAGCCGCTGGACATGGACGAGCTGGTCGAGACGGTGCGCAACGTGCTGCGCCGCACGCGCGTCGACGGCGCGCACGCGGCGCGGGCCGGCAGCGGCTGGGCGCTGGAGCGCCAGGGCTGGCGGTTGCGCACGCCCGGCGGCGCCGAGGTGACCCTCAACCAGGCCGAGCGGCAGGTGCTGGGCATGCTCGCGGCGGCGGCGCGCGCGCCGGTGGCGCGCGAGACCCTGATCGCCGGGCTGGTCGGCGACGTCGATACCTTCGATCCGCACCGGCTGGAAATGCTGGTCTACCGCCTGCGGCGCAAGTGCCAGCAGGCGTCCGGCGAAAGCCTGCCCCTGCGCGCGATCCGCGGCGTGGGCTACATGCTGGAGTGGTAGTCGGACGGGGAGCGGTCACCCGCGCCTCCTCGCTTCCCGCCTTTCGCCTCTCGCCTCTCGCCGTGGAGGCCGATCTCCGGCGCTCTGCGGACGCCCGGACACGCGAGTTCGCGCGCGCGCCGTGTCGCGCCGCCCGATGCGCGCAAGGCCCCGCTTCCGTCCCGAATCGGGGGATGCATCGCTGCCAAGGAGCCTTCCGCGACCGCGCCCTCGGCGCTCCCGCGGATGTCTGGCCGCCATGCGCATGCGAATGGGATGCCTGTCACAACTTCGCTCACCAAAAGTGAAAAATTGTGAGAGAAATGTGATTGATGTCGCATTTGGGCGGCCCTACAGTGCGCACCGCTTTTGACGTTGCCTGCACAAAGGTGGATGGGCCCTGCGGCACGTCGGAAGTCCCGCCTGGACGCGTTGCGTGAGAGCGCGTCCCCGGCCACGTCACGCATGAAGAAAGGCGAACCGCCT
The DNA here is from genome assembly GCF_000559025.1 of Luteimonas huabeiensis HB2. GTDB lineage: Bacteria > Pseudomonadota > Gammaproteobacteria > Xanthomonadales > Xanthomonadaceae > Luteimonas > Luteimonas huabeiensis. Next base: position 2,052 of record NZ_JAAN01000002.1, on the reverse strand, counting down.
TGCGCATACGCGCAGGGCGGTCGCGGACTTTCCGAGGGGGTTGCAGGTGCTGCAGAACAAGATCCGGACGGCCAGGGCGGCCGCCGCAGGCATGGTGCTGACGCTCGTGGCCGGACTGGCGGGGCTCGGCGCCTCGCCCGTCCTCGCGCAGGCGACCCCGGTCACCAACGTGGCCACCGTCGTCGCTCCGGCGGACACCGTCGACATCGATCCCGACAACAACACCGACAGCGTCACCGTGACGGTGAGCCCCGCCGCGCCGGCCTACAGCTTCTGCACCGCGCCGGGCGGCAACGCCGCCTCCAACGCGATCTACAGCATCGTCAACGGCGTGCAGATCTGGCGCTACGAGGCCGGCGCCGGCAGCGACGCCGTCGTCCCGGAGCTGGCGCTGCCGTCGCTGGCGGGCAACGACGTCAACGCGCTGATGATCGACCCGGTCAACGACCGCATGCTGTTCCATGCCAGCACCGGCTCCATGCTCTGGGCCTACGACGCCGGCAACGGCGGCTGGTACCAGGCGCTGAGCGCCCCGCTGGGCGGCGACTTCCCGCGCGCGGGAATGGGTCCCGACGGTGTCGGCTACCTGATCGGCAACGGCGGCTCGCCCGTCGTCTACCGGGTGACCGCCAACGCGACCGGCTTCGGCTACGCGGTGCAGAACATCGGCAACCTGCAGTACGACTTCGCGCCCACCAACATCGGCTCCGGCGATATCGCCTTCGACGCCGCCGGCTTCGGCTGGCTGGCGGCCGGGCAGGACCTGTACCGCATCGATTTCTCCGCGCCCGGCGGCCCGCGGGCCATCCGGCAGACACGGCCGTTGCTCAACGGCCAGCCGTCGACCGTCCTGTGGGCCGGCATCGCCTTCGGCGACGACGACCGCCTGTACGTCGCCAACAACAACAGCCCCAGCAGCTACTACGCCTACGACACGTCCACCGGCGTCCTGAGCCAGGCCGCGCCCACCGGCGCCAACGCGTCGCGCGACCTCGCCTCGTGCGCGTTCCCGGACATCGCCGAGCCGGAGCTGTCGGTCGGCAAGACGCTGGCCGAGGTCAACGGCACGCCTTACGTCGACGGCGCGCCGGTCGCCCCGGGCGACGTGCTGACCTATGCCATCACCATCGCCAATGCCGGCGGCGCCGTCGGTACCCTGTTCGCGGGCGACGTGGGCGAAACCGTTCCCGCCAATACCGCCTACGTGTCCGAGGGCAACGATTTCACCTGTGCCGGCGCCACCTGCCTCAACACCGCCGCGCTGAACATCCCGGCCAACGGCGAAGCGACGCTGAATTTCGTGGTGCGCATCGACGATCCGCTGGCCGCCAGCGCGACCGAGATCGTCAACGCGGTGACGTTCCCGAACGGCGCGATCGACTGCAGCGCGCCCGGCAACGACTGCAACGAAACCACGCCGCTGGGGCCGACGATCGCCGTCGCCAAGAGCGCCGATCCCGCCGACGGTACCGCCGTCGCGGCCGGGCAGGCCATCACCTACACGCTCACCGTGACGGTCGCCAATGCCGCGACGCGGTCCGACGTGGTGCTGACCGACACCCTGGGTGCGGGCCTGACCTTCGGCCAGGTCGTGAACGCGGGCGCCTTCCTCGCGGTGCCCACCGGCGGCGGCGACCCGAACGACCCCGGCGCTCCGCCGCCGACCTGCGCGGACTGCGAGACCCAGCACCCGCTGGCGCCCTCCGTCGCGGTGACGAAGGAGGCCGATCCGGTTTCCGGCGAGGCCGTCGCGGCCGGCCAGACCCTCACCTACACGCTGAGCGTGACCGTCGGCAATGCGAACACGCAGTCCGACGTGGTGCTGACCGACACGCTGGGCGCGGGCCTGACCTTCGGCCAGGTCGAGAACGCGGGCGCCTTCCTCGCCGGCGGCAGCGGCAGCGTGCGCACCTTCACCCTGCCGGCGGTGCCCACCGGCGGCGGCGATCCGAACGATCCCGGCGCTCCGCCGCCGACCTGCGCGAGCTGCGAGACCCAGCACCCGCTGTCGCCCGTGGTCGCGGTGACGAAGACGGCCGACCCCGCGTCCGG
>NZ_JAAN01000001.1 GCF_000559025.1 Luteimonas huabeiensis HB2 | reverse complement strand
GTGCTCTTTCGAACGTCTGCTTACTTTGGAGGTCTTCACCCCCGCCAGACGTCCGCACAAGTCTCCTGCGTACACTGTCAAAGATCACAGGAACCGGCCTCAGCGCCGCCTTCCTTCAACCCCGTGCGTTTCGCCCCGGGAGCCGCACATCATAGCGCGGTTTTCGCTTCCGTCAACACCTCTGTCGAGGGCCGCTTCGGCCGCCTCGCGCGCCGTTCAGATCGGCCGCCGCGGTGGCGAGCCGCGCATTGTGCAGCGTCGCGCGAAAAGATGCCAGCGTTTTTTCGCCGCGCGCGCTCAGTCGAGCACGCGGCAGAACACCGCCTTGAGATAGCGCGACTCCGGCACGTCGGCCAGGAACGGATGGTCGGGGCCGGCGCCGGCCACGCGCAGCACCTGCACGCTGCGGCCGGCGTAGAACGCCGCGCGGCGCAGCATGTCGAGGAACTGCTCCTCGCTCACCAGGCCGGTGCAGGAGAAGGTGGCGAACAGGCCGCCCGGCGCGACCACGCCCAGCGCCAGCTTGTTCATGTCGAGGTACTTCTTGAGCGCGGGGATGACCTGTTCGCGGTCGCGGGTCATCTTGGCCGGATCGAGCACCACCACGTCGTAGCGCTGGCCCGCGGCGGCGGCGTCGCGCAGCCAGGGGAAGACGTCGGCCTGGACGAAGCGCACCCGCGCGTCGTTGAGACGCGCGTTGCCGCGCGCGATCTCGAGCACGGCCTGGTCGATGTCGATGCCGGTCACCTCGGCCGCGCCGCGCACGGCCGCGTACACGCCGAAGCCGCCGGTATTGCAGCACAGGTCGAGCACGCGCTTGCCGGCGACCCGGTGCGAGAGCCATTCGCGGTTCTCGCGCTGGTCGGCGAAGAAGCCGGTCTTGTGCGCGCCGGCGGGATCGGCGCGGAAGCGGATGCCGTGCTCGACGATGACCGCGGGCGCGACCGGCTCGGTGCCGCGGAAATCGAACGATTCCTGCTTCTGCACGTGCTCGTCGGCGAAGCTGTAGAAACGGCAGCCGGGGAACTGCGCGCGCAGGGCGTCGTAGATCCATTCGCGGTAGCGGAACATGCCCGCGCTGAAGAACTCCACCACCAGCAGGTCGCCGTAGCGGTCCACCACCAGACCGGACAGGCCGTCGCCCTCGCTGTGGACGACGCGCCAGGCGTCGGAGACGTCGTCCAGGCGCAGGACCTCGCGGCGCAGGCGCACCGCCTCGGCGATGCGACGCGCGAACCAGCCGGCATCGACCGCGACGTCGGGATCGGTCTCGAGGATGCGCACGGCGATGCGCGAATGGCCGTTGTAGAAGCCGCGGCCGATCCAGGCGCCGTCGACGCCCTCGACCTCGACGAGGCTGCCGGGCTTGGGCCGCTGCGCCGGCTTCTCGACCAGGCGCTGGAAGATCCACGGATGGGTGGACCGCCACGCGTTCTTCAGGCGGACGGTCGGCAGGGGAGAGGCGTTCATCCGCGGATTTTACGCGAGCCGGCCGGCGGAGCAGGGCGGCGCGGGGCAGGGCGCGGCGGATGGGCGACAGCATCCCGCCGGCGGCGCGCTTGCATCCGGCGCGCGCGGCGCCATCCTGGCCTGCATGCACCTCGACATGCCCGACGCCCCCAGCGATCCCGAAGCGCAACGCGCGGCCGACCGCCGCCGCCTGCGCACGGCGGCGAAGGCCTCGGTGTGCTTCGTCGCCCTGCTGGGCGCGGTCTTCGGCCTGCAGGCGATGGGCGACTGGTCGCGGTACGCGGTGCGCCCGCTCGATGCCGCCGGCCTGCTGGGCGTGCTGACCGCGCCGCTGCTGCACGGTTCGCCCTCGCACCTGGTCGCCAACGCCTCGGCGCTGCTGGTGCTGGGGACCCTGGCGCTGGTGGTCTACCCGCGCGCCACGCTGCGCGCGCTGCCGCTGATCTGGCTGGGCAGCGGGCTGGGCGCCTGGCTGCTGGGCGATCCGGGCTCGCGGCACCTGGGCGCGAGCGGGCTGACCCACGGCCTGATGTTCCTGGTGTTCGTGCTCGGGCTGCTGCGGCGCGACCGGCCGTCGATCGCCGCCGGCATGATCGCGTTCCTGTTCTACGGCGGCATGCTGCTGACCGTGCTGCCGCAGGACCCGGGCGTGTCCTGGCAGTCGCACCTGGGCGGCGCGCTGGGCGGGGTGATCTCGGCCTGGCTGTTGCGCCGGGCCGATCCGCAGGCGCCGCGCAGGCGCTATAGCTGGGAACTGGAAGAGGATGAGGCCGCGCACGATACGACCGCCCGCGACACGCTCGAGCCGGCCCGGCCCGACGAGGTGCCGGTGCTGTGGGAGCGTCCGGAACCGTCGCGCGGGGTGGTGCTGCCGTTCACGCAGCGGCGGCGCGACGAGTAGGGCGGCCCGGGCCGGCGGCGGCGCGGCCGGCACGCTCTAGAATCCGGGCATCGCGCGCGCCGCGCCGGCCGGACCCGGAACGCCATGCCCAGACCGCTTCGCCTCCTCATCGCCCTGCTCGCGCTCGGCGCCCTGCTGCTGGTGGGCTGGCGCTGCCTGCGCGATCCGTCGACGGCCCCGGCCCCGCCGGCCGCGCCGGCGCTCGAGGCCGGCGAGGCGGCCGATGCCAGCCCGCAGTCCGAAGACCCGGCCGCGCAACGTATCGCCGCCGACCTGCGCAAGCTGGCCGACGATGGCATGGAGGGCCGCGAGACCGGCAGCCGCGGCTACGAACTGGCGGCCGCCTACGTGGCCGCGCGCCTGGCCGAGGCGGGCCTGGAGCCGGCCGGCGACGATGGCGGCTTCTTCCAGCGCGTGCCGCTGCTGCGGGCCGTCGCGCTGGAGCGCGGCGCGCGCCTGGCGGTGCTGCGCGGCGGCCGCACCATCGAGCTGCGCTACGGCGAGCACTTCCTGCCGTGGGCGAACTTCGACGCGCCCTCGCACCACGTGGAGGCGCCGGCGGTGTTCGTCGGCCACGCGATCCACGCCCCGGAGCTCGGCCACGACGACTTCGCCGGGCTCGACCTCGCGGGCCGCATCGCGGTGCTGCTGCCGGGCGCGCCGGAATCGTTCGACGCCCATCAGCGCGCGTTCCATTCGGCCCAGCGCGAGAAGCTGGCGGCGATCGCCGAGCGCGGCGCGATCGGCGCGGTGTGGGTGTCGACGCCGGAGTCCGAGGCGCGGGTGCCGTGGGCGCGGCAGCGCGCGAGCGCGGGCAACGCGGCGATGCGCCTGCGCGACGCCGGCGGCGGCGCGATCGACGGTTTCCCGCAGCTGCGGGCGGTGGCGACGGTGGCGGCGGCGGCGGCCGACTTCGTGTTCGCCGACGACGAGCGCCATGCCGCGCAGCTGTTCGACGCCGCGCGCGCCGGCACCCTGCGCGGCTTCGCGCTGCCGGGCACGCTGGCGATCGCCGGGCGCACCCGCATCGAGCCGTTCGAGTCGCGCAACGTGGTCGCGCGGTTGCCGGGGCGCGATCCGGCGCTGGCCGCCGAGCAGGTGGTGCACACCGCGCACCTGGACCACGTGGGCATCGGCGCGGCCGATGCCGAGGGCGACCGCATCCACAACGGCGCGCTCGACAACGCGCTGGGGGTGTCGATCATGCTGGAGACCGCGCGCATGCTGGCCGCGGAGCAGGCGCGGACCCGCCGCTCGCAGGTGTTCGCGGCGCTCACCGGCGAGGAGCAGGGCCTGCTCGGCGCGCAGTGGTTCGTCTCGCGCCCGGGCGCGCCGCGCGCGGCGATGGTGGCCAACCTCAACATCGACATGCCGGTGCTGCTGGCGCCGAGCACCGACGCGGTGGTCATCGGCGGCGAGCACTCCAGCCTCGGCGATGCGGCCGCGGCGGCGGCGGCGGAGATCGGCCTGCCGCTGTCGCCGGATCCGTTCCCGGAGGAGGCGACCTTCGTGCGCAGCGATCACTACGCGTTCGTGCGCGCCGGCATCCCGGCGGTCTACCTGGACGGTGGCACGATCTCCGCAGACGGCGAGCGCGATCCGAAGCGCGCGCTGGCCTACTTCCTGCGCAACTGCTACCACCAGCCCTGCGACGACGCCTCGCAGCCGATCCAGTACGACGATGCCGCGCGCCTGGCGCGGCTGTCGGCGGCGCTGGCGCGGCGGATCGGCGACGACGAGGCGCGGCCGCGCTGGCGCGACGGCGACTTCTTCGGCGAGCGCTTCGGCACGCCGTGAGGACGGCGCTGGCGCTCGGGCTGATCCTGGCCGCGACGGCGACGGCACCGGCGGCGCGCGCCGAGTGCCTGGACTGGGACGCCGAAGACGTGGAGATCCGCAGCGGGGCGGTCGGCGATGGCGCGGTCTACCTGCAGGCGAGCCGGCCGGCCGGCTTCGGCCACTTCCACCAGGCGCTGGCGATCGCCTGGACCGATGCCGCGGGCGCGCCGCGCCGGCAGACGCTCTACGACCGCCTGGGCAGCGAACGCTTCGCCGAGCCGCGCGCCGTCCGCGACGGGCTGGCGGTACGCGCGACCGAATGCGAATTCCGCGGCGTCTGCCGCGCCCGCGAGGACACCTGGACCCGAACCGCCGGCGCGGCCGCCTACACGGGATGGAGCGCGTGGGCGAACGTCGTCCACGATCCCGACGACGAACGGCGCTACGCCTCGCCCGCGCCGCCCGCGCGGCCGGCGGACGCCAGCGACTGCCCGCCGGACGCGCCGTTCGCGCGCTTCTTTCCGCAGCGTCCGCGGATGCGGTAGCGGCGGCGCCTGCCGACGGCAGCGCGCGGGATAATGCCCGGATGCGCAGAACGCTGACCCCCGCCGAGCGGATCGGCCTGTCCATCGCCGTGGCCACCGGCCTCTACGGCATCTCCTTCGGCGCGCTGGCGGTGGCCGCGGGGCTGTCGCCGTGGCAGGCGATCGCGCTGAGCCTGCTGATGTTCAGCGGCGGCTCGCAGTTCGCCTTCGTCGGCACCATCGCCGGCGGCGGCGGCGGCGCGGCGGCGTTCGGGGCGGCGACGCTGCTGGGGGTGCGCAACGCGGTCTACGGCATGCAGATCAACCGCCTGCTGCGCCCGCGCGGCTGGCGGCGGCTGGCCGCGGCGCAGTTGACCATCGACGAATCCACCGCCACCGCGTCCGGCCAGCTCGAGCCCGCCGAGCAGCGCCGCGGCTTCTGGACCGCCGGCCTCGGGGTGTTCGTGCTGTGGGGGCTGTTCACCGCGCTCGGCGCGGCGCTGGGCGATGCGCTGGGCGATCCGCGCCGCTGGGGCCTGGACGGCGCGGCGGTGGCGGCGTTCCTGGGCCTGCTGTGGCCGCGCCTGCGCGGACGCGAGCCGGTGGCCATCGCCGCCGCCTGCGCGGTGGCGACGCTGGTGGCGGTGCCGTGGGCGCCGCCCGGCGTCCCGATCCTGGTCGCGGCGGCGGTGGCGGCGCTGCTGGGGGCGCTGCGGCCGGACCGCGGCGCGGCCGCGGGGCGGGTGCGCTGATGTCGCTGTGGGGGTGGATCCTGCTGGCGAGCGCCGCGGCCTTCGCCACCAAGCTGGCCGGGTATCTGGTGCCGGCCGCCTGGCTGGAACGCCCGCGCGCGGCGCGGATCGCGGCGACGCTGACGATCGGCCTGCTGGCCTCGCTGACCGCGGTCAACGCCTTCGCCAGCGGCAACGCGCTGGCGCTCGATGCGCGCGCCGGGGCGCTGGCGGCGGCCGCGTGCGCGCTGGCCCTGCGGGTGCCATTCCTGGGCGTGGTGGTCGCCGGCGCGGCGGCCGCCGCGCTGCTGCGCGCGGCCGGCGTGCCCTGAGCCGCGCCTTCAGCCGCCGACAGGCGGCGCGCGGCTATGCTCGCCGCAGTCTTCGCCGCAGGTTCCGCATGGCCCGTCCTTCCGCTTCCGCCGCGCTGCGCCACGCATGCCTCGCGCTCGCGCTGATGGCGCTGGCCGCGTGCGGCCGCGAGCAGATCCGCCCGGAGCCGCCGCCGGCGGCGACGACGCAGACCGTCCCGGCGCCGCCGCTGCGCATCGGCCTGGCGCTGGGCGGCGGCGCGGCCAAGGGCTTCGCCCACATCGGCGTGATCAAGATCCTGGAGGCCAACGGCATCCAGGCCGACGTGGTCGCCGGCACCAGCGCCGGCAGCGTGGTCGGCGCGCTGTATGCGAGCGGGCTCGACGCCTTCGCGATGCAGGAGCGCGCGGTGGCGCTCGACGAGGCCAGCATCCGCGACGTGCGGCTGTTCTCCGGCGGGCTGGTGCAGGGGCAGAAGCTGCAGGACTACGTCAACGCGCAGGTCGGCGGGCGGCCGATCGAGCGCCTCGACAAGCCGTTCGCCGCGGTGGCCACGCGCCTGGACAGCGGCGACCGGGTGGTGTTCGTGCGCGGCAACACCGGGCAGGCGGTGCGGGCGTCGAGCAGCGTGCCGGGCGTGTTCGAGCCGACCCGGATCGGCCGGCACAGCTACGTGGACGGCGGGGTGGTGAGCCCGGTGCCGGTGGATGCCACGCGCCAGCTGGGCGCCGACCTGGTGATCGCGGTGGACATCTCCACCCGCGCCAGCGGCACCACGCCGCAGCACCTGCTCGGCATCGTCAACCAGTCGATCGCGATCATGGGCCAGCGCCTGGGCGCCGAGGAACGGGCGCGCGCCGAGGTGGTGATCCGGCCGCAGGTCGACGAGATCGGCCCGGCCAGCTTCGAGCAGCGCGCGCAGGCGATCCTGCAGGGCGAGCGCGCGGCGCTGGCGGCGATGCCGCGGATCCGCGCGGCGATCGAGCGCCGGCAGCGCGAGCGCGCGGCGGCGCTGGCGCCGCGGCCGGCGCAGCCGCAACCGGCGGCCGACGAGGTCGACTGCGGCGGCACCTGGGTGCGGCGCCTCAACCCGTTCCGCCGCAACGCCGACGTCTGCGGCTGACGGCGTGGCGGTCGGGGCGCGTCACTCGCGCGCCAGCGGCAGGCCGCCGAAGCGCTTCACCGTGCGCAGCACGAAGCTGGAATTGACGTCGGCCACGCCGCTTTCGTTGAGCAGGCGGTCGAGCAGGAAGCGCGAGAAGTGGTCCAGGTCGCGCACCACCACGTGCAGCAGGTAGTCCATGTCGCCGGTCAGCGCGTGGCAGGCGACCACCTCGTCCCAGGCCTCCACCGCCGCGGCGAAGCGCTCGACCGGCGCCGAGCCGTGTTTCTCCAGCTGCACGCGCACGAAAGCCTGCAGGCCCAGGCCCACGCGCTCGGGATCGACCTCGGCGCGGTAGCCGGCCACCACGCCCTCGCGCTCGAGCCGCTGCACCCGGCGCAGGCAGGCCGAGGGCGACAGGTGCACGCGCTCGGCCAGCTCGGCGTTGGTCAGGCGGCCGCCGCGCTGCAGCTCGGCGAGCAGGTGGAGATCGGTGCGGTCGAGCGTGGCCTGCGGCATGATGTTGCGCTTTCCTGCATTCGTACGCACGAATATTGCTCCGGACCTCGCATCCTCCGCAACAACGCAAGCCCATTGCGCGGCGCCGGCGCTAGTCTGGAGGGCCTATCCGGTCCCCAGGAGCGCGCCATGAACGCCGCCAACGCCGCACCGCGACGCGTGGAGAACCTGCACACCGACAAGGGCAAGGTGCCGGTCTACGCGACCGGCATCGTCGAGCAGCCCTGGGACGGCTACAGCGACGACGACCACGCCACCTGGGCGACGCTGTACGCGCGCCAGCGCGAACTGCTGCGCGACCGCGCCTGCCGCGAGTTCCTGGAGGCCCAGGACGCGATGGGGATGACGCCCGACCGCATCCCGAAGTTCGCCGAGCTGGACGTGGCGCTGCGCGCGGCCACCGGCTGGCGCCTGATCGGGGTGGAGGGCCTGCTGCCGGAGCTGGACTTCTTCGACCACCTGGCCAACCGCCGCTTCCCGGTGACCTGGTGGATCCGTCGGCCCGACCAGATCGACTACATCGAGGAGCCCGATCTCTTCCACGACCTGTTCGGCCACGTGCCGCTGCTGATGAACCCGGTGTTCGCCGACTACATGGCCGCCTACGGCCGCGGCGGCGTCAAGGCGCACGCGATCGGACCCGAGGCGCTGCAGCAGCTGACCCGGCTGTACTGGTACACGGTGGAGTTCGGATTGATCGACACGCCCGAGGGCCTGCGCATCTACGGCGCCGGCATCGTGTCGTCGAAGGGCGAATCGATCCACGCCCTGGAGAGCCCGGCGCCCAACCGCATCGGCTTCGAGCTCGAGCGCGTCATGCGCACGCGCTACCGCATCGACACCTATCAGAAGACCTACTTCGTCATCGACAGCTTCGAGCAGCTGATGGCGGCGACCGGGCCGGACTTCGCCCCCATCTACGCGCGTCTGGCGGCGCAGGATTCGCTGCCGGCCGGCGAGGTGCAGGCCGGCGACCGCGTCTACCAGCGCGGCAGCGGCGAGGGCTGGGAGGACGGCGGCGACGTCTGAGCCGCGCGGCACGCGTCGTTGATCGCTTCTGGATGCGGTTGCCGGCACACTGCACCGCCGATCCACGTCCGAACCGCCCATGCTCCTGACCTGTCTGGCCTGCGCGCTCGCGCAGGCGGGCGGCGTCGCGCCCGACGCCGCCGCATCCCTCGCCCGCGCCGATGCGACCGATCTCGATCGCGTCGTGGTGCAGGCCAGCCGCCTGCGCGGCGTCGATGCCTTCGAGATGCCGGTCTCGACCGCCACCGTGTTCCTGGACGAGGCCGGCGACCGTCCCGGCGCCGACGTCTCCGAAGCGCTCGGCGGACTGCCCGGCGTGCTGGCGCGCGACCGCCAGAACCTCGCCCAGGACACCCAGCTGTCGATCCGCGGCTTCGGCGCGCGCGCGACCTTCGGCGTGCGCGGCGTGCGCCTCTACGCCGACGGCATCCCCGCCTCGATGCCCGACGGGCAGGGCCAGCTGTCGCACTTCAGCCTCGCCGGCGGCGACCGCATCGAGGTGATCCGCGGGCCGTTCTCGGCGCTGCACGGCAACTCCTCCGGCGGCGTGCTGCAGATCTGGAGCGCCGACGGCGCCGCGGGCGATCCCTGGCACGTGCGCGCCAGCGCCGGCGGCGACGACCGCCGGACCATCGCCGCGCAGCTGCTCGGCGCCGGCGGGACAGTGGGCTACAACCTGGCGCTGTCGCGCCACCAGACCGACGGCTGGCGCGAGCACAGCGCCGCGCGCCGCGACGTGGCCAACCTCAAGCTCGGCATCGACTTCGGCCAACGGCGCCGGCTGGACCTGGTGGCCAACTGGATCGACGTGCCCGAGGCGCAGGACCCGCTCGGCCTGACCGCCGCGCAGGCGCGCGAGAACCCGCGCCAGGCGGTGGCGGTCGCGCGCCAGTACGACACCCGCAAGTCGGTGCGGCAGGGACAACTGGGCGCGATCTACGAGCACGGCCTGGGCGCCGCGCAGACGCTGCGGCTGACCGCCTACGGCGGCGAACGCGACGTCGAGCAGTTCCTGCCGATCCCGCCGGGGCCGCAGGCCAATCCGCTGCACGCCGGCGGGGTGATCGGCCTGGACAACCGCTACGACGGCCTGGACGCGCGCTGGTCGCACGAAGGCGCGCTGGCGGGGCGGCCGCTGGAAGCCACCGTGGGCGCCAACCGCGACCGCCAGCGCCAGCACCGGCGCGGCTGGGAGAACTTCGCCGGCGACGCGCTGGGCGTGCGCGGGCGGCTGCGCCGCGACGAGCGCAACCGCGTGGACAACACCGACGTCTACGCGCAGGCGTGGTGGCGGGTGGCGCCGCGCTGGTCGCTGCTGGCCGGCGTGCGCCACAGCGAGGTGCGCTTCGTCTCCGACGACCGCTACGTCACCGCGGCCAATCCCGACGACAGCGGCCGCGTGCGCTACCGGCAGACCGCGCCGGTGGCCGGGGCGAGCTTCGCGCCGCGCGAGGACCTGCGGCTGTACGCCTCCGCCGGCCGCGGCTTCGAGACCCCGACCTTCAACGAGCTGTCCTACCGCGCCGACGGCGGCGCCGGGCTGGCCTTCGACCTGCAGCCGGCGGTCAGCGACAACCTGGAGCTCGGGCTGAAGTGGCGCCTGGACGACGGCGGCGCGCTGGAGGCGGCGCTGTTCCGCGCGGACACCGACGACGAGATCGCGGTGGCGCGCAACAGCGGCGGCCGCAGCAGCTTCCGCAACGTCGGCCGCGCGCGGCGCCAGGGCGCCGAGGCGCTGCTGGCGCTGCCGCTGGCCGAACGCTGGGACCTGCGGCTGGCCTACACCTGGCTGGACGCCACGTTCCGCAGCGCCTACCGGGTCTGCCGCGGCGCCGGCTGCACCGTGCCCGACACCGAAGTGCCGGCCGGCACGCGCATCCCCGGCCTGCCCGAACACCAGGCCAGCGCGCAGCTGCGGTGGCGGCAGGGCGACTGGACGGCGGCGCTGGAGGGCGAGGCCGCCAGCGCGGTCGGCGTGGACGATCTGGGCAGCGAATCGGCGGCCGGCTACGCGGTGTTCCACCTGTCGGCCGCGCGCGACTGGCGGCTGGCCACCGGCGCGCTGCGCGCGTTCGCGCGCGTGGACAACGTGTTCGACCGCCGGCGCATCGGCTCGGTGATCGTCAACGAGGGCAACGGCCGCTACTACGAACCGGGCACGGACCGGCGCTACACCGTCGGCCTGCAGTGGACCTGGGACCATCGGCCCTGACCGCGCCGCGGCGCGCGCGGCCAGGGGACGCGCGCGCTATGATGGGCGGCCGCACGCCGCGTTCAGGCGGCGGCGCCGTCCTCCAGCCAGCGAGTCCGCCGTGTCCGTTTTCGCGCATGTTGAACAGGTCCCAGGCGATCCGATCCTGGGCCTGACCGAGGCCTACAACGCCGATGCCCGCCCCCACAAGGTGAACCTGGGCGTGGGCATCTACTACGACGAGGACGGGCGCATCCCGTTGCTGCGCGCGGTGGGCGAGGTCAAGCGCCGGCTCGCCGAGGAGGGCGTGGCCCGCGGCTACCTGCCGATCGACGGCCTGCCCGCCTACACCCGCGCCACCCAGCGCCTGCTGTTCGGCGCGGACTCGGCGCTGCTGGCCGAGGGCCGCGTGGGCACCGCGCAGACGGTGGGCGGCAGCGGCGCGCTGCGCGTGGGCGCGGAGCTGCTGCGCATGGCGCTGCCGGCGCCGCGCATCGCCATCAGCGACCCGAGCTGGGAGAACCATCGCGCGGTGTTCGGCGCGGCCGGCTTCGAGGTGCTCGGCTACACCTACTTCGACGCCGCGCGCCATGGCCTGGATTTCGACGGCATGCTCGCCGACCTGCGCCGGCTGGAGCCGGGCACGGCGGTGCTGCTGCACGCCTGCTGCCACAACCCGACCGGCGCCGACCTCAGCATCGAGCAGTGGCGCCAGGTGGCCGCGTTGCTGGCCGAGCGCGGGCTGGTGCCGTTCGTCGACATCGCCTACCAGGGCTTCGACAAGGGCATCGACGAGGACGCCGCGGCGATCCGCCTGCTGGCGGAATCGGGCATCCCCAACTTCCTGGTCGCCAGTTCCTACTCGAAGTCGTTCTCGCTCTACAGCGAGCGCACCGGCGCGCTGTCGGTGGTCTCGGCCGATGCCGACGAGGCGCGGCGCGTGCAATCGCAGATCAAGCGCCTGATCCGCGCCAACTACTCCAGCCCGCCCGCGCACGGCGGCCTGCTGGTGGCCGGCGTGCTGGAGGATGCCGAGCTGCGCGCGGCCTGGGAGCGGGAACTGGGCGAGATGCGCACGCGCATCCATGCGCTGCGCGCGGGGCTGGTCGAGCGCCTGCAGGCGCTGGGCGCCGGCGACTTCGGCTTCATCGCCGACCAGGCCGGGATGTTCTCCTACTCCGGCCTGAGCCGGGCGCAGGTGGAGCGCCTGCGCGAGGAATTCGCCATCTACGCCGTCGGCACCGGCCGCATCTGCGTGGCCGCGCTCAACGACCGCAACCTGGATGACGTCGCCGAGGCGGTCGCCACGGTCAGCCGGGCCTAGAGCGCAGGCCCCGCCCGCGGGCGGGGCGCGCGCAGCAGCGGCCACCAGCCGGCCAGGCACAGCGCCACGATGCCCAGGCGCTGCGGCCAGCCCAGCGCCGCCGCCAGGGCGTTGAACGCCAGCACGTTGACCAGCAGGTGGAACAGCGCGACCACCAGCACCGCGCCGGTGCGGGCCGCGAGCCGGTCCAGCGCCAGGCTGGCGAGGACCAGGCACGCCAGCAGCCCCAGTTCCCGCGCCCAGCTCGCGTCCGGCGCCAGGAACGAGAGGTGCCAGACGTACCAGGCCGTGCCCACGGCGAGCGATCGCGCGAACGCCGGCCACGGCGCCAGCAGGTTGTGCAGCGCGCCGCGCCAGCCCGATTCCTCCATCGCGCAGTAGATCAGCACGGTGATGCCGAGCACGCCGCCGGTCCAGGCGCCGGGCCCGTTCGCGCCCACCAGCGCGAACGCGAGCACCGCCACCGCCGCCATCGCGAGCGGGACCGCCGGCCGCGCGCCGAGCAGGGTCACCGGCCGCCGCCAGCGTCGCCCGCAGCGGGTCAGCCAGAGGGCGGCGGCGAGGACGCCGGCGCTCTCGAGCAGGCCGGCCAGCACCGGGACGCCGCCCGGGGCCCAGGCCGGGGCCGGGATCGCCCCCAGCCGGAACGGCGCGGTCAGCAGGACCGCCAGCGCGAGGAATTCCAGCAGCGTGGCGCACCGGCGAGATGCGTCGGCACGCGCGCCCGCGGGCTCAGCCGGCATGGAAATGGCCGTGGAAGCCGAGCGGGAACGCATAGGGCAGCCAGGCGGTGGCCAACGGGCCGTCGCCGATCCGGCGCGCGTCGAGCACGGCGATGCCGCTGCGCTCGCGCACCGGGTCGAGCAGGGTGCCGACCAGCCAGCCGTCGTCCGGCCGGTCGCTGCCGGGCCGCGGCACGAACACGTGTTCCTCGGCGAGGATGTCGCGGCCGTAGCGGTGCGCCTCGCGGCGGCCGGTGGCCGGGTCCAGGCGCTGCACCGCGTTGAAGTAGGGCGCGGCGGCCTCGCCGACGGTGGTGGGCATGTACAGCCGCGCGCCGCGGTCGCCCGGCGTGCGCGGGTCGAACATCGGGAATTCGATGCCGCTGTCCTCGTGCAGATCCCAGCGCGCGCGCCCGCGCCGCAGGTCCAGCCGCAGCTCGGCCAGGCGCGCCCGGGTGCCGGGGTCGGCGTGGCCGCGCATCGCCCCGCGCATCGGCGAGCGGGCCTCGGCCGGGTCGGCGTGGTGGACGGCGCGCACGACGATCTCGCCGTCGCGCTCGAAGGCGTCGCCGAAGTGGTAGACCGCGGCGAAGCCGACCTCGAAGCGGCGGGCGATCCGGTCGGGCGCGGCCTTGTCCACCACCAGCACGTTGCAGGCGCGCTGCGGCGCGAACGACATGCTTTCGAAGAACGAGCCGGCGGGCACGTAGTCGAACGGCGTCAGCACGAACACCAGGTGGCGGTCGGTCTGCACGAAGGCGTGCAGGTAGCCGGGCTCGCCCATCTCCAGCACGTGCGCATCGATCAGGTCGCCGCCGGCGCCGATGCGCCAGACCAGCAGGCCGGCGCCGCCCATCAGCGCCAGCGCGCCGAAGTTCCACCAGCTGCCGTCGCGATCCTGCAGCGGGTGCGCGGAGAACGGCAGCGCCTGCAGGTCCGCGCGCCAGGTCGTCGCGCCCAGGGTGTCGAGCGCGTCGGGATCGAGCTCGAAGGCGGAGCCGGCCTCGCACAGCGCGAACAGGCGGCCGCCGATGACCGCCACGGAGGTGTTGGCGGCGTTGGCGTCGTCGTTGTTGCGGATCGGCGCCGGATCGGGAACGGTGGTGCCCGCGGCCAGGGTGTTGAAGCGGCCGGCCGCGCGCTCGCGGCGGAACTTCGGGGTCTCGACCATGCGCCCGCGATGGGTCACCGTGCCGGCGCCGAAGCGCCAGCCGTGGACCATGCCGTCGCCGTCGAACCAGTGTTCGTAGCGGAAGCCGTCGCGTTCGAACCAGGCCGGGCCGTTGCGGTACAGGGTGCCGGACAGTCCCTCGGGCAGGCGGCCCTCGACCTGCACGACGGTCGGCCCGAACGCCTCCGCGCGCACCTGCCGCCAGCCGGCGAGCCAGGGGCGTTCGCGCAGGCCGGCGGCGAACTCGGCGGGATCGCCGGCCACGGCCTCGCCGCCGCGCAACAGCGCCGGGCCGAGCGCGGCGGCGGAGACGCCCGAAAGCAGGTTGCGCAGGAAGCGGCGACGGTCCATGACGGTCCCCCGGATGCTCAGCGGATCGCGATGTCGAGGACCACGCCGTCCTCGCCGAGCTCGAACGCGGCCTCGTCGAAGGTCGGCCGGCGCATGACCCGGGGGTTGCGGCTGAAGCCGTAGCCTTCGACCGGCACGCCGGCGAGATTGGCGTCGAGGCGGCCGTTGCCGTTCTCGTCGTGGATCGCCATCACCGCGTAGCGGCCGGGGGCGACGTCCTCGAAGGCCAGCTGGGTGACCTCGCCGGTGGGCGCCAGCTCGCGGGCGGCGACCGGCGCGGCGTCGCCGGCATAGCCCGCGGCGTCCACCAGCGCGACCTGCAAGCGGCCCTCGGCGGTGCGCGCGCCGTGCAGGTTCACGGCGACCTCGGCGGCCGCGGCGGGCGCGAGCGCGGCGGCGGCGGCGAGCACGGCGAAGGGCAGGACGAACGAGGGCGGGTTGCGGCGCATGGCGGCTCCTGGCGAGCGGTGGGCATGGCGCCAGTCTCGATGCCGACGGCCGCGGCGGGAGGAGCCGGTCGTCATCGATCCGACCTGCCGGAAGTCACTTTCTGCGCGCCGGCCATTGCCGGCCGCGCCGTCGCGGCGGCAGCATGGGCCATGCCCGCCGTCCGCCGCACGATCCTCGACCCGCTGCACCTCGCCGCGCTGCTGACCATCGGCGCGGTCTCGCTGTCGCTGCGCGCCTATGCCCCGGAGCAGCGGCCGCTCGCCGCGGCGCTGCTGGCCGCCTTCGCGGCCGGCTTCCTGCTGCTGGGCCTGCTGCCGCCGCGCGCGCAGCGGTTCGCCCACGCGCTGCTGGTCGCGCTGCCGGCGCTGGCGCTGGCGCTGATCGCGCTGGATACGCGGCCGGGTACGGCGCCGGTATTGCTGGTGGTCTGGACCGCGGCGGCGTTCGCGGACTGGCCGCCGCGCGCGGCGGCGCTGGCGGTGGCGGCGGCCGATGTCGGCTACTACCTGATCCTGCGCTTCGTCGGCGGCTTCGATGCGCCGCTGACGGTGGTGCTGATCTTCGCCGGCTTCCAGGCCTTCGCCGCGCTGTGCATGCACTACGCGCGCACTGCCGAACGCGCGCGCGACCAGCTGGCGCGGGTCAACGCCGACCTGCTGGCCACGCGCGCCCTGCTGGCCGACAGCGCCCGCGACGCCGAACGCCTGCGGATGGCGCGCGAGCTGCACGACGTGGCCGGCCACACGCTCACCGCGCTGCGCCTCAACCTGCGCGCGCTGGCCGCGGATCCGGCGTTGGCCACGCGCGAGGAGATCGCCATCGCCGACCGGCTGTCGGGCGAGCTGCTCGGCGAGCTTCGAGGCATCGTGCAGGCGCTGCGCGACGACCGCGGGCTGGACCTGGAGACCGCGCTGCGCGCGCTGGCCGCGCCGTTGCCGCGGCCGGCGCTGCGGCTTGCGATCGGCGACGACGTGCGGGTGACCGATCCGGCGGTGGCCGAGGCGCTGCTGCGCCTGGTGCAGGAGGCGCTGACCAACGCCGCGCGCCATGCCGACGCGCGCACCCTCGACGTGGATCTGCAGCGCGACGGCGCGAGTTTGCGCCTGGCCATCCATGACGACGGCCGCCTGCGCGAAGGCTGGCGCGAGGGCAACGGCATCGCCGGCATGCGCGAGCGGCTGGCGGCGTTGCGCGGCGAGCTGCAGGTGGGACGCGACGCGCGCGGCGGCATGCGCATCGTCGCGAGCCTGCCGGCATGAGCGCGCTGCGGATCGCGCTGGCCGACGACCAGGCGCTGGTGCGCGCCGGCCTGCGCGCGCTGCTGGAAGGCCAGGGCATCCGGATCGCGCTGGAGGCCGACGGCGGCGAAGCGCTGCTGGACGGCCTGGCGCGGACTTCGGTGGACGTGGCCCTGAGCGACATCCGCATGCCGGGCGTGGACGGCATCGAGGCCGTGCGCCGGCTGCGCGCGCGCGGCGACGCGACCCCGGTGCTGCTGCTGACCACCTTCGACGAGGCGGAACTGCTGCTGCAGGCGCGCGAGGCCGGCGCGCAGGGCTTCCTGCTCAAGGACGCGGCGCCGGAGGACCTGCGCGAGGCCATCGCCCGGCTCGCCGCCGGCCAGACCCTGCTGCAACCGGTGGCCACCGATCCGGTGCGCGCGCGCTACCGTTACCACGACGCCGAGGCGCCGCGCGAGACCTTCGGCCCGCGCGAGGTCGCGATCCTGCGCCTGCTCGCCGGCGGCTACTCCAACCGCGAGATCGCCGGCTCGCTGTTCCTGGCCGAGGGCACGGTGAAGAACTACGTGTCGACGATCCTCGACAAGCTGGGCACGCGCGACCGCACCCGCGCGGTGCTCAAGGCGATCACGCTGCGCATCATCTAGGCCGCGCTCAGTGCGCGCGGCGGGGGTCGCTGCCCAGGCGCCGGTACAGGGTGCTGCGGCTGATGCCGAGCCGGCGCGCGGCGCGGGCGATGTTGCCGTCGCAGGCGGCCACGGCGGCCTGCATGGCGGCGAGGGTCAGCGCGTCCAGCGGCTGCGCGGCCATCGCGGCCGCCGGCATGGCAGGGACGGGCGCGGGCGCGGCGCCGTCGCGCAGCGGCGCGGGCAGCAGCTCCGGGCCGATCGCCTGCCCCGGCGCGGTCAGCGCGACCAGGGTGCGCAGGCAGCCGTCGAGCTGGCGCAGGTTGCCGGGCCAGGGGTGCGCGGCAAGCGCGGCGAGCGCGGCCGGGGCGAGCGTGCGGCCCTGCGCCATGCGCGCCCACAGCGCGCGCACCAGCGACGCCGGATCGGCGTGCTCGCGCAGCGCCGGCAGGCGCACGACGTGGTGCGAGAGCCGGTAGTAGAGGTCGGCGCGGAAGTCGCCGGCTTCCACCGCGGCGGCAAGATCGCGATGGCTGGCGCAGACCAGGGCGAAATCCAGCTTCACCGGCCGCCCGCCGCCCAGCGGGGTCAGTTCGCGGTCCTGCAGCACGCGCAGCAGGCGCGGCTGCAGGGCCAGCGGCATGTCGCCGATCTCGTCGAGGAACAGCACGCCGCCCTCGGCCTGGCGCAACAGGCCGGGGCTGCCGCGCCGGCGCGCGCCGGTGAAGGCGCCTTCCTCGTAGCCGAACAGCTCGGATTCGATCAGGCCCTCCGGCAGCGCGGCGCAGTTGACCGCCACGAACGGCCGCCCGGCGCGCGCGCCGGCGCGGTGCAGCGCGCGCGCGAAGACCTCCTTGCCGGTGCCGGTCTCGCCCTGCACCAGCACCGGGATGCCGGCGTCGAGCACGCGCCCGGCCTGGTCGAGCAGGGCGCGCACCGCCGGTTCCAGGATCGGGCCGCCCGGGTCCGCGGCGGGCCCCGCGCCGGCGCTGGTGCGCGCCGGGCTGCGGCGCGCGGGCGACGGCGCGTGCGGGGCCGGCGACGGCGCGCGCACGTGGCCATACAGCGCGCGCCCCTCGCGGTCGAGCAGCAGGCCGTCGTCGCGCAGGCGCGACAGCGGCGCCTCGAACAGCGCATCCCAGCCGGCCCGCTCCAGGTCGCTGCGCTCCAGGCCGAACAGCGCCAGCCCGGCGCCGTTGGCGGCGACCAGGCGCCCGTTGCGGAACGCCAGCAGGCCCTCGTGCGCGGTGCCGATCAGCGCCGGGTCGTGGTGCAGGTGCAGGACCTCGCTGTCGGGGATGCCGTCGTCGAAGTAGCGGTGCTCGATGCTGGCCACCGCGCGGCGCGCCAGCGCCAGCGCATGCACCTGCGGCACGCTGGCGTCGCCGGTGATGTCGAGCACGCCGGCCAGGCGCCCGTAGGGATCGAACACCGGCACCGCCGAGCAGGTCAGGATGCGGTGCGGATCGATGTAGTGCTCGCCGCCGCGCACGATCACCGCGCGCGCCTCGTGGATCGCGGTGCCGATCGCGTTCGTGCCCACGCGCGCCTCGTTCCAGCACGCGCCCGGCAGCAGCGCGACCTGCCCGGCCTTGTCGAGGAAGCCGGCGTGGCCCTGTGCGTCGAGGATCCAGCCCTCGGCGTCGGTCAGCACCACGATGCCGCCGGCGGCGGCGCAGTCGGCGGCCAGCGGCGCCAGTTCGGCGCGGGCGTGGCGCACGAGGTCGCCGTGGCGCTCGCGCATCTCGCGCAGGCGCGCCTGCTCGACCGGGGCGATGTCGGCGCGCTCGCGGCCCACGCCCAGCTGCCGGCAGCGCCGCCAGGAGCGCAGGATGGTGACCGGCACGGCATCGGCCGGGACACCGCCCCATTCGAAGAAGGCGCGGCGCGCGCGGGCGATGTCGGGATTGCGGGTCGCGGCCATGCGGGCCTCCGGCGAGGTGTCGCAGGATGCGACAGTGGATGCGCGGGCTGTCCGCATACACAACACAGATCGCGACGCCGCGCAACGCGGCCGCATGCTGCGTCGCAGCACGGGACACGAGGGCGCCGCGCCGCCATGCGGCGGCGGCGATGACGCGACGCAGCACGCGAAGTTGGCACGGCGCTTGCGGAAGGGAGTGGACCGACATCTTCCGAGAGGCCCGCCAATGAATGCAGCCGTCCAGTCCCCTCCCGCAGCGCCCGCCGCCGGGGCGCCGTTCAAGCCGCGCTACGACAACTTCATCGGCGGCCGCTGGACGCCGCCCAGGAGCGGGCAGTACTTCGAGAACACCTCGCCGATCAACGGCCGCGTCATCACCTCGGTGGCGCGCTCCAACGCCGAGGACGTGGAGGCCGCGCTGGACGCCGCGCACGCCGCCAAGGACGCCTGGGGCCGGACCTCGGCCACCGAGCGCGCCAACCTCCTGCTGAGGATCGCCGACCGCATCGAGGAGCACCTGGAACTGCTCGCGCGCGCGGAGACCTGGGACAACGGCAAGCCGATCCGCGAGACCACGAACGCCGACGTGCCGCTGTGCGCCGACCACTTCCGCTACTTCGCCGGCGCGATCCGCGCGCAGGAGGGCGGCATCTCCGAGATCGACCACGACACCGTCGCCTACCACTTCCACGAGCCGCTGGGCGTGGTCGGGCAGATCATCCCGTGGAACTTCCCGCTGCTGATGGCCTGCTGGAAGCTGGCGCCGGCGCTGGCGGCGGGCAACTGCGTGGTGCTCAAGCCGGCCGAGCAGACCCCGGCCTCGATCCTGGTGCTGATGGAGGTCATCGGCGACCTGCTGCCGCCGGGCGTGCTCAACGTGGTCAACGGCTTCGGCCTGGAAGCGGGCAAGCCGCTGGCGTCGAGCCCGCGCATCGCCAAGATCGCCTTCACCGGCGAGACCACCACCGGCCGGCTGATCATGCAGTACGCCAGCCAGAACCTGATCCCGGTGACGCTGGAGCTGGGCGGCAAGTCGCCCAACATCTTCTTCGCCGACGTCATGGCCGAGGACGACGACTTCCTCGACAAGGCCATCGAGGGCTTCGTGCTGTTCGCCTTCAACCAGGGCGAGGTGTGCACCTGCCCCTCGCGCGCGCTGATCCAGGAGTCGATCTACGAGAAGTTCATGGAGAAGGCGCTGGCGCGGGTGGCGGCGATCAAGCAGGGCGATCCGCTGGACCCGGCGACGATGGTCGGCGCGCAGGCTTCCGGCGAGCAGCTGGAGAAGATCCTGTCCTACATCGACATCGGCCGGCAGGAAGGTGCCGAGGTGCTGGCCGGCGGCGAGCGCGCGCGGCTCGACGGGGAACTGGCCGGCGGCTACTACGTGCAGCCGACGGTGTTCAAGGGCCACAACCGGATGCGCATCTTCCAGGAGGAGATCTTCGGGCCGGTGGTGTCGGTGACCACGTTCAAGGACGAGGCGGAGGCGCTGGCGATCGCCAACGACACCCTGTACGGCCTGGGCGCGGGCGTGTGGAGCCGCGACGCCGCGCGCCTGTACCGCATGGGCCGCGCGATCCAGGCCGGCCGGGTGTGGACCAACTGCTACCACGCCTATCCCGCGCACGCCGCCTTCGGCGGCTACAAGCAGTCGGGCATCGGCCGCGAGAACCACAAGATGATGCTCGACCACTACCAGCAGACCAAGAACCTGCTGGTCAGCTACTCGCCCAAGGCGCTGGGCTTCTTCTGACCCCGCGCCGCTTGATCGCGATCAACGCGCCGGGCGCGGCCCGCGCGTAGTGTCGACCCCAACGAAAGAAACAGGAGCGCAGCGTGTGAACAAGACCATGAAAGCCGCGGTGGTGCGCGAGTTCGGCAAGCCGCTGACGATCGAGGAAGTGGAGGTGCCGCGGCCCAAGGCCGGCGACATCCTGGTGAAGATCGAGGCCTGCGGCGTCTGCCATACCGACCTGCACGCGGCCGAGGGCGACTGGCCGGTCAAGCCCAGCCCGCCCTTCATCCCCGGCCACGAGGGCGTGGGCCACGTGGTCGCGGTGGGCGAGGGCGTGTCCCACGTCAAGGAGGGCGACCGCGTCGGCATCCCCTGGCTGTACTCGGCCTGCGGCCACTGCACGCATTGCCTGGGCGGCTGGGAGACCCTGTGCGAGGCGCAGCAGAACACCGGCTACTCGGTCAACGGCGGCTTCGCCGAGTACGCGCTCGCCAACGCCGACTACGTCGGTCACCTGCCGAAGAACATCGGCTTCGTCGAGGTGGCGCCGATCCTGTGCGCGGGCGTGACCGTCTACAAGGGGCTCAAGGTGACCGACACCCGGCCCGGCGACTGGGTGGTGATCTCCGGCATCGGCGGCCTGGGCCACATGGCGGTGCAGTACGCCAGGGCGATGGGCCTGAACGTGGCCGCGGTGGACGTGGACGACGCCAAGCTGCGCCTGGCCGAGCGCCTGGGCGCCGCGGTGACCGTCAACGCGAAGACCACCGACCCGGTCGCCTACCTCAAGAAGGAGATCGGCGGCGCGCACGGCGCGCTGGTCACCGCGGTCTCGCCCAAGGCCTTCGAGCAGGCGATCGGCATGGTCCGCCGCGGCGGCACGGTCTCGCTCAACGGCCTGCCGCCGGGCGAGTTCCCGCTGGACATCTTCGGCATGGTGCTCAACGGCATCACCGTGCGCGGCTCGATCGTGGGCACCCGGCTGGACCTGCAGGAGTCGCTGGCGTTCGCCGAGGCCGGCAAGGTCGCCGCGACGGTCGCCACCGACCGGCTGGAGAACGTCAACGACGTGTTCTCGCGCATGCACGCCGGCAAGATCGAGGGCCGCATCGTCCTCGACCTGGCGGCCTAGGGATCGGCACCGGCCCGTGTCCGCCGCCGCGCCTGGCCAGGCCCTCCCCCTGCAGGTGCTGGCGACGCCCGCGGCGCTGCGGCTCGTCGAGCGGCTGCGCGCGCGGCACGGGCCGGTGCTGTTCCACCAGTCGGGCGGCTGCTGCGACGGTTCCTCGCCGATGTGCTACCCGGTCGGCGAGTTCCTGCTCGGCGACCGCGACGTGAAGCTGGGCGAGATCGGCGGCGCGGCGTTCTACATCAGCGCGCCGCAGTTCGAGTACTGGAAGCACACCCAGCTGATCGTCGACGTGGTCGAGGGCCGCGGCGGCATGTTCTCGCTGGAGAACGGCGAGGGCGTGCGTTTCCTGCTGCGCTCGCGGCTGTTCTCGCAGGACGAGCTGGCGGCGCTGGCCGCGCACGGGCGGCTGTGACGGCGCCGCGGCGGCGTGCGAGGATGTAGCCCGGTTCCCGGAGGCGGTGCGGCCATGGCGACGGACGGCGAGAACGCGGGCAGGGATTCCATCGAGGCCCAGGACTTCATCGAGGTGGTGCCCGGCGCGCTGGACGCGGCGGCGTGCGCGGCGATCGTCGAGCGCATGCGCGCCAGCGATCAGCTGCAGCCGGGCCGGATCGGCGGCGGCGTGTTCCCCGAACTCAAGCGCAGCCGCGACCTGTCGCTGTCCGGGCGCGCCGAGTGGGCCGACGTGGACCAGGCGCTCAACGTGGCCGTGTACGGCGGCCTGCTGGCCTACCTGCGCCGCTACCCGCAGGCGCTGATCGCGCCGCTGATGCTGCAGCAGCCCGACGGCGCGGGCGGGATGCGCCGCCTCGGCGCGGAGGACCTCGCGCGGATGGACGACGCGGCGCTGGGCGACCTGGTGCGGACCTGCCTGCGCCCGGGCGCGACCAACCTGCAGTGGTACCGGGACGGCGAGGGCGGCTACCCCTACTGGCATTGCGAGCTGTACCCGCGCGATGCCCAGTGCGAGACCCTGCACCGCCACCTGCTGTGGACGATCTACCTCAACGACGGCTTCCGGGCCGGCGAGACCGAGTTCCTGTTCCAGCGGCGCAAGATCGTCCCGCGCACGGGCGACCTGCTGATCGCCCCGACCGCGTTCACCCACACCCACCGCGGCAACCGCCCGCAGGGCGCGGACAAGTTCATCGCCACCAGCTGGATCCTGTTCCAGCGCGCGGAGCGGCTGTACGGCGGCGGCTGAGCGGCGCGGCATGCCGGGTCCTTGCGCGGCCGGCGCGGGGACACGGTGCGCGACGGCCGGCTGCGGACGGACGCGACGCTCGGCCGTTCGCGCGCTCGGCGATCCGACGGCCCGGGATCAGTGGTTCGCGGCGCCGGGCAGGGTGTCCAGCTGCGCGGCGGGCAGCTCGAGATGGAAGACGCTGCCGCGGCCGGGCTCCGATTCCGCCCACAGGCGGCCGCCGTGGCGCTCCACGATCAACGCGGCGATCGCCAGGCCCAGGCCGTCGCCGCCGCCCTGGTCCGGGCCGTGCAGGCGCTGGAAGGGCTCGAACAGGCGCTGGGCGTAGCGCGGATCGAAGCCGCAGCCGGCATCCGATACGTCGACCAGCAGGCGGTCGCCGCGCGGCTCGCCCTGCACGCGGATGCGCACGCGATCGCGCTGGCGCGAGAATTTCCACGCGTTGTGGATCAGCCGCTCGAGCAACTGCTTGAGCAGGCGCTCGTCGCCCTGCACCAGCAGGCCCGGCTGGACCTCGACGTCGACGGCGACGGACGGTTCCAGGTCCTGCAGCTCGGCGAGGGTCCAGTCGGCGAGCATGCTGAAATCGACCACGTCCGTGCGCAGCGGCGCGCGCGCGGCGTGCGAAAGCTGCAGCAGCTTCTCGATCAGCCCTTCCATGCGGCCGGCGGCATCGCGGATGCGGCCCAGGTAGTCGCGCGCCTGCGCGTCCAGGGCCGCGCCGTGCTGGCTGCCGATCGCCTGCGCATAGCCGTGGATGGCGCGCAGCGGCGCGCGCAGGTCGTGGGACAGGCCGTGCGCCAGCAGCTCCTCGCGGCGGCGCAGGCCGGCGATCTCGGCCTCGGCGCGCGCGAGCCGTTCGGCGAGCGCTTCGGGCGCGGCTTCGCTGGGACGGGACGCGACGGACATCGGCGGACTCGGGAGGACTCCAGAGGGCGGAGTGTAGCCAGCCTGCGGAGCGGCAGGCGGAATGGGATGGTATCCCAATCCGGCCCGGGGTCCGCGTCACGCTCGAACCGGGTACGCGCCGCGGCGCGGCGCCGGCGTGCCCGTCGCGAGCGCGCGGCCCGCTAGGGCGTATCGACATTCGGCCTGCAGCGCCGGGCTGTCCCTTCTCCCGCAAGCGGTCGCATGTCGTCCCTTCTCCCGCAAGCGGGCCCATGTCATTTTGCACGCCTGCGGCGTGCCCCCCATCCGCCTTCGGCACCTTCCCCCGCTTGCGGGGGAAGGAAAAGACCAAGTGTCCACGCTGGCGGGGAAGGCGTCTTGCGCACGCTGAATGTCGATTCCACCTAAGGCGCCCCCATCGCCGGTGCGTCGGGGCCGCTGCGGGCGGGCGCTTCGCGGTGCTGCGCCTGGCGCTCCTGGGTCTGCGCCTCCAGGGCCTGCGCCATCCGCTGCTCGAAGGCGCGGCCGTAGGCGGTGTCGCGGATGTCGTCGAGCGCCTGGCGGAAGGCCTGCGGGCCGTCCTGCGCGGCCTCGGTCAGGCGGGCGACGACCTCGTGCGCGCCGCCGCCGGCACGGGCGGGGCCCGCATCGGCCGGCGCCGCGGGCTCGCGCGCCGGCGCCGCCACCGGCAGCTGGCCGTGCAGCACGCGCCCCTGCGCATCGAGCACGGTGGCGTCGATCCTCGCGATCCTGTCGTCGGCGTGGTCGCCATCGGCGCCGCGGGCGGCGCTGTGCAGCGCCTGCGCGAACGCGTAGGGATCATTCTGCAGGCGCCGCGCGAGCGCGACGGCGAACTCGGCGCTCTCCACCGGCCGGCCGTCGGCCTCGCGGGCGGCGATCCAGTCCCAGTCGCGGGGCCCGACCGGAACGGCGGCGTCGGCCGCGCGCATCTGCGCCATCAGCGCGGTCATCTGCCGCTCGTCGAAGACCAGCTCGACGCGGGCGCCGGGCGTCACCGGCGCGTCGGCCGGATCGAACTCGCCGCGCACCGCCGAGTTCACGAAGTACGCCATGTCGCGCTCCTCGGCCGCCTCGTCGCGGCCCAGGAAGCGCTGGAACAGGCCGTAGCCGGGGCGGTCGGTATCGACGGTGAACCGGTAGCTGCGCAGGTGGTCCAGCTCGTTGCCTTCGGCATCGAAGCGCTGCTCGACGCGCAGCGGCACGCCCTGCCCGTAGCGCAGGTCGGTCAGCTGGCCGTACGAGCCGTCGGGGAAGGTGGTGCGCACCAGGGCGCCGGTGTTCTCCGGACCGGACAGCTGGGCCTGCAGCCGCAGCTGCTCGGGGCCCAGGCCCAGGTCCATGCGCGCGGCGGAGCCGTAATCCAGCCGCTCGATGCGGGCCACGTCCGAGACGCCCGGGGTGCGGTGGGCGATCTCGCCGTTGGCGAGCAGGTGGGCGAAGGCGGCCTGCCCGTCGGGCGAGGACAGGTCGAAGCGCGCGGCGTGCAGCTCGGAGGCGCCCAGGCGGTCCTGCCGCCCGAGCATCGCGGTGGCCACGTCGGAGCGCAATCCGGCCGCGTGGTAGGCCTCCAGCGCGCGATTGGGACCGATCAGCACCTGCACGGCGTTCTCGCCGGTCCGCGTGATCGAGTAGCCCAGCCCTTCGGCCTCGAGCAGCGACGAGCGGGTGGCGGGCCCGAAGCGCGCGGCGGCGCGCTGGAACGAGGCCTCCATCGAGGTTTCCGAGAACGCCTGCCGGTTCAACCGGACCGTGGCCCCCACCGGCAGGGTGGACGGATCCAGGGGATCGATCCGCGCCGCCGCGGCGACCGCGGCCCGTTCGTCGGCGATGCCCTGCGGCAGCGCCACGACATAGGACACGCGGTGGCCCTCGCGCGCGGTGGCGCTGGCGGAGGCCGCCGACGTCCGCTGTTCCAGCGTCGCCGAGGCGTCCACCTGCCGGGTCAGCTTCACGCTGTAGCGTCCGTCCTCGTCGCGCGTCACCGCCTGCTCGGCGCTGGCGCCGGCCGCGACCGCGAGCTGCGGGTCGCGCAGGCGCGGCAGCGCGCCGCCGGCCTCGACCGCGCCCTTGACGCTGCCGGTGGCCGGGTTCCACTCCCAGCTGCGGCTCGCGCCGCCGATCTTCGACGACAGACCGACGGTCGTATCCGCGCCGGCGAAGGTGGGGTCGAAGCCGCCTTCGGTGAGCCGGTGGGTCGCGCTCATCGGCGGCGGCGGAACCGACAGCGTATCGCCGGCGACCAGGCGGCGCACCGAGAGCTGCTGCTCCGGGTTGGCCCGGTCGAGCATTTGCAAGGTCACGCCGTGGCGCCGGGCGATGTCGGCGAGGGTGTCGTGGGGCTGGATCGCGTAGTCCAGCGGCCGGTGCTCCGGCGCGTGTGCGGGGGTTTCCATGCGCGGCAGGATCGCGCGGACCGCCCGCCGGTTCAAATGCAGGGATCGCGCTTCGGCATCGTCGGCGGCCCGAACGCGTGATCCGGCCGGGTCAGAACAGCTCGCCCTGCGGCGAGGACGGCCGCGGCGGCCGGAACAGATCGGTACGCAGCGCCGGCAGGCGGCCGTAGCCCAGCGCGCGGTGGGCGCGGGCGAAGCGCGCCGCCACCAGCTGCGCGAACGGCCCCTCGCCGCGCATGCGGCTGCCGTATTCGCTCTGGTAGTCGCGGCCGCCGCGCATCTGCCGGATCAGGCTCATCACGTGCGCGGCGCGCTCCGGGTAGTGCAGCCCCAGCCATTCGCGCCAGATCTCCTTCAGCTCGTGCGGCAGGCGCAGCAGCACGTAGCCCGCCGAGGCCGCCCCGGCCTCGCGCGCCGCCTCCAGGATCGCCTCCAGTTCGCGGTCGGTGATCATCGGGATCACCGGCGCGACCAGCACGCCGGCCGGCACGCCCGCCTCCGCCAGCGCCTTCAGCGTGCGCAGCCGCGCGTGCGGCGCCGCGGCGCGCGGTTCCAGCTTCGCGGACAGGCGGTTGTCGAGCGTGGTCACCGACAGGTGCACGTTGACCAGCCCGCGCGCGGCCATCGGTGCCAGCAGGTCCAGGTCGCGCTGCACCAGCGCGCTCTTGGTGACGATGCTCACCGGGTGCCCGGCCTCGGCGCAGACCTCCAGGCAGGCGCGGGTGATGCGCCGCTCGCGCTCGATCGGCTGGTAGCCATCGGTATTGATGCCCAGCGCGATCGGGGTGCACACGTGCGAAGGTCTGGCCAGTTCCGCGCGCAGGCGCTCGGCGGCGTTGGTCTTGGCGAACAGCCGGGTCTCGAAGTCGAGCCCGGGCGACAGGTCCAGGTAGGCGTGGCTGGGGCGGGCGAAGCAGTACACGCAACCGTGCTCGCAGCCGCGGTAGGGATTCACCGACTGGTCGAAGCCGACGTCGGGCGAGGCGTTGCGGCTGATGATCCGGCGCGCGGTCTCCTCGGTCACCCGAGTCGCCGGCGGCGGCGGGCGGAAGACCTCGTCGTCCTCCTGCAGGCAGCCCCAGCCGTCGTCCTCGGCCACCGCGCTGCGGCGCTCGAAGCGCCCCTCGACCCAGGACGCGGCGCCGCGGCCCTTGATCGGGGCCGCGGACGGCATGCGCAGCTTGCCGGCGGGTCCGGTGGCGGTCATCCGCACAGGCTACGCCGGCGCCGTCTCAGCGCGTGCGACGGGCCCCAGGGCCGGCGCGCGGGGCCGGGACCGGCTATCGTGTGCGCCCATCGACCGTGCCGCCGGAGCTCCCGCCGATGCTGGACCTGATCGCCCGCGCCTGGGACGCGATCGCGCAGACGCCTCACCTGCCGTTGCTGCTGTTCGCCGGCTGGGTGGTGTACATGGTCTGGCTGGGCGGGTGGATCGTGCTGCAGAAGCGCGAGCCGGTGGCCACGCTGAGCTGGCTGCTCGGCCTGGCCGCGCTGCCCTACGTGGGCTTCCTGATCTACCACGTGTTCGGGCCGCAGAAGATCCAGCGCCAGCGGCTGCGCCGCGCGCACAACCGGACCCACCTGGACGCCCGCCACGACGCCTTCGGCAGCCATGCCGACGCGCGGGAACTGGCCCGGCTGGGCCAGGCGGCGAGCGGCCTGGCGCCCTCGGCCGCGCGCGAGGTGCGGCTGCTGGTGGACGGCGGCGAGAAATACGAGGCGCTGCTGGAGGACATCCGAAGCGCCGAGCGTCACATCCATCTGGAGTACTACATCTACGGCTGCGACCGCATCGGCCAGACGCTGCGCGACGCGCTGGTCGAACGCGCGCGGGCCGGGGTGACGGTGCGGCTGCTGGTGGATGCGGTCGGCAGCGCGCGGGCGCGGCGCATGTTCGCGCCCCTGATCGAGGCGGGCGGACAGATCGCCTGGTTCCACCCGACCCGCTTCGGTCGCTTCTGGCAGCGGCCCTGGATCAACCTGCGCACCCACCGCAAGATCGTGATCGTGGACGGCCGCGTCGCCTACACCGGCGGCATCAACATCACCGACGACCAGGACGAGCGCCACCGCGAGGACGCCTATCGCGACCTGCACGTGCGCCTGGAAGGCGACGTGGTGCGCCCGCTGCAGCGGATCTTCGTCGAGGACTGGGTCTACGCCAGCGGGGACTCCGATTGCATCGACGAGATCGCGCAGCAGACCCCCAGCGCGGAGCCTCCGGGCGACATCGCCGCGCAGGTGGTGTCGTCGGGGCCGGATTCCGACTGGGAGGCGATCCATCGCATCCACGTGGGCGCGATCCATGCCGCGCGCGACCGGGTCTGGCTGGTGACACCCTATTTCGTGCCCGGCGAGGCCGCGCGCATGGCGCTGACGTCGGCGGCGCTGGCCGGGCTCGACGTGCGCCTGCTGCTGCCCAAGCGCAGCGATTCGCTGCTGGTCACGCTGGCCGCGCGCTCCTACTTCGACGAACTGCTCGCCGCGGGCGTGCGCATCCACGAATACGGCCCGCGCATGCTGCACACCAAGGCGCTGCTGGTGGACGATTCGATCGTGATCCTGGGCAGCGCCAACTTCGACCATCGCAGCTTCCGGCTCAACTTCGAGGTCTCGGTGATGTTCGACGATCGCGACGTCGCCCGGCGCCTGGAACGCCACATCCAAGGCGAGTTCGCGCATGCGCCGCAGGTGCGGCCAGTGGCGCGGCGGCCGCTGTTCCGCGACCGCCTGCCGGAGGCACTGGCGCGGCTGATGTCGCCGTTGCTGTAGCCGCCCCCGCGCCGCGCTCGCCGGCCCAGCCCGTGCGGCGACCGGCGGCGCAGCCGGCGGTGCCGGCGGCCTGCGCCACGGCCGCGAGCGGGTAGACTGCTGGCGTCCGTGGCTCTCTGGGAAGGCGACCATGCCCTGGCTGTTCCTGTTGCTGGCGATCGCCGCGTTCGCGATCGCGATGTCGACCCAGTCGGTGGCGCTGGCGATGGTCTGCCTGGCGGCGGCGCTGGTGTTCCTGGCGATCTGGGTGCTGTCGCTGCTGGCCCAGCGCGTGGGCAACCAGGCCCGCGACGACACCATGATGATCGACCCGCAGGAACTGCGGCGCCTGCGCGAGGAGGTCGAGGCGCGCCGCGCGGCGGCCGCCGACGGCCAGGACGGGTCCGGCGGTGCGGTCCGATGAACCCGGCCGGGCGCGCGAACGCGTGACGCGGCTCAGCGTCAACCTCAACAAGGTCGCGCTGCTGCGCAATTCGCGCGGCGGCCGCGATCCCGACGTGCTGCACGCCGCCGGCGTATGCCTGGATGCCGGCGCGCACGGCATCACCGTGCACCCGCGTCCGGACGCCCGCCATGCGCGCACCGACGACGTGCTCGCGCTGGCCGCGCTGTGCCGGCAGCGCGGTGTCGAGTTCAACCTCGAAGGCAATCCTTTCGCCGCGCCGCGACCGGGCTACCCCGGATTCCTGGCCCTGTGCGCGCAGGCCCGCCCGCACCAGGCGACCCTGGTGCCCGATGCCGACGGCCAATTGACCTCCGACCACGGCTTCGATTTCGCGCGCGACGCCGCGCGGCTGCGCGAGCCGGTCGCCGCGCTGCGCGCGCTGGGCTGCCGGGTCAGCCTGTTCGCCGACGCCGGCGCCGCGGTGGAGAGTGCGGCCGAGATCGGCGCCGAACGCATCGAGCTCTATACCGGCCCCTATGCGGAGGGCTGGGCCGCGGGCCGCAGCGGGGCCGCGTGCGCGCCCTTCGCCGAGACCGCGCGGCGCGCGCAGGCGGCCGGCCTGGGCGTCAACGCCGGTCACGACCTCAGCCAGGCCAACCTGCCCGACTTCCTGGCCGCGGTGCCGGGCGTGCTGGAGGTCTCGATCGGCCACGCGCTGATCGGCGAATCGCTCTACGACGGCCTCGCCGCCACCGTCGCGCGCTACGTGCGCATCGTCGGCACGAGCACCGGAAAGGCGCCGGAGACGAATCGGCCCGCCTGACCGGGACGCTCGGCGGGCCGCACCCCGAGGCGTTCTGATCGGGTAGGGAGCCGGGTT